>NZ_CP107841.1:6880698-7526512 GCF_036346855.1 Streptomyces europaeiscabiei
ATCGAGACCGCCCTGCGTGCCCTGCCGCACCTCACGGTCGACCGGTACGGCAACAACATCGTCGCCCGCACGAACCTGGGCCGGGCGGAGCGCGTGATCCTGGCCGGCCACATCGACACGGTCCCCATCGCCGACAACGTGCCCTCCCGCCTCGACGACGACGGCGTCCTGTGGGGCTGCGGCACCTGCGACATGAAGTCCGGCGTCGCGGTCCAGCTGCGCATCGCGGCCACGGTCCCGGCCCCCAACCGCGACCTGACCTTCGTCTTCTACGACAACGAAGAGGTCGCCGCGGACCTGAACGGCCTCAAGCACGTCTCCGAGGCCCACCCCGAATGGCTGGAGGGCGATTTCGCTGTCCTCCTGGAGCCCACGAACGGCGAGGTCGAGGGCGGCTGCCAGGGCACCCTGCGGGTCCTGCTGACGACCACGGGCGAGCGCGCACACTCCGCCCGCGGCTGGATGGGCTCCAACGCCATCCACACGGCGGCCCCGATCCTGGCGAGGCTGGCGTCCTACGAGCCGCGGTACCCGGTCATCGACGGCCTGGAGTACCGCGAGGGCCTCAACGCGGTCGGCATCTCCGGCGGCGTCGCCGGCAACGTCATCCCCGACGCGTGCGTGGTGACGGTCAACTTCCGCTACGCCCCCGACCGCACCGAGGAGGAGGCCATCGCCCACGTCCGCGAGGTCTTCGCCGACTGCGGGGTCGAGGAGTTCGTCGTCGACGACCACAGCCCCGGCGCGCTGCCCGGTCTGTCCCACCCGGCGGCCGTGGCCTTCATCGAGGCGGTCGGCGGCACCGCCCAGCCCAAGTACGGCTGGACGGACGTCTCCCGATTCAGCGCCCTCGGCATCCCGGCCGTCAACTACGGCCCCGGCAACCCGCACTTGGCACACCGCCGCGACGAACGGGTGGACCCGGCGAAGATCCTGGCGGGCGAGGAACGCCTGAGGTCCTGGCTGACGGCGTGATCCAGGGGTACAACCACGGGTCCAACCACCTGTACGAGGTGACGGATCGCGGCGGACACGCTCACGTCCCCCGTCCGTAACCCGTATGGATCTACGCTGACGTGAACCACCAGCACGGCGGAGGGAGCGGACATGGCGACCGGGAACCCCGAGGGCGGGAAGCAGCCACCGAAGGAGCAGCGGCTCGGGCCGGTGCTGCGCAGACGCGATCAGGTCCAGGCGAGCACGACGGATCAGCGGCTGCTGGACGCGGGTGGTCCCTCGGACTGGGTCCACACGGACCCGTGGCGCGTCCTGCGTATCCAGTCGGAGTTCATCGAGGGCTTCGGCACGCTCGCCGAACTCCCGCCCGCGATCAGCGTGTTCGGCTCCGCCCGCACGCCGGCCGACTCACCGGAGTACGAGGCGGGCGTGCGGCTCGGCCGGGGCCTGGTGGACGCCGGCTTCGCCGTCATCACCGGCGGCGGTCCGGGCGCGATGGAGGCGGCCAACAAGGGCGCCCTCGAAGCGGGCGGCATGTCCGTCGGCCTCGGCATCGAGCTGCCCTTCGAACAGGGTCTCAACCCCTATGTCGACATCGGCCTCAACTTCCGCTACTTCTTCGTCCGGAAGATGATGTTCGTCAAGTACGCCCAGGGCTTCGTGGTCCTCCCCGGCGGCCTCGGCACCCTCGACGAACTCTTCGAGGCCCTCACCCTCGTCCAGACCCAGAAGGTCACCCGCTTCCCCATCGTCCTCTTCGGCGAGTCCTACTGGGGCGGCCTGATCGACTGGCTCAGCAACACTCTGATCGCCCAGGGCAAGGCGTCGGCAAAGGACCTGACCCTCTTCCACGTGACGGACGACGTGGACGAGGCGGTGGCCCTGGTCTCGAAGGAGGCGGGCCGCTAGACGGTGGTTGTCCCGCGCCCCGAAAGGGGCGCGGGGAACTGCGCGATCAACCCCGACGAACCCGCACCCGCCCAGGCGCCCGACGGCCCGAGTCGGTGGGCGGGGGCAAAGGGGCGCAGCCCCTTGAGGACGGGACGCGCAGGGGCCGCGGGGGCGAGAAGAAGCCCCAGGACGCTTCTGCTGACTCTTGGTCGGAGATCATCCGGCCGATCGGCGCCGCGCGAGGTGACTCGTGAGGCGCCGGCCACCTCACCGGACGCGTCCGTAACCGCTCACGAACGGCTTCAAGAGCCGCCAGAAACGGCCTAGGCGAGCCCCCGCCGGGCCACGGCCGGCGCCCGGTACCCCGCGATGGCCCCCACCATGTCCAGCACCTGACGGGTCTCCGCGACCTCGTGCACCCGGTACACCTGAGCCCCCAGCCAGGCCGACACCGCGGTCGTCGCCAGCGTCCCGAGCACCCGCTCCTTCACCGGTTTGTCCAGCGTCTCGCCCACGAAGTCCTTGTTGGACAACGACACCAACACCGGCCACCCCGTCGCGACCATCTCCCCCAGCCGCCGAGTCGCCTCCAGGCTGTGCCGCGTGTTCTTCCCGAAGTCGTGCCCCGGATCGATCAGCACGGACTCCCGGGGCACCCCCAGCGACACCGCCCGCTCGGCCAGCCCCACGGTCACCCGGAGAATGTCGGCCATCACGTCGTCGTACTCGACCCGATGCGGCCGCGTACGAGGCTCCGCCCCACCCGCGTGCGTGCACACCAGCCCCACCCCGTACCTCCCCGCGACCTCCGCGAGCCGGGGATCGACCCCGCCCCACGCGTCGTTGAGGAGATCCGCCCCGGCCTCGCACACGGCCTCACCGACCTCGTGCCGCCAGGTGTCGACGCTGATGACCACCTCGGGGAACCGCCGCCGCACCTCCGCGACGAACCCCACGGTCCGCCGCGCCTCCTCCGCCGCGGTCACTTCCTCCCCGGGCCCGGCCTTCACCCCGCCGATGTCGATGATGGCCGCGCCCTCGGCGACCGCCCGTTCCACGCGTGCGAGCGCCGGCTCGTCGTGGAAGGTGGCCCCCTGGTCGTAGAACGAGTCCGGGGTCCGGTTGACGATCGCCATGATCACCGGCTCGTGCGGGCCGAATTCCCGCTTGCCCAGCCTGAGCATCCGCTGTGACCTCTCCCAGTACGTCCCGCCGATCGACGGCCTTGCTCAACCGCCTGCGACCTTAACTGTCAGACTCGCATGGCACGATCGGAGCCGAACACACTCGAGGGGACCCAGCGATGTTCATGTTCTTGTTCCTGGTCGTCGCGCTCGCCGTCGTGGTCGCCGCGGTGACGCTCGCCGTCGTGGGCGGCGGCGACAACGCGGTGCTGCCGGAGGCCGAGGGCGAGCGGCTCCAGGACCCGCTTCCGGCGGACCGCCCGGTCAACCGCGCGGACGTCGAGGCGCTCCGCTTCCCGGTCGCCGTCCGCGGCTATCGCATGGCGGACGTGGACGACGCCCTCGGCCGCCTCAGCGCCGAGATCGCCGAGCGGGACGCCCGCATCGCCGACCTGGAGTCCGCGCTCGCGGGCGCCCGCTCGGCGACCGTGACCTCGCTGCGCAAGCCCGAGGAGGGCGACCACCAGTGAGCGACGGCACCGCCCTGGCCGGCCCCGACGGAGCCCTGCGCTGCCCCTGGGCCCTGTCCACCGAGGAGTACGTCGCGTACCACGACGAGGAGTGGGGCCGCCCGGTCCACGGCGACGACGCCCTGTACGAGCGCCTCTGCCTGGAGGCCTTCCAGTCCGGCCTCTCCTGGATCACCATCCTGCGCCGCCGTGAGGGCTTCCGCTCCGCCTTCGCCGACTTCAAGATCGCCTCGGTCGCCACGTTCACGGAGGCCGACCAGGAGCGCCTCCTCGCCGACCCCGGCATCATCCGCAACCGGGCGAAGATCGAGGCGACGATCGCCAACGCGCGGGAGCTGACCGCCTGGGCCCCGGGCGAGCTGGACGAGCTGATCTGGTCCCACGCCCCGGACCCGGCGCCCCGCCCGGTGCCGAGGACCCTCGCGGACGTTCCGGCGGTCACCCCCGAGTCCACGACCCTCTCCAAGGCCCTCAAGAAGCGAGGCATCCGCTTCGTCGGCCCGACGACGGCGTACGCGCTGATGCAGGCCTGCGGCTTGGTGAACGACCACTTGGAGACCTGCGTCGCCAGGAGCGCCCCCTAACGGGTGTGGGGCAGTGTCAGGTGCGGCTCCGGCGCCTGGGCATGATCAACCGCGTCGGATCCGCAGTTCCCCGGGGACGGTCACCGCCCCAGGTACTGCGGCGTCTCCTTGTTCACGAACGCCCGCACAGCGATCCGGTGGTCCTCCGAAGCCCCCGCCCGAGTCTGCAGTTCGTCCTCTTTCTCCAGAGTCTCGGCCAGCGAGTGGGAGAACCCGTAGGCGACCGCCTCCTTGATCGCCGCGTATGCCACCGTCGGCCCTTCGGCCAGCATCCGCGCCACCTGCTCGGCGGCGGTGTGCACAGAGGCCGCCGGCACGACCCGGTTCGCGATTCCCAGCTCGTACGCCTCCTGGGCCGTGATGCTGCGCGGGAAAAGCAGCAGGTCGGCCGCGCGACCGGGACCGATCACACGCGGCAGGGTCCAGGAGACCCCGGAGTCGGCCGTGAGCGCGACCCCGGCGAAGGAGGTGTTGAAGGAGGCCGTGTCGGCGACCACCCGGTAGTCCGCCGCGAGCGCGAACCCCAGGCCGGCGCCTGCCGCCACACCGTTCACTCCGGCCACCACGGGCTTGGCCATACCCGTGAGCGCCTTCACCACGGGGTTGTAGTGCTCCCTGACCGTGCTCATGACCTGTCCCGAGTCCTCGACCAGCAGCCCGATGTGCTCCTTCAGGTCCTGGCCCACACAGAACGCCCGGTCCCCGGCCGCGGTCAGCAGCACCGCCCGTACGGCGTCGTCCCCGGCAGCGGCCTCCACGGCCTCGCGCAGGGCCACCTTGGTAGCGATGTTCAGCGCGTTCATCGCCGCGGGGCGGTTCAGCGTGATCGTCGCGAGTCCGTCGTGCACCTCGTAGAGCACGGTGTCGGCCATGGCGGTTCCCCTCCGGTTCGCGGCTGACGACGTACTGGTCAGTACGCCCTCGTCACAGCACAGCATGGCGGAGATCACGGGTGACAACGGGGGCCGGAGGTGTGACCTGCGTCAAAGAATCACCAATGGCCGAGCGTCGACCGGGGACCGAGTGGTGGCGCAGTATCGCAGTCACACCGCCGAATTGGGTGGTTTTGCTCGCGCGCGTTGCCCAAGCGATGCCGACCGATGTTGGTCATCGGGTCATGAGATGCGGGATAATGGCCTGGAAGCAATGTGTTCGATGCCGGTGTCGCGTGTCCCCAGGTGGGCCCGCGCCTGCCCTCCAGGGCCGTCGGCTTAGGCGATGAGCTGGTTTCAGGAAGGGGTACGAGCATGGCGGCCATGAAGCCGCGGACGGGCGATGGCCCGCTCGAGGTGACCAAGGAGGGGCGGGGCATCGTCATGCGAGTTCCGCTCGAAGGCGGCGGACGGCTCGTCGTGGAGCTGACCCCTGACGAGGCCGACGCCCTCGGCGATGCCCTCAAGAAGGTCGTCGGCTGACGCGCGTAGCGACCATACCCTTTTCAGTTGCCCCGGCACCGCCGCACTCGGTGGTGCCGGGGCGCTGTTGTACCGGGGGTGTGCCGGGGCCGGTCCGGCTCCGGAAAGGTCGTTCAGCGCTTGACCGCGCACAGCAGGCCGTCGCCGACCGGGAGCAGGGACGGCACGAGCTCGGAGCTCTCGCGGACCGTGCGCAGCAGCTCCCGCAGGCGTATGACCTCGGTCGGCTGGGGGTTCGAATCCACCGTGCGGCCGCTGGCGAAGACGCCCTCGAACGCGACGAGGCCGCCGGGTCTGAGCAGACGCAACGATTCAGCGAGGTAGTCGAGGCACTCCAGCCGGTCGCCGTCGCAGAAGACCAGGTCGTACCCGGAGTCCGCCAGCCGCGGCAGCACCTCCAGGGCGTGGCCCGGGATGAAGCGCGCGCGGTTGCTGGCGAAGCCGGCCGCGCGGAACGCCTGCCGGGCGAACTGCTGGTGGTCCGGCTCCGGATCCACGGTGGTCAGCACCCCGTCAGGCCGCATACCGTGCAGCAGATGGATCCCGGAGACGCCGGTCCCGGTCCCGATCTCCGCCACCGCCTTCGCGTCCACGGTGGCGGCGAGCACCCGCAGCGCGGCGCCCGTACCGGGCGACACCGAGCGCAGGCCTGACTCCCGGGCCCGGTCGCGGGCCCAGCGCAGCGCCTCGTCCTCGGCGACAAAGGCGTCGGCGAACGCCCAGCTCGTCAGCCGGTTGCCGGTAATGACCCTCTCCTTATGTCCCCGTGGTTGCCTGGGCGTGACTGTATCCGTTGCCGTCGGGAACCTCCTGATGGGACCGGTCGTTTAAAGGGATGAGTGAGTGACGGGGGGCACGGGGTGGATCGGTCCGAGGAGCAGGCGCGGGCTTCGGTGCAGGTGCTGACAGCGCCATATGAGCCGCATCAGCCATATGAGCCACATCGGCGCACATCAATTTCTTATAAAACCGCTTATCCGGAGCTAACGGGCGAGGTGGCTATGGTAGGGGCTCCACTGGACACCACCAGAGCCGACAGGGGAGGTGCGGCCGCGCCTGTGGATCGGGGAGGAGTGCTACGGCGCTTTCTCGGATCGGCGGGCAAGCCGAAATCCGTGAACGACACCGCTGACCACAGCCACGCCGCCGTCGCACAGACCGCGACCTTCACCACGGACGCGCACGCGCAGGCGTGGACTCCGCCCACCTGGGAGGAGATCGTCAGCACCCACAGCGGCCGCGTCTACCGGCTCGCCTACCGTCTGACCGGCAATCAGCACGACGCCGAGGACCTCACCCAGGAAGTCTTCGTCCGCGTCTTCCGCTCGCTGTCGACGTACACGCCCGGCACCTTCGAGGGCTGGCTGCACCGCATCACCACCAACCTCTTCCTGGACATGGTCCGGCGCAAGCAGCGCATCCGCTTCGACGCCCTCGGGGACGACGCGGCCGAGCGACTGCCCAGCCGCGAGCCCACCCCGCAGCAGATCTTCAACGACGCGCACTTCGACGCCGACGTCCAGCAGGCCCTCGACACCCTGGCGCCCGAGTTCCGCGCCGCCGTCGTCCTCTGCGACATCGAGGGCCTGTCGTACGAGGAGATCGCCGCGACCCTGGGCGTCAAGCTCGGCACAGTCCGCTCCCGGATCCACCGTGGCCGCTCCCAGCTCCGCAAGGCCCTGGCGCACCGCTCCCCGGAGGCCCGGGCCGAGCAGCGCCGCGGGTTCACGGTGCCGCGGGTGCCCGTGCTGGGAGGAGGGGGCGCGACCGCGTGAGTGGAACCCGTCCGACACCTGCCGAGCAGCACCTGGGAGACCGTCTCTCCGCCCTGGTCGACGGAGAGCTCGGTCATGAGGCGCGTGACCGCGTCCTGGCACATCTCGCCACCTGCGCGAAGTGCAAGACGGAGGCGGACGAGCAGCGCCGCCTGAAGAACGTCTTCGCGGAGGCCGCCCCGCCGCCTCCCTCCGAGAGCTTCCTGGCCCGACTCCAGATGCTCCCGGCGGGCGGCGACAGCGACAGTGGCTCGCCGCTGTCCGGTGGCTTCGGAGGAAGACTGGGGAGTACGGCCGGTAGGCCGGGCCTGCCCGTCGACCTTTCCGACTCCCGGGACTTCGCCGACTTCGGCGTCTTCGGACCGGGCGGCGACTCCTTCGGATACGTTCCGTCGGGACCACACGGCGGCGCGCTGACGCCGTCGGAGGGCCGTGGACTGCTCGGCGGCCGTGGGTTCCTCGCTGACCGCGGCTTCCTGGGCGGGCGAGGCTTCCTCGGCGACCGCGGGGCGCTGGACGAACGTGGCTTCCTGGGCGGCGGACGCGATCTCTCCGAGGACGCGGACGGCCGTGCGGACCCGACGGAAAGAGCCGCCGACGGCACCGGAGGCACGGGCGACCGGGGCTTTCGAATCCATGCCGTGAGCCGGCAGGAGGCCGAGCGGTCTGCCTCGCGCGGCATGCGGTTCGCCTTCGTGGCGGCAGGCGCGGTGTCGCTGGCAGCGATCGCCCTCGGCGGCGTGACCAACGGGGTGCCCGTCGAGACGGCGGACGCCCGGGGCGCTTCCGGCTCCGGCAGCAATGTCACACCGCTGCGGACGCAGGCCGCGGGTACGGCTCCGGCTCCCGAGTCGCAGCGTCGCCGGGGAACCCTCGGGCCGCTGCTCGGACAGGGCCAGCAGTCCCTGGGCGAGGTGCCCGTCGCTCCGACGGAGATCTCCGCGCCCCTGCTGCCCGGAGTCCCCGCTCCGGCCGGTCAGGACCTTCAGTCCGTGCACCCGCTGACCGTGCCCGTGTTGGCCGGCGCGGCCGCCATGTCCCCGCTCATACGTCCGCTGAGCGTCGCACCCTCGCTACAGCGGACCGACTTGTCCCCGGCACCCGAACTCGCGGGACCGGGCCTGCTGACGGCTCCCGACACCACCTCGTCTCCCACACCCACCTCGCCCGTCCTCCGCTGACCCCGAGTTCTGCGCGCCGGCCCGCGAACCTGGTTGAATCCGGAGTGGGCCGTGTCCGCGCGAGCCGGTTCCGGCCCGCGGCACTCGGCGAACGGTGGGCGGCGGGCCTGTCCTTGGGACGGGCCCCAGGTGTGGGGAGAACATGAACGAGGGGAAGCCCACGAAGGCGAAATGGTGGAGCCGACCCCGAGCGCACGGCGCGGGGGACGGAACGACGGGGGACCACATCGGGGCCGGGGCCGACGAACCGACGGAGACTGCCGGGTCCACGGAATCCGCCGGGTCCCCCGGATCTGCCGGATCCACGAGGACCACCGGGCTCGCGGACACGGTGCGCGACGGAGACCCCGAGGGCGACTTCGAGTTGGAACGCCCGGCAGCGGTGTCGGCCCCCTGCGGGTTCGACACCGAGAGCGGCTCCGACTCCGACTTCGAACTGGCCCGCCCGGCCGCCGAAGCCCCGCTTCGGTCCGGCTTCACGTCGACCCCCGACACGGACGGCGACTTCAAGCTGAAGCTGCCTGCTTCGACGGGTGCGGGAAGCGATGCTCCGGCCGAGGCGGGTCCGTCGGGCGAGAACGGCATGCCCCGTTCCGCCGACGTCGCAGTCACCGCCGTGGCCGCCACCTCTGTCGCCGGTGCCCGGCCGCCGGACGAGCAAGGCGCCCTGCGGGCTCCTGGAGCGCCCTCCGAGCGCCCCAAGCCGCTGCACGACCCGGATCCCTACAGCACCCCGCCGTACGGCGAGCCCGGCCCCTGGGCGCCCGCTCCGGCGGTCCAGCACCCGGCGACGCCTGCCGCGCACGGCGCGGCCACGGCGGTGGGGACGCCGACACATGGAGCGCCGGCCCCGGCGGCTGCCCGGACGAACGCCGAAGCGACCTCCGTGGCTGCCCCGACACACGCCGGGGCGACCTTGGCGGCTGCCCCGACGCACATCGAAGCGACCTCGGCGGCACCCCCGCCCGCTCCGGTGCCCCCGGCCCATGACGCCGTCGTACCTCCGACCACACCCCGGCCCGCGACGGCGACCCCGTACCCGGACGCACACCGGCCCAGCTCGGCTTCGTATCCGGAGACGGCCCAGTCGGCGGCACCCCCGCGTGCGGACGCATCCGGGCCGACGGCGGCTTCGTATCCGGGTGCGGCCCAGCCCGCGACGGCCTTGTACGCGGAGGCGCCCCAGGCTGTGGTCGAGCCCTCCCCGGAGGGGCCCCGACCCGCCGCAGCGCCGTACCCCGAGGCGTCCCAGCCCCCCGGGGCCTCCTACGCGTATCCCTCCCAGCCGGGACCGCCGCCTTTCGGTGACTCGGCGCATGCCGTGCCGCCTGCCTACGCGGGTGGGTCTCAGCCCGTGCCGCCTCACCACGTGGGTGGGTCTCAGCCCGTGCCGCCTGCCTACGCGGGTGGGGCCCGGCAAGCCCCGACGCCGCCCCCCGGCGCCCCCGGCGGGTCCCAGCCCGCGCCACCCGCCTACGCCGACCCCGCCCGGCCGCTCCAAGGTGCCCCACAGGCGCCGCAGGGGCCGTGGCAGAACTACGACCCGTGGGCCGGGTCGGGGTCGCTGCAGCAGAACGGCGCCGCCGTGGGCGACGTGGCGCGGCGGCGTCGGCGCAGGGTGCGGGTCCTGTTGGTCGGGGCCTTGCTGATCGCTGTCGTGGCCGGTGGCATCGGCGGAGCCGTGGGCGCGTATCTGGAGCGGAACGGCGGAGTCGGGGCGGTCGAGCTGCCGCAGGCGAGCGACGGGGTGACGGGGCGGGCGCCCGACAGCGTCGCCGGGATCGCGGCCGGCGCGCTGCCCGGTGTCGTGACCCTGCATGTGAGCGGGGCGAGCGCGCAGGGCACCGGCACCGGGTTCGTGCTCGACGAGCGGGGCCACATCCTCACGAACAACCACGTCGTCGACCCCGCCGGAACGGACGGCGACATATCCGTGACGTTCAGCGGCGGTGAGAGTGCCAAGGCCACCGTCGTCGGCCGGGACACCGGATACGACCTGGCCGTCGTCAAGGTGTCCGGCGTCGGCGGACTCAAGCCGCTGCCCCTGGGCAACTCGGAAGAGGTCCAGGTCGGTGACCCGGTCGTCGCCATCGGCGCCCCCTTCGACCTGGCCAACACCGTCACCTCCGGCATCATCAGCGCCAAGGAGCGGCCCATCACGGCCGGCGGCGGCGAGAGCGGTGACGTGAGCGACGTGTCCTACGTGGACGCGTTGCAGACGGACGCGCCGATAAACCCCGGCAACTCCGGCGGCCCACTTCTCGACGGCAAGGGCCGGGTGATCGGGATCAACAGTGCCATCCGCTCGGCCGGCAGTGGCTCCGAGTCGGACGGCGGGCAGGCCGGGTCGATCGGGCTCGGCTTCGCGATACCCATCAACCAGGGCAAGCGGGTCGCCGAGGAGCTGATCAACACAGGTAAGGCGACCCACCCGGTGATCGGCGTCACCCTCGACATGGACTACTCGGGGGACGGCGCCCGCATCGGTGAGAAGAGCGACGAGGGCGCGTCCGGGGTGACCGCCGGCGGCCCCGCCGACCGGGCGGGCATCCGCTCGGGCGATGTCATCACCGAGGTGGACGGCCAGCTCGTCCACTCCGGTGACGAACTGATCGTCAAGGTCCGCGCCCACCGGCCCGGCGACCGCCTGGAGCTCACCCTCCTGCGGAACGGCAGGGAGCGGACGGTCACCCTCACTCTCGGCTCGTCCGGCGGCAACTGACCGTACGGATCGGCGGCCGCGACGGCGGGGCGTACTGACAGCAACTTCACAGGCGGGGGTCCCGGACCCCCTCCTGCCAGGCAAACAGCTGGGAAAACCCGTCGTCCGGGTGTGGTCGGAAGCCGCCTGACGGTACCGGATCGGAGGGATGGCCGGGTACCGTGGAACCGGCCCGGACCACGGAAGACCTGCCGAGGCCCGCGGATCGGGACCGAGGACATCGCAAGGAGCTTCAGGTGTTCAATGACATAGGTGCGCTCGAGGTGGTGACGCTCGTCGTCCTCGCCGTGCTCGTCTTCGGTCCGGACAAGCTCCCGAAGGTGATCCAGGACGTCACGCGGACCATCCGCAAGATCCGCGAGTTCTCGGACAGCGCCAAGGCGGACATCCGCAGCGAACTCGGACCGGAGTTCAAGGACTTCGAGTTCGAGGACCTCAACCCCAAGACGTTCCTCCGCAAGCAGCTGGACAACGACGAGCTGGGGCTGAAGGAGATCCGCAGCGGCTTCGACCTGAAGAAGGAGATGTCCGACCTCACGGACGCTGTCCACGGCCGCGAGTCGGAGTCCTCGTCCACCTCGTCCACCTCTTCCGTCGCCGCCATCGCCGCCGGCTCCGACGGTTCCGCGTCGGGCTCGTCCGGCGGAACGATCGACATGACCAAGAAGGCCGAGCCGGCCGAGCGTCCGCCGTACGACATGGACGCCACCTGAGCCGCGGGCCCGTCCGCCGAACGCCGGCGCAGCGGCCCGTACCGCCTCCTGCCTGGCCTTCCACGCCGTACGCCCGTGTGCGCCGCGCCCCCGGACGTGATGCGATTCATACCCTCACGCACCCTCGTACGGCCTGAACCCGCCCGTACGCCGTCCTACGCGCCGGGCGCTTTCCCTGCTGCTCGGAGAGCTGTGGCTATGCTGCCCAGTTGTTGTGCGGACCGTAAGAGAGCGAGCGACGACGCCCGTGGGGGGCGGGCCGCTCCGGTCCGTCGAGAGCTAGGAGGCGTCCGGGCACATGGAGACGACGAGTCGGGTAGGCGCGCAGGCGTCGGCCGCGGAGGGCGGACAACCGGTCCCCTCCGCCCGCCGCACGGTCGATGGCTACCTGCTGGCGCCCTTCCCTTGGTACGGCCTCGACGAGGCCTTCACGGGGCCGCGCTGGCTGATGCAGGTCGGTACGTCGGCGGAAGGAGCCGTCGAGCACGGTTCGATCGGACACGGTGACGAGCCCTCGGTGCGCAACGAGTACACCGCCGGAGCGGACGACGAGGCCAAGGAGCGGTTCGCGGTCGTGGTGACCGTCGCGGCGAACGACGTGCGGCGTAGCGCGGACGGCACGGGGGTATTGGAGGCCACGTCGGTCTCCTCGGCGGCGTGGCTCGCCGGGGTCGGGCTGCTGTCCTTCACCTGGCCGGGACAGTTGGACCACACCCGTCGGGACGACTGGCTGGACCAGCAGACCGAGACGGCGTGGGTCCTGGCGGACGACCTGGCAGGGTCCGACTGGTCGACGCTGTCCCTGCCGGTGGACGGGGTGCCGACGCCGTTCCACTACCGCGAGTCCGAGTTCGGGTGGGTGCTTGCGGGGTCGACCTCGCAGGGGGTCCACGTGGGGGCCTACGGGAGAGGGATGAGCGCGTACGGTCTCGGCTTCGCCGTGATGAAGGACATCGAGGCGTACGCATAGCTCGAAGGGCACCGCCGCGTTGTGCTGCGGTGCCCTTCGTCGCCGTAGGGGCTCGGTGGTTCGGGATCACCGGCACGTCGTGGCTGATCGCGCGGTCTTCCCGCGCCCCTTGGCAGCCAAGGCGCCCTCAGCCGCTTTGCCGCCCTAGAACGCCCTAGAACTTGTTCCGCGGGGTGATTCCCAGGCTCATGCCCGACAGGCCCCTCTGGCGGCCGCCCAGCTTGCCGGCGATGGCTCGCAGGGCCGCGCCGGCGGGGGAGTCGGGGTCGGAGAGGACGACCGGGCGGCCGTCGTCGCCGCCCTCGCGGAGGCGGACGTCGATCGGGATGCTGCCGAGGACCGGGACGGTGGCGCCGGTGGTGCGGGTGAGGCCGTCGGCGACGGACTGGCCGCCGCCGGTGCCGAAGACGTCGACCATCTCGTCGCAGTGCGGGCAGGGCAGGCCCGCCATGTTCTCGACGACGCCGACGATCTTCTGGTGGGTCTGCACGGCGATGGAACCGGCGCGCTCGGCCACCTCGGCCGCTGCCTGCTGGGGCGTGGTGACGACGAGGATCTCGGCGTTCGGGACCAGCTGGGCCACCGAGATGGCGATGTCGCCCGTGCCCGGCGGGAGGTCCAGGAGCAGGACGTCCAGGTCGCCCCAGTAGACGTCCGAGAGGAACTGCTGCAACGCCCGGTGCAGCATCGGGCCGCGCCAGACGACCGGGGTGTTGCCCGGGGTGAACATGCCGATCGAGATGACCTTCACGCCGTTCGCGGACGGCGGCATGATCATGTTCTCGACCTGGGTGGGACTGCCGTCGGCGCCCAGCATGCGGGGCACGGAGTGGCCGTAGATGTCCGCGTCGACCACGCCCACCTTGAGGCCGTCGGCCGCCATCGCCGCCGCGAGGTTCACCGTCACCGAGGACTTGCCGACGCCGCCCTTTCCGGAGGCGACGGCGTACACGCGCGTGAGCGAGCCCGGCTTCGCGAACGGGACCTCGCGCTCGGTCTGGCCGCCGCGCAGCGCGCTCGCCAGTTCCTTGCGCTGCTCGTCGCTCATGACGTCGAGCTCGACGTCGACGCGGGTCACGCCCTCGACCCGCGAGACCGCCTCGGTCACACGCTGGGTGATCGTGTCGCGCATGGGGCAGCCGGAGACCGTCAGGTACACGGCGACCGCGACCGCTCCGTCCGCACCGATCTCCACCGACTTGACCATCCCGAGTTCGGTGATGGGACGGTTGATCTCGGGGTCGTTCACCGTCGACAGTGCTTCACGCACCGCGTCTTCCGTAGCCATAGGGACGATGGTACGGCGACCCGCCGGGCCCCTGGGAGCCCCGTCAGCGGTCGCCCATGTCACGTCCGCGCGGATGATCAGCCGGGAATACGGTCCGCGTCCCGCGCGGCCCGTCTCCGTCGTGCTCGTGCAGTTCCCTGACCAGGTCCTGGAGCTCGGAGCGCAGCCAGTCGCGGGTGGCGACCTCACCGAGGCCGATGCGCAGCGCGGCGATCTCCCTGGTCAGGTACTCGGTGTCAGCGATCGAACGTTCGTTCTGCTTGCGGTCCTGTTCGAGGTTGACCCGGTCGCGGTCGTCCTGACGGTTCTGCGCCAGGAGGATCAGCGGGGCGGCGTACGAGGCCTGCAGCGAGAGCATCAGCGTCAGGAAGATGAAGGGGTAGTTGTCGAAGCGCAGGTCACGCGGGGCGGAGACGTTCCAGACCACCCAGAGGATGATGGCGACGGTCATCCAGACGAGGAACGTGCCGGTGCCCAGGAACCGCGCGATCCGCTCCGAGAGCCGTCCGAAGGCCTCCGGGTCCCACTCGGGCAGGAACCTGGCCCTGCGCGGCAGCGGCAGGTCGAGACGCGTACGCGGGCGGGCGCTGGCCCCGGAGGGCGTGCGCTCCCGCTGGGGCACCCCGGGGGCCGATGTGCGCTCGCGTGCGCCCGCACCGGAGTGCGCCCGCTCACGCCCCGCGTGCCGCCCTCCCAGCCGCCCTTCCCGCCCCTCGCGTCCGTCCCGTTCAGGAACCACCGGCCGCCCCCTCGTCCTCGGCGACGCCGTCGTCCTCGTGCAGATGGAACTCCGTCTCCCGCCAGTCCTCGGGCAGCATGTGGTCCAGTACGTCGTCCACGGTCACCGCGCCGAGCAGCGACCCGCTCTCGTCGACCACGGGCGCCGCGACCATGTCGTACGTCGCGAAGAACCCGGCGACGGCGCGCAGCGCGGCCTCCGGGTCCAGCGGCTGGAGACCGTCGTCGAGGATCGCGCTGACGAGGGTGTACGGAGGGTCCCGCAGCAGCCGCTGGAAGTGGACCGTGCCCAGGTACTTGCCGGTCGGGGTCTCGTCCGGCGGCCGGCACACGTACACCTGGGCGGCCAGCGCGGGGGACAGGTCGGCGTTGCGGACCCGGGCGAGCGCGTCGGCGACGGTCGCGTCCGGGCGCAGCACGATCGGCTCGGTGGTCATCAGGCCGCCGGCCGTCTTCTCCTCGTACGCCATGAGCCGCCGTACGTCCGCCGCGTCGTCCGGCTGCATCAGCGTCAGCAGCCGCTCCTGCTCCTCCTCCGGGAGTTCGGCGAGGAGGTCGGCGGCGTCGTCCGGGTCCATGGCCTCCAGGACGTCGGCGGCCCGCTCCTCCTTGAGCTTGCCGAGGATCTCGATCTGGTCGTCCTCGGGCAGCTCCTCCAGGACGTCGGCGAGCCGGTCGTCGTCTAGGGCGGCGGCCACCTCCGCCCGGCGCTTGGGGGAGAGGTGGTGCAGCACGTTGGCGAGGTCGGCCGGGCGGAGCTGCTCGAAGGTCGCGAGGAGGTTCTCGGCGCCCTGCCCGTGCTCCTCCAGCGAGAACCCGGTGACCGCCGACCACTCCACGGTCAGAGTCTCGCCCTTGTGCCGCCGGAACGCCCCGCCCTTGCCCTTGCGGACGAACACCCGGTCGATCTCCCAGTCCCGGCGGGCCGGCAGCTGCTGCACCGAGACGTCGAGGACCGTCACCTCCTCGCCCGTCTCCACGAGCTGTACCCGGCGGTCCAGCAGTTCCCCGATGACGAGGCGCTCGGTGGGGCGCTGCTCGAACCGGCGCACGTTCACGACACCGGTGGTGATGACCTGGCCCGACTCGACGCCGGTGATTCGGGTCATGGGCAGGAAGATCCGGCGGCGGGTGGACAGTTCGACGACCAGACCGAGCAGTCGCGGCGGTTTCCGGCCCACCCGCAGGATGGCCACCAGGTCGCGGACGCGGCCCACCTGGTCGCCGTTCGGGTCGAAGACGGCGACGCCGGAGAGGTGGGAGACGAAGATCCGGGGCGCCACCGCCGCCATGAGCCGCCCCTTTCCTTCCCGTCGAGAGGGGATTGTCCGCCGAGGACGGCTTCAGGCTAGCCCGTCCCGATCGGATATGCCCTGGTGAGCGGTGCGGACGGACTGGCTCCGTGGTGTGCCGGGAGCCCCGGTACTCTGCGGTACGCCTGGACTCCCCACGAAGAGGTGCATCGCCTGTGACTGTGATTCCCCGTACCCGAAGGGCCGCACTGGTGAGCGCCGTCTGCACCCTCGTGGTCGGCGGGCTGGGGCTCACCGGATGCAGTGAGGATCCCGACGAGGGCACGAACGGGGTCGGCAAACTGGAACCCGCAAAGATCCAGAGCAAGACCAAGGCGGCCGCCACGGCTGCGGACACGGTCCGACTGTCCGGGGCAGTGGTGAGCAATGGCAGGACCTACAAGCTGGACATGCGCCTGAAGGAGGACGGCGGCACCGGTTCGGTGACGTCCGAGGGGTCCACCTTCCGGCTGCTGAAGGTCGGCGAGCACCTCTTCCTCAAGGCCGACAAGGACTTCTGGGACCACCAGGACTCCGGGAAGAACGGCGGGGACCACGACGAGTCGGAGACGGCCGCGGCGGACAAGCTGGACGGCATGTACGTGAAGGTGCCGACCGGAGACCCCGCCTACAAGCGCTTCAGCGGCTTCACCGACAAGGACGTCCTCCTCAACAGCCTGCTCACCCTGCACGGCTCGCTGTCCACGGACGGCCACCACGAGCAGTCCGGCACCCGCACCATCCGCATCACCGGCGACAAGGGCTCCGGCGGCACCCTCGACGTCTCCCTGGAGGGCACTCCCTACCCCCTCCGCCTCGTCCGCGCCGGCGACGCCGGCACCATCCTCCTCACCGACTGGGGCAAGGACTTCGCCCTCAAGGAACCGGACGAAAAGTCGGTCGTCGACTACGGCCAGCAACTGCCGACGTCGTAGCGGGGAACAGCACGGGCCGGGAGCCCGGCGGCGCCGGCGCACGAGAGACGGCGAGCGCCACCCCCGTCCCGTGCCACGCCGGGGCAGATCCAGTGCGGGGGTCTACGGCGTGCGTCGGTCGCCCGCGTTGCCGCGGCGGTCCACGGCCTGCGTCACCCGACCGCGTCGCTCCGCCGGTGCACAGCCCGCGCCCGACCGGACGCGCCGTTCAGCTGCCCGTTTCTGCGGCAGCCGAGCGGGCTCCTGCGTCGCCGCACTCCGCCTGGACTCACCCCTTCCTTCGCGGCGGCGATCAGCCGCGGCGGTGGTGCCGGGCAAGCCGTGCCCGTAAACCAGCAGCCCACTCCCGGCCGGCGACACACAGTCGGCCTTGATCAGGCTGGGCCCTGCTGCTTCCGCTTGCGGCGGCCGAAGAGCAGGCGTGGGACACCGGCCGGAATCGGCTGACGGGTCGTCGCGGGCGTCGGGAGCGGGGCCTCGGCCAGGTCGCCGTCGGGCAGCGGCAGGATCGACCCCGTCGGCTCCAGGCGGAGCACCCGGCACTCACGGGCCCAGCGGCCCGGCATCGCCTCGCCGTCGGGGGCGTTGAGCCGCTTGCCCTTGAGCTCGGCCACGGCGGCCTCCCACCCGGGGGAGCCGGGGACCAGTTCGACGACGTTCGCGGCCCAGCCGACCAGCCGCCCACCCTTGTCCTTGCTGCGGACGGTCACCACGGCCGAGCCCCCGTCGACCAACCCCGGCAACGGCTGCTCACCGGCCCCGTCACCGACCACACACGCCGCGCCCTCGTGCCAGACGTGCCACAGCGCGCGCGACGACCCACCCGGCCCACGCACCCAGACGAGCCCGGACTTCTTGGTGGCCTCTTCGACGAGGGCCTGATCGAGCAGCGCGTCGGCGGTCGGGGCTTCGTCGGTCAACGGGTCGGCGGTCATGGAGGCAGCCTAACCGTGCCCCCTAGAACCGACCGTGCCCCACTCGAAGGCCGCCGCCCCGCTGCCCGGCTCCCCGCTCCCCGCTCCCCGCTCCGCCGGCCTACAGCCACCCGTTGCGCTTCAGCGTGCGGTGGATGACGAGGCAGAGCGCGACCGTGACACCGAGGACCACCGGGTAGCCGAACTTCCACTGCAGCTCCGGCATGTACTTGAAGTTCATGCCGTAGACGCCGCACACCATCGTCGGTACGGCGATGATGGCCGCCCACGACGTGATCTTGCGCATGTCCTCGTTCTGCGCCACGGAGGCCTGCGCCAGATTCGCCTGGAGGATCGAGTTGAGGAGCTCGTCGAAGCCGACGACCTGCTCCTGGACGCGGGCGAGGTGGTCGGCCACATCACGGAAGTACTTCTGGATGTCCGGGTCGATCAGCCGCATCGGCCGCTCGCTCAGCAGCTGCATGGGGCGCACCAGCGGCAGCACCGCACGCTTGAACTCCATGACCTCGCGCTTGAGTTGGTAGATCCGGCCGGCGTCGGTGCCACGGGGTGTGCCCTTGCGCCCGGGGGAGAAGACCTCGGTCTCCACCTCGTCGATGTCGTCCTGCACGGCGTCCGCGACCGCCACGTACCCGTCGACGACGTGGTCGGCGATGGCGTGGAGCACGGCCGAGGGACCCTTGCCGAGCAACTCCGGGTCGTCCTGCAGCCGGTGACGCAGTGCCCGCAGTGACCCCTGTCCGCCGTGCCGCACGGTGATGAAGAAGTCCCGCCCGGTGAAGCACATGACCTCGCCGGACTCGACGACCTCGCTGGTGGCGGTGAGTTCGTCGTGCTCGACGTAGTGGATCGTCTTGAAGACGGTGAACAGGGTGTCGTCGTAGCGCTCCAGCTTCGGCCGCTGGTGCGCGTGCACCGCGTCCTCCACGGCGAGCGGGTGCAGCCCGAACTCGGCGGCGATACCGGAGAATTCGGCCTCGGACGGCTCGTGCAGGCCGATCCAGACGAAGCCGCCGTCGCGGCGCACCTGACGGATCGCCTCATGCGGGGTCAGGTTGCGCTCGAAGGCGACACGCGCCCCGTCGCGGTAGACGGCACAATCCACGACGGCCGTCGCCGCCTCCGCCGGACGCGTGGCGTCGTACACGCCGCCGTCCTTGCGCAGCGACAGACGCGAGGGCCGGGCCGGGCGGACCGCGGCGCGCAGGTTGTGGATCATCGACATGAGCAGGCTCCTTCGCAACGAAAGGCCGCCGACGACGGTTGGAACTACCCGGAATGGGGACGTTTTGACTTCGGATGTTTGGCACGTCCACAAAGCGGGGAGCACCGCACCGTCGCGGTGACAGCTTCGCTTGATTCAGATCAGGCGACGTCCGACCGGTGAGAGCCGGTGACTTCTGATCGGCGATTCAGATCAAGACGGGAAAGAAGTGCTCTTCCGATGCGCGACGACCGACGAGCGGCAGGGCGCGATGAGAGGTGACAGCCGGCGGAGCCAGAGATACGGCTACGGCGAGAGCTACGGAACTCGGTGGGCGGAAGAGCGGGTCGTACTGCACGATCGACTTCGGTCCATCGCAGCCCCACCTCCTCCGGCCGGTCCCTCGTAAGGGACGTTCCATACCCCGTTCGGGGTTCCCCGTAGGGGAGTCAGTCTTTTCGGTTCGGGACGCGAGGGCTTGAGAAAGACGCTCTGCGTGCTGCCCGCATGCTGTCCCGACCGGCGGCCCAGAGTAACAGTCGGCTGTGGTGTCAAGGCGCCTGTTTGCCGGTTCCTGACGAGTTCTATGCTCGGCTCATGGCTGATGTTCTTCCGTTGGTGGAGGCCCGTTTGCGCACCGCGCTGGGCGAACCGGACGCGCGCGCCGCGGTCACCTTCCTCGGCACGGACCGCATCGAGGTGCTCCGTTTCGCCGACGGCGACGTGGTCCGTTACGCCACGCTCGGTATGGCCGCCCAGCCGATGGCCGACCCCGCGGCGGTCCTCGCCGACCCCGTCAAGGGCCCTCGCGCCGAGCTGGTCCTGTCCGTGCGGCACGGCGTCGCCGACACCGACAAGGTGCTCCGCCCGCTCGCCGTGCTCGCCGCGTCACCGCAGGTCGAGGGGGTGATCGTGGCCCCCGGCGCCTCCCTCGACGTGGGCGGCCCGCTCTGGCCGGGAGCCCCCTTCACCTCCGTCCTCGTCGCCGAGTCCGGCGGCCTGGTCGAGGACCTCGAACTCGACGCCCCCGCCGACCCCGTACGGTTCCTGCCCCTCCTGCCGATGACCGCCAACGAGGCCGCCTGGAAGCGGGTGCACGGCGCCCAGGCCCTCCAGGAGCGCTGGCTCACCCACGGGACGGACCTCCGCGACCCGACCCGCAGGTCCGTCCCTCTGGACTGATCGGCCGCCCGGCATGACTTCCCCGTGTGACGGACGGCACGCCGCACGTGACCGGAGCGCGCTCGACGACTGGCCGAAAATCGCCGCTTCCCTTGGCTGTGTGGGTAGTTGATTCCGTTGGTCGGTCCGATGGGCCGCCCGCTGTCCGCAGGCCGGCGTCCGTGCGCGGAATGTGACGCGCACACGCCGGACGGGTGATCGTCCTTGACGCGAGCAAGTACGGGGAGGACCGTTGGGCCCTATGAGGGGCGAACCCAGTTGCCCGAAGTGTGGTGGCCGGGTCAGGGCTCCCGGCCTCTTTGCCGACTCCTGGCAGTGCGCCGCGCACGGGCCGGTGCACCCGCTGCAGCCCGTGATCCCGCCCAGCGTCGAGGCCCTCAGCGTCGTGGTGCACCGTGCCAAGGTGCCGGTCTGGATGCCATGGCCGCTGCCCGTGGGCTGGCTGTTCACGGGTGCCGCCTTCGCCGGGGACGACCGCAGCGGCGGACGGGCCACGGCAGTCGCCTGTTCCGGTCCCGGCCCGCTCGGGGGCGTCGGAGAACTCGTCCTCATCGCCGAGGAGCTCGGCGTCGGCCTCGGTGCGCGCTACGCGGGCATCGACGGTCCCGACCCCGGGCCGTACCTGAGCGTCGAGAAACCGCCTCAGGCGAAGGTGCTCGCCGCGGGCCGGCCGACGCCGCTGTGGCATGTCACCGGTACGCCGGACGACCGTGCGGTCTTCGCGGGGGAGGCGCTGGGGCTGTGGCTGTGGGCCATCGTGTGGCCCGAGCAGACGGGGCTGCTGATGTACGACGAACTGGTGCTGACGGACCTGCGGGACGCGGGCGCGGAGGTGGAGCTGTTGCCGTGCGGGGCGCTCTCGCCGCGGATCCTTGAGCCTTGAGCCTTGAGCCTTGAGTCCTGGGCCGTGAGCCCTGAGGCGCCCGGGTGGCCGACGGTGAGTTCCGGGGGGCGGGGTGCCGGGCGGACGAGCCTGCCATCGGCAGGCAGCCGCTGACGCGACCGGACACCCCGGGTCATGAGGCGCGACTCGTGTAGGGGGCGCTGATGGGTTTTGGGTGTGACAAGGGTGGTTCGGAAGGGCGCTATCCTTGACCATCCGCTTCCGTTTCGTCTGCGCCTGGAGTCCGAGTCGTGCGTATCGATCTGCACTGCCACTCCACGGCCTCCGACGGTACGGACACCCCGGCGGAGCTGGTGCGCAAGGCGGGGGCGGCCGGACTGGACGTCGTCGCGCTGACCGACCACGACACGACGCGTGGGCACGCCGAGGCGATCGCCGCGCTGCCGGAGGGGCTCACGCTGGTCACCGGCGCCGAGCTGTCGTGCCGCCTCGACGGGGTCGGCCTGCACATGCTGGCCTACCTGTTCGACCCCGAGGAGTCCGAGCTGCTCGCCGAGCGCGAGCTGGTCCGCGACGACCGGGTGCCGCGGGCTCGCGGGATGATCGCCAAGCTGAACGCACTGGGCGTGCCGGTGACCTGGGAGCAGGTCGCGGGGATCGCCGCCGGCGGTTCCGTGGGGCGCCCGCACGTGGCCACCGCCCTCGTCGAACTCGGCGTCGTACCGACCGTGAGCGACGCCTTCACCGAGCAGTGGCTCGCCGACGGCGGCCGCGCCCACGTCGAGAAGCACGAGACCGACCCCTTCGAGGCGCTCCGGCTGATCAAGGGGGCCGGCGGCGTCGCCGTCCTCGCCCACCCCGCCGCCGTCAAGCGCGGCCGGACCCTACCGGAATCCGCCATCGCCGAGCTGGTCGCCGCGGGGCTCGACGGCATCGAGGTCGACCACATGGAGCACGACACGGCGACCAGGGCACGGCTGCGCGGCCTGGCGAAGGAGCTGGGGCTGCTCACCACCGGGTCCTCGGACTACCACGGCAGCCGCAAGACCTGCCTGCTCGGTGAGTACACGACCGACCCCGAGGTGTACGGGGAGATCACCCGCCGGGCCACCGGGGCGTTCCCCGTCCCGGGAGCAGGCGGAGTGCGCTAGCTCGTCCCGTCCGTCTGCGTCGCACGGCACCCGGCTGCTGCCGGGCACGCCCACAAGGTTCCGCCCTGCGGAACGATTGCCCACAGTGGTTATCGCCATCACACTGGGCTGCCCTCTTTCCTCCGTTCTTCACTCCCGCAAGGCACCCCTGTGTTCGATCTTGCTGTTTTCGGTTCCCTCTTCCTCACCCTCTTCGTGATCATGGATCCCCCCGGGATCACCCCGATCTTTCTCGGACTCACCGCCGGGCGGCCCGCTCGGACGCAGAAGCGGATGGCCTTCCAGGCCGTCTGCGTGGCCGGGGGTGTGATCACGATCTTCGGACTGCTCGGACACCAGATCCTGGACTATCTGCATGTGTCCGTGCCGGCGCTGATGATCGCGGGCGGGCTGCTGCTTCTGTTGATCGCGCTCGATCTGCTGACCGGCAAGACGGACGAGCCGACGCAGACGAAGGACGTGAACGTCGCACTCGTCCCGCTGGGGATGCCGCTGCTGGCCGGTCCCGGCGCGATCGTGTCGGTGATCCTGGCTGTGCAGAAGGCGGACGGCGTGGCCGGTCAGGTGTCCGTGTGGGTCGCCATCCTGGCGATCCACGTCGTGCTCTGGCTGACGATGCGGTACTCGCTGCTGATCATCCGGGTCATCAAGGACGGCGGTGTGGTGCTGGTGACCCGGCTCGCGGGCATGATGCTCTCCGCGATCGCCGTGCAGCAGATCATCAACGGCGTCACCCAGGTCGTACAGGCCGCCTAGTCCACGCCTGGTCCAGGTGTTGCAAAGCCCCGTACGGCATCGATGCCGTACGGGGCTCTGAAGTGTGAACGGATCCGCTGCTACGAGGCGGTCACGTCGGCCGGGCGGATCCAGAGGCGCTGCCCGATGGCGGCGGCCTGCTGCACGATCCGGTTGACGGAGGCGGCTTCCACGACGGTGCTGTCCACGGGTGTGCCGCTGACATCGTCGAGTCGCAGGATTTCGAAGCGCAAGGGCTTCTCCCTTCGTCTGGTCATCCTCCTGAGGAGAACTACTGGTGGCGGTTCGCGGGTCATCGGTGCCCGTGTTCCATATGGAGTCAACGGTATGCATGTTACAAACATTCCTTACGCTAAGGAAAATTTTCGAGAAGCTAATTACTAGCCGGTAAGTGATGTGGGGGTATGTCTACCGACAGGCGGGAAGACTGATTGGGACCGGTTGTGTTCGCAGCGTGACCGCCGGGACAATGGTGGTGATGAACGACGACCTCACGGCGCTCGGCGCCCGCATCGAACGTACGAACGAGTTGCTTCATCGCATGCTCGCCGAGGTGGCGAAGACGCCCTCGACACATGCGATCTTCGTCGATGCCGGGTATCTGTACGCGGCCGTGGGGCGGCTCGTCGCGGGGACGGAGGACCGGCGGTCCTTCGACCTCGACGCGGAGGGACTCATCGACGCGCTGATCGACAAGGCGCGCACGATCTTCGCGGACAGCCGACTGCTGCGGGTCTACTGGTACGACGGGGCACGCCGCCGCATCCATACGGCGGAACAGCAGTCGATCGCCGAACTGCCGGACGTGAAGGTGCGACTCGGCAACCTCAACGCCAACAACCAGCAGAAGGGCGTCGACTCCCTCATCCGCACCGATCTGGAGTCACTGGCCCGGCACCGCGCGATCAGCGACGCGGCGCTCATCGGCGGCGACGAGGACTTGGTGTCGGCGGTCGAGGCGGCGCAGGGGTACGGGGCGCGGGTCCACCTGTGGGGCATCGAGGCTCCCGAGGGCCGCAACCAGGCCGATCCGCTGCTCTGGGAGGTCGACAGTCAGCGGACCTTCGACCTCGACTTCTTCAAGCCGTACGTGTCACGGCGGGCCGCCGCCACCTACGAGACCCCCACCGGCCCTCGCCCCACCCGTGAGGACGTCCGCTTCGTCGGCGCGCAGATCGCCGCGAAGTGGCTCGCCTCCCGCGGCCGGGAGCCCCTGCAGGAGCTTCTGCACAGCCACCCGTACCTTCCCGGCTCCGTCGACCAGGACCTGCTCGTCGAGGCGGAGGGGCTGCTCCAGTACTCGCTGCGGGGCCAGGCCGACCTGAGGAGGGCGCTGCGGGACGGCTTCTGGGAGCACCTGCGGGCGCAGTACTAGGGCGCGCTTCTGATGGCTCCTGGCCGGAGATCATCCGGCCGATCGGCGCCGCGCGAGGTGACTCGTGAGGCGCCGGCCGCCTCACCGGACTCGTCCGTAACCGCTCGCCAACGGCTTCAAGAGCCGTCGGAAACGGCCTGGCCACACCGAGGGCGACCAGAGGTCCCGATGTCGGGTCAGCCGGTGGCGATCCGGTCCCAGAAACCGATGAGGGCGTCCGCCGTCGCCGTCGGCTGGTCGGTGTTCGGCGAGTGTTCGGCGTCACGGATGACGGTGCGGTGGGCGTGCAGGCGCACGGCCATGTCGTCGAGGAGCGGAATCGGCCAGGTGTCGTCGCGTTCGCCGGACAGGACGTGCTTGGGCAGGTCCACGGCGGCGAGTTCGGCGACGCGGTCCGGTTCCTCGCAGAGCTGGCGGCCTGTCGCGATGAGCTGGGCGGGGCTGGTGGCGAGCCAGCGGCGGCGCAGGTCGGCGCGGTCGTCCAGCCCCTCGTCGAGGGCTCCCGTCTCGGTCTCCTCCGGTTCCGGCGCCTCCATGGCCTGGATGGCGTCCCACACCTGCTCCATGTCCATCACGGCCAGGGCATCCCGCAACAGCTTCACGCGCTGCTGCTGGCCGCCCGAGATCCGGGCGGGGCCGGAAGCCATGAGGGTGAGCGAGGCGAACGGGGAGGCGTCCAGCAGCAGGGCGGCGCGGGAGATCTGACCGCCGAGGGAGTGGCCGACGAGATGCAGGGGGGTGCCGTCGCTCACGGCCTCCGCCTGGGCGAGCAGATCCTTCGCCAACTCCGCCTGCGCGTACGGCGCTTCGTCCTCCTCGGCCCCCGGGCTCTCGTGCTGCCCGCGGCCGTCCACCGCCACCGACCGGTACCCGGCCTCCGCCAACGGCTCATGCAGCGCGATGAAGTCCTCCTTGCTCCCGGTGAACCCCGGTACGAGCAACACGGTCCCCTTCACCGCCGCCCCCGCCTCGATCACGGCGAACTCCCCACGAGGGGTACGCAGAAGGTGGGCCCTGGCACCGGCGGGCGGGGTGAAGGTCGGGGGACGGCTCATGGGGGGAGGGTAACCGGCCCACGAACCCGACGGTCGCGCCACCCCTGCGACCCCGAGGGCCGGTCGTCGGGTGCGGGTGGGCGGGGGCTGGTCGACAGCGTGGGGCGCGCCCACGGTTCTCAGGGGCGCGGGGAGTCGAGCGATCAACCACACACGGCCTGCACCCGTCCCCGACAACAGCCCTCACCGAGCTACCAGGCGCCAAGGAGGAAAAAATGGGGGCACAGTCCCTGGAGGAAGGGGCAGGCATGGGCGGTGGGGGCGAGAACCCCTTGGAACGCCGAAGGCCCGGCCCCGAAAAGGGACCGGACCTTCACTCGGCTGTTCGGCTCAGCCCTCCGTGGGCTCCACGGCAGCCGCGGCCTTCCGAGCACGACGACGCGGCGCCGGAGCCTCGGCCGCCGCCTCGACGACAGCCGGAACCGCAGCCTTACGCGTACGACGCGGCTTCGTGGCCTGCTCCTCCGTCGGCTGGGCCGGAACCGCGCCCTCGGCCGTGGCCGCCGCCTTACGGGTGGTGCGGCGACGCGGCTTGGGCGCCTCGACGGTGTCGAGGGCGGTCTCGGCGGCGCTGTCCGTCGCCTCGACGGTGGCTGCGGCGGTCTTGCGCGTGCGGCGTCGGGGTGTGGCCGGAGCCTCTTCGGCGGCGGTCTCCTCGACCACGGCCTCGGCGGGCGCGGCGACCTTGCGGGTGCGGCGACGCGGCGCGGCCGGAGCCTCGGCGGCGACCGCACCCTCGGCCGTGTCGAGCGCGGCCTCGGCAGCGGGCGCCACGGCGGCCACCGCGGCCTTGCGGGTCCGACGGCGAGGCGTGGCCGGAGCCTCCTCGGCGACAGCCTCCACCACGCTCTCGGCGGCTTCCGCCACGCTCTTACGGGTGCGGCGACGCGGCTTGGGCGCCTCGACGGTGTCGAGGGCGGTCTCGGCGGCGCTGTCCGTCGCCTCGACGGTGGCTGCGGCGGTCTTGCGCGTGCGGCGTCGGGGTGTGGCCGGAGCCTCTTCGGCGGCGGTCTCCTCGACCACGGCCTCGGCGGGCGCGGCGACCTTGCGGGTGCGGCGACGCGGCGCGGCCGGAGCCTCGGCGGCGACCGCACCCTCAGCGGTGTCGAGCGAGGCTTCCGCGCCGGCCACGGCCTCGGGAGCCTCGGCGGCCTCCACCGACTTGCGAGTGCGGCGGCGACGCGGCTTCGAGGCTTCCTCGCCCGACTCGGCAGGTGCGCCCGAGACGGTCTCGACCACGGCCTCGGCCCGCTCGGCCGACGTGCTCTCGACCGCGGTCTCGGCGCCGGGGTTCGCACCGGCGCCGGCGCGGGTACGGCGGCGACGGCGAGGTGTACGGGGCTCGGACTCGGCGGAGCCGGTACCCGGCGTCTGCGCGGACTCCGAGGGCTTGGTGACCGCGGCGGCCTCCGGGGACGCCCCGTCGACGCTGGAACCACTGCGCGTACGGCGGCGACTGCGCGGCGTACGCGCCGGGCGCTCACGCTCGCGCTCGGCGGACGACGGGCCGGAGGAACGGCCGCCGCGACCGCGCGGACCGCGCCCGCCCGGCTCACCGAGGTCTTCCAGCTCCTCGGCGTCCAGCCCGGCCCGGGTGCGCTCGGAGCGCGGCAGGACACCCTTCGTGCCCGCCGGGATATTGAGCTCCTCGAAGAGGTGCGGGGAGGTGGAGTACGTCTCCGGCGGGTCGTTGAACCCGAGGTCCAGCGCCTTGTTGATGAGCTGCCAGCGCGGGATGTCGTCCCAGTCGACGAGAGTGACCGCGATGCCCTTGGCACCCGCGCGGCCCGTACGGCCGATGCGGTGCAGGTAGGTCTTCTCGTCCTCGGGGGACTGGTAGTTGATGACGTGGGTGACGCCCTCGACGTCGATGCCGCGGGCTGCGACGTCGGTGCAGACGAGGACGTCCACCTTGCCGTTGCGGAAGGCGCGCAGGGCCTGCTCGCGGGCGCCCTGGCCGAGGTCGCCGTGGACCGCGCCGGAGGCGAAGCCCCGCTGCTTGAGCTGGTCGGCGAGGTCGGCCGCCGTGCGCTTCGTACGGCAGAAGACCATGACCAGTCCGCGGCCGTCGGCCTGCAGTATGCGCGAGACCAACTCGGGCTTGTCCATGTTGTGCGCGCGGTAGATGTGCTGAGAGGTGTTCGCGACCGTCGCGCCCTCGTCGTCCGGGGCCGTGGCGCGGATGTGCGTCGGCTGGGACATGTAACGGCGGGCCAGGCCGATGACCGCGCCCGGCATCGTCGCCGAGAACAGCATCGTCTGGCGCCGGGCCGGAAGCATGTTGATGATCTTCTCGACGTCGGGCAGGAAGCCCAGGTCGAGCATCTCGTCGGCCTCGTCGAGGACCAGGCACTTGACGTTCTTCAGGTTCAGCTTCTTCTGGCCCGCAAGGTCGAGAAGCCGCCCAGGGGTGCCGATGACGACGTCGACGCCCTTCTTGAGGGCCTCCACCTGGGGCTCGTAGGCGCGGCCGCCGTAGATCGCCAGGACGCGCACGTTGCGCACCTTGCCGGCGGTCAGCAGGTCGTTGGTGACCTGGGTGCACAGCTCGCGCGTGGGGACGACGACGAGCGCCTGCGGCGAGTCGACGAGGTCCTCGGGCTTGGCGCGGCCGGCCTCGACATCGGCGGGGACGACGACGCGCTCGAGGAGCGGGAGGCCGAAGCCCAGCGTCTTGCCGGTGCCGGTCTTGGCCTGGCCGATGATGTCGGTGCCGGTGAGGGCGACCGGGAGCGTCATCTCCTGGATGGGGAAGGGGGTGAGGATGCCGACGGCCTCAAGGGCCTCGGCCGTCTCGGGGAAGATTCCGAGATCTCGGAAAGTCGTAGTCAGGGTGCTGCCTCTTCTGTGTACGCGGTGTGAGGCGAGCGCGGGGGTCGTGTCGGACCGTGCCGGGGACGTCGGCCGCCTCACGGGCGGACCGTGTGGCACGGGACCACTGCCGACGCTCTAGCGCTCATACCGCTGAGGGGTTCCCTCCGGACGCCGTACGCAGAGTGCCGTACGGAAAAGGAGGGCTGTCGGGTCGGAGCCGATCGGGCCACCGACCGGGCATCCTCATGCGTGCGGCCTGTCGAGACACGGTCGAACTACGTCGACGTACCAGCAGGCGCATTACCACCATACCCCGGAATCGCGCATATGCGATGGCCGATTTGGTCACGTAGTCGTCGTCACACTGAAGGGCACACTGAGTGACCGGGCCCTTCCGCCTTGCGCGGAGCGGGCTATTGTGCGCTGCATGACCACGTCTGACAAGCCTGAGAACGCCACCGGCAGCGAGTCCGCCGACGCCGCCGACACCGCCGAGGTCACCGGGATCGCCGCCCAGGACTGGGCCCGGGCCTCCGCCGACCCGCAGTACCGCGCCGCGGTGGTGGACCTGCTGGGCGCGCTGGCGTACGGGGAGCTGGCGGCGTTCGAACGGCTCGCGGAGGACGCGAAGCTGGCGCCGACCCTCGTCGACAAGGCCGAGCTGGCCAAGATGGCGGCGGCCGAGTTCCACCACTTCGAGAGGCTCCGGGACCGGCTCACCGAGGTGGGCGAGGAGTCGACGCGTGCCATGGAGCCGTTCGTCGACGCGCTCGACGGCTTCCACAGGCAGACCGCGCCGTCGGACTGGCTGGAGGGGCTCGTCAAGGCGTACGTCGGCGACTCGATCGCCAGCGACTTCTACCGGGAGGTCGCGGCGCACCTCGACTCGGACACGCGCGGGCTGGTGCTCGCGGTGCTGGACGACACGGGGCACGCCGGGTTCGCCGTGGAGAAGGTGCGGGCCGCGATCGACGAGGATCCGCGCGTGGGCGGGCGACTGGCGCTGTGGGCACGGCGGTTGATGGGGGAGGCGCTGTCGCAGTCCCAGCGGGTGGTGGCCGACCGCGACGCCTTGTCCACGATGCTCGTGGGGGGTGTCGCCGACGGGTTCGATCTGGCCGAGGTGGGGCGGATGTTCTCGCGGATCACCGAGGCGCACACCAAACGGATGGCTGCGCTGGGCCTCGCGGCCTGAGTGGGGGCGCCCAGGGCGCTTCTGATGGCTCTTGGTCGGAGATCATCCGGCCGATCGGCGCCGCGCGAGGCGACTCGTGAGGCGCCGGCTGCCTCACCGGACTCGTCCGTAACCGCTTACCAACGGCTTCAAGAGCCGTCAGAAACGGCCTATTCGTCGTGGGGGGACTCGCCGTCCGGTGGGTGCGGGTGCTTCATGGCTGTTCGCGCAGTTCCCCGCGCTCCCGGACGGGGCTTCGTCCCTGTCCGCGGTTCGTCACGCCGTCGCTGAGCTGCTGCGTCGAAATCGTTCCGTCGGGCGCAGGAGCAGGGACAGGGAGGCGGCTGCCATGACCAGTGCGCCGGTGAGGATCAGCGGGTAGTTCGCGGAGCCCAGTGCCGTGTGGGTGAGGAAGGCGCCGAAGAGGGCGCCGGCGGTGCCGGTCGGGAGGACCAGGGTGCGGGACGGCAGGCGGTGGGGGAGGCGGTAAGCGGCGGCGCAGGCCAGGGCGAAGCCGAGGAGCGCGGATCCGAGTGCTTCCAAGAACATGATCGGGTTCCCTCCCGCACGGCCTGGCCTGGGCAAATCGGTCGTAGCCGGTACTACCCGCGAGCCGCGGCACGCAATCATCGTCTGTGGACGAGATGTAGTCGCTCTGTGCGGTTCGGCCCGTGGGAGCCATGAGGAGCGGGCGTACGGAGGGGCCCGGTGGTTTCACACCACCGGGCCCCTCCGTATACCTCTTGTGCCTTGTGCCTCGTGACTACAGCGCGCTGAAGCCCACCTTGCGGACGGCCGACTCGCCGATGTCGATGTAGGCGAGACGGTCGGCCGGGATCAGCACCTTGCGTCCGTGCTCGTCCGTGAGGCTCAGCAGCGCCGTCTTGCCGGTCAGCGCATCGGCAACGGCACGCTCGACCTCCTCGGCACTCTGACCGCTCTCCAGAACGATCTCGCGGGGCGCGTGCTGCACGCCGATCTTGACCTCCACGGCTATGTCCCTCCGACGGTCAGTGAAGTGCGCGGGCTTCCGCGCCGTACGCAGCACACATTAGCCCGGTGAGGGGACGTACACGCTCCGCCTGAGAACGCCAGGAGCGAACAGGGCGTGGGAACAAAACCGCGGACCGGGGCCGGGTCGCGCGGCCGGTCCGGGGTCGCACGCTCGATGCCGTCGGCGGTATCGGCGATCAGCGCTGTCGATCACTGCTGGTCGATGCCGTGCAGGGGGAAGCCCGCGATGCCCCGCCAGGCCAGCGAGGCCAGCAGCTGCACCGCCTGCTCGCGCGGGACGCTGCGGTCACTGTGCAGCCAGGACCGTGCCACCACCTGGGAGAGGCCGCCCAGGCCCGAGGCGAGGAGCATCGACTCCGCGCGAGAGAGACCGGTGTCCTCGGCGATGACGTCACAGATGGCCTCCGCGCACTCGTTGGTGACCTTGTCCACGCGCTCGCGCACGGCGGGCTCGTTCGTCAGGTCCGACTCGAAGACCAGCCGGAACGCGCCGCCCTCGTCCTCGACGTACGCGAAGTAGGCGTCCATCGTGGCCCGGACGCGCTGCTTGTTGTCGGTCGTCGAAGCGAGCGCGCCGCGCACGGACTGGATGAGGGATTCGCAGTGCTGGTCCAGCAGGGCCAGATAGAGGTCGAGCTTGCCGGGGAAGTGCTGGTAGAGCACCGGCTTGCTGACTCCGGCACGCTCGGCGATGTCGTCCATCGCGGCCGAGTGGTAGCCCTGGGCCACGAAGACTTCCTGGGCGGCGCCCAGCAACTGGTTCCGTCGGGCTCGGCGCGGCAGGCGTGTGCCCCGCGGGCGCGCCGCCTCTGTCTGCTCGATGGCTGTCACGCCGCCTCCCAAGATCGTCCACATGCGGGTGTGCGCCGCGCCGCCATCGTACTTTTCGGTAACCCGGGTGTGCGCGGTGCGAGCGCAGAATTTCACGGACCGGACGTAGGGGATAGTGCCGCATGCCGCATTAAACAGGGGTGTAGCGGGCACGGAGAAGCTCTTTCTCGCCGCCGGGCGTCGTTCCTGGTGAGGATCGGGTTACCGGTAGTCCTCCTCATCGAGGGAGACCACGCGGGCCTGTTCCGCCAGGTCGGCCTCGTTGGCGGCGCTCGGATCGGCGTCGGTCAGCGGGTCGTCCCGCTTCTGTGTCCAGTCCGTGCGCTGCTCGGCGGCATCGGCCTCGGGGGCCTCGACGTCTTCGAGCTCCACGGGGTCCTCCTCGACGAAGGTGTCGGGTTCGGTCGGGTCTACGGCCATCGCGGGTTCCCCTTCCTGGTGCGCCCTGGTCCGCCGGAACGTCCTCGAAGGCGGCGGGGGCCACGTACGGGTGCCCTGTTCGCGAGCCTGGATGCCCTGCTTATGAGCCTAGGAGAAGGGTGATAGTGGCGCTATGCGGTCCCTGTGCGGTCCCGGCGGTGGGTGCTCCCCGCCCGTACCCCATGGCGAGTGGCTGATTTGTGTCCTGATCTGTGACGGCGAACACATGAGTCACTGCGTGATCGTCTCGTAACATTGCCCGCATGTCTTCGCCCGAGCCACCGTCCCTGCCGACCGCCACCGCGTCGCCGAAGGCGAGCGCAGTGCGTGTGGCGCCCGGGGAACAGCTGAGGTCGGTAAGGCTGCCCGGGATCACGCTGTCGGTGCGGTCGAGACCGCCGGCGCGCGAGGGACTGCCGCCCGCCCTCTACGTGCACGGCCTGGGCGGATCCTCGCAGAACTGGTCCGCGCTGATGCCTTTGCTCGACGGACTCGTGGACAGCGAGGCGCTCGATCTGCCCGGCTTCGGCGACTCGCCGCCACCGGACGACGGTAATTACTCCCTCACGGGACACGCGCGCGCGGTCATTCGCCACCTCGACGCAGCCGGGCGCGGTCCTGTCCACCTCTTCGGCAACTCCCTCGGCGGCGCGATCGCGACCCGTGTCGCCGCCCTCCGCCCCGATCTCGTCCGCACCCTGACCCTCGTGTCGCCCGCCTTGCCGGAGCTTCGCGTGCAGCGGACCGCCGTGCCGACCGCGATGCTCGCGCTGCCGGGTATCGCGGCGCTCTTCACCCGTTTCACCAGGGGCTGGAGCGCCGAGCAGCGCGTACGGGGCGTTACTGCACTCTGTTACGGCGACCCCGGCCGCGTGACGGACGAGGGCTTCCGCAACGCTGTCGAGGAGATGGAGCGGCGGGTCCAGCTGCCGTACATGTGGGACGCGTTGACGCGTTCCGCCCGGGGGTTGGTGGACGCCTACACCCTGGGCGGGCAGCACTCGCTCTGGCGTCAGGCGGAGCGAGTCCTCGCCCCGACCCTCCTTGTCTACGGCCGCCGCGACCAACTCGTCGGCTACCGGATGGCCCAGCGCGCCGCCCGCTCCTTCCGCGACTCCCGCCTTGTCTCCCTGCCGGACGCGGGGCATGTCGCGATGATGGAGTATCCGGAGGTTGTTGCCGCCGCGTTCCGTGAACTGCTCGCGGATACGGGGAAGTCGGGCGGCGGGGCGGATTCGGTGTCGATGGGGTCGGGGTCGGGGTCGGGTGGCTGGGATCCGGGTGTGGATTCGCCTGTGGCTGCGGCTTCGTTGAGTTCGGCTGGTGCTGGTGCTGGTGCTGGTGCTGGTGCTGGTGCTGCGGGTTCGGTGTCGGTTGACGCTTCGAATGACGGTGGTTCGGTGGGCGGCGGCCGCCTGGCCGGTGCCGACAGTGCCCGATCGGCCACCGAAGGGCCTCCAGCGGGCTCTGCCGGCGTGGGGAGCTGAGGCGCGGCGTGGGACGGCACAGCCGCAAGGGGCGGGCGCCGAAAGGCGACACAAACGATATAAGGGAAGCCCGGACGGCGGCGTCCGCCGGGGCAGGCGACCGCGGACCGGCGACGCAGCGGGTACCGAGGGTCCAGGGAGTGCAGGGGGCCCAGGGCGTGGGCGGACCGGCTCCTCCGGCCGCCAGGGACGCTGCGGCTGCGGCTGCGTCGTCGGCAGGAGGGAAACCGCCGGGCGGTCCCCCGCCGCGCCGCAGGTACGGCCAGGCTCCCGGTCAGGGGATGCCGCAGTTCAACGCAAGTGCGCCTGGGCGGCAGGGTCCGCGTCTCCCCGATGCCACCCCCGCGCACGGCTTCCCGCGCCTTCCGGATGGCGCCCCGGCGCACGCCGTCCCCCGTTTCGCCGACGGCACTCCGGCGCACGGGTTTCCACGCCTTCCTGACGGCACTCCGGCGCACGGGGTGCCGCGCCTTCCGGACGGCACGCCCGCACAGGGCTTCCCACGGTTCCCGGACGGCACCCCGGTCCGTGGCTACCCACCGAGTCGTGGTGGGCACCCCGAGCAGCGTGAAGCGGGCGGCGGTTGGGGGCACTTGGGTGGTGGTGGGCCCCGGACGGGTGCCGGACACGGCGTGGCGCAAGGGGCTCCGCAAGGGGCCCCGTATGGTGTGCCGGGCGAGGCGCCACTCCCCGGTGCCCCGTACGGTGAGCCTCCGGAGCGTTCCGGCCGCCGCATCCCCATTCCCCGGCAGCGGCAGGAGACCATGCCCCCCGGTGGCCCCCGCCAGGCCTATCTGGACGCCTTCGACGAGGTCGACGACGTCTTCGCACCCGGTCGGACACACCGTGCCGCGCCGGGGGCCGATGCCGACCACCGGGTCGAGGTGGCTCTCGAAGAGAAGCCGCTGCACGAGGCGCACGAGGGGCCACTGCAAGAGGAACCGCTGCAGCGGAAGCTGTCGCAACAGCAGGTGTCGCAGGAGCAGCCTCCGCGTGATGGGGCCGAGGGCGTCGGGGCGGCTAAGGGGGCCAAGGGGCGGGCGTTCGCCGGGATCGCTGCCGCCGCGGTCACGACCGTGCTGGCGGTGGTCGTGGGCGGACAGGTGGCCGGCGGACAGGACGAGACCGCCACGCAGTCGCAGGCCGCCGACGCCGGCGAGCGTGATGTGCGTGGCGCCTCGCGCAGCGACAACCGGCCCACACCGTCCGGTCCGCCGAGCCCGAGCGCGACCCCGCTGTCGTACGACCAGAAGATGGGCAAGGTGTACGCGCTGGCCGCGGATCTGGAGGGCGACGGGAAGTTCGATGCGGTCAGGGGCTTCGACAAGGCGCCGGGGACGGGACAGAAGTACCGCTACCGGGTCGATGTCGAGAAGGGCCTTGGGCTGGACGCCGAGCTGTTCGCCGAGGCCGTACAGAAGACCCTGAACGACGACCGGAGTTGGGCCCACAGCGGTGGTCGTACGTTCGAGCGGATCTCCTCGGGAACACCCGACTTCGTGATCACGTTGGCCAGCCCGGGAACCACCGCTTTCTGGTGCGCCAAGTCGGGGCTCGACACGACCGTGGACAACGTGTCCTGTGATTCGGCCGCCACGGAGCGCGTGATGATCAACGCGTACCGCTGGGCCCAGGGCTCCGAGACGTACGGCGATCAGATCCACGCGTACCGGCAGATGCTGATCAACCACGAGATCGGCCACCGCCTCGGCTACCCCCATGTGACCTGCGACAAGGACGGCGAACTCGCGCCCGTCATGCAGCAGCAGAGCAAGTTCCTGACGCAGGACGGGATCACGTGCAGGGCCAATCCCTGGCCCTACCCCGGTAGTTGACGGAAGCCCGCCCGGCGCCTGACACGGCGTGACCGAGTGATCCCCTAGCGCGACAAAACGCGTCCCGCTAGGGAAAGTTACGACCGTTCACCCCTTTTGGTGGTGCGATGGACAACCGTCCGTCGCACCACCGCCTTGTCCGCATACGTTCGTCCCGCTGCGAGCCGCCGGGTGAACGGCGGCTTCTCAAACGGGAGATCGGGGGTGCACGCGTGCGTATCGGACTGCTTACGGAGGGTGGCTATCCGTATGTGAGCGGTGACGCCAGGCTCTGGTGCGACCGACTCGTACGTGGGCTGGAGCGACACGAGTTCGACATCTACGCGCTCAGCCGGAGTGAGCGGCAGGAGGACGAGGGCTGGATCCCGCTGCCGCCGCAGGTCAGCCGGGTCCGTACGGCACCGCTGTGGACGGCCGAGGACGACGGGGTCGTCCACGGACGCCGGGCGCGGAGGTGCTTCGCGGAGGCGTACGGCGAACTGGTCGCGGCGGTGTGCTCGGGGGGAGCGGGCCGGGTCCACGGTGTTGCTGGTGAGGCCGGGCTACTCGGTGGGGCCGGTGGGGCCGGGGAGGCTTTCGAAGGCGGGGCCGACGCTGAGGCGGACCGTTTCGGCAACGCGCTGTACGGGCTCGCCGAGCTGGGCCGCGACGAGGGTGGGCTGGTCGGCGCGCTGCGCTCCGAGGTCGCCGTGCGGACCCTGGAGCGCGCTTGTCGCGCGCCGGGCGCACTGCGAGGGGCGCGCGAGGCACGCGTACCGGATCTGCTGACGGTCGCCGCACATCTCGAACGCGCCCTGCGCCCCCTGTCACTCGACTGGTACGAGGACGACGGGCTCGGCTCGGTCGACCTGTGCCACGCGGCGGCGGGCGGCTCGGCCGCACTTCCCGGGCTGCTGGCCCGTCACTTCCACGGGGTGCCGCTGCTGGTCACCGAGTACGGAGTGCCGCTGCGGGCGCACTACCTCGGGGCCTCGGGAGAGGCGCCGGTGCGCGCCCTGCTCGCGGCCTTCCACCGGCGACTGACCGCCGAGGTCTACCGGCAGGCCGCCTGCCTCACCCCCGGCAACACCCACGCCCGGCGCTGGCAGGAGCGCTGCGGCGCCGACCGCGCCAGGATCCGGACGGTCTATCCCGGCATGGACGCCGCCCGTTTCGCGGAGGTGGGCGAGTCCCTGGAGGGCGCGGATCCGTACACGCTGGTCTGGGTCGGCCGTATCGAGCCCGCCAAGGATCTGATCTCGCTGCTGCACGCCTTCGTCGAGATCCGCCGAGCGGAGCCCAAGGCGCGGCTCAGGATCGTCGGAGCGGCAGCGGGGTCCGAGGCCACCGCCTATCTGGGCCATTGCAAGGCCCTGGCCGCGCAGCTCTTCCCCGACGAGGCGGACGGCGTCCACGCGATCGGCTACAACCCCGTCTCCTTCGAGGAGATCGGCGACCCGGCAGTCCCCGACCTGGCCGAGGCCTATGCGGCGGGTGCGGTGGTCGTGTTGTCCAGCGTCGTCGAGGGCTTCCCGATCAGCCTGGTCGAGGCCATGTTCTGCGCCAGGCCGACGGTCTCCACCGACGTGGGCGCCGTCGTGGAGGTCATCGGCGGCACGGGCCTCGTCGTCCCACCGCGCAACCCGCGGGCGCTGGCCGAGGCGTGCGTGGCGCTTCTGCGGGAACCCGAGCGCCGTGCGCGCCTGGGCGCGGCCGCCCGCGCACGAGCCCTCGAACTCTTCACGGTGGAACAGAACGTCGCGGCATTTCGTGGCATCTACCTTGAGGTCGTCTCCCACGCCCCGGTGCGCAAGGTCGTCCTCGACGGGACCGGCGAACCACTGCCCTTCAGCGCCCCGGCGGAGGCCCACGTGCCCGGCCGCTGGACCGATCCCCGGCTGGTGGCGGGCGGCCTCGGGGTAGCGGGAGTCGCCGGTGTGGCAGGGGTAGCGGGGGTCGCCGGTGTCGCGGGCCTCGGCGGGGGTGCCGCCGGTCGGCCGCACTGGGCCCGCGGCGCGCCTGTGCGGGCGACGACGCCTGTGCGGGCGACGACGCATGCGCGAGCCACGGCATCGGTGCCGGTCACGACGCCGGCTGCAAGTTCTGATCCCGGCTCGGCGCCGGACTCCTCGCCCGACCCGGCACAGAGCCACGCGGCCGGCCAGGCTCCGGCGGCGGCACCTGCCACAACTGCGGCGTCGGCTTCGGCGTCCGATCCGGTCCGGGCTGTGGAGAGGCCTCCGGGCACAGCGGCCGGGGAGCCGGTTCCGGCGGGGGAGGGGGCGCGATGAGCGAGCTGCGGCTGGACGGGCTGGACGGGTTCGATGGGTTGGAGCGCTCGGACGTCATGGACCGCGTGGACGGGCTGGACCGCGCGGCAGGACTGGACCGAGTCGACCGACCCGACCGCATGGCCGGACTGGATGGGTCGGACGGGCCGGGCGGGTCGGACGGATCCGGCAGTGCGCCGGACGGGCCCGGTGGGTCGGACGGACCCGGTGGGTCGGCTGAGGTGAGCGCGTCGCGTTCGGGAGAGCGGTCGGGCGAGCCGGGCCCGGGAGGGCTGTCGGGTGAGCCCGGCGCCAAGGGCTCGCCCGGTCCGAAGCCCCTGCTGGATGCCATGACTTCGCCCGACCTCCTGGCAGCACATGACCTCGTAGCCCTGCCCGGCCCGACCCTCCGGCCGGGCGCCCGCTGCCCCGCCGCAGCCGAGCCCGAGGCCGCCCCCCGACGTGGTGGAGCCGATCCCGTGAAGGCTCTGATGCACCGGCACCGGGACCTCTGCGAGCGGGCGGTGGACTCCTTGGAGATCGCCGCCGGGCTGGAGGCGCACGGGGTGACCGACCGTACGGCTGCCCGCTTCCGCCACCGGGACGTGTTCTCACTCGCCGAGGAGATGTACGCGCGTGTGTCGCGTGACGGGGAGGAATCCACGGAGCGTGAGCCGGTGCCGGGTGCGCCCGGCGTGCGCGGCGGATGGGCCGTGCTGGCCCTCCTGCCGGGCTCCCTCTGCGCGGCGGCCGTCGTAGGAGTACGCCTCACCGACGGTCAACCCCGTCTCGCCGTCGCTGCCCTCGGCGCCCTCGCGGTGGCCCTCGGCCTCCGTGTGGCCCTCACCCGTGGCCCGCTGCGCGCTCCGGCCGACACGGCGGGCCGTACCCGCGCCTGGACCTGTTGGCTGATCACGTACGCCCTTCTCGGCGACGGCCTGCTCGCCGCCGGCCTCGACGGCGGCCCCCAGGGCGCCTGGCCCCTGGCCGAGGCCCCCGTGCTCGCGCTCGCCCTGTCCTGCGCCCCCGCAGTCTGGTCCGCCCACCTTCTCTCCGTAGGTGCCCGCCGCAAACTCGCCGCCAGCCGAGGCCTCGCGGAGTTCGCCGACTCCGTGAAGCCCCTGATTCTCGGAGTGTTCGCGCTCCACCTCTGTGCCCTAACCGCCCTGCTCGCGCTGTGCGGTGCAATCCTGCACGAGCCGGCCGGGTACGTCGGCGCGGGTGCCCTCGGCGTTCTCCTTCTGCTCGCCCGTCTCCTCATTGCGCACGGGTTCGCCCAGGTCCCGACCGTCACCCTCCGCGCAGCCGCTCTGGCCGAGGCGTTCACGCTGGGCACGGTCTTCGCAAGCCGCCTGCCCGGCTGCTCCCTCCTGGCCGTCCCTGTCGAGACCGTCGCCGACACCTGGGGGCCCGGGGCCGTCCCCGCCCTCGTGTGCGGCACCACCGCGCTCGCCCTGCTCGTCCACGCCACACGCACGCTGACCCGGGCCTCGGCCCACGCCCTGCCCTCCGGGGAGACCTGACCCACCTCGGACTTGCACGACGGTGGTACACCGCCGTGCAAGTCCGAGCCCGACCGATGCGCGGGACTTCCGTCCCGAGCGTCCCCTCCCGCGGGGCCGACACCGCGGGCCCACTCATCACCCACGGCACCACCCCATAAGGAGAACGCCAGATGATCACCTCCCGAACCGGAGAACCCGCCCCGGGAGCCGCCCGATGAGGGTCCTGCTGATCGGAGCCAACGGATACCTCGGCCGCTTCGTCGCCGAACGCCTGCTCGCCGACCCGGCCGTCCAGCTCACCGCGCTCGGCCGTGGCGACGACGCCGACGTACGGTTCGACCTCGCCACCGGCAGCCCAGGCGCGCTCACCCGCTTCCTGGACGCTGTCCACCCCGGAGTCGTCGTCAACTGCGCCGGCGCCACCCGCGGCGGCGCCCGCGAACTCACCCGGCACAACACCGTCGCCGTCGCCACCGTCTGCGAGGCCCTGCGCCGCAGCGGCTGCGGGGCCCGCCTGGTACAGCTCGGCTGCGGCGCCGAATACGGGCCCAGCCAGCCAGGCTCCTCCACCGCCGAGGACGCCGTGCCCCGCCCCGGCGGCCCGTACGGCGTGAGCAAGCTCGCCGCCACCGAGCTCGTCCTCGGCTCCGGCCTGGACGCCGTGGTCCTCCGCGTCTTCTCGCCTGCCGGACCCGGCACGCCGGCCGGTTCCCCGCTCGGCCGACTCGCCGAAGCCATGCGCCGCGCCATGCAGTCCGGCGACGGCGAACTCAAACTCGGCGGGCTCGGCGTCCAGCGCGACTTCGTCGACGTCCGCGACGTCGCCCGCGCCGTCCATGCCGCCTCGCTCTCCGCGGCCCAGGGCGTGATCAACATCGGCTCGGGTCGCGCCGTGCGTCTCCGCGACGCCGCGGCCGTCCTCGCCCGCGTGGCCGGCTACGGCGGCGCCCTCCACGAACTCGACTCCCCAACCGGCCCCCTCAGGCCCGCCATCGGCCACCCCCGCCCCGAACCGGACCACGCGGCCCCCGTCTCCTACCCCTACCCGGACGGCTGCGGCAGCTGGCAGCAGGCCGACGTCCGCACCGCTCGCGACCGGCTCGGCTGGCGGCCCAGGATCAACCTCGAGGAGTCCCTCGCCGACATCTGGATGGAGGCGGCGTGCCGTATCTGACCCCCGCCCCGTCCGGCATCACGAGCACCGGCCTAAGCCTCGGCTTCGGCATCCCCGGCTATGCGCACCCCCTCGTCGCCCCACTCGAGTGGGGCGAACTCACCCGCCCCGGCACCCCCCTGCACTGGGTCGTCCTGAACGTCTCCGACGGTCCCGGCAGCCGGCCCGACCCCCACTGCCTGGAAGCCGCCGGACGGCTGCGGAACGCGGGCGTCCGGGTCCTCGGTCACCTGGACGTGACCTACGGGGCGCGCACCTACGCCGAAATCGCCTTCGACGCGCGCCGCTATCTCGACTGGTACCGGATCGACGGCTTCCTCCTGGACCGCTGCCCCACCGAGCGCAGCGCCCTGCCCGAGACCGCCCGCACGGTCACCGCGCTCCGCGCACTCCTCGGCGGCGGTCACATCGTCCTCGGCCATGGCATCCATCCACATCCCGGGTATGCCGAGACCGCCGACCAACTGGTGACCTTCTCCGGGCCCTGGAACGACTACCGCTGGTCGCAGGTGGCCGAGTGGACCGCCGACCATCCGCCCGAGCGCTTCTGTCACTTCGTCCACGGTGTCCCGCGCGGCCACCTCGACGAGGCGCTGCGCATCGCCCGCTGGCAGGGCGCCGCCACGATCTACTTCACCGACCGCACGGACCGCGGCGGCCGGATCGACCCCTGGGAGGCGATGCCCGGCTACTGGGACGACATCGTCTCGCTGATTGGAACGGGTGTCTCGGAATGAAAGAGGGCGTGGCAGTGTTACGGGGAGAACAACTGTAGTGATTGACCGACCAACGGAGTCCCCGTGTCGCTGCCACCCCTGGTCGAGCCCGCTTCCGAGCTCACCGTAGACGAGGTTCGCAGGTACTCCCGCCACCTGATCATCCCCGACGTGGGGATGGACGGGCAGAAGCGGCTGAAGAACGCCAAGGTGCTCTGCGTGGGCGCCGGCGGCCTGGGCTCGCCGGCGCTGATGTACCTGGCCGCGGCGGGCGTCGGGACGCTCGGCATCGTGGAGTTCGACGAGGTCGACGAGTCGAACCTGCAGCGCCAGATCATTCACAGCCAGGCCGACATCGGCCGCTCCAAGGCCGCGTCCGCGCGCGACTCCGTTCTCGGCATCAACCCGTACGTGAACGTGATCCTCCACGAAGAGCGGCTCGAGGCCGAGAACGTGAAGGAGATCTTCAGCCAGTACGACCTGATCGTCGACGGCACGGACAACTTCGCGACCCGCTACCTGGTCAACGACGCGGCCGTGCTGCTGAACAAGCCGTACGTCTGGGGCTCGATCTACCGCTTCGACGGCCAGGCCTCCGTCTTCTGGGCCGAGCACGGCCCCTGCTACCGCTGCCTCTACCCGGAGCCCCCGCCGCCGGGCATGGTCCCCTCCTGCGCCGAGGGCGGCGTCCTCGGGGTGCTGTGCGCGTCCATCGGTTCCATCCAGGTCAACGAGGCCATCAAGCTTCTCGCGGGCATCGGTGAGCCGCTCGTCGGCCGCCTGATGATCTACGACGCCCTGGAGATGCAGTACCGCCAGGTCAAGGTCCGCAAGGACCCGAACTGCGCGGTCTGCGGCGAGAACCCCACCGTCACCGAGCTCATCGACTACGAGGCCTTCTGCGGCGTTGTCTCCGAGGAGGCCCAGGAGGCGGCCGCCGGCTCGACGATCACTCCCAAGCAGCTCAAGGAGTGGATCGACGACGGCGAGAACATCGAGATCATCGATGTCCGCGAGATCAACGAGTACGAGATCGTCTCCATCCCGGGCGCCAAGCTGATCCCGAAGAACGAGTTCCTCATGGGCACTGCCCTGGAGGCCCTCCCGCAGGACAAGAAGATCGTCCTGCACTGCAAGACGGGCGTCCGCAGTGCGGAAGTCCTCGCGGTCCTGAAGTCGGCGGGCTTCGCCGACGCGGTGCACGTCGGCGGTGGCGTGATCGGCTGGGTCAACCAGATCGAGCCGAACAAGCCGGTCTACTAGGCACACGCCTTCCAGGGAGGGGCTCGGCGCCACGGGTGCCGGGCCCCTCACCGCTGCCGCCCCCCTCGGCTCGAGTCGGCGGCCGTGACGGTCTACGCGCAGACCTTGCCGTCCTTCGGCACCGTCCCGTCCAGCAGATACGCGTTCACCGTCGAGTCGACACAGCTGCTGCCGCTGCCGTACGCGCCATGCCCCTCGCCCTTCCAGGTGAGCATCACACCGACACCTTCGCCCAGTTCCCCGGCCATCTTCCGCGCCCCCTCGTAGGGCGTCGCCGGATCGCCGGTGTTGCCCACCACGAGGACGGGCGCCGCTCCCGGTGCGCTCACCTCCGGTGAGTCCGTCAGGCCCGGCACCGGCCAGTCGTGGCACCAGCCTGCGGTGTCCCAGCCCAGGAATTCGCCGAAGACGGGGGAGATCTCCCGGAACTCGGGCAGCAGCTTCTTCGTCTCCTCCGGACTCGGCCGCTGCTTCTGGTCCAGGCACGATATGACCCGTTGGGAGTGGGTCGTGGTGCCGTAGCGGCCCGACGGATCACGCTCGTTGTATCCGTCGGCCAGTGCGAGCAGCTCGGTGCCGTCGCCGTCCTCGGCCGCGTCGAGCGCACTGGTCAGCGTGGGCCAGCTCTGCTCGCTGTAGAGCGGCAGGACGATGCCGGTGGTCGCCAGCGTCTGGGTGAGCTCGCGGCCGGACGTCGTCGCCAGCGGCTCGGCGTCGATCCGCTCCAGCAACTCCTCGATCTTCCGGGTGCCCTCCTCGGGGTCCTGGCCGGTGGACTTCAGGTAGTTGTCGAGAGCGCGCTGGAAGCCCAGGGCCTGGTTCTTCGCGTGGCCCACCGTGTCGGCGGTCGGGTCGACCACCGCGTCCAGGACCAGGTGTCCCACGTTCTCGGGGAACAGGTGGGCGTAGACGCCGCCGAGTTCGGTGCCGTAGGAGATGCCGAAGTAGTGCGTCCTCTCGTCGCCGAGGGCCTGGCGCATGAGGTCCATGTCGCGGGCGGTCTCGGTGGTCGACACATGCGACAGCAGCTTGCCCGCGGCCTTCTCACAGCCCGCGCCGAAGGCGGTCGCGTCCTTGAAGAAGGCCGTCTCCTCGGTCACGTCGTCCGGTGTGGCGTCCACCGACTCGCCCGCCTGGATCTCCTTGTCGCTTCGACAGCGCACCCCCTCGCTCGCGGCCACCCCGCGAGGGTCCCAGCTCACCAGGTCGTACCGCTCGTGCAGTTCGCTCGTGAGTCCCGCGTACGACGGCAGCGTGGACACGCCGGAGCCGCCGGGCCCGCCGAAGTTGAACAGGAGGGAGCCGATACGTTCGTCGGCGTCGCCGGTCGCCCTGCTGCGGATCAGCGCGAGCCCGATCGTCCCGTCGTCCGGGTTCGCGTAGTCCAGCGGCACCTTCAGCGTCGCGCACTGCCAGTCGTCGCCCGGTGCCGGGCCCTCCGAAGTCGCCTTGCAGCGCCCCCAGCCGAGCTTCTGGGGCGCCGGTGAGGAGGCCGAGGCCTTTCCGTCGTCCGCCTCCTCACCCGCCCGGTCGTCACTGCCGCCGCTACAGCCGGCGATCAGCAGCACGGCTGCGGCCACAGCCGCCCCCCGTGAAAATCGCGCCATGCGTACGTCCCCCTCTCGCGATACCGTCCGCCGGATGTCCCGAATGGCGGTCATGCCATGGTATGCGGATTGCAGTGAATGCCGAGATTGCCTGTGGATAACGTTCTGACCTGCACTTTTATGAGCAGACCGTGCCGGCCTTCGGCACCCTCCCCCTCAGCAGGTAACCGTCCACGGCCGTCTGGACGCACGCATTCCCGCTGTTGTACGCACCGTGCCCCTGGCCCTTGTATGTCAGCTCGATCCCGACGCCCGCCCCGAGCGCCTCCATCATTTTCCGCGCGCCCGCGTACGGTGTGGCCGGGTCGCCCGTGTTGCCGATGACGAGGATCGGCGCCGAGCCCGGGGCGCGCACGTCGGGATGGTCGGCCGCGCCGGGGACCGCCCAGTCGGTGCAGGTGAGCAACTGCCAGGCGAGCCATTCGCCGAAGACGGGCGAGGCCGCCCGGAACTCGGCCAGCTTCGCCTCCACGTCCTGTGTGGTGTAGCGCGGCTTGTCGTCCGAGCAGCTGATGGAGACGTGCGCCGCGGCGGCGTTGCTGTACTCGCCGTTCTCGCTGCGCCCGTTCAGCGAGTCGGACAGCAGCATCAGCAGGCTGCCGTCCCCGTCGTACGCCATCTGGAGGCCCTCCGTCAGATACGGCCAGAGGTCCTGGGAGTACAGGGCCTGGGCGATCCCTTTCGTGGCCGAGGACTGGGTCAGGTCGCGGCGGAAGGTTCCCGTGATCGGCCTGGCGTCGAGGTCGTCGAGCAGCTTGGTGATCCGGTTCTTGACGTCCTGCTCGGTGTCGCCGACCGGGCAGTCCTCCTCCTTCGACACGCAGTCCCGTGCGTAGTTGTCGAGCGCCAGTTGGAACCCCTTGGCCTGTCCGAGCGAGCCCCGATCGTCCGTCTGTGTCGGGTCGACGACCGCGTCGAACACCGCCCGTCCCACGTTCTTGGGGAACAGATGGGCGTAGACGCCGCCGAGTTCGGTGCCGTAGGAGATGCCGAAGTAGTGGAGCTTGTCGTCGCCGAGGACCTGCCGCATGAGGTCCAGGTCGCGGGCCGCGTCCGTGGTGCGGACGTAGGGGAGGGTCTTGCCGGAGTTCTTCTCGCAGGCGGAGTTGAACGCCTTCGTGTGGTCGAGGAACTCCTTCCGCTCGGCCGCGTCGTCCGGTGTCCCGTCCTGTTGGAAGTACTCGTCGAGTTCCTCGTCGTCCTCGCACTCGATGCCGGCGCTGCGGCCGACGCCACGCGGATCGAAGCTCACCAGGTCGTAGCGGGTGCGCAGTTTCGCGTAGTCCGCACCGGAGGAGGGGAGCGCCTTGACGCCCGAGCCGCCGGGGCCGCCGAAGTTGAAGACGAGCGAGCCGATGCGCTGGTCGGCGGCGCCGCCGGCCCTGGCCCGGATCAGCGCGATGGGGATGGTGTCGCCCCTGGGCTCGTCCCAGTCGAGGGGCGCCCGCATGGTCGCGCACTGCCAGACGTCGCCGTCCGGCAGCGGTGAGGGCGCGGCGCCGCCGCCCTCGGATTCGGAGGGTGCCTCGCAGGTCTCCCAGCTCAGCTTCTGGGAGGTCAGGTCCTCGTCGTCCCCCTTGGCGTCGTCGCCACAGCCGGCCGCCGACAGAGACAGCAGGACGGCGATCGCGGTCACGGCAACGGCACGCGGCCGGGGCGGGGTGGGCATGCACCCATCCTGGAGCCGCCCGGGTCGGCGCGCTCGGGACGCGGGCCGTGCGGGTGAGGCACGGCACCCGCGCGCAGCCCCGGGGTGAGTTCGGAAAAGGGGACCCACGCGCGCGTGGACCTGCCTAGAGAGCGCCCTTTCGGGACAGTTGGTTGAAGGCCAGCCACCCCGGCAGTACGGGCAGCCACAGCGTCAGCAGTCGGAACAGCAGCACCGCAGGCGCGGCGACCTCCAAAGGGAGCCCCACGGCGGTCAGACCGAAGGTCAGGGTGGCCTCGACGGCGCCCACACCACCTGGGGTCGGCGCTGCGGACCCCAGTGCGTTGCCGGCGAGGAAAACGACGGCGATGCTGGCGATGCTGATCGAGGCCGCGTCGTTGCCGAAGGCGCGGATCGAGGCGTCCAGGCAGAGCACGAAACAGCCGGTGAGCAGCAGCATGCCGCCGATTCCGGTGATCAGCTTCTGCGGCCGTTGCAGGATGTCGAGCATGCGCGGTACGACACCGGCGAAGAGTGACCGCACGCGCGTGACGACGAATTTGCGCAGGAACGGGATCGACGTCACGACCAGAACGAGCACCGCGACCGTCAACAGGCCCGCGATGACGGTACGCGACGGCGACAGGGACGGTGTCTTCTCGGTGCCGGTCAGATAGCCGAAGGCGAGCAGCATCAGGATGTGGCAGCCGAGCCCGAAGAGTTGCGACGCGCCGACACTCGCCACCGCGAGCCCCGGACGCACACCCGCACGCTGCAGGAAGCGTGTGTTGAGTGCCACACCGCCCACCGCGGCCGGCGCCACGATCTTCACGAACGATCCCGCGACCTGTGCCGCCACGGTTCGCAGGAACGGCACCCGCTCCGGCACGAAGCCCAGCAGGCTCATCGCCGCAGCCACGTAGCTCAGCGCCGAGAAGAACACGGCCGCGGCGACCCAGCCCCACTCCGCGTTCTCGATGAGTGGCCCGAACTCGGTGTGGGTGAGCTGGGTCAGCAGGAAGTACGCACCGATCGCACCGGCGATGAGACTGATCAGGGTGCGCGGCTTGACCCGCTCCAGCCGGGCCGGTTCGACCGGTGCCTGGGGCCTTATCAGGAGCACCTGGTGGCGGATCTGGGTGAGCAGGTCCTCCTCGCGGGCCTCCTCCAGGGCCTCGTCGATCGCTCGCTTCTCGGCCCGCTGCTCGGCCCGTACGGCCTTTTTGTCGGCCTTGCCGGGCTCGGTGGCCTTGACGTGCTCCTCCGCGCGGGCCTGCTTGGCCAGGTGGGACGCCTCCAGGACCGCCTCGCGCTCGCGTTCGGCGCGCTCGCGGGCCAGTCTGCGCAGGGTCGCGCGCGTGGAGCGCGAGAGCGCGATGGGCTGCAGCATCGGCAGACAGTCGGCCACCGCGTCGGGGCCGAGCACGCTCACCGCCGAGGCCACGGCGCGTTCGGCGCCCACGCGCAGGCCCAATGTCGTCAGGAGTTGGGAGACGTCCATGCGGAGCACCAGGTCGCCGGCCGCGATCTCACCGACCCGCAGATCGGTCAGGATCACCATGCCGGAACGATCCACCAGGACCGCGTCGCCCACGAGCCTGCGGTGCGCGATGCGCCGTGACTGCAGTGCCTTCACCTGGTGCCAGGTGTCCGACATCAGCTCGTCGGTGACCTCGTCGTCCGCCAGGGAGTCCAGGGTGCGGCCGCCGGTGTGCTCGTAGACGAGCATCACGGCGTCCGGTCCGAGTTCGGAGGTCGCGATCAGCTTGGGTGCGTTGGCGCCGGCCGCGATGGCCGCGTACGCGAGCAGGGCCTCCTGTTCCAGCGCCTGGCGCAGTGACTGAAGGCTGCGGCGTGTGGTGATGCCGCGCAGCGTCAGCCGCCGCCAGACGCGGTAGAAGAAGCCCTGCGCCTGCTGTTCCCGGTCGACGACGGTGACGTCCAGGGGTGGACCGTCCTCCAAGGTCACGAAGTACCGGCGGCCCCGGTCACCGCCCTCCGCCGTGTCCGGGATCTCCTCACGGGCCGCGCTCACCGGTTTGAAGCCGACCCGCCTGAGGCCGGCCATCAGGGTCCGGCCGGTCGGGCGTACGTTCGGGGAGCCGACCGCGTACAGCGTCCCGTAGGCGACGGTCCAGCCGATCAACACCGTCAGGATGATCGAGAACGGTGTCGTGTAGCCGGTGACCAGCATCGAGAAGGCGTCCAGCAGCAGCACGATCCACAGCACGCCGCGCCAGCGCGGTCTGCGGGACATGCCGACGGCGGTCATGTAGGCGATGACCGGCGCGAGGTAGCCGTGCACGGGGTCGGTGAGGGCGTGGATGTCGCCGGGTGAGGGCTGGGTGAGCGCTTCCTGGATCGAGTCGGGGGCAGCCCTGGCGACCCACAGGTCTGTCGCCAGCGTCACTCCGTGTGCCAGGACCGCCGCGAGCACGCCGTCGGCGATGCGCAGCCCGTCCCGCTTGATCAGCCGCTCGATCGCGAAGGCGACCGGCACCAGCAGGATCGCGATGCTCGACCCGAGGCCCGCGAGCTTGATCAGAAGATCGGGCGCCTGCCCCGTGCCCTTGTTGATGTCCTGTTCGAGCCCGGAGGTGGTGCCGTGGGCGAACGCGGCGATCGCCAGCAGGACGATGATCCCGAGGACGCCGACGGCCAGCCGCATGAGGTCGGAAGGACGGTGCACGCGCGCGGGGAGCAACGGTTCGTCGCCCTCGACCTCCTCGGCGTGAGCCTCCTCAAGGTCGTCCTCGTCGCGCTCCTCCTGCCGCTTCTCGTTCTCGTGCGTCACGGGGGAGGCTGTTTCGGCCGCGGGCGGGGTGGTGCCGGATGTCTTTTTCGAGACGTTTTCGGTGCTCTTGTCGCCTTCCTCGGCGGTGTCCGGGCGCGAAGAGGCGCCAGACGTGCCCGCCGCGTCATCGGGGTGCACGCTCTGCTGCTTCATCGTCTCTTCTTGGTCTCGTATCACCAGTCACCGCCCGCACGATGGTGGCATGCCCGGTGGGCACACAGGGGCATCAGGGTGCAATGCGGGGGCGCACAGTCTGCCCGAAGACCGCCCCCGGGGCGAGGGACGCACGCGTCGGTCACCACGTCCCATTGTCGGTGGGGTGGGGCAGGATGGGGCGGATGAGCGAGGAGAGCCTTCCGGTGGACGCCCTGCCGGAGTACGCGGAGCGGGTCCTCGAGGTCACCGACCTGATCCCGCCTGGACGGGTCATGACATACGGGGACGTCGCCGAATGGCTGGGGGAGGGCGGCCCACGCCAGGTGGGCCGCGTGATGGCCCTCTACGGGGGCGCGGTCGCGTGGTGGCGGGTCGTCCGCGCCGACGGCGTCCTGCTGCCCGGCCACGAACTGAGAGCCCTGGACCGCTACCGCGCTGAGGGCACCCCCCTGCGCGAGGCGAGCCGCACCACCGAGGGCCATGTGCCGCGCGTCGACATGAGACGGGCACGCTGGGACGGCGGCGAACGTGCGGAGGGTCACACCTGACAGAGTCCGGTGTCCGACGGATCCCGGTGAGCCCCCTGGTCCGTACGGGGGAAACGGGGCACGTCGGTGGTATGCCGTACGTTCGATGGGCGAGGGACGCGCGTGCCGCGCGAGTCGGGAGGGAACAAGGGGAAGCCCTGCTTCCGTGCCACCGGTCGGCGTAGCGTCGGCTGAAGGTGTCCCTCTCACCCCGCGGCCACCGCTCTCGACGAGCGGCGGGCCTCGCACCCGTTTCCCGACCACCACCCCTTGACGACGGCGCACCGCCTCGGCAGTGACATCTCGCACACCCACCAGGACCGGCGAACCACGTGAGCTCCTCTTTCTCCACCAGGCGCCTGTCGCACCCCCAGGTGCGACAGGGGAGCCGTGGCGCTTACCGACTGGTGCGTACCCCACCGGCCCGAAGGGACCCCCCTCGTCTGGACGCCGAGCAGCGCGGCGTGGTTGACCACGGGGCCGGTCCCCTGCTGGTCCTCGCAGGTCCGGGCACCGGCAAGACGACCACTCTCGTCGAGTCCGTGGCGGCCCGCGTGGCCCGGGGGGCCGACCCCGCGCGCGTGCTCGTCCTGACCTTCAGCCGCAAGGCGGCCGTGGAGCTGCGCGATCGGATGGCGCTGCGCATGGGCGCCTCGCGCGCCCCGCAGGCCACCACCTTCCATTCGTTCTGCTACGCCCTGATCCGCGCCCACCAGGACAGCGACCTGTTCGTCGAACCACTGCGGCTGCTGTCCGGCCCCGAACAGGACGTGGCGGTCCGTGAACTGCTCGCGGGCCAGCCCGACCTGGAGCGCCTGGGCCTCGCACATGTGCGCTGGCCGGACGAGCTGCGCGCCTGCCTGACCACGCGAGGGTTCGCCGACGAGGTCCGCGCGGTCCTCGCCCGCAGCCGCGAGCTGGGCCTGGCCCCCGAGGACCTGCGGACCTTCGCCGCACGCATCGGCCGCCCGGACTGGCTCGCGGCCTCCGCCTTCCTCGCCGAGTACCTCGACGTCCTCGACCTGCAAGGAGTGCTCGACTACGCGGAACTGGTCCACCGGGCCGTGCTCCTCGCCGACCGCCCCGGTGTCGCCGAGCGGCTGGCCGCCCAGTACGACGCGGTCTACGTCGACGAGTACCAGGACACGGACCCCGCCCAGGTAAGGCTCCTGAGGGCCCTTGCGGGCGGCGGCCGCACCCTGGTGGCGCTCGGCGACCCGGACCAGTCGATCTACACCTTCCGGGGTGCCGACGTGAACGGCATCCTGGAGTTCCCGGCGGTCTTCCCGCGCGCGGACGGTCACCGGGCGCCGGTCGCGGTCCTCAGGAACTCCCGCCGCTCGGGAGCGGACCTGCTCGCCGCAACCCGTCTTCTCACGCAGCGCATGCCGCTCACCCGCCTCCCCGCCGAGAAGGTACGGGCCCACCGCGAGCTCAGGCCCGTACGGGACGGGGGGCGTGTCGAGGTCTACACGTACCCGACGTCGGGTACCGAGCTGGACAACATCGCGGACGTCCTGCGGCGGGCCCACCTGGAGGACGGCGTCCCCTGGAGCGAGATGGCCGTCCTGGTGCGCGCCGGCGCCCGCACGATCCCCTCGATCCGGCGCGCCCTCACCGCCGCGGGCGTCCCTCTGGAGATCGACGGCGACGACCTGCCCCTGCGCCACGAACCGGCCGTACAGCCCCTTCTGACGGCGCTGCGGACGGTGGCACGGGCGGAGCTGGGGGAGGCGGCCCCGGCAGCCTCGACCCAGGAGTCCGACGACTCGTCCGACAACCCCGGGGCGCAGCACTCGTGGCTGGGCACCGAGACCGCGCTCAACCTCCTCGCCTCCCCCCTCGCGGGCATGGACACCGCCGATCTGCGACGCCTCGGCCGCGCGCTGCGCGAGGAGGAGCGGGCCGGCGGCAACCCCGTGCCTCCGCCCTCGGACGAACTGCTGGCACGCGCGCTGGCGGAGCCCGAGCGACTGGTGGCGCACGACCCGGTGTACGCGCGGGGAGCGCAACGCCTGGGCGCGCTGCTGCGGAAGGCACGCGAGCGCCTCGCGGGCGGTGGTACGGCCGAGGAAGCGCTGTGGGAGCTGTGGGACGGAACACCGTGGCCCAGGCGCCTGGAGCGGGCCGCCAGGCGCGGTGGCGCGGCCGGGCGCAACGCGGACCGTGACCTCGACGCCGTGTGCGCGCTGTTCGCCACGGCGGCGCGCGCGGAGGAGCGCACCGGCGGCCTCGGCGCCCTCAACTTCCTGGCCGAGATCGAAGCCGAGGACATCGCCGCCGACACGCTCACCGGACGGGCCCTGCGTCCCGACGCCGTCCGCCTGATGACCGCGCACCGCTCCAAGGGACTGCAATGGCGCCTGGTCGTCGTCGCCGGTGTCCAGGAGGGCCTGTGGCCGGACCTGCGCCGTCGCGGCTCGCTCCTGGAGGCCGACCGCATCGGCCGCGACGGCCTCGCGGAGCCACTTACGCCGGGCGCGCTGCTGGCGGAGGAGCGACGTCTCTTCTACGTGGCCGCCACGCGCGCGCGTGAGCGCCTCGTCGTCACCGCGGTGAAGGCACCCGCCGACGACGGCGACCAGCCCTCCCGTTTCCTCTCAGAACTCGGCGTCGAGCCCAAGGACGTCACCGGCCGCCCCCGCCGCCCGCTGTCCGTGCCCTCCCTCGTCGCCGAACTGCGCGCCACGACGGTGGACCCGCGTGTGTCGGACCCCCTCCGCGAGGCCGCGGCCCTGCGCCTGGCCCGGCTGGCCGCGCTGAGCGACGAGGACGGCCGCCCGCTGGTGCCGTCGGCGCACCCGTACCGCTGGTGGGGCATGTTCGAGCCCACCGAGAGCAAGGTGCCGCTCAGGGACCGCGACCAGCCCGTCGTACTGTCCGGCAGCGCCCTCGACCAGCTCGCCAACACCTGCTCCCTGCAGTGGTTCCTGGGCCGCGAGGTGAAGGCCGACGCCCCCGCGACCGCCGCCCAGGGCTTCGGCAACGTCGTCCACGTCCTCGCCGACGAGGTCGCCTCCGGCCGGACCCCTGCCGACCTCGACGTCCTCATGGAGCGCCTCGACTCCGTGTGGAACGCGCTCGCCTTCGACGCGCCCTGGAAGTCGGAGCAGGAGAAGCAGCACGCGCGCGTGGCGCTCGAACGCTTCCTGAAGTGGCACGTCATGGACCGCACGGGGCGCGCCCCGGTGGCCAGCGAGCACGACTTCGACGTCACCCTCGAAGCAGGCGACTACGAGGTGCGCATCCGGGGCTCCATGGACCGGGTCGAGGCCGACACCGAGGGCCGCGCGTACGTCGTCGACTTCAAGACCGGCAAGCAGGCCGTGAGTTCCGCCGAGGTGACCCGCCACCCCCAGCTCGCCGTGTACCAGCTCGCGGTCCGTGAGGGGGCCGTCGACGAGCCCTTCGGCGGCGTACGCCCCGAACCGGGCGGCGCCGAACTCGTCCAGCTGCGACAGGGCGCCGCCAAGAAGAACGGCGGCGAGACCGTCCCCAAGGTGCAGGCCCAGGACCCCCTGGAGGGCGCGGCGGGGGAGTGGGTGGGGGACCTCCTGGCCACGGCCGCCGGCAAGGTCCTGGACGAACGCTTCTCCCCGACCGCGGGACAACACTGTGCACACTGCGCTTTCCGGGCATCGTGCAGCGCCCGGCCCGAGGGCCGTCACGTGGTCGAGTGAGCCTGCCCGAGGGGTGACCCGGCATCCGCTGTCAGTGCCCGGCGCTAGCCTCTCTGGAATGTCCGCCCGTATCAGCGATCCCGAGCAGCTCAAGGAGCTCCTCGGCATCCCGTTCACCCCGGAGCAGACGGCCTGCATCATCGCGCCGCCCGCCCCGCAGGTGATCGTGGCCGGAGCCGGGTCGGGCAAGACCACGGTGATGGCCGCGCGCGTGGTGTGGCTGGTCGGCACCGGACAGGTCGCCCCCGAACAGGTGCTCGGCCTGACGTTCACCAACAAGGCGGCCGGCGAACTCGCCGAGCGCGTACGCAAGGCCCTGGTGAAGGCGGGCATCACCGACCCGGACGTGATCGACCCGGACAACCCGCCGGGCGAGCCGGTCATCTCCACGTACCACGCCTTCGCGGGCCGCCTCCTGACCGACCACGGTCTGCGCATCGGCCTCGAACCCGCCTCCCGGCTCCTCGCCGACGCCACCCGCTATCAGCTCGCCGCACGCGTGCTCCGCGAGTCCCCCGGGCCGTACCCGGCACTGACCCGCTCCTTCCCGGACCTGGTCGGCGACCTGTTGACCCTCGACTCCGAACTTGCCGAGCACCTCGTACGACCGGAGGACCTGCGCGCGTACGACGCCGAACTGTTGCGCGAACTGGAGGGTGTGAACCTCACCAACGCGGACCTCCGCAAGGTGCCCGAGGCCGCCGCCGCCCGGCGTGAACTCACCGAGCTGGTGGGCCGCTACCGGGCGGCCAAGCGCGAGCGGGACCTTCTCGACTTCGGCGACCAGATCGCCCTGTCCGCCGGCCTCGCCGGGCTTCCCGAAGTGGGGCGCATCCTGCGGGACGAGTTCCGGGTCGTCCTGCTCGACGAGTACCAGGACACCTCGGTGGCCCAACGCGTCCTGCTGGCAGGCCTGTTCGGCAGCGGCACAGGCCACCCCGTGACCGCGGTCGGCGACCCCTGCCAGGCCATCTACGGCTGGCGCGGCGCCTCCGTCGCCAACCTCGACGACTTCCCGGAGCACTTCGCCCACCCCGACGGCCGCCGCGCGACCCGCCAGGCGCTCAGTGAGAACCGCCGCAGCGGCGGTCGGCTCCTCGACCTCGCCAACGGCCTAGCGGAACCCCTGCGGGCCATGCACGCGGGCGTGGAGGCCCTGCGGCCCGCGCCCGGCGCCGAACGCGACGGTGTGGTCCGCTGCGCCCTGCTGAACACCCACGCCGAGGAACTCGACTGGATCGCCGACTCGATCGCCCACCTCGTGCGCACCGGCAAGGAACCCGGCGAGATCGCGGTCCTGTGCCGGACGGCCACCGACTTCGCCGAGATCCAGGGCGCGCTCGTCGCCCGTGACATCCCGGTCGAGGTCGTCGGCCTCTCCGGACTGCTCCATCTCCCCGAGGTCGCCGACCTCGTCGCCGTCTGCGAGGTCCTCCAGGACCCCGGCGCCAACGCCTCCCTGGTCCGCCTCCTCACCGGCCCGCGCTGGCGGATCGGCCCGCGCGACCTCGCCCTCCTCGGGCGCCGGGCCAGGCTGCTCGTGTCCCACGCGCGCGTGGACGGCGACGACGACCCGGACCGTCGGCTCGCCGCCGCCGTCGAGGGCGTCGACCCGTCCGAGGTGATCTCGCTGGCGGACGCCCTGGACACGTTCCTGGAGCTGCCGCTCGAAGCCGAGGGGGAGGACGACGGGCTGCCGTTCTCGCCGGACGCGCGCGTCCGGTTCGCCCGGCTCGCAGCCGAACTGCGCGACCTGCGCCGCTCACTCGCCGACCCGCTCATGGACGTCCTCCACCGGGTGCTCGCCGTGACCGGACTGGAGGTGGAACTCTCCGCTTCCCCCCACGCGCTCGCCGCCCGCCGCCGCGAAACCCTGTCGAACTTCCTGGACACCGCTGCCTCGTTCGCCGCCAACAGCGCCGGCGAGGCCGGCCTGCTGGCCTTTCTCGGTTTCCTGCGCACAGCCGCCCAGTACGAGAAAGGCCTCGACAACGCCCTGCCGGGCGGTGAGAACACCGTCAAGGTGCTCACCGCCCACAGGTCCAAGGGCCTTGAGTGGGACGTCGTCGCCGTCCCCGGCCTGGTCACCGGCACCTTTCCCAGCACCCAGGGCCGCGAGAAGTGGACGGCGCAGGGCAAGGTCCTGCCACACGAGCTGCGCGGCGATGCCGACACCCTTCCCGATGTCGAGGCCTGGGACGCGCGCGGCCTGAAGGCCTTCCAGGAGGCCATGAAGGACCACCAGCACACCGAGGAACTCCGCCTCGGCTACGTCACGTTCACCCGCCCCCGTTCCCTGCTCCTCGGCTCCGGCCACTGGTGGGGCCCGTCCCAGAAGCGCCCGCGCGGGCCGTCCGACTTCCTCATGGCCCTGCACGACCACTGCGTCGCCGGACACGGCGAGATAGAGGCCTGGGCCGACCGGCCCGTGGAGGACGCCGAGAACCCCGCCCTCCACGTGACTGCGACCGACCACGCCTGGCCCCTCCCGCTCGACGCCACGGCTCTGCTGCGCCGCCGCGCCGCCGCCGCGACCGTACTGGCACACCTGGAGAGGGCCGCGTCGCACGAGGACACACAGCGGGGCGCCGCCCACGACACGGATCCCCACTCCTCCTGCGACCACCCGGACTGGCCGCCTCCGCCGGACGACGAAGAATCCCTCTACGAGGACGACGCCTTCCCGGACGACATCCCACACGACGACGAGGGCCTCCCGGCCGGCGTCCCCGGGGGGCTCCACGACGAGGACACCGGCGACTGGGACTCCTGGTCCTCGGACCGCCCCGCACGGGCCGCCCACGCGCGCGTGGAGCACTCCGCGCAGGACGAGCGCGCGCCTGCCGTGCCGCATGCCCGCAGGCACCCCGCCGCGTCCGGCCTCAGCCCCGAGGAAGCGCGCACCGTCGCCTCATGGGACCGCGACCTGGACGCGCTCACCGGAGAACTCATGCGGGCCCGCGCGAAGGTCACCGACGTACCCCTGCCCGCGTCGCTGACCGCCTCGCAGCTGATGCGTCTGGCCGCCGATCCGGACGGCTTCGCACAGGAGCTCGCCCGCCCCATGCCCCGCCCCCCGCAGCCCGCGGCGCGTCGCGGCACCCGTTTCCACGCCTGGGTCGAGGCCCGCTTCGAAGAGCTGCGACTGCCCATGCTGGAGCCCGAGGAACTGCCCGGCAGCGACGCCGAGATCGCCGACGAGCTGGACCTGGAGGCCCTCAAGGAAGCCTTCGAACGCACTCCGTACGCGCACCGCACGCCTCACCGCGTCGAGGAACCCTTCCAGCTCGGCATCGCCGGACGTGTCGTACGCGGCCGTATCGACGCCGTCTACCGGGAGAGGGACGGCGACGGGACGACGACGTACGAGATCGTCGACTGGAAGACCAGCCGCACTCGCACCGCCGACCCGCTCCAGCTCGCCATCTACCGGCTCGCCTGGGCCGAGCAGCAGGGCGTGCCCCTGGAGTCGGTCGGGGCGGCCTTCCTGTACGTCCGCACGGGGGACGTCGTACGGCCCGAGGGCCTCCCCGGCCGGGACGCACTGGAGCGGCTCCTCCTGGAGGAGCCCGGCGCCGACGGGAGATCCGATTCGGACACGGAGGGGCGGCAGACGTCGGCGCGCGGGGCCGGGGCGGTCACGGACGAACCGCCGGACGAGCATGCCGGTGCGGGCCGATAGGCTCGTGAGCATGAGCCAGCCCGTTGACAGCGACGTCAGCGTCGTCCGCACGTACATCGAGAACCACCGTGCCGCCTTCCTCGACGACCTCGTGGAGTGGTTGCGCATCCCGTCGGTGTCGGCCCAGCCCGAGCATGCGACGGACGTACGGCGCAGCGCCGACTGGCTGGCCGCCAAGCTCAAGGAGACAGGCTTCCCCACCGCCGAGGTCTGGGAGACGGCGGGCGCCCCCGCCGTCTTCGCGGAATGGCCCTCCGCGGACGCCGACGCCCCCACGGTCCTGGTCTACGGGCACCACGACGTGCAGCCCGCGGCCCTTGCGGACGGCTGGGAGACCGAGCCGTTCGAACCGGTGATCCGCGGAAACCGTCTCCACGCGCGCGGGGCGGCCGACGACAAGGGGCAGGTGTTCTTCCACACACTGGGTGTCCGCGCCCACCTCGCCGCCACCGGCCGGACCGCCCCCGCCGTCCACCTGAAGATGCTGATCGAGGGCGAGGAGGAGTCCGGCTCCCCGAACTTCCGCGCCCTCGTCGAGGAGCACACCGAGCGGCTCGCCGCCGACGTGGTCGTCGTCTCCGACACCGGCATGTGGGCCGAGGACACCCCCACCGTGTGCACCGGCATGCGCGGCCTGGCCGAGTGCGAGATCGAGCTGCACGGTCCCGACCAGGACATTCACTCCGGCTCCTTCGGCGGTGCCGTACCCAACCCGGCCACCGAGGTCGCCCGCCTCGTCGCAGCCCTGCATGACGACCACGCGCGCGTGGCGATACCCGGTTTCTACGACGGCATCAGGGAACTCACCGACCGCGAGCGGGAGCTCTTCGCCGAACTGCCCTTCGACGAGGAGCGGTGGCTGCGCACGGCCAGGTCGACGGCGGCACACGGCGAAGCCGGACACACCACCCTGGAGCGCGTCTGGGCCCGTCCGACCGCCGAGGTCAACGGCATCGGCGGCGGCTACCAGGGCGCGGGCAGCAAGACGATCATTCCGTCGTCGGCCATGGTGAAGCTGTCCTTCCGCCTGGTCGCCGGGCAGGACCCGGACCACATCCAGAAGGCTGTCACCGCCTGGGCCGCCGAGCGGATCCCCGCCTGGATCCGCTACGAGATCACGTTCAGCGGATCCACCCGCCCCTGCCTGACACCTCTGGACCACCCGGCACTGCGATCGCTCGTACGAGCCATGGGCCGCGCCTTCCAGCAGCCGGTCCGCTACACGCGCGAGGGCGGCTCCGGTCCCGCCGCCGACCTCCAGGAAGTCCTCGGCGCACCCGTGCTCTTCCTGGGCATCTCCGTCCCCTCCGACGGCTGGCACGCACCCGACGAGAAGGTCGAACTCGATCTGCTCCTCAAAGGCGTCGAGACCAGCGCGTACCTCTGGGGCGAACTGGCCCGAAGCCCCCGCGAGGCACACTGAAGAAGGCCCCGCACACCCCAGCCGGCCCGCCCGCCGCCCGCCCCGCCGAACCACCCGCCCAATCATCCGTTTCACCGGGGGAGTTGGAAGCACCCGTGACCACCTGGACCGACCACACCGCTGACCGACCCATCGCGCTCACCGCCCCCAGCGGCATCGACCGGGCCGCCCACCACCGGCTCGACGAGGCCTGGCTCGCTGCGGCGTGGAGCCACCCCACGACCCGCTGCTTCGTGGTCTCCGGCGGTCAGGTCCTCATCGACGAGACCTCGGACGGCACCACCGAACTCGTCATGACCCCCTCCTTCGAGGCCCCGCTCACCGAGGCGCACCGCTACTTCCTGGGCACCGACGCCGACGGTGTGAGCTATTTCGCACTCCAGAAGGACGCGCTCCCCGGCCGCATGGACCAGTCCGCCCGCCCGGCAGGACTGCGCGAGGCGGGCATGCTGCTGTCGCCACGTGACACAGGCCTCATGGTGCACGCGGTCGGCCTGGAGAACTGGCAGCGCACCCACCGCTTCTGCTCCCGCTGCGGCGAGCGCACGGTCATCGCGGCGGCCGGCCACATCCGCCGCTGCCAGGCCTGTGGCGCCGAGCACTACCCGCGCACCGACCCTGCGGTGATCATGGCCGTCACGGACGAAGAGGACCGCATCCTGCTCGGGCGCCAAATGCACTGGCCCGAGGGACGCTTCTCCACCCTGGCGGGCTTCGTCGAGCCCGGCGAGTCCATCGAGCAGTCCGTGCGGCGCGAGGTCCACGAGGAGGTCGGCATCAGCATCGGCCAGGTCGAGTACATCGCCAGCCAGCCCTGGCCCTTCCCCTCCAGCCTCATGCTGGGCTTCATGGCCCGCGCAACCTCGACGACCGTGAACGTCGACGGCGACGAGATCCACGAGGCCCGCTGGTTCTCCCGGGAAGAGCTGCGGGCCGCGTTCGAGTCCGGAGAGGTCCTGCCTCCCTACGGCATCTCGATCGCGGCCCGACTGATCGAACTCTGGTACGGCAAGCCCCTGCCGACGCGAAGTCACATCGGCTAGGACTCGTCCGTGGCTACGCGCCTATCTTCTGCTTGACCTGCGCCAGCGAGGGGTTCGTGAGCGTCGAACCGTCCGGGAAGAGGACGGTGGGAACCGTCTGGTTCCCACCGTTAGCCTTCTCCACGAAAGCGGCGGAGTCCGGGTCATGCTCGATGTTGATCTCGTTGTACGTGATGCCCTCGCGCTCCATCTGGCTCTTCAGCCGACGGCAGTAGCCGCACCACGTGGTGCTGTACATCGTCACAGTGCCCGGCATGTCCCTGGCGCTCCTTCACGGTCTGAGGGGTCGTGCTCGCAGTGAGTGGAACGTACGCGACAGGCGCGCCATTCCCTTACGCGGGTGGCGTCCACCACCCGCGTAAGGGAATGGCGGGCCGTGCGCCGCACCGCAACGCAGAGTGCGTACCGCCCCGCAGCAGAGCGCGTGGCGCACCCTGCTGCGGGGCGCCTGCCGCATTAGTACGACTGCGGGTGCCTGCCTGTGGACAACTTGCTCAGCCGTCTCCGGCGACCTGGCAGCATGGCCATGTGACAGCAGCAACGCACTCCACCCTCTTCCCGCGGGTCCCCGACTCGGCCGACGCGGTGCTCGAAGGGCTCGACCCCGAGCAGCGCGCGGTGGCGACCGCCCTGCACGGTCCGGTGTGCGTGCTGGCGGGCGCCGGCACGGGCAAGACCCGGGCGATCACCCACCGGATCGCCTACGGCGTGCGTGCAGGGATCCTCCAGCCCGCCAGTGTGCTGGCCGTCACCTTCACCGCCCGCGCCGCCGGAGAGATGCGTGGCCGCCTTCGCCAGCTCGGCGCCGCCGGAGTCCAGGCCCGGACGTTCCACTCGGCCGCGCTGCGCCAGCTCCAGTACTTCTGGCCGAAGGCCGTCGGCGGAGGTGTGCCACGCATCGTCGACCGCAAGATCCAGATCGTCGCGGACGCGGCCGCCGCCTGCCGCATCCGTCTCGATCGCAACGAACTCCGCGACGTCACCGCCGAGATCGAGTGGTCCAAGGTCACCCGGACCGTGCCCTCCGACTACGCCGCCGCGACCGCCAAGCAAGGCCGCGACGCCCCCCGCGACCCGGCCGAGATCGCCCAGATCTACGCGACGTACGAGAACCTGAAGCGCGAGCGGGCCGTCATCGACTTCGAGGACGTCCTCCTGCTCACCGTCGGCATCCTCCAGGACCGCCACGACATCGCCGAGCAGGTCCGCTCCCAGTACCAGCACTTCGTGGTCGACGAGTACCAGGACGTCAGCCCCCTCCAGCAGCGTCTCCTGGAGCTGTGGCTCGGGGAGAGGGACGACCTGTGCGTCGTGGGCGACGCCAGCCAGACGATCTATTCGTTCACTGGTGCAACTCCCGACCATCTGCTCGACTTCCGCCACCGTCACCCCGGGGCCACCGTCGTCAAGCTCGTCCGTGACTACCGCTCCACCCCGCAGGTCGTCCACCTCGCCAACGGCCTGCTCTCCCAGGCCCGCGGCCGCGCCGCCGACCACAGACTCGAGCTGATCTCCCAGCGCCCACCTGGCCCCGAGCCCCGCTACACCGAATACACGGACGAGCCCGCCGAGGCCGAGGGCGCCGCCCGCCGCATCCGGGACCTCATCGCCTCCGGCGTCCCCGCCGGCGAGATCGCCATCCTGTTCCGGACGAACTCCCAGTCCGAGACCTACGAACAGGCCCTCGCGGACACCGGAGTGCCCTACCAGCTGCGCGGCGCGGAACGGTTCTTCGACCGTCCCGAGGTGCGTAAGGCGGGGGCCGCGCTGAGAGCCGCCGCCCGCTTCGGTGGCAACGACACCCTCCTCGAGGACGCCGTCGACCTTCCTTCACTGGTACGGGCCGTGCTGTCCGGCGAGGGGTGGACCAGTGAACCGCCGGCGGGCTCCGGCGCGGTCAGGGAACGCTGGGAGTCCCTGGCGGCCCTGGTGAATCTGGCCCACGACTTCGCCGCGGCCAAGCCCGACGCCACGCTCGGCGACCTGGTGGCGGAACTCGACGAACGGGCGAACGCCCAGCACGCCCCGACCGTCCAGGGCGTCACCCTCGCCTCACTGCACTCCGCGAAGGGTCTGGAGTGGGACGCCGTCTTCCTGGTCGGTGTCGCCGAGGGCATGATGCCGATCTCCTATGCGAAAACGGACGAACAGATCGAGGAGGAAAGACGACTCCTCTATGTGGGCGTCACTCGCGCGCGCGATCAGCTCTCGGTCTCCTGGGCCCTGTCCCGCTCGCCAGGCGGCCGGCCCAACCGCCGCCCCAGCCGCTTCCTGAACGGCCTGCGCCCCGGATCCACCGCGACGGCGGGCCGGACCGGTACGGGCGGCTCGGGCGGCGTCGAACTGGGCTCGGGGGGCGGCCGGACGGGTGACCTGGCGGCACGCGGCACCGAGGCCGCTCCACGCCGCGCCGGCCGGACCCCGGCCCGCTGCCGCGTCTGCGGACGCACCCTGCGGGACGCCGGCGACATGAAGCTGATGCGCTGCGAGGACTGCCCCTCCGACATGGACGAGGGCCTCTACGAGCGACTGCGCGAGTGGCGCGCGGCCCAGGCGCAGCGCAGCGGCCAACCGGACTTCTGTGTCTTCACCGACCGGACGCTGATGGCGATCGCGGAAGCGGGGCCGAGCACTCCGGTTGAGCTGGGTCGCATTCCCGGTGTCCGCGCCCGCAAGCTGCAGCGGTACGGCGCCGATGTTCTCGACATCTGCGCAGGTCGGGAGCCCGGGTGCGAGGACGAGAACGACTGATGCGAACTCGTCGAAAAAATAGTTTGCGCATGCCCCGGCAATCCCCATAGGTTCTTAGGCACGAGAGCAGCGGCCTTCTCGAAGGCCCCGGTTTCGTGATGTACTTCATATCCGTCGGATTGGCTCGCGCCGGTCCCCATAGACGCCGAGAGGAGGCGAGTCCAGTGATCAGCATCAACACCAGCTTCACCAGCACGGTCAAAATGACCGATCGCTCGGCCGTCTCCCTGTGCCTGCTCGGCGTCTCGAACCTGGGTACCGGTCTGTCCGCCATCAGTGGCGGCCGTCCGGCGTCCTCCGTGTCTCTGGCGGGTCTTCCCGTCCGTGAGCGCAATGAGCGACCGACCAGGGCACTGGAAGCGGCAGTAGAGGCACAGGCCCAGGCCTATGCCTTCGCGGCAGCCGGTGCCGGATTCCGGAAGCAGACGACGCAGCATCACCTGATGTGGGCCTTCCGTGGGCCTGAACCCTGGAGTGATCCAGCCTGATCGACGATCAGGCCGGCGCCTTCAGGGCCGCGGAACCCCACCCGGGATCCGCGGCCCTTCTGTTTGTCCCCGACCGGGGACTGCAGAGCGAAGGGGCCTCGGGACAAGAAAAGAACCCGGTACCAGCCGCCACCGGCCAACAGGCCGGAACGACCAGACGAGGAAGACGAACCGTGCAACTCGAAGCGCACGCCCCGTCCGTACCGCCTTCCGAAACGATCTCCCCGCCCGGCCTCACGGAGGACTCCACCTTGACCCCGCTCACCGCGCTCACCGCGCTCGACGACGCCATCGAGAACCTCGGCGTACCCGTCCCCTGCCGCTCCTACGACCCGGAGGTCTTCTTCGCCGAGTCGCCGGCCGATGTCGAGTACGCCAAGTCCCTCTGCCGCACCTGCCCGCTGATGGAGGCCTGCCTCGCCGGCGCCAAGGAGCGGCGTGAGCCCTGGGGCGTCTGGGGTGGCGAGCTCTTCGTCCAGGGTGTCGTCGTGGCCCGCAAGCGGCCTCGTGGTCGCCCGCGCAAGAACCCGGTCACGGCATGAACATCACCGGAACGATCGACCGCCCTCTCACGCACGATCCCAAGAAGCAGGCCCCGATGAAGCCGTCCGCGAGTGAGCCCGTCGGCTCCGCGACTCCAGACTTCACCACCACCGGCGCGAACGCCTCGCGTCAGAACAGGACCCGAGAGATGCATCTCATGCCAGAAGCCCTGGCTCGTGCGCATATGCACGAGCGCCTGCACCAGGCCGAGCAGGAGCGCCAGGCCATGCGTCTGGCGGTCGCCCGCCGGATGCAGCGCCGGGCCGAGCGCGCTTCGATGCGCGCCCGCCGTGCGCTCGCCATGGCGGTCATGCAGTAGTCGCCACGCGGCAACCGGCATAACCAGCCTGGGCAGGCACATCAGAACCACCGATAGCAGTGGCTCTCCGCGGGGGCCGGTCCGAACGGACCGGCCCCCGCGGTGCGTGGTGACCACTGATCCGTCGACTGCGGCGATATCGTCGCCGAGTGACGAGTCTTTCCGGGGACAGCGACAACGGCGGCTCCGCCGCAGAACCCCAGACCCTCATGTGCGCCCGCTGCGGCACCACCGCCGAAACCCCTCAGCCCCTGTGGATCTGCTCCGTGGAGAACGGCGGACGGCACTACTTCTGCAACACCTGTGCCCGGGAGAACCTGCGAGCGATCGAGGGCAGGCTGGACTCGGCCTGGTGGTGAGCCTCGGGCCAAGCCTCTGGTCGGCACTCCTTCCGTGATACGGATCCCGGTCCTGACCCGGATAGCGGAGACAGCGGACGAATCGCCGCTGCTCGAACCGTCGCCGCTCGAACCGGTTACGCCTCCGCGACCGACTCGCCCTCCTCCTCGAACTCTTCGAACAGGAAGCCAGGCAGCCATTCCTCCAGTTCGTCGCGCATACGGACCGTCGCGCCGAGTTGGCACAGGACGCCGATGGTGCTCAGGGTCACCCGGTGGATGAGGAGGTAGGACGGCGGCAGGTTCAGCTGCTTGCCCAACTGGTGGGCGGGGGAGCGGGGGTCGGCGATGCGAGCGGCCTGGCTGCGCATCCAGCCGCGGGCGAAGGAGAACTCGTCGGCCCGGACCGGCTCGATGATGGGGTGGAGATAGTCGAGGACCGCGTCCGGGTCCAGGTCTATCGACTCCTTCACGAAGCCCTCTGTGCGGAGCATCTCGTAGACGGCCTCGGCATCGCCCTCGATCGTCAGCCGCAGGGCCTCACCGATCGGGTTCGGCAGGCCGCCCGGCAGACGGTCCACCGTGCCGAAGTCGAGCACGCCGAGGCGCCAGCCGCGCTTCTCGTCCGGCACGAGGCGGAAGTTGCCCGGATGCGGGTCGGCGTGCAGGAGGCCGGTGCGGGCCGGGCCTGAGAAGAGGAAGCGGGTCAACAGCTGGCCCGCCCGGTCGCGCTGCTCCTGAGAGCCGTCGGTGATCACTTCCGAGAGAGGGATGCCCTCCATCCACTCGGTCACCAGCACCTGATCGCACTGGTGCACCACAGCCGGGACCACGACGTCCGGGTCGCCCGCGAACTCCTCCGCGTGCGCCTGCTGGGCCTGGGCCTCCAAGCCGTAGTCGAGCTCTTCGGAAACACGGTCCCGCAGCTCCGCGATGAGCGGCTTGATGTCCATCCCGGGGATCAGCGGGCCCAGCAGACGAGCGAACCGGCTGAGTTGGCCGAGGTCGGAGAGCAGGGCCTCGCCCGCGCCCGGGTACTGCACCTTCACCGCGACCGTGCGGCCGTCGTGCCACACCGCGCGGTGCACCTGGCCGATCGAGGCCGCGGCAGCCGGCTTCTCCTCGAACTCCAGGAACAGCTCCTGCCAGTCCTTTCCGATGCGCTCCTCCAGTACGGAGTGGACCGTGCGGGTCGGCATCGGGGGCGCGGCGTCCTGGAGCTTCGTCAGAGCCGCGCGGTAGGGGCCCGCTACCTCCTCGGGGAGCGCCGACTCGAAGACGGACAGGGCCTGCCCGAACTTCATCGCGCCGCCCTTCAGCTCGCCCAGGACCTTGAACAACTGTTCCGCCGTGCGCTGCTGGAGTTCGCGGCCCACGAGCTCCGCCGACTCGCCGACGATTCGCTTGCCGAGTCCCCAGGTGGCCCGGCCTGCGATGCCGAGCGGAAGCGCGGCGAGCTTGGCGGTCCGGGTGACCGCCTTGCGGGGAAGATCAGACATGCGCCCTCCAAGTCCCAGCAGGCCGTGCCGCGTGTGCCTTGCGGGACAACCTCGTTGACCGCTGTTGCCCTGCCATTGTCTCGTGCGCCTGCCCGTCCTTTGGGGTGTGTTCCCCGTTACGTTTCGCGGAGGCCCCTTTTTCCGCGGCTGTGCAGGAACATGCCGGGTGGGGCCACACCGGGCGCGGGTGCCAGTCGAACCCCGGTACCGAGACCTCCCAGCGGGCGCCCGTGCTGGACGGCATGTGCCCGTCGAGGAACGCGAGCGCATGCCCCGCGGCCAGTCCGGCGACGGTCGTGGCCAGGGTGAGATCGCAGGCTTCGAGTTGGTGCGGGCGACCGGACCTCCACTGGGCGACCAGCCGCGGCCAGGTCTCGTCGCGATCGGCACGGCTCTGGTCCAGACAACCCGCGCAACCCGTCTCGCCTGGCAGGACCAGGGGCCCGACCACGCCTGTCCCCTCCACCACCCCGGCATACAGGTGCGGTGTGCCCGAGGCGATGAGTGGCTCGGCGGCCCCGGGCTTGGGGGCGTGGACGTCGACACCGTCGCGTGGGGCGAGGATGACCAGTGAGAAACCGGGCTCCTCGCGCAGGCGGTTCATCGGCATCTCCTCGGACGGGTCGGTGGCCTGCCGTGGTCCGCGGCGGCGTCGGGGCGGGCGATCGGGTGCCGCGTGGCGAGCGGCTCGGCGTGCCGCCATGTCCCTGCGCTCGCCGATCGACTCGGTCGGCAGACCACCGGGCGTCACGTCCCACGGCTCGACCCGGCCGACATCGCGGACGTCGACCTCGCCGACGCCGGCCGCCGAGAGCAGGGAGGCGAGCACCGCCCCCACCCGGCCCGCGCCCCGTACCTGCACTCTCAGTGACCGGCGGGCGGCCAGGCGCTGCATGGCGTCGCCCGGCTCGGGCTCGATCAGAGAAAGCGCGGCAGCGTCTGGGCGCAGGCGGTCCAGGACCTCGGGTTTGGCGCGCAGGTCGTCCGCGGCCGGACCGCCGCCCGTCGCGTCGTCCAGCAGGCCGGATCGGGAGAGGCGGTCCACCAGACCGTCCACATGGCCGTCCGGCAGGCCCATGCGGCGGCCCTCGTCGCGCAGGAGCGGCAGTCCGCGTGTGCCGTCGAGCAAGGCGAGAAAACTGCCTGTCGCCGTGTCCATCGGGCCCAGCACCATGGCATGTGCCGGTGCCAGACCGAACTGCACGGTGTTGAGATCCCGCCAGCCGCGCCGAAGCGCGGGCTTCACCATCGGATGCATGATCGGCCCCCGTAGCCAGAGATAGGTCCCCGTGTGCCGACGGTGCGAGTGCCTGATCCGCCGACGAGTGCCAGCATGCACGGACTGCGACGACGCCTGTCGAGAGTTGTCCACAGGTGACGGCATCCGTAGTACAAATCAGGCGCTCGGGGTGCGGATCGATATCGAACCGTCCCGGAGGAGGGACTTTCCCCGTGTGCAGCGGGTAACGTCGGGGCGTGCCCGCCGACCCCCTGCACCGCGCCGGAAAGCCACAGCGCAGCACGACGAGCCAGCCGCCAAGCGGCTCGCGGGCTAGCGCGATCGAAGTCCGCAGGAGCGCGCGACGGCGCAGAACGGTCTCCGCGTACCGCGAGGGCGATCGCACCGTCGTGCTCATCCCCGCTCGGATGTCCGAGGCGGAGGAGCAGCGCTGGGTGACCGTCATGCTCGACAAGCTGGCCGCGCAGGAAAGCAAACGACGCCTCGGCGACGCCGAACTGGCGGAGCGCGCCGCGCGGCTCTCGGACCAGTACTTCGGCGGTCGTGCCCGTCCCACCACGGTCCGCTGGGTCACCAACCAGAACACCCGCTGGGGCTCGTGCACCCCCGCCGAGGGCAGCATCCGCCTTTCGCACCGGCTGCAGGGCATGCCCGAGTACGTCGTCGACTACGTTCTCCTCCACGAACTCGCCCACCTGCTCGTACCAGGTCACGGGCCCCGTTTCTGGCAGCTGCTGGAGGCCTATCCCCGCACCGAGCGTGCGCGCGGCTACCTCGAAGGGGTGGTCGCCGCCGACCGGCTGCCGCATCTGCCGGTCGGCGGGGACGAGTGACACCGCCACGCGGCCGCTCGGCGGAACGCGGTTCGCGAACTGCGGCCTGAAGGCGGGGCACGGCCTCCGCCCCGAGAACGAGCGATGCGGAACGGGTGTCCCACGCGCGCGTGTGCGGTTGTGAGGCCCATGGCCGAAGTCGCGCTTTTGTACCGGATCTGTACCAGCCTCGTACGTCTCAGGACTTTGCGGTTAGCCTGGCGCGACGCACTCGCAGGCGCACGCACTTTCGGGATGGGGGACGGTCGTTACGCATGGCCAGGGAATTCCAACGCGGCCACAAGGCCAAGATCAGTGACCTCACCGCGGGTACGGACCTGTACGTAGGTGTACAGATCTCCGGCCCCGGGCTGAGCTTCGACATCAGCTGCTTCGGTCTGGACGCCGACGAACGGCTCTCGGACGACCGCTACTTCATCTTCTTCAACCAGCCGAAGTCCCCCGAGGAGTCGATCCAGCTCCTGGGTACCCAGTCGGGTGACACGGAGTCCTTCCGCGTCACTCTCGACAAGATTCCGCCCGGGATCCAGAAGCTGTCCTTCACGGCGACGATCGACGGCAACGGGCAGATGTCGCAGATCGCCCCCGGCTACGTCCGAATCGTCGCGGGTGGCGAGGAGGTGGCCCGGTACCCGTTCGACGGCTCGGAGTTCTCCACCGAGCGTGCCGTGATGCTGGGCGACTTCTACCTGAAGGACGTGTGGCGGTTCGCGGCCGTCGGGCAGGGCTTCGACGGCGGCCTCGACGCGCTGCTGAAGAACTTCGGCGGCGAGGTCGCCGAGGAGGAGCCCGCCGCCGCACCGCAGCAGCCGCAGGCCGACGCGGCGCCCGGCTTCGCTCCGCCCGCGTTCGGTGCCCCGGCCGCTCCGGCCCCGGCGCCCACGCAGGGATTCGCGCCGCCGGCGCCCTCACCCTCCGTGCACGCAGCTCCGACCATCGCTGCGCCTTTGCACACGCCGCCCGGCGGCTCCGTTCCGCCCCCGGCCGCGCCCCCGCAGGGCGGCCCCTTCACCCCGCCCGGCGCGCCGCCTCAGGGCGGGCCCTTCACCCCTCCGGGTGCCGCGCCTCAGGGCGGGCCCTTCACCCCTCCTGGCGCAGCTCCGCAAGGCGGCCCGTTCACGCCCCCCGGGGCTCCCGGGGCATTCCCGGGGCAGGCTCAGCCCTTCGGCGGCGGTACGCAGCTCGCGCCGGTGCCACCGGAGGCGGGGCTGCGGGTAGTTCTGACGAAGTATTCCGAGGCACCCGTCGGAGACCGCTGGACCGAGCAGAACCCGCAGCTGGTGCGGACGACGCTCACCAAGGGCGCCAACATCCTGGCCAAGCAGGGCAGCATGGTCGCCTACCAGGGCGACATCGACTTCGCCCACAAGGGTTCCGGCCTTCTCGGCAAGTTGACGGGCCAGCTGACCGGCCAGGGCATGGCCCTGATGCGCTGCTCCGGGGACGGTGAGGTGTTCCTCGCGGACGAGGGCAGCCACCTCTTCGTCATCCGCCTGGAGAACGAACAGCTCTACACCAGCGCACGCGGAGTCCTCGCCTTCGACGAGGCGCTGGACACCGAGATCCGCCGTATCGAGGGCGCTGGCCTGCCCGGGGGTGGCCTGTTCAGCATGCTCTTCTCCGGCACGGGAGCGGTCGTCGTCAAGACGCGCGGCGTTCCCGTCGTCCTGCCCGTCGGCCCGGCCACCTACGTCGACGGCAACGCCGTCATCGCCTGGTCCGCCGGCGCACAGGCCGTCACCACGACCTCGCTCAGGCTGCGCCGCTCCGGGTACGCCCGGCAGACCCAGGAGGCCGTCAACCTCCAGTTCCGCGGTGCCCCCGGCAACTTCGTCGTCGTCCAGCCCTTCGAGGTGTGAGGCAGAGCATGGACCTCCAGACACTCAACGCGCACCGCTCCACCTCCACCGGCGTCCGTATGAGCGTGCACAGCTCCAAGACGCTCAAGGTCACCATGGTCAGCGGCCAGGACCTCCTGGCCAAGGCCGGCTCGATGATCGCGTACGACGGCTACGTACAGTTCGACGGCCCACCCGCCACGCTGCGGCGCAGCGCGGAGGAGATGGTCAGCGGCGAGGGCGGCAAGCTGATGCTCTGCCGGGGCGACGGGGACCTGTACCTCGCCGACTACGGCGGTGACGTCCTCATTCTCCACCTGAACAACGAGGCGCTGTCCGTCAACGGTCCCACCCTGCTCGCCTGCGACGCCTCGCTCCAGCTCACCATCGAGCCGGTCAAGGGCCTGGCCAAGCTCTCCGGCTCGGGCCTCACCAACCTCGTGATCCGTGGCACCGGATGGGTCGCACTGGTCAGCCGGGGCGTGCCGATCTCCCTCGACTGCGCCGAACGGGAGACGTACGTCGACCCGGACGCGCTGATCGCCTGGACCGACGGCCTCGACATGAAGGCCCGCCGCACCATCAAGGCCAGTGCGCTCATCGGCCGGGGCAGCGGGGAGGCCTTCCAGATCGGTTTCAAGGGGCGGGGCTTCGTGGTCGTCCAGCCCAGCGAGGACACCGGCGACCGTTTCAAGATCCGTGGCTGACCGGGGCTGAGAGGAGAACAGCACACCATGCACAGCACACTCTTCGCGCACATCCCGGTGAACCACACCGAGCGCTACACACTGCAGAACCCACAGCTGCTCAAGACCGACGTCACCATCGGCAGCAGTCCCGTCCTGGCCCGCCAGGGCGCGATGGTCGCCTTCGAGGGGCAGGTCGACTTCGACAGCCAGTACCGCAACCGCAGCTGGCGCAACGCCGAGCGGATGACCGGTGAGCGGCTCGAACTCATGCGCTGCAAGGGCAACGGGATCGTGTATCTCGCCAACTTCGCGCAGTACCTGCACATCATGGAGGTCGGCCGCGGCATCACCGTCGACTCCTCCGCCGTGCTCGCCTTCGACGGCTCCCTGAACGTCGGCATCGTCGCGGTGGACAGCGCCGTCGAGGTGGCCTCGGCCGGGGCGTACAACCTGGAGCTGTCCGGTGGCGGCAAGGTCGTCCTGATGACCTCGGGTGCGCCGCTCGCTCTGGAAGTGACGCCCGAGAAGAACATCTGCGTCGACTCGGACGCCGTCATCGCCTGGTCCACCTCGCTGCGTACACAGCTCCAGGCACCGACCTCCACCTCCGCCGTGTGGCGCCGCAGGGGCTCCACCGGTGAGGGCTGGGAGATGCACTTCGGTGGCCAAGGACATGTCCTGGTGCAGCCGAGCGAGCTGCTGCCGCCGCAGCACCTGCGTACGTCCGGGGTGCTCGGACAGTTCGGCATGGGTGGCGGTGGACTGAGCGGAAACTCCCTCGGGGGCAGCCGCAACTGATCAGTGGGTGCAGGGGTAAGGGGCGTCCGTCATTGCGGACGCCCCTTACCGCGTCCGTCCCCCCGGCGGGGGCCTTCCCACAGCCCGTCGGCGGCACACCGTGGGACCGCCGACTCCACGCGAAAGAGCGAGGTCAGAGCCGTGCACGCGCGGCGTCCAGCAGGCGTACGACCGAGTCGTCGGCCACGGCCGGCACCTCGTCGTAGGCGTACCAGCGCAGGTCGAGGGACTCGTCGCTGATCGCTTCGACTGCTCCGACGGGGGCAAGGGCCGCGTACTGGACGTCGAGGTGCCAGGCGCACGGGGTGTGATGGCGGTCGAGGCGGACCGGGCCGCCCGGCAGGAGCGTCAGACCTGCGATGCCGGACTCCTCCGTGGCCTCGCGGAGGGCGGAACCCGCCAGGGTGGTGTCCTCGGGCTCGCAGTGGCCGCCCATCTGAAGCCACATGCGCAGCTTCCTGTGGAGAGTGAGCAGCACCCGGCCGCGCTCGGGATCGATCACCAGGCCGCTCGCCGTGATGTGCCCGGCGCCGCACGCCTTCCACATGCCGTCCGGATGGGCCGCCAGGTGGTCGAGGTACGCCTGGCGCAGCTCGGACTGGTCCTCGTAGCTCTTCAGTACGAGGACCGTGTCGTCGTGCAGGGTCACTCTGTGTCGTCGTCCTTCTTCTTGAGGTCCGGCTTCTCGGTGGAGCCGCCCGCGGCCTCGCCGAGCATCTTGTCCAGCTCGGAGAAGTCCATCTGCTCGCGGTGGACGAAGCCGTCCGGGTCGTCCAGGTCGGACGCGGTCGGCAGCATGTCGGGGTGGGCCCACAGGGCGTCGCGGCCGTCGACACCCCGTGCGTCCGTGAGGGACGCCCACAGGCGGGAGGCGTCGCGCAGACGGCGGGGGCGCAGCTCCAGGCCGATGAGCGTCGCGAAGGTCTGCTCGGCCGGGCCACCCGTGGCGCGACGGCGGCGCAGCGTCTCGCGCAGCGCGTCCGCGGACGACAGGCGCGGCTTCGCGGCGGCGTGCACCACCGCGTCCACCCAACCCTCCACCAGCGCCAGAGCGGTCTCCAGACGGGCCAGGGCGGCCTTCTGCGCCGGAGTGTCCTCAGGCTGGAACATGCCCTGCTGGAGTGCCTGCTGCAGCTCTTCCGGGTTCTGCGGGTCGAACTGGCCGACCACGTCCTCCAGCTTGGCCGTGTCGACCTTGATCCCGCGCGCGTAGCCCTCGACCGCGCCGAACAGGTGCGAGCGCAGCCAGGGCACATGGGCGAAGAGACGCTGGTGGGCGGCCTCGCGCAGGGCCAGGTAGAGCCGCACCTCGTCCTTGCCGATGCCCAGGTCCTTGCCGAACGCCTCCACGTTCAGCGGCAGCAGCGCGGCCTTGCCGGCCGGGCCGAGCGGCAGGCCGACGTCGGTGGAGCCCACGACCTCGCCCGCGAGCACGCCCACGGCCTGCCCGATCTGCTGGCCGAACATGGCGCCGCCCATCGACTTCATCATGCCGATCAGCGGGCCGGCCATGGCCTGCATCTCCTCCGGCAGGATGTCGCCCATGGCGCCGCCGACCCGCTCGGCCACCGGGTCGACGAGCTCCTTCCACGCTGGCAGGGTGGCTTCGACCCACTCCGCGCGACTCCACGCCACGGCGGAGCCCGCGCCGGACGGCAGGGAGGTCACGTCGTCGAGCCACAGGTCGGCCAGGCGGACGGCCTCCTCCACGGCGGTGCGCTCCGCGGGGCCGATGCTGGCGTCCTTCGTGCCGTCGGCGGTCCCCTGGGATACCGTCTGGCGGGCGATCTGCTTGGCCATGTCCCAGTTCACCGGGCCGCCCTCGTACGAGAGCATCTGGCCCAGCTGCTGGAAGGCGGCGCCCAGGTCGGTGGGGTTCATGGAACCGAACATCGCGGCGAACGGATTGTCGGCGCCGGCGCCGGGGCCGCCGGCTCCGGGGAACCCGAAGCCGAACGGGTTGGCCGGTCCCTGACCACCACCGCTCTCCTGGTCCTTCTTCTTGCCCTCGTCGCCGTCGTCCGGCTCCTCCGGCGGAAGGCCGAATCCGAATGGGGTGTCACTCACGGGATTCCTCGGCTGATAGGGCCATCGGTTTTCTCCGACGGCACGGCTGCCCGAACACCACCCAGCGTAGACACCACGGCGGGTTAAGGCCTCGGTGCTCCGCCGACCGAAGGCCTGCGGCAGGATGGATGCCACCTGGTACGTGCGCGGTCACCCGCGTTCGTACTGAAGACAACCGCTGGAGACGCCCGGTGAGTTCCCCAGATCCACAGGTTCGCGCAGCGCGAAACCACTCAACCAGTCCCGCCGCGCGCGGGCCCGTCGTCGCGGTCACCGGTGCCGCGTCCGGCGTAGGAGCGCTGCTCACCGAGCGGCTCGCCGCGTCCGACGAGATCCGGCAGGTCATCGCCATCGACGAGCGGCGCGGCGAGTGCGCGGCCGCGCAATGGCACATCCTGGACGTGCGGGACCCGGCGATCGCCGAGAAGCTGCGCGGGGCGGACGTCGTGGTGCACCTCGCCGTCGACCTCGACCTGGGCACCGACTCGGCGGCACGCAGCGCGTACAACGTACGCGGCACGCAGACCGTGCTCACGGCGGCCGCGGCGGCCGGGGTGCACCGGGTCGTGCTGTGCACGTCGGCGATGGTCTACGGGGCGCTGCCCGACAACGAGCTGCCGCTCTCGGAGGATGCCGAGTTGCGGGCGACTGCCGAGGCCACCGGGGTCGGCGATCTGCTGGAGATCGAGCGGCTCGCACGCCGGGCACCGCGCGCCCATCCGGGCCTCAATGTCACCGTCGTGCGCCCGGCAACCCTCATCGGAGGGACGGACACGGCGCTGACCAGGTACTTCGAGTCGCCCCGGCTGCTGGTGGTGGCCGGGTCGCGGCCCGCCTGGCAGTTCTGTCACGTCGAGGATCTGTGCGGCGCGCTGGAGTACGCCGTGCTGGAGAAGGTCGACGGGGAGCTGGCCGTCGGGTGCGAGGGGTGGCTGGAGCAGGAGGAGGTCGAGGAGCTCAGCGGGATCCGGCGTATGGAGCTGCCTTCCGCGGTCGCGCTCGGGGCCGCTGCCCGGCTCCACCGGATCGGGCTGACGCCGTCGCCGGCCGGGGACCTGGCGTACACGATGTATCCGTGGGTCGTGAGCGGGAGTCGCCTGCACGACGCCGGTTGGCGACCGCTGTGGACGAACGAGGAAGTGCTCGCGGAGCTGCTGGAGGAGGTCGCCGGGCGGCACACCGTGGCCGGGCGGCGGCTCGGGCGCAAGGACGCGACCGCCGCGGGTGCGGCGGGGGCGACGGTCGCGCTGCTGGGTACGGCGGCGTTGGTGCGGCGGGCCCGGAAGGCTCGGGGGCGGCGCTGAGAAGCGGCATGGGGCGCGCGTCGGAGATTCCGCCCCCCGCCGCCTTTACCCGTTCAGTCCCGTAGCCCGTAACTGTTCCTCTTGCGGCCCCATCTGCCATCGGCCACCGCCTCGACCTCGAACGCCGGACGGGCTGAGCACTTGAATCTCCCGCCTGTAGGAGGATCCAAGCCACCACGCGCGCGTGACAGCGGTTTCGACCATGCCGGGTCGGGGGCGGGTGGGGCACGATGGGGGTATGGCACTGAATGATGATCATCCCGGTGAGCAGGGGGCTGCGGAGCCCATCAGACTGATCGGGATTCGAGAGACGGCGCTCTCCGTCGACGAGGTGTTCCGGGCGGTCGGGGAGGACGCGGCCGGGGGGACCGCGCTGTTCGTGGGGACCGTGCGGAACCATGACGGGGGAGCCGATGTCGACGGGCTCGGCTATTCGTGTCACCCGACGGCCGAGGCGGAGATGCGGCGGATCGCGGAGAAGGTGGTCGCCGACTATCCGGTGCGGGCGCTCGCGGCCGTGCACCGGGTGGGAGACCTTCAGGTCGGGGACCTGGCCGTGGTGGTCGCCGTGTCGTGTCCACACCGGGGCGAGGCCTTCGAGGCGTGCCGCAGACTGATCGACGACCTGAAGCACGAAGTCCCCATCTGGAAGCATCAGAAGTTCTCCGACGGCACCGATGAATGGGTCGGCGCATAGCGCCGTCGGTGAGGGGTGGCGGTCGGGCGGAGGGAGAGCTGGTGGGAGCCTTTTGAAGCCGTGACCGGAACGCGCTCGTGCGCGTTCCGGTTGCGTAACCTGCCCCCCGGCGCGAGCGTTGACAAAGCGGACGGATAATCTGCTGATCAGTCAGTTGTGGTTGCTTGATAGGGGTTGGGAGGCCGGCATGGCGGCGCTCGCCTGGTTGCTGATTCCACTTGTGGCCGCGATCGGTGCCGGACTGTGGGGCGGCTGGGCCAGCCGGAACCGCAGGAGCATCGAGGACGGCAGCGAGCTCGCGGGGTACTCGCGCTTCCGCGAGGCCATGGAGCGGTCCCACTCCGGCGGCTAGTGCCGCGGCACTGGCGGCCTGCTTCGCCCCAGCCCCGGACGGACGGCCCCGACAGTGCACCGACAGGCCTGTCCCGTACTGTCGTTCCATGCCACGCCGCACCGCGACGATGCTCGCCTCCACCCTGATGCTGATCGCGCTCCTGTGCGCAGGTGTGATCATTCCCGTGCCCTACTCGGAGATGTCACCGGGACCGACGGTGAACACGCTCGGGGAGCACGGCGGCGAGCCGGTGCTGCAGATCTCGGGACGCAAGACGTACGCGACGACCGGCCACCTCAACATGACCACGGTCCGTGTGACCAGCGCCGACTACCGGATGAACCTCGTCGAGGCCGTGTACGGCTGGCTGGCACACGACAACAAGGTCGTGCCGCACGACACGCTCTATCCGGACGGCAAGACCGAGGAGCAGTCGACCCAGGAGAACGCCGAGGAGTTCAGCCAGTCCCAGGAGAGCGCCAAGGTCGCGGCCCTGGAACAGCTGGACATCCCGGTGAAGTCCTGGGTGATCGTCTCCACCGTCCTCAAGGACTCCCCGGCCGAGGGCGAGCTGCACGCCGGTGACGTGATCAAGTCCGTCGACGGTACGGCGGTCAAGGCGCCCGAGGACGTCGCGAAACTGGTCACCAAGCACAAGCCCGGCGAGGACGTCGACTTCCTCATCGTGCCCGCCAAGGCGCAGGCCGCCGCGGAGAAGGCGAACCGGACGGCGACCGAGACCGAGAAGGTCACGATCACCACGGCGAGGTCCGACGACACGGGCGAGGAGCGGGCGATCGTCGGCATCTCCGCCGGAACCGACCACACCTTCCCGTTCACCATCGACATCAAGCTCGCCGACGTCGGCGGCCCGAGCGCCGGACTGATGTTCGCCCTCGGCATCTACGACAAGCTCACGCCGGGCAATCTGACGGGCGGCAAGTTCGTGGCCGGCACCGGCACGATCGACGACGAGGGCAAGGTCGGCCCCATCGGGGGCATCGAGATGAAGACGGTCGGTGCGCATGACAAGGGTGCCGAGTACTTCCTGACGCCCAAGGACAACTGCGCCGCGGCCGCCAAGGACACCCCCGACGGCCTCACCCTCGTCAAGGTGGACACCATCGAGGACGCGCTGGGAGCGCTGAAGGACATCCGCTCCGGCGACACCGCCGACCTGCCGAAGTGCACCACCAAGGGCTGACGGGGACGGACGTACACGCGCGTGGGGGCGCTCCCGAGGACCGGGGGCGCCCCCACCGCCGTACAGCAGCCGGAGATCAGTCCACGAAGGTCGCGGACAGGGCCTCCGCCAGGCCCGGTACCAGTTCGGGGCCGGTGAGGACCTCGGTCGGGGTGTCCTTCTCACGCAGGCGCAGAGCGGAGTCGCGGGAGCCGTCACGGAGGACGGCGACCGTCATACGGACCTCCTGGCGGTCCGGGTGGGAAGCGACCCACTCGGAGAGGCGGGTGTCGTCGAGGTTCTCGGGGACGGATGCCTCGGCGGACGGCGGCAGCATCAGCCGCTCCACGGTCAGCGCGCAGCCGACCACCGCGTCGGGCCAGGCGATGGTGCCGAGGAACTCGTCCAGGGCCTTGCCTGCGGGGATCTCTTCCTGCTCGATCGGGGTGAGACCGACGGTCTCGGACTCGTTCTGCAGACCGAGCTGGGCCGCGAGGGCGGGTTCCTGGGACCGCAGACGCGCGGTATCCACGAGGGCGAAGAGGCGAGCGGGCTGGTCCCAGCCCAGGCCCGAGGTGTACTCGTCGATCTCGAGCACGGCCCGGGTGAGGGGGTTCGCTGCCATGGGAGTGTTGGACATGGTCACAATCCTGCCTCGTTCGTTCCCGGAAGCGGGAACCGAGTAAAGCGTGAGTAAGTTGCATAGGTGAGGCCCCTGCGATCACGGGGCCCGCTGGAGGGTCCGTAGACGCGGGCCTGACGTATCGACAGCGAACTTCGAGGTGCGCACCTTGGCTTTCCAGATGCCGGACCGCGGCGGAGGCCCGACGGGGCCGCGGATCAGAGTGGGCCGACCGTCCCGACGTGTCCGGACGCTGCTCATGACCTTGGGCGTCCTTGCCGTCCTCGGCATGGCGTTCGTCATGTTCGCGGGATTCTGGACGGACTGGCTCTGGTACCGGTCGGTGAGGTATTCGTCCGTCTTCACCACCACACTCTGGACGAAGATCGGGCTCTTCTTCGTCTTCGGTCTGCTCATGTCGGCCTCGGTCGGATTCAACATCTGGCTGGCGCACCGGCTGCGGCCACCGCTGAGCGCCATGTCGATGGAGCAGCAGAGCCTCGACAGGTACCGCATGGGCATCGCGCCCTACAAGAAGTGGCTGCTCCTCGGGATCACCTCCCTGGTGGGCCTCATCGCCGGCGCCTCCGCCTCCGGGCAGTGGCGCACCTGGCTGATGTGGGTCAACGGAGTGTCGTTCGGCCAGAAGGACCCCCAGTTCGGTCTGGACGTCTCCTTCTATGCCTTCGACCTGCCCTGGTACCGCTTCCTGCTCGGCTTCGGCTTCGCCGCCGCCGTGCTCTCGGTGATCGCCGCCGCGCTCACGCACTACCTGTACGGCGGCCTCAGGGTCACCTCCCCGGGCGCGCGTGCCACGGCAGCGGCCACCGGGCACCTGTCGGTGCTCCTGGGTATCTTCGTCACCCTGAAGGCGGTCGCGTACTGGCTCGACCGGTACGGGCTCGCGGTGAAGTCCAGCGACTTCAAGGCGACGGGCAACTGGACGGGCCTCAGGTACGTCGACGCGAACGCGTACCTGCCGGCCAAGACGATCCTGTTCTGCATCGCCGCCATCTGCGCGCTGCTGTTCTTCGCCACCATCTGGCGGCGCACCTGGCAGCTGCCCGTCATCGGCTTCGGCCTGATGGTGCTCTCCGCGATCCTCATCGGCGGGCTGTACCCGGCGATCGTCCAGAAGTTCCAGGTCCAGCCGAACGAGCAGGCCAAGGAAGCGCCGTACGTCGAGAAGAACCTCTCGGCGACCCGGCAGGCCTACGGCATCGACGGGACCGAGGTCGAGGAGTACTCCGGTGTGAGCGACACCACGGACAAGGCCAAGCTCCGTGCCGACGCCGACACCACGGCGAGCATCCGCATGCTCGACCCGAACATCGTCTCGCCGACGTTCCAGCAGCTCCAGCAGATGAGGAACTACTACGCGTTCCCCACGAACCTGGACGTCGACCGGTACGCCAACGAGGACGGTGCGGAGCAGGACACCGTCATCGGCCTGCGCGAGCTGAACCTCGCCGGCATCCCGAAGAACAACTGGATCAACGACCACTTCCGCTACACCCACGGCTACGGCGTGGTCGCGGCCAAGGGCACCGAGGCCACCTCCGGCGGCCGTCCGGTGTTCACGGAGTCCGACCTGCCGTCCAAGGGCGACCTCGGCAAGTACCAGCAGCGGGTCTACTACGGCGAGAAGACCACCCAGTACTCGATCGTCGGCGGTCCCCAGGACGAGATCGACTACTCCGACGACAGCGGTGAGAAGACCACCAGCTACAAGGGCAACAGCGGGATCAACCTCTCCAGCCCGGTCAACCGGGCCGCATACGCGGTGGCGTTCAACGAGCCGCAGATCCTCTACTCCGGTGCCATCGGCGAGGGTTCGCGGATCCTGTACAACCGCACGCCCAAGGAGCGCGTCGAGGCGGTCGCCCCCTGGCTGACCATCGACGGCGACGCCTACCCGGCCGTCGTCGACGGGAAGATCCAGTGGATCGTCGACGCGTACACCACCACCAACGGCTACCCGTACGCCTCCCGCACCACCCTGGGCGACACGACGGCCGACTCGCTGACCGCGGACAACAGCCAGCGGGCGGTGGTGGCCCAGCAGAACCAGGTCAACTACATCCGCAACTCGGTGAAGGCGACCGTCGACGCGTACACCGGCGAGGTCAAGCTCTTCCAGTGGGACACCCAGGACCCGGTCCTGAAGACCTGGATGAAGGCGTTCCCGGGCACGGTGGAGCCGAAGGAGGACATCTCCGACTCGCTCCTGGCCCATCTGCGGTACCCGCAGGACCTCTTCAAGGTCCAGCGCGAGCTGTTGACCCGCTACCACGTGAAGGACGCCGAGACGTTCCTCAGCGGCAGCGAGGTGTGGCAGGTCCCGGACGACCCGACCAACACCTCGGGCAACGCGGTGCCGCCGTACTACCTGAGCATGAAGCTGCCGGGCCAGACGGAACAAGCGTTCTCGCTGACCACCACGCTCACGCCGAACGGCCGGGACAACCTCAGCGCCTTCGTGTCGGTCAACGCCGAGGCGGGCACCGAGGACTACGGCAAGATCAGAATTCTGAAACTGCCGACCAGTGAACCGATTGACGGACCGAAACAGGTCCAGAGCCAGTTCAACTCCGAACAGGACATCGCCGAGACCATCAGCCTCCTCAAGAGAGGTGACTCGCAGGTCGAGTACGGCAACCTCCTGACGGTCCCGCTCGACGGCGGACTGCTCTACGTGGAGCCGGTCTATGTGCGAGGCGGCGGGCTCAAGTACCCGCTGCTGCGCAAGGTCCTGGTCACCTACGGCGGCAACACGGCCTTCGAGGACACGCTCGACGCCGCGCTCAACAAGGTGTTCGAGACCGAGGGTTCGCCCACCGAGCCACCCGTGGACGACGGCGACGAGGGCACCGACGAGCCGCCGCCGTCCGGCGATCCGACCGTCCAACAGGCCCTGGAGGAAGCCCAGAAGGCGTTCGACGAGGGCCAGCAGGCGCTCAAGGACGGCGACTGGGAGAAGTACGGCCGCGCCCAACAGGACCTGGAAGACGCGCTGAAGCGGGCCGAGGACGCACAGTCCAAGACCGACGGGACCGGCGGCAGCGGCAGTGGGAACAGCGACCAGAGCGACGACGGAGGCTCCGGAAACGGCTGATGCAAAGCTCCACCCCGCACCGTGGTACGGTTGCAACGCAACGGCGCGGGGTGGAGCAGCTCGGTAGCTCGCTGGGCTCATAACCCAGAGGTCGCAGGTTCAAATCCTGTCCCCGCTACTGAAGTTGAAGGCCCGGATCCTCTAAAGGATCCGGGCCTTCGACGTGTTGTCGGGAGCAGCTGGGAAATCTGTGTTTGACTTGTCGCTCTGTGGGCATGTCGACAAAACGCTGTAGTGACCTCAATGGCTGCGGTATACCAGGTGTACCCAGGTTGCAGGTGGTGCGACGATGGACGTTATGGGGGACAAGGCAACTCTGTTGGAGACAGGGCGGTTTGCGCAGCCTGCCGACTTTGTGCTGCCCGCCGGGTCCGCTTCGTCGGCCGAGTCCGTGCAGGCGGCGGACGAGGACGAGGCGGGGGGCGCCGTAGAGGAGGCGCGTCAGCGGCTCGCCGCCGAAGCCGGAGACGCCGAGGCGATGAGCGTCCTCGGGGCCATGCTGCTGCGCCGCGGCGACCTCGACGCAGCCGAGCCCCATCTGCGGGGCGCCACCGCCGCGGGGGACCGCGCGGCCGCCAACAACCTCGGTGTCCTGCTGCATCAGCGCGGGTACGCGGACGAGGCCGCCAGCTGGTGGCGGATCGCGGCCGTAGCAGGTTCCGCCGCGGCCGCGCACGCGCTCGGCCGGCACCACCGTGAGCGCGGCGACGAACCGGCCGCCGAGTACTGGCTGCGCCAGTCCGCCGAGCAGGGGCACGCCTTGGGTGCGTACGCCCTCGCCGACCTGCTGGAGCACCGCAGTGACGCCTCCGCCGAGCGGTGGATGCGGGTCGCCGCCGAGCGTGGGCACCGTGAGGCCGCGTACCGGCTCGCGCGGGCGCTCGGCGAACTCGCCGAGCAGGAGGAGCGCGCGGCCGTGCGCGAGGGGCGCAGAATCGCGCGCGCGGCGTTCGAGATCGGAAGCGCGAGCCGTGAGGCCTCCCGCGAGGGCCGTCCCGTCGTACGGGAAGGTCGTGCCGCCGCGCGGGTGGGGGAGCCCGGCGTCGACAACGGTGTCGGGGGAGCCGCCGCCGAGGAGGCCGAGCAGTGGTACCGCCAGGCCGCCGCGCGCGGCCACCGTCGGGCCGCCCTGCACCTCGGGGCGATCCTGGAGCGGCGCGGCGAGCTCAAGGAGGCCGGCCGCTGGTACCTGACCTCCGCCAAGGACGGCGAGCCGCGCGCCGCGTGCGCGCTCGGGTTCCTGCTGCGGGACGCGGGCGACACCGAGAGCGCGGCCGTGTGGTGGCTGCGGGCAGCCCAGGACGGCGACGGCAACGCCGCCAACGCCCTGGGCGCGCTGCACGCCGAGCGTGGTGAGACGCAGACCGCCGAGCGGTGGTACCGGGCCGCGATGGACGCCGGTGATGTCAACGGGGCGTACAACCTCGGGCTGCTCTGCGCCGAGCAGGGGCGGACCGCTCAGGCCGAGCAGTGGTACCGGCGGGCCGCGTACGCCGGACACCGGGAGGCGGCGAACGCGCTGGCCATCCTGCTGCTGCAGGTCGGTGACGCGTCCGGGGCCGAGCCGTGGTTCTCCAAGGCCGCGGAGGCCGGCAGCGTGGACGCAGCCTTCAACCTGGGCATCCTGTTCGCCGGACGGGGCGACGACGTGAAGGCGCTCGTCTGGTACGAGCGGGCGGCAGCCGCCGGGCACACCGAGGCGGCGCTCCAGGTCGCCATCGCGCGGCTGCGGGACGGCGACGAGCGGGCCGCCGAGCGGCATCTTCGGTGTGCCGCCGGCGGGGGCAGCGCGGAGGCCGCGTACCGGCTGGCCGCGGTGCTCGACGCGCGTCGGCCGCCCGCGCCCGCACATGAGCTGGGGGAGCCGGTGCGGGAGAAGAACGAGTGCGAGGAGTGGTACGAGAGGGCCGCGTCGCAGGGGCATCGGCGGGCGCAGGTGCGGGTCGGGATGCTGGCCGCGGGGCGGGGGGACGTCGTGGAGGCGGCGCGGTGGTACCGGGTCGCGGCGGAGTCCGGGTCGCGGAACGGGGCGTTCAATCTGGGGCTCCTGCTCGCCCGTGAGGGGAGTGAGCCGGAGGCCGCGTTGTGGTGGGCTCGGGCCGCCGACGCGGGGCATGGGCGGGCGGCGTTGCGGCTTGCGCTCGTCTACGCGCGTCGGGGTGAGCTGGTGGAGGGGAAGCGGTGGGCCGACCGGGCCGTCGCGCTCGGGCCGGCGGAGGTCGCGGAGCGGGCCGCGCGGTTGCGGGATGCGTTGCGGGACGAGATGTCGGCGTAGCCGTTCTCGGCCGGGGCGGCTGTGCGGGCCGGTGGCGTGACGGTGCCCCGGGGGCGGTGCTGTGCGGGATGGGTGTCGCTCACCGGCGCTCACCGGGTGCCGTCGCGCCTCCCGTGGCGCCCACGGCGACACGACTGCGCGCACCGTGGCAGATGGGCGCGCGCCTGCCGCGGCCGGGCCGCTCTCAAGGGATTTGCGCTGGTCGGTGGCCGTGACGTAGTGTTCAGTCTGTCGACGCGGGGTGGAGCAGCTCGGTAGCTCGCTGGGCTCATAACCCAGAGGTCGCAGGTTCAAATCCTGTCCCCGCTACTGAAGACCTAGGGCCCGGAACCGATCAGGTTCCGGGCCCTAGGTGTATCGCTGTGGCGATGTGTCGATCAGTTGTCATGGCGGGCAGAGAGAAGCCCCCGGCGGTTCTGCTGCCGGGGGCTCTGTCGTGTGTCGGTGGGGCTATGCCGTCGTGCAGGTCGGGCAGACACCTCGGTAGGTGACCTCCACGTCCGAGACGGTGAAGCCGAAGCGCTCGGAGGAGGGCAGGTCGGCGAGAGGGTTCCCGGTGGGGTGGACGTCCCGGATCGTGCCGCACCGGGCGCAGACCAGGTGGTGGTGCGGGCGGTGCGCGTTGGGGTCGTACCGCTTGGCCCGCTTGTCCGTGGCCACCTCGAGCACCTCGCCGAGGACGACCAGTTCACCCAGGGTGTTGTAGACGGTCGCCCGGGAGATCTCGGGCAGCTTGGCGACAGCGCGTGTGTGCACCTCGTCGGCCGTCAGATGGACGTGTTCGCCGTCGAGGACCTCGGCCACGACGCGCCGCTGCGCGGTCATACGCCATCCGCGTCCGCGCAGCCGCTCCAGAAGGTCACTCATACCGGTCAGCGTAACAGCATGAGAGAACAGATCCCGAACAGATGTGACTTTAGAAGATGGATTGACTTGGATTTAGTCCAATGTGGGATCGGGCGTGATCGGTGGAGGCTTTCGATCGGTCAAGGCCTCGGCAGGCGCCTGGAGGCCGCCGTCCAGGCCCTGTGTGGCTGACCGGGGTTGGACCGCTTGTCGTCGAGGGCGGGCCGGGATCTCGTTGGAGGTTCCCGGCCCGTTCGTGTGTTCGGGGTCGGCTAGGCCGTCGCGTGCTGTCGGGCCGGGGTCCAGCAGCGGATGATGTCACGGACCGAGACGATGCCTATGGGGGCGCCCTGGTCGAGGACGATCAGGTGGCGGAAACCGCCGTGGGTCATCGCGCGGGCCGCTTCCTCCAAGGTCCAGGACGGCGTGGCGAACACGACGTCGGTGGTGGTGTGGGCGTGGGCCCGCTCGGCGTCGGGGCTCTGGCCCAGGCCGACGGAGTTGAGGACGTCGCGTTCGGTCAGTATCCCGAGTCCGCCGGCGTCCGGGTCGAGGACCACGGCCGCGCCGATCCGGCGGGCCGACATCAGGGCGGCGGCCTGCCGGAGGGTGTGATCGGGGCCGATGGTCAGGACCACTGTGCTCATGGCGTCGCGGACGAGCATGGAGTTCAGCCACCTCCTAGGGAATCCCGGCGAACGGATAGTTCAGGGATTCACAAGTTCACAAGTGGGGGGACTCTCAATGTGACAGGTAAAGCGGAGGTCAACAAGGGGGCGTGCGTGGTCAGTTCGGGGCGCCCTGGGATCACTCCGGGGTCCTGAACGCATCTGAAGGGGACGGGAGGTGACGGGAGGAGAGGAGGCGGGAGGAGGCGGAAGGAGACGGCGTGGCCGGTCAGTAGCGCTGATTCAGGTAGCCCAGCAACTCGTCGTGGAGCAGGCCGTTCGAGGCCGCCGCGTTGCCGCTGTGCGGGCCGGGGCGTCCGTCGAGTCCGGTGAAACTGCCGCCCGACTCGGTGACGATGATCGCGTTGGCGGCCATGTCCCAGAGGGAGAGCTCGGGCTCGGCGCAGATGTCCAGGGAGCCCTCGGCGACCATCATGTACGGCCAGAAGTCGCCGTACGCGCGTGTGCGCCACACCTCGCGGGTCAGGTCCAGGAAGCCGTTGAGGCTGCCGCGCTCCTCCCAGCCGCCGAGGGAGGAGTACGCGAAGGAGGCGTCCGACAACTCGGCGACGCCGGAGACGCGCAGGCGGGAGGCCGAGCTGAGGCTGCGGCCGGTGAAGGCGCCATGACCCTTCGCCGCCCACCAGCGGCGGCCCAGGGCGGGGGCGGAGACGACACCGACGACGGGCTGGTAGCCGCCCTCTGCCGCCTCCATCAGGGAGATCAGGGTGGCCCAGACGGGAACGCCCCGGACGTAGTTCTTGGTGCCGTCGATCGGGTCGACGACCCAGCGGCGGGGGCCGGTGCCGGCGAGGCCGAACTCCTCGCCGAGGATCGCGTCCCGGGGGCGCGCGCGCTGGAGTTGGCCGCGGATGAGTTCCTCGGCGGCCTTGTCCGCTTCGCTCACCGGGGTCATGTCCGGCTTCGTCTCGACCTTGAGGTCGAGGGCCTTGAAGCGGGCCATGGTGGTCGCGTCGGCGGCGTCCGCGAGGACGTGGGCGAAGCGGAGGTCGTCGAGGTAGTCGGCCATGTGGCGAACGGTATCTGTCGAGGTCGGTGCGGGGCTACAGGGGGCCGGGGGTCGGTTGGGGGCGCTGGGGACGGGGCGGGGATCGATGGGCAGCAGGCGGCTTCGGCTGGGCGGGGGCGGGTTTCGCCCACCGGCGCTTGCCGGGTGCCGCTGCGCCCACCCGTGCCGCCCCAGCGGCACGATGGCCCGCAGTCGAGTACGGGCGGGGTCGGCGGGCGATGGCCCGCAGTCGAGTACGGGCGGGGCCGGCAGGCGATGGCCCGCAGGCGACGGCCCGCAGTCGAGTTACGCGCGGGGCCCGCAGGTGCGTATGAGGGGCGGCGCGAATGTCCCCAGTGGTCGTGGGCACACGAGTTGTGTCGCGTCGCTGCGTGGCGTTCGGCCGGGTGGCCGGGCGGGGTGGGGCCGGAGTGTGCCGCGCACATTGGCTGATGTGCGCCCCTGAGAGCCGCCGCGAACCCTTGACAGTGACTTGATGCGCGTCAAATCTGAGGGCCAGAGCCGCCCGCTCGCTTTTAGGGAGGCGATGATGCCTGCAGCGCGGGAATCCTTGTTGGACGCCGCTTACACGGCGCTGGTGCGTCGGCCGTGGTCCGCCGTGCGCATGGTGGACGTGGCGGCGGTGGCCGGAGTGTCACGTCAGACCTTGTACAACGAGTTCGGCAGCAAGGAGGGGCTCGCCAGGGCCCTGGTCCGGAGGGCGGCGGACGGCTATCTGGCGGGTGTCGACCGGGCGCTGGCCACCCCCGCGGACACCCGGGACCGGCTGGCGGCGACCGCCGAGTGGACCGTGGTGGCCTCCCGGAACAATGCACTTGTTCGGGCCATGCTCACCGGCTGCTGGAGCGAGCGCCTGCCCTCGCCGACACTCTCGGCGGTGCCCTCGTCCTCCGCCGTGCCCGCGCAGCGCCGCGCGGACGGACCGTTGCCCGCGCCCGCCGACTTCGTGGCCCTGGTGCGCGAGCGGGCCGTCGCCGTCCTGTCCGCGCCCGGTACCCCGAAGTCGGACACGATGGAGCTGGCCCGCTCCTGCGAACTCACCGTGCGGCTCGCCCTGTCCTGCGTGGCGGCCCCCCCGGGTGAGGGCGGAGTCACGGATCTCGTGCGCACCGCGCTGCCCCGCCAGCCCAACCGCTCCCTCAACCACCTGTAGACGACAGGCGACACCTGCCGGAGCGGGAACCCGCGCGAACTAGTGTGCCGAACCCGACAGTTGCAGGCCCACGACCCCCACGATCACCAGGCTGATCGAGACGATCTTCAGGATCGACACGATGTCGCCGAGGAAGATCATCCCGTAGATCGCGGTGCCGGCCGCGCCGATGCCCGTCCAGACGGCGTAGGCGGGACCGACGTCGAGCTTCTTCAGGGAGAGGGTCAGCAGGCCGAAACTGCCGAGCGCGAAAACGCAGAAGGCGACCGTGGGCCAGAGTCTGGTGAATCCGTGCGAGAGCTTCAGACAGACGGCGAATCCGGTCTCAAGAAGCCCCGCCACGACAACCAGCAGCCACGCCATGTCTCGTCCTCCCGTGTCCCCACGTTCCGTGACCGCTTCGTGTGCTCTCGTCTGGTCGGGCTCCGACTTGGTGCGATTATGCACTTACCGGGTGGGAGGGGGCGCAAACAACGCGGAGGTCAGTCGCCTTCCCGCCGTTCGCGCGTCGAGAGGAGCCGGCGCAGGGAGTAGAGCCGTGCCGGGTCCGCGTGCCCGTCCGCGACCCACTGGTCCAGCGCGCAGTCCTGTTCGTCGTGACTGCACGCACGCGGACAGCCTTCCGTGCCCGGCACCAGGTCCGGGAAGGCGTTGATGACCCGGGACGGGTCGACGTGGGCCAGCCCGAACGACCGTACGCCCGGGGTGTCCACCACCCAGCCGCCGCCTGAGTCTGCCAGGGGCAGGGCCAGCGCGGAGGTCGTGGTGTGCCGGCCGCGGCCCGTCACCGCGTTCACATGGCCCGTCGTGCGGCGGCGGTCCTCGGGGACGAGGGCGTTCACCAAGGTCGTCTTGCCCACACCGGAATGGCCGACGAACGCCGTGACCTTGCCGGCGAGGTGACCGCGTACGCGGTCGGCGGCGCCGCCCGTCTCCAGTTCCTCGCGGCTCGTCACGACGTACGGGATGTCGATGTCCCCGTAAAGCTCCAGGAGCTTGTCGGGGGAGGCCAAGTCCGACTTCGTGAGCACGAGGAGGGGAGACAGGCCGGCGGCGTACGCCGCCACCAGGCAGCGGTCGATCAGCCGGGGACGCGGTTCCGGGTCGGCGAGGGCCGTGACGATGGCGAGCTGGTCGGCGTTGGCGACGACGACGCGCTCGTACGGGTCGTCGTCGTCGGCCGTGCGCCGCAGCACCGACGTACGGTCGGCGATGCGGACGATCCGGGCGAGGGTGTCCTTCTTGCCGGAGAGGTCGCCGACGAGGGCGACCGTGTCGCCGACGACCGCGGCCTTGCGGCCCAGTTCGCGGGCCTTCATGGCGAAGACCACGCGGTCCTCGACGAGACAGGTCAGGCGGCCCCGGTCGACGGTGAGAACCATGCCCTCGGCGGCGTCCTCGTGCTTCGGACGGATGTGCGTACGGGGACGGTTGCCCTTGCGGTTCGGGCGGCTGGGGATGTCGTCCTCGTCGGTGTGCTTGCCGTAACGGCGCATGATCCCTGTCCGCCCGTCAGTTCTTCCCGAGCATCCCGGCCCACAGTTCGGGGAAGTCCGGCAGGGTCTTGGCCGTCGTCGCCACGTTCTCGATCCGTACGCCCTCCACGGCCAGGCCGATGATCGCACCGGCCGTGGCCATGCGGTGGTCGTCGTACGTGTGGAAGACACCGCCGTGCAGGGGGCGGGGGCGGATGTGGAGGCCGTCGGCGGTCTCGGTGACGTCGCCGCCGAGTTCGTTGATCTCCTTGGTGAGCGCGGCCAGGCGGTCCGTCTCGTGCAGGCGGAGGTGGGCGACGCCGCGCAGGGTCGAGGGGGAGTCGGCGAGGGCGGCGACCGCCGCGATGCCCGGGGTCAGTTCGCCGACCTCGCCCAGGTCCACGTCGATGCCGTGGATCGAACCCGAACCGCTGAACACCAGGCCGTACTCGGTCAGCTCGCAGGTGCCGCCCATCTCCGTGAAGATCTCGCGGAGTTGGTCACCGGGCTGGGTGGTGCGCGTGGGCCAGTCGGGGATGACGACCTTGCCGCCGGTCACCAGGGCCGCCGCCAGGAACGGCTGGGCGTTGGACAGGTCCGGCTCGATCGTCAGGTCGCGGCCGAGGAGCGCGCCCGGTGTGACCCGCCAGACGTTCGGCTCGCCGCCCGACTCCGGGGTGTCCACCTGCGCGCCGACCGAGCGCAGCATGTCGACGGTCATCCGGATGTGCGGCATGGAGGGCAGCGTCGAGCCGATGTGACGGACCTCGACGCCCTGGTTGAAGCGGGGGGCGGACAGCAGCAGCGCCGACACGAACTGTGACGACGATGACGCGTCGATCGCCACCGCGCCGCCGTCCAGCGCGCCGCTGCCGTGGACCGTCAGCGGGAGGGCGCCCCGGCCGTCGTCGTCGATCCGGGCGCCCAGGACGCGCAGGGCGTCGATCACGCCGTTCAGGGGACGCTCGTACGACCGGGGGTCTCCGTCGAAGCGGATGGGGCCGTCGGCGAGGGCGGCCACCGGGGGCAGGAAGCGCATGACCGTGCCCGCGTTGCCGACGTCCACCGTGGTCGGGCCGTGCAGGCCGGTGGGCAGGACGCGCCAGGCCTCTCCGGAGCCGCCCGCGACGGATGAGCTGGACGAGACGGTCTCCTCGATGCCGACGCCCATCGCGCGCAGCGCGGCCGCCATCAGGAGGGTGTCGCGGGAGCGCAGGGGGCGGCGCAGCCAGCCGGGCTCGCTCGCGAGGGCGGCGAGGACGAGGGCGCGGTTGGTGACCGACTTGGACCCCGGGACGTGGACCGTCGCGTCGACGGCTCCGCTCGCGTGGGGGGCGGGCCAGAGGGCGGGCTGTGCGTTCAGGGCCATGGGGCCCACTTTAGTGGGGGTTCGCTTCGCCGGGTTCAGCCGGTTGACGTGCGTCGCCTGCCGGGTCCGATGTCGTCGTGGCCGGTCGCGCGGTTCCCCGCGCCCCTTACGGGGCGCACCTCGGCCGCGGGTGAAAAGTTCGGGCATCAAAGAGTTTCACAGGCTCAGCAGCCAGCGGCCACCGCCGAGCAGAGCGCAGACCGACACCACGTGGAACATCACGAGCCATACCGTCGCCGGTACGTGGGTCAGGCGGGACAGTTGGTCCGCGTCCGAGTCGCCGGCGCCTCCCCGGCGGCGCTTCGCCTGGAGTTCGAACGCCGGGCGCACGCCCCCCAGCAGCAGGAACCAGACCACCGCGTAGGCGAAGGCGGCCTGGACCTGGGGGCCTGCCAGCCAGGAGACGACCACGAAGGTGCCGCCGGTGAGGACGACCGTGAGGGCGCCGTAGGCGTTGCGGATCATGACCAGCATGGCGATCAGCAGGATCGTGGCGAGCCAGAGGAGGAGGGTGATGCGGCCGGAGCCGAGTAGGGCGGCGCCGCCGAGGCCGAGGAGCGGGGGAGCGGTGTAGCCGGCGGCGGCGGTGAGGATCATGCCGAGGCCGGTGGGCTTGCCTCGGCTGACCGTGAGGCCGCTGGTGTCGGAGTGCAGCCGGATGCCGGTCAGGGTACGACCGGTGAGCAGCGCGATCAGACCGTGGCCGCCCTCGTGCGCGATGGTGATGGCGTTGCGCGAGAGCCGCCAGACGCCGTGCGGGACGATCGCCGCGAGCGCGGCGACGGCGGTGGCTATGACGACCCAGAGGTCGGGGTCCGGCTGAGTGCCGAAGACCTCGTCCCACAGGCTCGCCAGCGAGGTGACTGCGGTGCTTTCCATGTTCTGCGGTGACTCCTCGGGGTCGCGATCGACAGGGGTCGGCGCGGAGCGCCGTCGTCGGGGGGTGGTGGTCGGGTGACGGGTGGGCCTGGCAGTGTGGCACTTATGTGCGGACGGTATCTGAGACGCCGATGTAGCAGCGATCGTTCCTGGGGGCAAAAGGGCAGGTCACAGCAGGAGGTCCCCGGAATGATCCGCAGTTCTTGCTCTACCCGTGCTGACTGTGTGCTGACCTGGGGGCACCTGTGATCACCCCAGGAAACCTGTCCCGTGCTGGGCCGGTGCTGATCTCGTCTTCGAGTCGAGGAGGAACCTCTCACGGGATCCATGTGTCAAGCGGCTGCAATGAGGACGTGGGGAAGGCGACTCGTTCATCGAACAGGGTGCGAGTCTTGAGACGGTGGTGGAGCCCGCCGAGCATGCGGTTGAAGAGTTCCGGAGTGCGCCAGCATGCCAGCCACCGCTGTTCCCGGCACCGGTAGTGAGCGTTCGCTCCGCCGGACGCGGTTCCAGAGCCGAGAAGGCCAGAGGAATCCGGCATCATGCAGGCGGTTGTTCTTGAGCCGCCTTCTGCCGGCGTAGCGGCTGTTCTCGGACGCTCGGGTGATCGGTGCCGCTCCCGCGTACGCCTTCAGTCCTCGCGTGTCTGCGAACCGAGCTGGGTCGCCGCCAATTTCGGCGAGGATGCTGGCACCGAGTTGGAAGTCAGGCCCGGAAGGCTGAGCAGCACCTCAGCGTCGGGGTGCTGGCGGAACGCCTTCTCGGTCTCTTCGACCAACCTCGGGCAGCGGGCCTGCCGCTGCTGGAGGACCTCCAGCCAGCGTTCTGCCTGGGCCTTGACGCCGCGCACGCGGCCAGGCCGTCTTCAGGGACGCGCAGAACTTCCTGCGGGTCGCTGTGGCCGCTTTGGCCGGTGTCGGTGCCACCACCACGATCGCGCGGGCCTGCGGGCGGCACAGACTGTTTTGTCAGCCCGCCACGGCCGCCAAGGCTGGGCAGTACCTCCCGCAGCAGGCATCGGAGCCGGTCGGCCAGCTGCTGGCGTTTCCGGTGGCATCCTGCTGGGCCGATCTCCCGCAGTGGCGCGTTTCCTCTGTGATTCGCTGTACCAGGCCACCCACCACGTCTTCCTCGGGTTGATCGTGCCGGCTGTACTCGGGATCGGTGCGCAGCTGCTGCTGCTGCTGACGCCGCGGCGCGGCGAACCGCTCATTCTGGACTGACGGTCGGCGGTCCGCAGAAATCACTGACGAGCGAGCGGAACCACTGGTGAGCGGGGTGGTTGTGCAGCCGCTCGTGCCAAATGAGTTTGTAGCTCAGCTTCTCGGCTTCGAAGGGCAACGGGCGGATTTCCAACTCGTGCTGCTTGATGAGTGATTGGCCATGCCCGTCGATGAAACCGTTCGGCACACACGTCAACAGGTCGCTTTCCTCGACGATCCGCAAAGCGTCGGCGAAGTGGTTGACGACGGCCATGATCGTCCGGGTACGACCCTGCAGGCCGAGCCAGCCGTCGATCACACCCAGATCCATACCGGACGGTGTCACCAACACGTGGTCTGCCGAGGCAAACTGATCCAACGTCATGTCCCGCGCCAACAGGTGTCCGCGGCGCATCACGCACATGTAGTGCTCTGTGCGAAGAACCCGCACGTGGATGTCGCGAGGAAGCGCGGGAAACATCCCGACCGAGCAGTCCAATGTGCCGCGTTCGATCGCGTCCAGCGAGCTGGCGTTGGTGTGGAACGCGAAAGCGACGCGGGCATAGGGCGAGGTCTCCCTCAGTTTCAGCGTGATACCGCACACCGCTTCGGCCGCGAGGCTGTCCGTGACCGAGAGACGGAAACCGGTCGGATCCGTACGGGGATCGAAGTGCTGGGGCGCGATCGAGGACCTGATCGTCGCCAGTGAACGATGGAGCTCGGGCCAGATGGCCAGCATCCGCGACGTCGGCTGAACGCCGTCGGGGGCCCTGAGGAACAACTGGTCCTGCATCAGCTTGCGGGCACGCCGAAGCGCGTTGCTGACGGCCGGCTGGCTCATCGACAGGCTGTTCGCAGCGCGCGTCACGTTCCGCTCCAGCATCACGGCTTCGATGACCAGGAGCAGGTTGAGATCGAGGCGCATGTTATTCACCTGGGTTATGGCGATCCCCCCAGACTGTGAATTGGACCCATTCCGAGCATTGAGCCACGCTATCAGCACTAACGCGCCGGACTTGCCGGGCTGGGGTCGCCCGGATTCCAGTCAGCGACTGGCGTCCGAGATGCGAGACGTGGAAAGGATATTCGCCGAGATGATAGACGCTCCTCTCGGAGACGTGCTACCGAAGCTGACCGGAAAGATCAGTCCGGAGCGCATTCGTCTGATGCGCACCCCACGGCCGCCACAGGGCCTGATCGAGGGGTTCAAGCGCATCACCGACGCGACCAGCGTCGTCTCCGACATCATGGACGAGCTGGGGATCACCGGAGCGATCGGCACCTCGGTTCTCAGGCCGACCCTGCCGACCGCAAGCATCGTCGGACCGGCGCTCACGGTGCGCAACATCGTGCAGCGTGAGCCGGTTCATGAAACGGCGCCCGGCCATGTGAATCGCATGGCGGAGTTCGAGGCGCACAACCTGGCCCTGCCCGGCGACATCGTTGTGATCGACGGTGTCGCAGGCATCTCGAACATGGGCGGGATTTCGGCGCAGACCGGAAAGCGGCAAGGTGAAGCCGGCGCCGTCATCTCCGGCGGAATCCGCGATGTCGGCCATTCCCGGCGGGTGGACTATCCGATCTGGGCCACGGAGATCACCCCGGTGACGGGCAAGTGGCGCATCGAGACGGTGGAGATCAACGGCGACGTCGAGATCGCCGGTGTGCGCGTCTCGCCCGGTGACATCGTCATCGCGGACGAGACCGGTGTGTGTTTCATCCCGATCGCCAGGGCGGCGGAGGTGCTGGAGCGGGCTCTGGCGAAGGCCACCTTCGAGGAGCAGAAGTGCGCGGCGATCGACGCCGGCATGTCCGTAGCCGATCTCCCGACGAATGCGTGAGGCCATGACCGACTCCACCCGGAGACTGCGTGTCTCCGTCCTCGACGACTACCAGGACGTCGTCCGCACCCTCGACTGCTTCAGCAAGTTGCACGGCCATGACGTCATGATCTGGAACGACTCCGTGGCCGACGTGGACGTGCTGGCCGAGCGCCTGGCCGACGCCGACGTACTGGTCCTTCTGCGCGAGCGCACCAAGATCGACGAAGCGCTGCTCAGCCGTCTGCCGAACCTCAAGCTCATCAGCCAGAACGGCCACATCCCGCACATCGACCTCGACGCCTGCACGCGGCACGGCGTGGTCGTGGCCTCGGCCCTGACCTCCCGTCCGTCCTACCCCACCGTGGAGTTCACCTGGGGTCTGATCCTGGCCGGGATGCGCAACATCCCGCTGGAGAGCACAGCGCTGCGCGAGGGCCGCTGGCAGAGCACCGTCGGGCTGGGGCTGCGTGGCCGGACGCTGGGCATCTACGGCTTCGGTCGGCTCGGCTCGATGGTGGCGCGGATCGGTGTGGCGTTCGGGATGGAGCTGCTGGTCTGGGGCCGGGAGGGCTCCCTGGACCGGGCGAAGGCCGAGGGCTTCGCGGTCGCGGAGAGCAGGCAGGCCTTCTTCGCACAGTCGGATGTGCTCAGCCTGCACCTGCGCCTGAACGAGGCGACCACCGGCCTGATCGGTCCGCAGGACCTCGCCCTCATGAAGCCGACCGCGCTGTTGGTGAACACCAGCCGGGCGGAGCTGATCAAGCCCGGAGCGCTGGCCGAGGCGCTGCAAGCCGGCCGGCCCGGTAAGGCGGCGGTCGACGTGTTCGAGCGCGAGCCGCTGACCGACCCGAACGATCCCCTGCTTCGGCTCCCGAACGCCCTGTGCACGCCGCACCTCGGCTTCGTCGAGCGCGACAACTACGAGTTCGCCTACGGCAACGCCTTCGACCAGATCGTGGCGTTCGCCGAGGGCGCCCCGAGCAACGTCCACAACCCCGATGTGCTGAAAAAGGACCACGTGCGATGAACCTTGAGCTCGATGGAGAAGTCGTCCTGATCACCGGCGGGAGCAAGGGCATCGGCCTGGCCTGTGCCCGCGCCTTCGGCCGGGAGGGCGCCCGCGTGGTCATCGTGTCGCGCAGCAAGGACAACCTGTCCGCCGCCCGGGAAGTCCTCGCGGAGGACGGCATCGAGGTCACTACGTTCTCGGCCGATCTGTCCGATGCGGCGCCGGCACAACGGGCGGTCATCGCGACCGAGGAGCAGGTCGGACCGATCGGCGTGCTGGTCAACTCGGCCGGCGGCGCCAAGCGCGTGCCCCCGGCCGAGCTGACGCCGGAGAAGTGGCGCACCGCGATGGACGCGAAGTTCTTCACCTACATGAACGTCATGGACCACGTGCTGCCGCGCATGGTGGAGCGGAAGGCCGGCTCGGTCGTCAACATCATCGGCACCGGCGGGAAGGTCGCCTCGCCGATGCACGCCCCCGGGGGTGCGGCGAACGCGGCGCTGATGCTGGCTTCCGCGGCGCTGGCCGCGGCCTGGGGGCCCGCCGGTGTCCGCGTCAACGTCATCAACCCGGGAGCGACCATGACCGACCGGGTGCAGATGTCCCTGGACACGGAGTCGCGCATGACCGGAAAGCCGCCTGAGGAGCTGCTGCGCCGCAACCAGGAGCGCATCCCGCTCGGGCGGTACGCCGCTCCGGAGGAGGTCGCCGACGCGGTGCTGTTCCTCTCCAGCGCCCGTGCGTCCTACGTGACCGGCGCGTCGCTGACCATGGACGGCGCGCTTACGCCGCTCGTCGTGTGAACGACCGAGCCGAAAACACAATCCGACAATCGGAGGAACAACGATGTTCTCCTGGTACCGCGAGCTCACCAAACGGGAGCGCAACACATTCTGGGGATGCTTCGCCGGATGGGCGGTCGACGCGATGGACGCGCAGCTCTTCAGCTTCGTGCTCCCCGTGCTCATCACCGCCTGGGGCCTGACGACGGCGGAAGCCGGCTACCTGGCCACGGCGACGCTCCTGTCGGCGGCCATCGGCGGCTGGGCCTGTGGCTATCTGGCGGACCGCTGGGGCCGCGCCCGCGTCATGCAGTTCACGATCCTCTGGTTCGCGGTGTTCACGTTCATCGCGGGCTTCGCACAGAACTTCGAGCAGCTCATTGTCGTGCGTGTGCTGCAGGGGCTCGGCTTCGGCGGCGAGTGGGCCGCCGGCGCGGTGCTGATGGGCGAGATCATCCGTCCCGCCCACCGCGGTAAGGCGGTGGGCTCCGTCCAGAGCGGCTTCGGCATCGGCTGGAGCATGGCCTCGATCATCGCCGGTGTGGTCCTCGCCCACGTGCCGTCGGAGTACAACTGGCGGGTTCTGCTGATGATCGGGGTGCTGCCCGGCCTGCTGGTGCTGTGGCTGCGGCGCACCATCGAGGAGCCGGAGCTGTACAAGCAGACGCGCGCCGCCATCACGGCCGGAGGCCGCGGCCCCGGCCTCGGGGCGATCTTCAAACCGGGTGTGCGGGGCGTCACCATCAAGGCGTCGCTGCTGGCGTTCGGAGTGGTCGGCGTCGGCGGGGCGATCGTCAACTGGCTGCCGACGTTCATGAAGACGGTCCGCGAGCTGTCGCCCAGCGCGTCCGGCTACTACCTGTTCCTGGTGACCGGCGGTTCCTTCTTCGGCTTCCTGGCGAGCGCCTATCTCGCCGACGTCCTCGGCCGTCGACGTACGTTCCAGCTGTTCCTGGCCTGCTCCTGGCTGGTGACCATCGGTTACATGTTCCTGCCGCTGTCCGGGTGGGGGCTGGTCCTCATGGGTGTGCCGTTCGGCTTCTTCACGATCGGCAACTACGCCACGCTGGGCCCGTTCTTCACGGAGCTGTTCCCCACCGCGATCCGTGGCAGCGGGCAGAGCTTCGCCTACAACTTCGGCAAGGCGGCCGGCGCCCTCGCGGTCACCTGCATCGGCATCCTCGCCCAGTACATCACCCTGGCCGAGGCCATCGGACTGATCGCACTGCTCGGTTACAGCGTCGCGATCGTCATCACCCTGCTGCTCCCCGAGACGAAGGGCATGGACCTCAAACCGGGTGTCGATGCGATGCCCGCAAGCGCGACACCCAGCGAGTCCCCAGCCGTGTAGGACGGCCGATTCACCGCCTTCCCCACTCCGCTCCAACCGCAGACCGCGCTCTTGATGCTCGCGTCCCGGCTCATCGCCCTTGGGACCAGGCCCTTTTGAGGCCGTAATCCAGCACCGCGGTCGGTCAGGCCACAAGGCCTTCACCGAACGGTTCACCAGGCAGCGACCCCCTAGGGATCGTACGACCCGTCAACCGCTCGTTTCCGCACCACCGTTCAGCGAGGCGAACGCACCCGAAGCCTCGCCCTTCCCGACCAGGCACGCGCGGTCGATGACGCCTGCCCCAATCCCCTGACGGCAGCCCACGTCGCTGTCGGCCGCGCAGGTCGAGGAACGCACGCTTCCCCTCACCGACGCCGAGTGCCCGCCCCACCGAGCGGGCCCGGCGTCCCTCACACGACCGCCCCCGACTGACAAGGAACACAACATGGTCGCCCACATCACGCACTGGATCGGCGGACAGCCGTGGAGCGGCGCCGCCGAGCGCGCCGGGGACATCCATGACCCGGCGACCGGCAGGATCACTGGCCGTGTGGACTTCGCGTCGGCCGCCGAGGTCGACCAGTCCGTGGCCGCCGCCGTCGACGCGTTTCAGGACTGGCGCCGGACATCGGTCGCCAAGCGCGTACAAGTTCTATTCGCTTTCCGGGAGTTGCTCAACGCCCGGCGCGGCGAGCTGGCCGCGATCATCGTCGCCGAGCACGGCAAGGTGCATTCCGACGCGCTCGCCGAGGTGGCCCGCGGCATCGAGGTCGTCGAGTACGCCTGCGGCATCCCGCAGCTGCTCCAGGGCGGCTTCACCGAGCAGGCGTCCACCGGCGTCGACGTCCACTCCGTGCGCCAGCCGCTCGGCCCGGTCGTGATCATCTCGCCGTTCAACTTCCCCGTCATGGTGCCGATGTGGTTCTTCCCCCTCGCGATCGCTGCCGGCAACACCGTCGTCCTCAAGCCGTCGGAGAAGGACCCGTCGGCCGCCAACTGGCTGGCCGCCCTGTGGAAGGAGGCCGGACTGCCGGACGGTGTGTTCAACGTCGTACACGGCGACAAGGCGGCCGTCGACCGGCTGCTGGAACACCCCGGCATCAAGTCCGTGTCCTTCGTCGGCTCCACCCCCATTGCCCAGTACGTCTACGAGACAGGTACCCGGCACGGCAAGCGGGTGCAGGCCCTCGGTGGAGCCAAGAACCACATGCTGGTGCTCCCCGACGCGGACCTCGACCTGGCCGCCGACGCCGCCGTCAACGCGGGCTTCGGCGCGGCCGGCGAGCGCTGCATGGCCGTGTCCGTCCTGGTGGCCGTCGACCCGGTCGGCGACGAACTGGTCGCGAAGATCAAGGACCGGATGGCGGGACTGAGGGTCGGCCCCGGCTGCGCGCCCGCCTCCGAGATGGGCCCGCTGGTCACCGGCGCGCATCGGGACCGGGTGACGTCGTACCTGGAAGCGGGCGTGGCCGACGGCGCAGATCTGACGGTCGACGGCCGCGAGCACCCGATCGCAACCGAGGCCCCCGACGGCCGCAACACCGCGGACGGCTTCTGGCTGGGCCCCACGCTCTTCGACCACGTCAAGCCCGGCATGGCCGTCTACGACGACGAGATCTTCGGCCCGGTGCTGTCCGTCGTCCGGGTCGGCTCGTACGACGAGGGCATCGAGCTGATCAACGCCAATCCGTACGGCAACGGCACGGCGCTGTTCACCAACGACGGCGGCGCCGCCCGCCGCTTCCGGTACGAGGTCGAGGTCGGCATGGTCGGCATCAACGTGCCCATCCCGGTGCCGGTCGCCTACTACTCCTTCGGCGGCTGGAAGGCGTCGCTGTTCGGCGACACCCACGCCTACGGCGAGGACGGCGTGAAGTTCTTCACCCGTACCAAGGCTGTCACCCAGCGCTGGCTCGACCCGTCGCACAGGGGAATCAACCTCGGCTTTCCTACGAGCGATTGAGCACTCCCCACCGCGTATCCACTCGTATCCACAGGCATGGCTCAGCAATTCGGACAGGAACCGCAGGGCCGAACGCGAAGAGTGTGAGCACCGTTGGATGGACAAGCATACGTAACGCCGGGCGCACAGGCCCCACAGCAACATGTTCACGACGAGAGAGGAAGACCATGGCCGCTGCGGAAGCGGAACCGGAATCCCAGCGGATAGGCGTACCCGCCGAGTCCACCGCGGGGGAGACCAGGGTGGCGGCGACACCGGCCACAGTGAGCCGACTTGTCGCGCTGGGGTACCACGTGGTCGTCGAACCGGGAGCGGGCGAGTTCGCCCGCTTCTCCGACGCCGCCTATGAGGAGGCGGGAGCCCGGCTCGGCGACCCCTGGGCGGCCGAGATCGTCCTGAAGGTCAACGGCCCGTCGAGCGAGGAGATCGGCCGGCTGCGCGACGGCGCGACTCTGATCGCGCTCATCGGCCCCGCGCTGAACCCGGAACTGGTCGAGGAACTGGCGCGACGGCCGGTCACCGTGCTCGCCATGGACGCCGTCCCGCGCATCTCGCGCGCCCAGGCCCTGGACGTCCTCAGTTCGATGGCGAACATCGCCGGGTACCGGGCCGTGGTCGAGGCCGCCCACGCCTTCGGCCGCTTCTTCACCGGCCAGGTGACCGCCGCCGGCAAGGTGCCGCCCGCCAAGGTCCTGGTGGCCGGTGCCGGCGTGGCGGGGCTCGCGGCTATCGGCGCGGCGCGCAGCCTGGGCGCCGTGGTCCGCGCCACCGACCCCCGGCCGGAGGTCGCCGAGCAGGTGCGCTCCCTGGGCGGGGAGTTCCTCGCGGTGCGGCCCGAACAGGCCGAACAGGAGGCCGGCGGCGACGGTTACGCCAAGGCCACCTCGGACGACTACAACCGGCTCGCCGCGCGGCTCTACGCCGAACAAGCTGCCGACGTAGACATCGTCATCACCACCGCGCTCATCCCCGGCAGACCGGCTCCGAAGCTGTTCACCGCCGAGGACGTTGCGTGTATGAAGCCCGGCAGCGTGATCGTCGACATGGCGGCGGCGCAGGGCGGTAACGTCGAGGGAACGGTCGCCGGAAAGGCGGTCGTCACCGACAACGACGTGACGATCATCGGCTACACCGACCTGCCCGGCAGACTCCCGACCCAGGCGTCACAGCTGTACGGCACCAACCTCGTCAACCTGATGAAGCTGCTCACCCCCGCCAAGGACGGCCGACTCGTCCTCGACTTCGACGACGTGGTGCAGCGGTCGATGACCGTGGTCCGCGGCGGCGAGAAGACCTGGCCGCCGCCGCCCGTGCAGGTGTCCGCCACGCCCGCGGCCACCCCGGCCCAGGGCCCGGAACCCGCCGCGGTCGCCGCCCCGGCGAAGCCCGTACGCTCCGCGCGGTCGGGATACATCCTCGTCGGCGCGGGAGCGCTCGTGCTCTTCCTGGTGACCGCCTTCTCGCCGAGCGAACTCATCGGCCACTTCACGGTCTTCGTCCTGGCGATCGTCATCGGCTTCTACGTCATCGGCCAGGTGCACCACGCGCTGCACACCCCGTTGATGTCGGTCACCAACGCGATCTCCGGGATCGTCGTGGTCGGCGCGCTGCTGCAGATCGGGCACGGGAACACCGCTGTCACCGTGCTGTCGTTCGCCGCGATCCTGCTGGCGAGCATCAACATCTTCGGCGGATTCGCCGTCACCCGCCGCATGCTCGGCATGTTCTCGAAGGGCTGATCACGGATGACCACCACCACGGCTGCAGAGGCCGCCCATGTAGTCGCCGCGCTGCTGTTCATCCTCAGCCTCGCCGGACTCTCGCTACACCGCACCTCCCGCTCGGGAGTCGTCTGGGGCATCGCGGGCATGGTCATCGCGCTGACCGCCACCATCGGCCTCGCCTCCCGGAGCATCACCGCCCTCGGTCTCGTGCTGATCGCCGTCGCCACCGCCGTCGGCGCGGGCATCGGACTGTGGCGTGCCCGGGTGGTCGAGATGACCGGCATGCCGGAGCTGATCGCCATCATGCACAGCCTCGTCGGCCTCGCCGCCGCGTTCGTCGGCTGGAACGGCTACCTCGACGTCGAAGCCGGGGGCCACTCCGGGCAAGAGATCACCGGCTCGCTGCTGGGCATCCACCACGCCGAGGTCGTCATCGGCGTGTTCATCGGTGCCGTCACCTTCACCGGTTCGGTCGTCGCCTACCTGAAGCTGTCGGCGCGGATCGATTCCCGCCCGCTCGTGCTCCCCGGCAAGCACGTCCTCAACCTCGGCGCGCTGGCCGCGTTCGCCGTACTCACCGTCGCATTCGTCGCCCGCCCCCACACGGGACTGCTCATCGCGGTCACCGTGGTGGCGCTCGCCCTCGGCGCGCACCTGGTCGCCTCCATCGGCGGCGGGGACATGCCGGTGGTCGTCTCCATGCTCAACAGCTACTCCGGCTGGGCCGCCGCGGCCTCCGGTTTCCTCCTCGCCAACAACCTGCTCATCGTCACCGGCGCGCTGGTCGGCTCCTCCGGCGCCTACCTCTCATACATCATGTGCAAGGCGATGAACCGTTCCTTCCTCTCGGTGATCGCGGGCGGCTTCGGGGCCCAGGCGGTGGCGAGCGGCGACAGCGACCACGGTGAGCACCGGGAGATCAGCGCCGAGGACACGGCGGAACTGCTGCGCGACGCCTCCTCGGTGATCATCACGCCCGGCTACGGCATGGCGGTCGCCCAGGCCCAATACCCGGTCGCGGAGTTGGCGCGCAAGCTGCGCGAGCGCGGCATCGAGGTGCGCTTCGGCATCCACCCGGTCGCCGGACGGCTGCCCGGTCATATGAACGTGCTGCTCGCCGAGGCCAACGTGCCGTACGACGTCGTCCTGGAGATGGACGAGATCAACGACGACTTCGCCGCCACCTCGGTCGTCCTGGTCATCGGCGCCAACGACACCGTCAACCCGTCCGCCGCCGAGGACCCGGCCAGTCCCATCGCCGGGATGCCGGTGCTGCACGTGTGGGAGGCGGCGCAGATCGTCGTCTTCAAACGCTCCATGGCCGCCGGGTACGCGGGCGTGCAGAACCCGCTCTTCTTCCGGGAGAACAGTCAGATGCTCTTCGGTGACGCCAAGCAGCGAGTGGAGGACATCCTGCGCAGCCTCGACGCCACCGACGCGCCGGCCCCGGTCATGGTCGGTGCGAACCGCTGAGAAACCCCATCCCACCAAGAGGTACACAGTGACCACGCTGACCGTTCTGCACCCCGGCGCGATGGGAGCGGCCGTAGCCGCCGAGGCGTCCCGGTCGGGTCATCAGGTCCTGTGGGTGCCGGCTGACCGCAGCGCCGCGACGCGGGAACGGGCGGGGAAGGCCGGACTGACGGCGAGCCCCTCCCTCGCGGAGGCGCTCGACTCCAGCGAGGTCGTGTTGTCCCTCTGTTCTCCGCGCGCGGCCGAGGACGTCGCCGTGTCGGTCGCCGGGCACGGGTTCACGGGGCTGTACGTCGAGGCCAACGCCGTCAGCCCTCATCGCATGGAACGCATCGCGTACGAGGTTCGGCCCGCTTCCTCGATACTTGACGGTGCCGCCATCGGCCCACCGCCCGGCGACCAGCGCACGTGCGTCTCCATCTGGCGGGGGACGGGCAGTCGGTGGATCTGCTCCGCTCCATCTTCCGGGGCTCCCGCGTCCGGGTGGAAACGGCAGGGGACCAGGTCGGTGCGGCATCGGTGCTGAAGATGTCCTACGCGGGCTTCCAGAAAGCCGCCCGCACGCTCGCCGCCGTGTCACACGCCCTGGCGGTCAGCCACGGAGTCGCCGCTCTCCTCACCGCCGAGGCTCAGCGCATGCCGTCGGACTTCCTCTCCGATCCCGGCGCTCTCCCCGGCGTCGCCGCCCGAGCCTGGCGCTGGGCTCCCGAGATGCACGAGGTCGCCGAGACCCTGCGTGCCTCCGTGCTGCCGCCCCAGATGGCCGAAGCCGCGGCAGCGGTGATGCGCAGGTGGGAGCGGGACAAGGACCAGTACGACCTGCAACTCGCCGAGGTTCTCACACACTTGCGGGACATCTCGCACGCCGAGTGAGCAGGTGCACAACCCCTACAAGAATGCCGCCTACCGCAATGACCCATTGAGGAGAAACCGAGATGCCGGAAGTCCATGTGTTCATGGCCGCGGGCAAGACCGACGAGCAGAAGAAGAACATGATGAGCGACATCACTCACGCTTTGGTGGAGAACCTTGACTGCGCGCCGGATTCCGTCACGGTGCAGATCGTCGAGGCGCAGTGGAGCCACAAGATGAAGGGTGGTCGGACGTTCGAAGAGCGACGTACCGGCAAGCCGCCGTACGAGCATGGCCAGGTACTGCGAGGAGGCCGGCCCGACCTCACCCGACAGGGGCCGGGAACGCAGGCCGACCGCTCCTGACGCAGGGCACAGTGCGGTGGCTGCCCGTGCGGAGCACGGGCAGCCCGTGTGGCCTGCGCGTGGGAAGGACCAGGGGCGTGCGAGCGCCTTTCATACGCGCTGGCGTCCTGCGCGCTGCTCCATGACCCGTTCGAGCAGGTTCAGCGCCTCCACCACTCGGTCGCGGTCGGCGCCGAGACCCTTGAGCAGCGCTGCCTCGACCGCGAGCTGGCGGGGGAACATGGCATCGACCGCGTCGCGCCCTGCCGCCGTCACGGTGACCAGGGCGGCGCGACGGTCCGCAGGGCTCGGGCGGCGTTCGACGAACCCGCGTTTCTCCAGCTTCGCCAGCGTCTTGCTGACGGCTGCTCGGGAGCAGCGCATGTTCTCGGAGAGCCGCCGCGCGATCACCGGGCCCTCGGTGTGCCGGAGCTGCACCAGCACGTCGAGCTCCGGCGCGGTCAGTGGGGCACCCTCATACAGCGCTTCCACGGCGGTGGCGAGCAGCCGTTCGATGCGTTTGATGGGGCCTACGACTTCCATTGCGGAGGTGTCGAGGTCCGGGCGCGCGGCCGCCCACACCGCACGAGGGTCGACGGAAGTCGAGGAGTAGGTCATTGCCGCCACCTATTGTTAACCAGTAGACTAATTGTTACCGTTCTTGTTCATGGTATCCACACAGCGGACTTCTCACTCCGGTTCCTTGCCGGCGAACGTCTCCATCCCGTTGACGGATCCGCCGCGACGGGCCGTCGGCCTCATTGCCCTCCTCGGCGCGCTGACCGCCGTGGCGCCGCTCGCCACGGACATGTACGTGCCCGGCTTCCCGGAGATGGCCCGCACGCTGCACGTGAGCGACTCGGCCGTGCAGCTGTCCATGACCGCGTTCCTGGCCGGTCTCGTCATCGGCCAGTTCCTCGTTGGACCGCTCAGCGACCGCCTCGGACGCCGACGTCTCCTGATCACAGGAACCGTGCTGTTCGCCGTGCTGTCGCTGGCCTGTGCTGCCGCTCCCACCGTCCAGACACTGACCGTCGGCCGGTTCCTGCAGGGCGTCGCGGGAGCCGCCGGGATGGTGCTGGCGCGGGCGGTGCTCACCGACCGGTTCCACGGTCCCGAGCTACCGCACTACTTCTCACTGCTGTCCATGGTGCTGGGTGTGGCGCCGGTCGTGGCCCCGGTGATCGGCGGCGCGATCCTGTCGGTCGGAAACTGGCGGGGCATCTTCGTAGCGCTCGCTCTCTTCGGGGTGCTGCTCTTCCTGGCGGTCCTGCCGGGCGTCCCCGAGTCACTCCCAGCGGAGCGCCGCCACCAGGGAGGCATGGCCGGCGCCTTCCTGGCCATGGGCGGACTGCTCGGCCGTCGCTCCTTCCTCGGCTGCACCCTCACCCTGGCGTTCGCCGCCGCCGCACTCTTCGCCTACATCGCCGGGTCCAGCTTCGTCTTCCAGGACGTGTACGGGGCGTCCGCGACGCTGTACAGCCTGATCTTCGCGACAAACGCGTGCGGCATGCTGCTCGCCGGCGCGGTGTTCGGCAAGCTCTCACGGCGCCTGAGGTCAGGAACGCTGCTCAGCGCATCGGTTGCGGTCGCGTCGGCCGCAGCACTGTTCCAGGTGGTCCTTCTGCTCACGGTCGGCGGCAGCCTGACCGGCACCTGGGTCTGCCTGTTCTTCGTCGCCTTCGGTATCGGCGGCATCTTCCCGGCCAGTATGAGCCTCGGACAGTCTCTCGGACGGGAGACGTCCGGAGCCGCGTCCGCGCTGCTCGGCGGGACCCAGTTCCTCTTCGGCGCCCTCGCCTCACCGCTCGTCGGCGCGTTCGGCACCAGCAGTGCCATGCCCATGGCTGCCACCATGCTGGGCGCTCTTCTGTCGTCCGCTGTCTGTCTGGTCTTCCTCGTACGCCCGCGGCAGGAGCGGGACGCGCCGACCGGACGGCCCAGGTAGCAGCAGTCCAGCCCGCTCGCCGGATCGACGACGGCTGAGCCACCACCTCGGCGGTCGGCCTCTCGCACGCTGCCGCGTGAACGCCGCCCCCATCAGTGAACTGCCGGCGGAGTTCGAACGTGTGCGCCTCACGCGCGGCTGCCGGCGCACCTTCCGCGAGCAGGTGCTCGGGGTGCGCGAGCGTTACGGCTGATCGCCTCACGACCTGCGTCACTGGTCCGCCTCGACCGCGCTGAGCAGCGGTCTGCCACACTTGGACGTGCCTCGGTGGCCGGCACAAGAGCATTCGAGGAAACAGCGAAGACGTACGGGCACCTCACCCTGGACGCCACCGGCCGGGGCCAGAGTGATGAATGTGGCGCTGCCCCCCATCGCCGTGCTGACTGGTGCTGACTGAGGCGGCTTGAGCGGACGTTTCCGCAGGTCGGAGGGTAATTGCAATATGTGCGGACGGTATGCGTCGAGTCGTAGGCCCGAGGATCTCGCAGGAGTCTTTGAGATCGAGAAGTGGGAGCCGGAGGAGGCCTTGGAGCCGGATTACAACGTGGCTCCCACCAAGGAGGTCTACGCGGTTCTCGACCGCCCTTTGAAGGACGCCGACGACAAGAGGCCGGTTCGCCAGCTGCGGAAGCTGAAGTGGGGTCTGGTCCCGTCCTGGTCCAAGAGCCCCGAGGGCGCCGCCCGGATGATCAACGCCCGTGCGGAGACCGTGCACGAGAAGCCGTCGTTCCGCCGTGCCTTCGCCACCCGGCGCTGCATCCTGCCCGCCGACGGCTACTTCGAGTGGGTCACCGGTACGGGCGAGCGGGAGCTGGAGGTCGAGGGGAAGAAGAAGCGGCCGCGCAAGCAGCCGTACTTCGTGCTCCCGGCCGACGGTTCGGTCTTCGCGATGGCCGGGCTGTACGAGTTCTGGCGGGACAGGACGCTGCCGGACGATCATCCGCTGGCCTGGTGGGCGACCTGCTCGGTGATCACGACGGAGGCCGAGACGTCTCCGCTGGCCGTGGCCCCGCAGGACGGTCCGCACGCGTTGGCCGAGATCCACCCCCGGATGCCCCTGATGCTCACGCCCGACCGCTGGGACGGATGGCTCGATCCGGCCCGTACGGACCTGGACGACCTGCGCGGTCTGCTCGCACCGCCGCCCGCCGGGCTGATGCGCGCCTACCCCGTCTCCACGGCCGTCAGCAACGTCCGCAACAGCGGACCGGAGCTGCTGAAGGAGCTGGAGGGGCCCGAGGAGGGCACACTCTTCTGACGTGAGCGACAACAAGGCAGGGGACGAGAGCAGGGCAGTGGGAGAAGAGGTCGACACCGAGGCCGGTACGGCCCGCGTCACCTGGTGCGAGGCCGAGCGGCCGGAAATCGTCCTCGCGGTCGGTCACGGCGCGGGTGGTGGGATCGAGGCGCGTGATCTGCGGGCCCTCGCCGCCGTGCTCCCGGAGCACGGCGTGACCGTCGCCCTGGTGGAGCAGCCGTGGCGGGTGGCCGGAAAGAAGCTCGCGCCCGCACCGAAGACGCTGGATCTGGGCTGGCGGGGGCTGTGGCCCGCGCTGGCGAAGCCGGGGCTGCCGGTCATCGCGGGCGGGCGGAGCGCAGGGGCCCGGGTGGCCTGCCGTACGGCGACTGAGCTGGGCGCGGCGGCCGTACTGGCGCTGAGCTTTCCGCTGCACCCGCCGGGCAAGCCGGAGAAGTCACGGGCCGACGAGCTGCTCGGGGCCGGGGTGCCCACGCTCGTCGTCCAGGGCGGGAACGATCCGTTCGGGAGGCCGCAGGAGTTCCCGGAGGGCTCGTACGGGCTCGTGGAGGTGCCGTACGGCGATCACGGGTTCGCCGTACCGAAGCGGGCGCCCCTCGGGCAGGAGGAGGCGCTGAGGGCGCTCACCGACGGTGTCGTGGAGTGGATTGCGTCACTCGGATGACGGGTCGGGCGGTGGCTGGGAATGCTGAGCGGCGGACCTCTGTTGTGCGGATCAGACAGCGCGAAAGACCGTGCTGACCCGTCGTAGGAGAGGAAGTCCGCCGCATGGGTTCGACCTATTGCCCGAGCCGCAGCAGCCGCGCCGACCTGGACTGGACGGTGCTGCACGCGGCCAAGAGCGGCCCTGTTCGGGCGGCGGCGGGCATGGATCGTCGTCTATCCTCCGATTCTGGTGGTACCGGTTTCGGTATCGCACAGACGCTGGAGGAGGTGGGTCCGGTCACTGGGACCGACGCAGGGACCGAACGGGGCCAGGCGGAGCAGCCCGAGGGCACCGAGACCGCAGCGGAGCGCAGCGCCCGTTTCGAGCGGGACGCTCTGGAATTCCTCGACCAGATGTACTCGGCCGCGCTGCGCATGACGCGCAATCCGGCCGACGCCGAGGACCTGGTGCAGGAGACGTACGCGAAGGCGTACGCGTCCTTCCACCAGTTCCGTGAGGGCACCAACCTGAAGGCCTGGCTGTACCGCATCCTCACGAACACCTTCATCAACTCGTACCGCAAGAAGCAGCGCGAACCCCAGCGCTCCGCGGCCGAGGAGATCGAGGACTGGCAGCTGGCGCGCGCCGAGTCGCACATGTCGACCGGGCTGCGTTCCGCCGAGTCGCAGGCGCTCGATCACCTGCCCGACTCGGACGTGAAGTCCGCGCTGCAGGCGATCCCCGAGGAGTTCCGCATCGCCGTCTATCTCGCCGATGTCGAGGGCTTTGCGTACAAGGAGATCGCCGACATCATGGGGACACCCATCGGTACGGTGATGTCCCGGCTGCACCGGGGCCGCCGTCAACTGCGCGGCATGCTCGAGGACTACGCCCGTGACCGTGGGCTTGTCCCGGCCGGTGCCGGAGAGTCGAACGAAGTGAAAGGCTCGGGCTCATGAGCTGCGGAGAGCCGCATGAGACGGATTGCAGCGAAATCCTCGATCATCTCTACGAGTTCCTCGACCGGGAGATGCCCGACGCCGACTGCACCAAGTTCGAGCACCACTTCGAGGAGTGCTCGCCCTGCCTGGAGAAGTACGGGCTCGAACAGGCCGTCAAGAAGCTGGTCAAGCGGTGCTGCGGGCAGGACGACGTGCCCACCGACCTGCGTGCCAAGGTGATGGGCCGGATCGATCTGATCCGGTCGGGACAGACCGTGCCAGAGCACGATGTGACGGCCTCACCGGCCGCACCGCAGGAGACCTGATCACTGAGCCCGTTCCGGGAGCGGCCGTTCGGCCGTTCATGGAACGGGCTCAGTCGTCGGGTCGTGGTGGGGTGGAACGGGCTCAGACCTCGAGACCGTTCTCGATGCGCTTCAGGCCGTGGCGGGCCAGTGCCAGGTTGCTGCGGCCGCGGTCCAGCGCCAGGTAGAGGAAGAGCGAGCCCTTGCTGCTGGTCAGCGGGCGGATCAGGTGGTACTGCCGGCCCAGCGTGATCAGGATGTCCTCGATCACGTCGTTCATGTCCAGCGAGGCCAGCGTGCGCATCTTGGAGCGCACCACCTCGGTGTTTCCGGCCGCCGCGAGTTCCAGGTCGAGGTGCTGCCCGCCGCCGAGGGTGCCGAGCGACATACCGCTCTCGTAGTCGACCAGCGCGACACCGATCGCACCGTCGAGGGTCATGGCTTCCTTGAGCGCGGTCTCGATGTTCATCTTGCTGCCCCAATTCCTCAGTGCTGCTGACCGGTCACTGTCCGGCCAACTACGATCGAACGCGAGTGACCCTCTGGTCACAAACATCAACTTTTTTGTGTGTTACGGAAGTTGGCGTTCAAAATACTGTGCGGCGCGTGCACGTGGAGGGCGAATGGGGGAAAGGGTGACAGCGCTCCAGGCCTCCCTGAACCGGCTTCTCGACTCTCCCGGCGTCACCGGTGTCGCCCTCGTCGACGCGGTCACGGGTCTCACCTACGCCGCGGCGGGTGACGACACCCAGGCGGGGACGGGGGCGGAGTGCTCCGATCTCGCCACCCTCATCTCCGAGCGGCTCGGCGCGGCGGGGGCCGAGGGGGAGTTGGAAAGCGTGGTCATGACCAGCAGGAGACGCCATCAGGTGCTGCTCCGCGTGGACCGGTCGGCCGGCGACCCGCTGCTGCTGGCGGCCGGTCTCGACCGCGACCGGGCGAACGTGGCCCTGGCGCTGCGCAGCCTCGGCGACCGGGCCCGAGAGGTGCTGGCGTGAAGACTCCCTCGGCGCGCAACGTACCCGCGCTTCTGCAGGCACTGCACCAGGAGGGTCATACCGGCACGGTGCGGGTCTCCGGTGCCCCTGGTGGCACGATTCACCTGCGGAACGGCCTGATCGGCGCGATCGAGACACCGGGTGCGCCGACCGCGACGTCCACGCTCCTCGCCTCGGGCCGGATCGACGACGACGTCTGGCTGGCGGCCTCCGCGGCCGAACCCGATGCCGACCGGCTCGACCTGCACCTGGCGGCAGCCGGTCTGATCGGCGCCGCCGAACTGGAGGTCGTCTGCACGGCGGCCGTGTTCGACGGGGCCTTCGCGATGGCGCTCAGTCCCCCCGGCGGCTGGGAACTGACCGAACGGCAGCCCACCCTCCTCGCCCGGCCGGGCGTCGAGCCGCGGCCGCTGGCCGAGGAGACCACCCGCCGCATGGCGCTGCTGACCCGGCTGTGGGGCCCCGCGGGCGAACTGGCCCGCGCCCGGCCCGAACCGGTCACCGGCCGCGCCACCCCGGAACACGACGGCCGGCTGACCCGACGCCACCGCGACCTCGTCGAGAGCGTCAACGGCCGCCGCACGCCACGTGACATCGCCTTCGCCCGGGGGCGCGGCCTCTACGCGGTGATGCTGGACCTCGTCCGGCTGGAATCTCTCCAGGCCGTCCGATGGGAGACCAGGACCGAGCCCGACAGCCGGCCCAGCACCGCGCCCCGGATCCCACAGGGGCAGCCGCCGTCCGACGAGCCGTCACCGAGAGCCGGTCCCCTGCCCAGACGCAGGCCCGGCGGAGGCTCTCCCAGCGGAGACCTCGGAGCGAAGGACGGGCAGTGAGCCCCGACAAAGACCCGGCCCGCAAGCGCCGCATACGCAGCAAGGCCGCCCGCCTCCGACGGCGTTCGGCCCCGAGAACAGCCGCGGACGACCAGCCGGTCCCACCCCCCGAGATCCCACCGTCCGCCGCGCCCGTCCGCGCGACCGAGATCCCACCGTCCGCCGCGCCCGTCCCCACGGCAGTGGCACCACCGCCGTCCACCGAGCCCGGTGGCACGACGGCCGACCAGCCACCTTCCGTTCCGTCCGGCGTCGCTGCCGCACCACGGCCGTCGCGCGCCGAGCCCGGTGGCGCTGCCGCGGGACCGCCGCCGTTACCCGTCCGGGGCGCCGCACAGGTTCCCGCGAACGCCGGGGACGACACGCCGGACAACCCGGCCGTGCCGCCCTCCTTCCCACCCCTGTCCCTGCTGTCGGCCGAGGAACTGCTCGCCGACCGACCCTCCCTCGAAATGCTGCGGCGTGTCCGCCGCGGGCTGCGGGCTCTTCCCGAGTCCGACCGGCACATCTCCGACTGAGGGGGTGCTGTGAAAGTCCCGCACAGCACCTGCGGCGCCCGGCACGCACCCTCGCCGCACCGGCCAGGGGCCCGAGTAGCCCGGCTACGAGGACCTCGGTCCGGCACACCGAGGCCATCCGCCGGACACCGCGGGCAGCGCACAGGACTTTCACGCCACCCCCTGCCGCTCGGACCGCACACCCCACTGCAGACGTCTGGACCAAGGAGCACGTGCCCATGACCACACACGCATCGACCGAATCGCTGACCGGCATCCTGGCCTCGTTGCGTGACCGGGTCATGGGCGTCTCCGAGAGTGTCCTGTCCACCGTGGACGGGCTTCTCGTCGTCGCCGACGTCGACAAGGTTCACCCCGAGTCCGTCGCCGCGCTCGCCGCCGCCACCCTCGGCGTCAGCCGCCGCATGGCCGACCAGTCCGGCGTCGGCGCGCTCCGCGAGGTCGTCGTCCGGTGCGGTGCCGGGCACGTCATCGTCGTCGCCGTCGGCGAGCGCACCCTCCTGACCGTCATGGGTGACGACGGCCTCGACTTCGCCGCCTTCCAGCGAGAGTCCCCGGCGATTGTGGAGCAGCTCAACAAGGTGCTCGCGGCGGACGTGGCGCACTGAGCCGAGCGCTGTCGACGGTTTCGTGGACCGCCGGTGCGGTGCCGGCCGTCGGATCCCGTCGCCTGCGCGGTTCGTCGTGGGAGGACGGCGTAGCCGCTTTCGGAAGGGCCGTCAGGGGAACGTCATCGGACCGGAGCGCCGCTTCACCGACACGGTGCTTCACTCGAAAGAGCTAATCCGGCCGCGGTGGCTTCATGGATTCACCCGCAGGCGGCCCCTCCCGGTCCTGCTTGCCGTCGCGGTGTGGGCCGCCTCCCGGGCGCATGAGGCACCCGGTGGCCGGGACGCGGTCGCCGGCCCCGACTTCCCGTACGCGCCGCTGGCCGCCGGGCCGCGGCGCTGATGTTCCGCGCGGTACTCACCCTGCTCGACGGCGGCATCCTGGCCCTCAAGGCCGTGGGGGCACCTCCCACGCCCTTGAGGCAGTGGGGGAGGGCGCCGCTGCGGGGAGCCTGGAGGTTTCGGCCCGCTGTCGAGGACGAGCCGCGGACGCTGCCGGGGATCGGGTCGGGGCTGTACGACCGGGGTCGTCATGGCGCTCGCGGTCGGTGTCGGTGTCGGTGTCGGCACTGCCGGTCCTCGCCGTCCCTCTCCTGCCGGCCCCGGCCGTCGTCCCGGCGGTAGCGGCCGCGCTCAGCCCTGAGGTGGGGCGTGAGCCGGTGCTCGGTGAGCCCGAGCCGACCGTCCGCGACCGCGCGGCGCTGACGCACGGCAGCGGCCGGCTGAGCCTCCTCGACCCCGTGCCGGCCGGGCCGCCGCCGGGCTCCGGGCGGCCGCACGGCGCCGGATCGCGCTGCCGTGCGGCGCGGTCGTACGGCGGACCGGGGTGGACGCCGAGGTCGTCGCGGTGGTGGAGCGGCAGGCGGATCCGTACCGTGAGCAGCCGGGCGGCGCGCAGATCGCACGGGCTGTGAACGCATACGAGGGGAAGGTCCGGGAAGCAGGGCCCGGTGGGCCGCTCAGGTTGCTGGAGGAACTGCGGCCGGGGACGGCGCGGGACTGTCGCCCGGAGGTGGTGGAATCGCGCGCGAGGGTACTGTCGAAGGACTGTCTGACCCTGCCCACTGTGGGGTAACCCATGGGTAATGAGCGGCCCTCCGCGCGGTCGTGGTTGGATGCGAGGGAGAGGGTGTACCGGGGGGCGACGGCCAGCCCACTCCGACGGAACTGGCAGGCGGGAACCGTAACTGGCAGGCGGGAATCGTGAGGATCTTCGGCAAGGGACGGCATCGGCCCTCCGCCTCTTGGCGGCAGGCCACCGATCGTGCGTTCACGCTGATCGGCGACGGTCGGTACGAGGACGCGGGCGCGCTGCTGACACGTGCCGCGGACCTGGAGCCGTGGCTGTCCGAGTCCTGGTTCAACCTCGCCCTGCTGCACAAGTTCCGGCACGACTGGGAGCAGGCGCGGGCGGCGGGTCTCAGGGCCGTCGCACTACTGGACCGGGAGACCGGGGCGCCCGACTGGTGGAACGTGGGCATCGCCGCGACCGCCCTGCAGGACTGGCCGCTGGCCCGCCGCGCCTGGCAGGCGTACGGCCTGCGGGTGCCCGGCGGTGCCTCCCGGCCGAGGCCCGGGAGCGGCCCCGGCGACAACGGGGAGCCGGTGGGCATGGACCTCGGCAGCGCGGCCGTACGGCTCTCGCCGGAGGGCGAGGCCGAGGTCGTGTGGGGGCGGCGGCTCGACCCCGCCCGGATCGAGGTCCTCTCCATTCCGCTGCCGTCGTCCGGACGGCGCTGGGGCGAGGTAGTCCTGCACGACGGAGTGCCGCACGGGGAGCGGACCACGGCCGTGGGGCACGCCTATCCGGTGTTCGACGAGATCGAGCTGTGGGCGCCTTCTCCTGTCCCGACGTGGGTGGTGTTGCTGGAGGCCGCGACCGAGGCGGACCGGGACGCGCTGGAGCGGCTCGCGGCGGACGCCGGGTTCGCGGCGGAGGACTGGTCGTCGTCGGTGCGGTTGTTGTGCCGGCTGTGTTCCGAGTCGCGGATGCCGTCCGACGAGGGGGACGGGGAGCATCTCGATCCGCACGATCACAGTGAGCCGGGGCATCCCGGGCCGCTGGGGCATGTGACGGACGGGCAGTTGTGGGCGCCGGAGCGGGAGTGCGGGATCGCCGCGCCGGCTTCGTTGGTCCGGGGGTTGCTGGACGGGTGGGTCGCGGACAGTCCGGATTCCCGTGACTGGCGGGATCTGGAAGAGGTCTGTTAGGCGCTCGTCCGGGTGCGTGCCGCATGTGGCTGGTCGCGCAGCTCCCAGAGCCCCTTACAGAGCGCTACCTGACAGGGCGCCCCTCGACCGGCGCGCTCCCCGTACCCTGTAGCAGCATCACAACCCCCTGTTTTCTAGGAAGGCGTACGTCTGTCATGGCCCAGCAGGACACCGATCAGCAGCACGTGGGCGTGCTCCCCGTCGATGACGAGGGATTCGTCGTCGACACGGAGGACTGCGAGGAGCGCGAGCAGGCGTACCGGGAGCGTGGCACGTCGCTGCCGATCACCGTGGTCGGGAACCCGGTGCTGCACAAGGAGTGCAAGGACGTCACGGAGTTCGGCGACGAGCTGGCGAAGCTGGTGGACGACATGTTCGCCAGCCAGCGCACGGCGGAGGGTGTGGGCCTGGCCGCGAACCAGGTCGGCGTCGATCTGAAGGTGTTCGTGTACGACTGCCCGGACGACGAGGGCAAGCGGCACACCGGTGTGATCTGCAACCCCAAGCTGGTCGAACTGCCCGCCGAGACGCGCCGGTTGGACGACAGCAACGAGGGCTGCCTGTCGGTGCCGACCGCGTACATGCCGCTCGCCCGCCCCGACTACGCCGAGGTCACCGGGCAGGACGAGAAGGGCAACCCGATCAAGGTGCGCGGCACCGGCTACTTCGCGCGCTGCCTGCAGCACGAGACCGACCACCTGTACGGCTACCTGTACATCGACCGGCTCTCCAAGCGCGACCGCAAGGACGCGCTGCGCCAGATGGCGGAGAGCGAGCCCCGGTACCCCGTGGTCGCGAACGACTGAGCCGCGTCGGCCCTGCCCTCAGGCGGCTTCCGGGCCCCGGAAGGTCCGGCGGTAGGCCTGCGGGGTCGTGCCCAGTGACCGTACGAACTGATGGCGCAGGGCGGCAGCGGTGCCGAAGCCGCTGCGCCAGGCGATCGCGTCCACCGTCTCGTCCGTCGCCTCCAGCAACCGCTGGGCCAGCAGCACCCGTTGGCGCAGGATCCAGCGGTACGGCGTGGTCCCGGTCTCCTGCTGGAAGCGGCGGGCGAACGTGCGCGGGGACATGTGCGCCCGGGCGGCGAGCTGCTCGACGGTGACCTCCTCGTCGAGGTGCTGCTCCATCCACACGAGCACCTCGCCGACCGTGTCGCACTGCGAGCGGGGCAGTGGTCGCTCGATGTACTGCGCCTGGCCGCCGTCGCGGTGCGGCGGCACCACCATCCGCCGGGCGATCTTGTTGGCGACCTCCGGTCCCTGCTCCTTGCGGACGATGTGCAGGCAGGCGTCGATGCCGGCGGCCGTGCCCGCCGAGGTGATCACCGGATCCGCGTCCACGTACAGCACGTCCGGTTCGACCATCGCCCGCGGGTACTGCCGGGCCAGCTCCTCGGCGTGCCGCCAGTGCACCGCGCACGACCGGCCGTCCAACAGGCCGGCCGCGCCGAGCACGAACACTCCCGAGCACACGCTCAGCACCCGGGCGCCCCGGTCGGCGGCCCGGCGCAGCGCGTCCAGCAGCTCGGCCGGGTAGATCCGCCGCACATAGCTCTCGCCCGCCGGTACGACGACCAGGTCGGCCTCTTCGAGCCGGTCCAGGCCGTACGGCGTGGAGATCGTGAACCCGGCGTGGGTCCGCAGGGTCGGTCCCTCCGCCGACGCGACCGCGAAGTCGTACACGGGCAGACCCTCATCGCTGCGGTCGAGGCCGAAGACCTCGCAGACGACACCCAGTTCGAAGGGATGCACGCCCTCCATGAGGACGGTGGCCACGTTGTTCAGCATGCTGCCAGTGTGCCTCGGATGTGGCAGTAATTCGAGGGGGTGCGGCAGTCCTGCCACTGTTTGTCAGGAGCGTTCGGCCCGACAGTGGTGTCCATGGATACGACACAGCTGCAAGGACTCATCGGAACTCTGGCCGTACTCGGACTGCTCGCCCTGGTCGCGCTGCCGGCGATCGTCGGCGTCGTGCACGACTGGCGCGTGGACCGTCAGCTCAGGAGGGCGGAGGAGCGGCGGACGTCGCACGGCATCGCCCGTGCGGCCTGATCACACATCTGTGCGACAGCGGTCGACCCCCTCTGTAGCCTCTCCTCGCCCCAAGGGGAGGACCGTGAGACACCAGAACGCGCCCCGCGCACGGCCGGACCCTGGCCGTGCGCGGGCGGGGCGGCGGCTCTGGCGCTGCCGGCGGCGACAGGGGCCCACACGGAGGGCAGGGGAGACGTCCGCGTCACCAGGACGGCCGTCAACGGCGGCAGGAACGTGATCATCGGGACGTCGAAGATCATCAGATCCCCGGTCCCCGGTCCCCGGTCCCCGGTCCCCGGTCCCCGGTCCCCGGTCCCCGGTCGCCGGTCGCCGTCAAGGACAACTCGGGCGCCAGGAAGATCACGGATCTCGGCACGTTCAACAGGTCCAACGGCTATGGCTTCACGACCTGGGACGGCGACTCGTCCTGCGCCAGGAAGAGCTCGACGACATCGGTGTGCACGGGCACCATGACGGTGGATCCCGGCTGGATCGCCGACAGCGACGACATCGATTCCCATCGCGTCGCCGGTGTCTGGCAGGCCAACGCCACCGTCAAGGCGAACGACGGCGACTACTGGATCTCCGACGACATCGCCCGGTTCAAGGTCAAGCGTGTCTCGACCCTCACGACGGTCATCAAGCCCGAGAAGGTCGCCAAGGGCACGAAGATCACCGTCGCCGGCAGTCTGGCCCGGGCGCCGGCTGGGAGACCCTCAGGTACCACGGGTTCACCGGGCAGCCGGTCCAGCTCCAGTTCAAGAAGAACGGCGCCGCCCGCTACACCACCGTCAAGACGGTGAGGACGGGCAGCGCCGGGAAGCTCGGCACCAAGGTCACCGCCACGGCGGCGGGCAGCCGGCGCTGGTACTTCCCCGGCACGACGACGGCCGCGAGGGTCACGTCGGCCGGGGACGCGGTCGCACTCAAGTGACCTCGGCGGCCTGGAAGTGCCTAGAACTCCTCGTCCAGGTCGACGGTGCCCTCCACTGCGACCTGGTACGCGGACGGGCGCCGCTCGAAGAAGTTGGTCAGCTCCTGGACGCCCTGCAGCTCCATGAAGGAGAACGGGTTCTCCGAGCCGTAGACCGGCGCGAACCCCAGGCGCGTCAGGCGCTGGTCGGCGACGCATTCCAGGTACTGCCGCATCGATTCGGTGTTCATGCCCGGAAGGCCTTCACCGCACAGGTCGCGCCCGAACTGCAGCTCGGCCTCGACGGCTTCCTTCAGCATGTCCGTGACCTGCTGCTGGAGCCGGTCGTCGAAGAGCTCCGGCTCCTCCTTGCGGACGGTGTCCACCACCTCGAAGGCGAAGGACATGTGCATCGTCTCGTCGCGGAACACCCAGTTGGTGCCCGTCGCCAGACCGTGCAACAGGCCCCGGCTGCGGAACCAGTAGACGTATGCGAAGGCGCCGTAGAAGAACAGGCCCTCGATGCACGCGGCGAAGCAGATCAGGTTCAGCAGGAAGCGGCGGCGGTCGGCCTTGGTCTCCAGCCGGTCCAGCTTCTCGACCGAGTCCATCCACTTGAAGCAGAACTCGGCCTTCTCCCGGATGGACGGGATGTTCTCGACGGCGTCGAAGGCCGCGGCCCTGTCCGCCGGGTCGGGGAGGTAGGTGTCGAGCAGTGTCAGATAGAACTGGACGTGCACGGCCTCCTCGAACAGTTGCCTGCTCAGGTACAGGCGCGCCTCGGGGGAGTTGATGTGCTTGTACAGCGTCAGCACGAGGTTGTTCGCCACGATGGAGTCGCCCGTCGCGAAGAATGCGACCAGCCGGCCGATCATGTGCTGCTCACCCTCGGACAGCTTCGCCAGGTCGGCGACGTCCGAGTGGAGGTCGACCTCCTCGACGGTCCAGGTGTTCTTGATCGCGTCCCGGTAGCGCTCGTAGAAGTCCGGGTAGCGCATGGGACGGAGAGTCAGCTCGAAGCCGGGGTCGAGGAGATTCTGGTTGCTGGGCATTACTGGCAGGCCTCGCAGGACTCGGGGTTTTCCAGGGAGCAGGCGACGGCATCCGGGTCGGCCGCCTGCTGGAGGGGGATGGTCTTCTCGGGCTGTGCCGGGGCCTGCGCCTGGGCCTGGCCCTGGGCGGCGCGGGCGATGCGGGTCGCCGGGCGGGAGCGCAGGTAGTACGTGGTCTTCAGCCCCGACTTCCAGGCGTACGCGTACATCGAGGAGAGCTTGCCGATGGTCGGCGTCTCCAGGAACAGGTTCAGCGACTGCGACTGGTCCAGATACGGGGTGCGGGCGGCGGCCATGTCGATGATCCCGCGCTGCGGGATCTCCCAGGCCGTGCGGTACAGGGCCCGTACGTCGGCCGGGATCCACGCGAAGTCCTGCACCGAGCCGTTCGAGTCGCGAAGCGCCTCACGGGTGCGGGTGTCCCAGACGCCCAGCTCCTTGAGGTCCTTCACCAGATACGAGTTGACCTGGAGGAACTCGCCGGAAAGCGTCTCGCGCTTGAACAGGTTGGACACCTGCGGCTCGATGCATTCGTACACACCTGCGATCGAGGCGATGGTGGCCGTCGGCGCGATGGCGAGGAGCAGGGAGTTGCGCATGCCCGTCGTCGCGACGCGCTCGCGCAGGGCCGCCCAGCGCTCCGGCCAGGTGGACTCGACGCCGTAGTGGTCCGGGTGCAGCACACCACGGGCCGTGCGGGTCTTGTCCCAGGCCGGCAGTGGGCCGTTGCGCTCGGCGAGGTCGGCGGAGGCCTCGTACGCGGCGAGCATGATGCGCTCGGCGATCCGCGTGGACAGCGCCTTGGCCTCGGGGGAGTCGAAGGGCAGGCGCAGCTGGAAGAAGACGTCCTGCAGGCCCATCGCGCCGAGGCCGACCGGGCGCCACTTGGCGTTGGACCGGCCCGCCTGCTCGGTCGGGTAGAAGTTGATGTCGACCACGCGGTCGAGGAAGGTGACGGCGGTGCGGACGGTCTCGTCCAGCCGCTGCCAGTCCATGTCGCCCGCCGCCCGGTCGACGAACGCGCCCAGGTTCACCGAGCCCAGGTTGCAGACCGCCGTCTCCCCGTCGTCCGTGACCTCCAGGATCTCCGTGCAGAGGTTGGACGAGTGCACGACATGGCCCGGCTCCGCCGTCTGGTTGGCCGTGCGGTTGGCCGCGTCCTTGAAGGTCATCCAGCCGTTGCCGGTCTGCGCGAGGGTGCGCATCATGCGGCCGTACAGATCACGGGCCGGGATGGTCTTCTTCGCCAGGCCGCCCGCCTCCGCCTTGCGGTAGGCGGCCTCGAACTCCTCGCCCCACAGGTCGACCAGCTCGGGCACGTCGGCCGGGGAGAACAGCGACCACGGCTCGTCGGCGTTCACCCGGCGCATGAACTCGTCCGGGATCCAGTGCGCCAGGTTCAGGTTGTGCGTACGCCGGGCGTCCTCACCGGTGTTGTCGCGCAGCTCCAGGAACTCCTCGATGTCGGAGTGCCAGGTCTCCAGGTAGACCGCGGCCGCGCCCTTGCGCCGGCCGCCCTGGTTCACGGCGGCGACCGAGGCGTCCAGCGTCTTCAGGAACGGCACGATGCCGTTGGAGTGTCCGTTGGTGCCCCGGATCAGCGAACCGCGCGAGCGGATACGGGAGTACGACAGGCCGATGCCGCCGGCGTGCTTCGAGAGGCGGGCCACCTGGTGGTAGCGGTCGTAGATGGAGTCCAGCTCGTCCAGCGGGGAGTCGAGGAGGTAGCAGGACGACATCTGGGGGTGGCGTGTACCGGAGTTGAAGAGCGTGGGGGAGGAAGGGAGATAGTCGAGGCGGCTCATGAGGCCGTAGAGCGCGGCGACTTCGTCCACGGCACGGGCGGTGTCGTCCTCGGCCAGACCGCTCGCCACGCGCAGCATGAAGTGCTGGGGTGTCTCGATGACCTTGCGGGTGAGGGGGTGCCGGAGCAGGTAGCGGCTGTGCAGGGTGCGCAGGCCGAAGTAGCCGAAGCGGTCGTCGCCGGCCGGGTCGACCAGGGCGTCCAGACGCTCGGCGTGCACGCGCGTGAACTCCGCGGTGCGGTCGGCGACGAGGCCCTCCCGGTGGCCCACGGCGATGGACCCGGTGAACGTCGTGACGCCCTGCGAGGCGGCCTCGGCGCGGATGCCGATGGCCAGCAGACGGGCGGCCAGCTTCGAGTAGGCGGGGTCCTCGGAGATGAGGCCCGCGGCCGCCTCCGTGGCCAGCTCGCGCAGCTCCGCGTCGTCGGCCCTCGCGGACCGGCCGCGCAACGCGGCGGCGGCGACCCGGCCGGGATCGGCGTCGGGGAGGTCGACGGTCAGCTCGGTCAGGGTCCGCAGCAACGCGGTACCGGGACCGTCGGTCTCCGTCGCCGGGGTGGCTGAAGCCAGGTGGGCTGAAGCCAGGTCGGCTGAAACCGGGTCGGCTGGCGCGATGGTCACGTGGGGGCTCTCCCTCGCTCGGCAAGGGGCCTTGCGGAGGGCAGGCGGCAGCACACGAACGCGCGGGGGCGTCGCGTCCACCGGCCCATTCCACGAGGCCCGGACGTCAGGCACCCGGACCGGACGGCCGGGCGCGCTGTCGGCAGGTGTTCGGACTGAACAGGCGTGCGCAAATAGGTATGTACGCACGCGAGTACACCGTTGCGGGACAGTTCCGGATTCGCACCGGATTCCCCTGCGGCGACAGCGAGCATGAGCATACATCTAGTGCCGGGTCGCGGTGGCACCCCCACATGTTGTGTCGCATTCGGCTTCGCAGGGTGTCAGAGAGTCAACTCATAGGTGATCAGCGAGATGTCGAGGACGTCGGGGAGGGGGTTCCAGTCGCGCTCCGGCGTGCGAGTGAAGCCCAGGCGTTCGTAGATCCGATGGGCCGCGCGCATGGTGCGCTGCGTCGACAGCACGACGCGTGCACAGCCCTCCACGGTCCGGGCGCGCTCCACACAGGCCCGTACGAGGGCCTCGCCGACACCCCGCCCGCGCGCTTCCGGGGCAACCGCGAGCATCCGTATCTCGGCCTCTCCCGCGGCGGCGATGTCCGCCATGGGGCCGCCCGCCGGGACGAAGGTCACACCGCCGAGCACCCGGCCGTCCGCCAGGGCCACGAGCACGTCGGCCTCGTCGGCCCGCTTCGCCACGTCCCGCAGCTCACCGAGGTACACATCGCTCTCCCCGAAGTCCAGCAGTCCGTCGCCGAGGTAGGCCTGCGCGGTGATCTCGCCGAGGGTGGCGTACTCGTCGGGGGCCACGTGCCTGATCGAGATGTCCATGCGTCGCAGTTTGCATCAGTGGCGACGTTGCGGGGCTGCGGCTTTCCACAGGGGCCGTCGCTTGTCGGATGATCCGATCTGCTCGTCCCTGGGCGATCCGAGCCGTTCGGATCCATGGGTGACTTGAGCTGTCGGTCCACGGACGAGTCGAGCCGTCGGTCCATGGGTGACTTGAGCCGTCGGTCCATGGACGATCGGACCGGGTCAGCCCACCGCAGGCCACCGCGGCAGCGTGGCCACGAAGTCCTCGGTGAAGTCACGGGTGCCCGGCCCCAGGGCGACGCGGCCGGTGGCGCGGAGGCGGGCGGTCAGGGCGGGGGACTCGGAGTAGTGGACGCGCCGGGCGGCGGCCGGCACGAACACGGTCTGGCCGCGTGTGAGTTCGCTCGCGCACTCCACGACGACGGCCCCCTCGGCGGCCTCGACGAACGCCTCGTCCCCGCAGACCCCCACGGCCAGCGGATCGTGCAGCGGACATGTGCCGTCTCCGCCGTGGCGGGTGTAGGCGTCCATGTAGGTGCGCATCAGCCGGGCGGCGAGGGCCGTGCCCGGGCCGGCGGCCTCCAGTGCGGCGAGGTCGGCGGGGCGGAACAGCCAGCGGTGCGAGGCATCCAGGTCGACCATGGTGAACGGGATGCCGGAGGAGAGCACGATCTCGGCGGCGTCCGGGTCGGCCCAGATGTTGAACTCGGCGACCGGGGTGAAGTTCCCCGGCACCTGGGCGGCGCCGCCCATGAACACGAACCTGCCGACGCGGTGGGCGAAGTCCGGGTCCTCCAGCAGGGCGATGGCCACGTTGGTGAGCGGGCCGGTCGCGCAGACCGTCAGCTCGCCTTCGTGCTTCCGGGAGAGCCTCAGGAGGGCCTGGGCGGACGACTCCGCGAGGTGGGGGGCCGTCGAGTCGGGGAGGGTTTCGTTGCCGAGGCCCGCCGGACCGTGGAAGGCGGATGCCTCGCGGTAGGGGAGGCGGGAGAGGGGGCGGCCCGCGCCTCGGTGTACGGGGACGTCGGCGTCGATGCGTAGGGCTCGGGCCAGGGCGCGGGCGTTGGTGTACGTCGCTTCTGCGGGGAGATTGCCGCCGACCGAGGTGTAGGCCTTGAGGTCCCACAGGCCGGTGCCGAGCAGGTACTGCAGGGCTACGGCGTCGTCTATACCGGGGTCGCTGTCGAGCACGATCGGGGTGCGGGCGGTCACGTGGTCAGCGTAACCGGAGGGGTTTCGCCCCCGCCGCCCCTACCCGTCCCATCCTCCAGGGGCTGTGCCCTTTCGAGCCCCCCTTGCGTCTGAGAGCTCGGGGGGGTTGCCGGTTCGTGGGCGGGTGCGGGTTGGGTGGGGTTGCTCGCGCAGTTCCCCGCGCCCCCTAAAAGACTCCGGGCGCGACCCATGTCTTTCAGTGGCGCGGGGAACTGCGCGAGCAATCACGACGGACCTGCGGGTGGGGGTCGAAGGGGCGCAGCCCCTGGGGGATGGGAATGGGTAGGGGCGGCGGGGGCGAAGAAACGGCCCCCGCCGCCCCCGAACCCAACAAGAACCTAGTGGCTCGACCCCGCGGTGGCCGGGGGCAGTTCCACCTTGACGCCCGCGTCGCCCGCGTCCGCCGTGTAGTCCTCCGGCTTGGTCTCGTCGATGCCTTCTGGGGCCTTGAACGCCCGCAGGACGAAGGTGAGGACTACCGTGACCACGACGTTGAGGACGAAGGCCGTCAGGCCGATGTAGCCGATCTCGCCTATGCCGGGGATCTCCGCGGAGGAGCCGCCGAAGTGCTTCTGCGTGGGGGAGGCCACGCCGTAAGCGGCGATCGTCCCGTACAGCATGCCGACGGCCCAGCCGGCGAGGAGGGCCCAGCGGTGGCACCAACGGGTGAAGAGGCCGCCGACGAGGGCCGGGAAGGTCTGGAGGATCCAGATGCCGCCCAGGAGCTGGAAGTTGATGGCGACCGTCTTGTCCATGGTGAGGACGAAGGCCAGCGCGCCCACCTTCACCAGCAGGGACACCAGCTTGGAGACCTTGGTCTCCTGCGCGGGCGTGGCGTCCGGCTTGATGAAGTCCTTGTAGATGTTGCGGGTGAAGAGGTTTGCCGCCGCGATGGACATGATCGCCGCGGGGACCAGGGCTCCGATGCCGATGGCCGCGAAGGCGACGCCCGCGAACCAGTCGGGGAACATCGTCTCGAACAGCTGTGGGATCGCCAGCTGGCCGTTCTGCACCTGGATCCCGGCCGCGATCGCCATGAAGCCCAGCAGGGCGAGCAGCCCCAGCATCAGCGAGTACAGCGGCAGGATCGTCGTGTTGCGGCGGATGACCTCGCGGCTCCTGGACGACAGCGTCGCCGTGATCGAGTGCGGGTACATGAAGAGCGCCAGCGCCGAGCCGAGGGCCAGAGTGGCGTACGTCCACTGGTTGGCGTCACCGGGGACGAGGGCGCCGCGCGGCTTGTCCGTCGCCGGGTTGGTCTGGCTGTACGCCTCGCCCGCCTTGGCGAAGATGTCGTCGAAGCCGCCGAGCTTGATCGGGATGTAGATGATCGCCACCGCGATGACGATGTAGATCAGGGTGTCCTTCACGAACGCGATCAGTGCGGGGGCACGGAGACCGGAGGAATAGGTGTAGGCCGCCAGGACACCGAACGCGATCAGCAGCGGCAGGTCCTTGATGAACCAGTTGGTGTTCTCGCCGCCGCCCACGCCCATCACGTCCAGCACGGCCTGGATACCGACGAGTTGGAGGGCGATGTAGGGCATCGTCGCCAGGATGCCGGTGAGGGCGACCGCCAGGGACAGGCCCTTCGAGCCGAATCGGCCGCGTACGAAGTCCGAGGTCGTCACGTAGCCGTGCTTGTGGGAGACCGACCACAGGCGGGGCAGGAACGTGAAGATCAGCGGGTAGACGAGGATCGTGTACGGCACGGCGAAGAAGCCGGCCGCGCCCGCCGCGTAGATCGCCGCGGGGACGGCGACGAAGGTGTACGCCGTGTAGAGGTCGCCGCCGAGCAGGAACCAGGTGACCCAGGTGCCGAACGACCGGCCGCCGAGCCCCCATTCGTCGAGGCTTTCGTTCTCGGCCTTGCGCCAGCGCGCGGCCAGGAAGCCCATGACCGTGACGGCCAGGAAGAAGAAGATGAAGACGGCGAGTGCCACGCCGTTCACGCCGTCCTTCACTTCGCGGCACCCCCGGCCCGGGTCTCGGACTTGCGGGAGCGCTGGTCGCGCTGCCACAGGACGTACGCGGTGGCCGTGAGCGCGGTGGAGATGAACACCCAGGCCATCTGGTACCAGTAGAAGAAGGGGATACCGATGAACGCCGGGTCCGTCTTGGCGTACGAACCGACCCAGAGCATCGCCACGAACGGTGCAATCAGGCACAGGGCGATGACCACCCTGACAGGTGTCACCACCGGCGGTCTCACTTCAGGCGCTTCTGACATGTCCCGGTTCCGTCCCCTCACTGATCGCCACTGGTCACCTGCGCAACGCGCAGGAAATGTAAGGGACGGGTTCCGTCGTATGGAACCCCCTGTCCGGATAACGGATGCGAAGGTTGTGTGTTCAGCGCCGGTGGAACCGCTGGTGGAGGTCTGCTTTCTGTCGATCCGTCCGCCTGCGCTCGAACTCCCGTCGGGACGGCACCGGTGCGTCGGGGGCATGGGCGCACAGATGTCCATGTGGCGGTCGTACGCCGACTCGCCGATCGGCTCGCGTACGTATCGGCACGCACCCAAGCCGGGCGTAGCAGTGGTGGGCGATCGCGTACGACCCGGCGTGGCCGCGGCCCTCACCCCGGCTCCAAGTGGCTCAGTCCTGCGGGCGCTTGAGCCTCGCCACGAACTTGTACCGGTCACCTCGGTACACCGACCGCACCCACTCCACCGGCTGCCCTTCCTGGTCCAGCGAGTGCCGGGAGAGCATCAGCATCGGCAGGCCCACGTCCGTGCCCAGCAGACCGGCCTCGCGCGGGGTGGCCAGTGAGGTCTCGATGGTCTCCTCGGCCTCGGCTAGACGGACGTCGTACACCTCGGCGAGCGCGGTGTAGAGGGAGGTGTACTTGACCAGTGACCTGCGCAGGGCCGGGAAGCGCTTGGCACTCAGATGGGTCGTCTCGATCGCCATCGGCTCGCCGTTCGCCATGCGGAGGCGCTCGATGCGCAGGACCCGGCCGCCGGCGGTGATGTCGAGCTGTCCCGCCAGGGTGTCGTCGGCGGTGATGTAGCCGATGTCCAGCAGCTGGGACGTGGGTTCGAGGCCCTGGGCGCGCATGTCCTCGGTGTACGAGGTGAGTTGCAGAGTCTGGGCGACCTTCGGTTTGGCGACGAACGTGCCCTTGCCCTGGATGCGCTCCAGCCGCCCCTCGACGACCAGCTCCTGCAGCGCCTGTCGCACGGTCGTGCGCGAGGTGTCGAACTCGGCGGCGAGGGTGCGCTCGGGAGGTACCGGCGTGCCGGGCGCCTGCGTCTCGGTCATGTCCAGCAGATGCTTCTTCAGGCGGTAGTACTTGGGCACGCGTGCGGTACGGACGGTCGCCCCGTTCTCGTTCTCCGCACTGCTGACGTCGGTGCTCATGCTCCGCCTTCCCGGCTCCTCGTGGCGTGATCCCTCTGTATACCTTCGCAGGCCCCGCTGGTCTAGTCCACGGAGAGGTCTCCGCTGGTCCACTCCGCGAGGGTGCAGTGGTCTACCTGAAGAGTGTGGCTCAAGCGGACGGTTTTCGCTGGCTTATTACATAAAGGTTCCTGCATATATAGGTCGCATAACAGCTGGTGAGAGGCGGTTCGAGCACCCTTGACAGAGCGAATGGTCTGAGCCAAGCTCCGGCGTACTGGTCTACACCATTGGTCCAGGTCCTGGCCCCATGGGCGGTACGTCTGTCACCGCGGGGAGCAGGGGGGTTTGTGGCATCCCTGAGCAATGGCATCCCTGAGGAGGGTGGCGTGAAGAGGAAGCTGACGATCGCGGTCTGTATCGCGGGCATGATGGTCTCCGTCGCGGCGTGCGGGGGCGGTGGGAGCAAGAGCTCGGACACCGGCTCGGACACCAAGGAACTGACGGTCTGGCTCACGGTGGACGCGCAGAACAACTGGCCGGAGCTGGTCAAGGCCGCCGACGCGGCGATCGAGAAGAAGCACCCCGGGATCACCATCAAGCACGAGTACTACGGCTGGCCCGACAAGAACGCCAAGCTCGACGCCGTCCTCGCCACCGACAAGGCCCCCGACGTGGTCGAGATGGGCAACACGGAGATGCTCGCCTACATGGTCAAGGGCGCCTTCGCTCCCGTCGACGCGGCGAAGTTCGACAACTCCGACGCCTGGCTGGACGGCCTCAAGGCCTCCGTCACCTACGAGGGCAAGACCTACGGCGTCCCGTACTACGCCGGTGGCCGCGTCGCCAACTGGCGCAAGGACGTCTTCGCCGCCGCGGGCGTCAAGTCCACGCCGAAGACGTACGACGAACTCACCGCCGCCCTCGACAAGGTCCAGAAGAAGCAGGGCGACAAGTTCAGTGCCTGGTACCAGCCCACCCGCGACTGGTACGCGGCCATGTCCTTCGTCTACGACGCCGGTGGCTCCATCGCCGTCGAGTCCGGCGGCAAGTGGAAGGCCAACCTCTCCTCGCCCGAGTCCCTCAAGGGGCTCGACGCGTTCAAGAACGTCGTCGACAAGTACATGCACGGCGACAAGACCAAGGACGAGTCCGACCGCTACATCGTCTACGGCCAGGGCAAGTCCGGCATGATCTTCGCCCCCGCCTGGGAGGGCGCGACCGCCGCGGCCAAGGAGAACGACAAGACCGGCAAGCTCGAAGGCAACGTCGAGAACTTCGTGATGCCCGGCCCGTCCGGCAAGAACCTCCCCGTCTTCCTCGGCGGCAGCGACCTCGCCGTCCCGGTGAAGTCCGACGCGCAGACCGTCGCCGCCGAGTGGATCAACGCCTTCACCGGCCCCTCCGGCCAGAAGGGTCTGATCGAGAAGGGCAACCTGCCCAACAACAAGACCGACCTCGCCACCCTGAAGGACGACCCGGCGACGGCGGTCCCGGCCACCGCGGCCGAGTCCAACTGGTTCGTCCCGATGGCTCCCGGCTGGGGCCAGGTCGAGAAGGCGCAGATCCTGCAGACGATGCTGCAGTCCATCGGCACCGGCAAGCAGTCGGTCGAGGAGGCCGCGAAGACGGCGGACGCCGAGATCGACAAGGTCATCAACAACGAGTGACGGTGACCCGCGGGTCGGGCCCCGGCCGAGGTGGCCGGGCCCGGCCGGGGGTGCCACGGCCCTCGGCCGGTGGGTGCCACAGGTCCGGTCGATGGGCGATTTACGAAAGTGCCGCGATGGGGCGTCGGGTCGGTGCCGGTGCGTCGTGGCTGGTCGCGCAGTTCCCCGCGCCCCTTACGGGGCGAGGCTGACGGGGCACTGATCGGCCCCTTCTTCCTTTGCTTTAGGAGCGCGCGATGAGTGCCGCAGACACGACTGCCCCTGCGAAGGTGCCGCCCGCGCGGCCGGCGCCACCGCCACCGTCGGCCGCCCCGGAACGGCCGGCCAGAAAGCGGACTCCCGGCGGATCCGCCGTCCCCTGGGCCCTTCTGGCCCCCTGCCTGCTGATTCTCGCCGTCGTCCTCGGCTATCCGCTGGTCCGCCTCGTCACCCTGTCCTTCCAGGAGTTCGGCCAGTCCCAGCTGTGGGGGTTCAAGCCCGCCGAGTCGGTCGGCTTCGACAACTTCTCCAAGGTGCTGGGGGACAGCGAGTTCTGGGCGGTCGTCGTCCGGACCATCGTCTTCGCCGCCGCCTCCGTCATCCTCACGATGGTCATCGGCATGGCGATCGCCCTGCTGCTCCAGCGGGTCTCCGGCTGGGTGAAGACGCTCATCAACATCGCGCTCGTGGCGAGTTGGGGCATGCCGATCATCGTGGCCACCACCGTCTTCAAGTGGCTCTTCGACTCCGACTACGGCATCTTCAACGCGCTCCTCAGCAAGCTCCCCGGCGTCGACATGATCGGCCACAACTGGTTCGCCAGCGGACCCGAGGGCCTGGCCGTCATCACGCTCCTCGTGGTGTGGGGCGCGGTGCCGTTCGTCGTCATCACCCTCAGCGCCGGACTCACCCAGGTCCCCAAGGAGTTGGAGGAGGCCGCCCGCCTGGACGGCGCCGGTGCGTGGGGCGTGTTCCGCTATGTCACCCTCCCCATCCTCAAGCCGATCATCGTGATGCTCACGACCCTCTCCGTCATCTGGGACATGGGCGTCTTCCCTCAGGTATTCGTGATGCGGGGCGGCCACCCGGAGGCCGAGTTCCAGTTGCTCACGACCTATTCGTACGACAAGGCGTTCGTCGTCAACGACTACGCGCAGGGCTCGGCGATCGCACTGCTGACCGTGCTGCTGCTGCTCGGCGTGATCGGCGTCTACATGCGCCAGATGCTGAAGATCGGAGAAGTCGAATGAGCGGCACGAGCACGATCGCCACCCGGGGAAGCCGCTCGGGGCGCCGGAAGCCGAAGCTCGGCTGGAACCTCCTCGGCCTGTTCGTCTTCGTCACCGCGGGCTTCCCCGTCTACTGGATGCTCAACACGGCGTTCAAGCCCGCCAAGGACGCGATCGACCCCGACCCCAGCCTGCTGCCGACGTCGATCACCTTCGCCAACTTCGGCCGGGCGCTGGACATCGCCGACTTCTGGGGCCCGGTCGGCCGCAGCCTCGTCGTCTCCCTCACGGTCGTCGTGATCGGCATCGTCGTCGGCATGCTGGCCGCCCTCGCCATCTCCCGCTTCGCCTTCCGCGGCCGGAAAGTCGTCATCGTCGGCATCCTGGCCGTGCAGATGGTCCCGCTGGTCGCGATGATCATCCCGGTCTTCCTGCTCCTGAACGACCTCGGCCAGTACGACCGCCTCACCGGCCTGATCATCACCTACCTGACCTTCATCCTCCCGTTCACCGTGTGGACCCTGCGCGGCTTCATCGTCAACATCCCGCGCGAACTGGAGGAGGCGGCCATGGTCGACGGCTGCTCCCGCACCACCGCCTTCCTCCGCGTGGTGTTCCCGCTGCTCGCGCCGGGCATGGTGGCGACCTCGGTCTACGGCTTCATCCAGGCGTGGAACGAGTACCTCTACGCCCTGATGCTGATGAGCCAGCAGAACCAGACCGCGACCGTCTGGCTCGGCAACTTCACCACCAAGCACGGCACCGAATACGCCCCGATGATGGCCGGCTCCACCATGATGGCCGTGCCGATCGTCGTCCTCTTCCTCCTCGTCCAGCGCAAGATGGCCGCGGGCCTCACCGCGGGCGCAGTGAAGGGATAACCGACCCTGATGTCACCGACGACATTCGCCACCGGCTCGCCCGGTTCTTCTTCAGGGCAGGACAGCCTCGCGCGGGACGCGCTGACGGTGCTGCAGCCCGGCTTCACGGGAACCACCGCCCCCGACTGGCTGCTGCGCCGCCTCGGCGAGGGCCTCGCCTCCGTCGGCCTCTTCGGCCGCAACATCACCTCGCCCGGACAGTTGGCCGCCCTCACCGCACAGTTGCGTGCCGAGCACGAGGACGTCCTGGTCGCGATCGACGAGGAGGGCGGCGACGTCACCCGCCTGGAGGTCCGCACCGGCTCCTCCTTCCCGGGCAACCACGCCCTGGGTGCGGTCGACGACGTGGACCTGACCAGGGAGGTCGCCCTCGCACTGGGCCGCCGCCTGGCGGAGTGCGGCGTGAACTTCAACTGGGCCCCGTCGGCCGACGTGAACGCCAACCCCGCCAACCCGGTCATCGGGGTCCGCTCCTTCGGTGCCGACCCCGACCTGGTCGCCCGCCACACGGCCGCCTATGTCACCGGCCTCCAGGCCGCGGGCGTGGCCGCCTGCACCAAGCACTTCCCGGGCCACGGTGACACCGCCGTCGACTCCCACCTCTCCCTGCCCCGCATCGACGCGGACCGCTCAGTCGTGGCCTCCCGGGACCTGGCCCCCTTCCGTGCCGCCATCGCCGCCGGTTCGCGCGCCATGATGAGCGCCCACATCCTGGTCCCGGCCCTGGACCCCGGCCTTCCGGCAACGCTGTCCCACGGCATCCTCACGGACCTCCTCCGCGGTGAACTCGGCTACGACGGCCTCATCGTCACCGACGGCATGGAGATGCAGGCCATCGCCGGCACCTATGGCATCGAACACGGCAGCGTCCTCGCCCTCGCCGCCGGCGCGGACGCCATCTGCGTCGGGGGCGGCCTCGCCGACGACGAGACCGTCCGCCGCCTCCGCGACGCCCTCGTCGCCGCCGTCCGCGACGGCGACCTGGCGGAGGAACGCCTGGCGGACGCGGCGAACCGGGTCCGGGCGCTGGCGAAGTGGACGAGGTCGGCGCAGGAGGGAGCGGGAGACGGTGACGGGACGGAGCGCGAAGCCATCGGGGAGACCGGCGGCACCGGTGGGAACGTCGGTCTCCTGGCAGCCCGCCGCGCCCTCACGACGACCTGTGCGAAGCCCCACGAGCCGCCCACCCAGCCTCTCTACGTCGCGGCCTTCACCCCGGTGGCGAACATCGCCGTGGGTGACGAGACCCCCTGGGGTGTCGGCGCGGAACTGGCCCGCCTCCTCCCGGGCACCGAGACGGGCACCTTCGCCGGCGACAGCGCCGGAGCCTCCGCCCTGGCGGTCGCCGGCACCCGCCGCATAGTCGCCGTCGTCCGCGACGAACACCGCCACCCCTGGATGACCACCGCCCTCGACACCCTCCTCACCACCCGCCCCGACACGATCGTCGTGGAGATGGGCGTCCCCCAGTCCCCACCCCGGGGTCCCCTCCACATCGCGACCCACGGCGCGGCGAGGGTCTGCGGAAGAGCGGCGGCGGAGGTCATCGCCGGGGTGCGATAGGGGCCCAGGGCGAAACGAGGACCGGGGCGGCCAAGGGCCGGGGGCGGCAAGGCTCTGTGAAGCCGCCGGTAATGCTGGGTCCGGCAGCCGCCCCTGCCCGAAGACAACCGGCAGTTCCACACAAGTAGGCGCCACAGCCCTTCTCACCGGGCCGTGGCGCCTACACGCGCCTCAGCCGCCCTAGATTCCCTGCCAGTCAGGCTTGTTGCTGTACGTGTGCCGGAAGTAGTCCGCCAGCTTCAGCTTCGACGCGGCGCCCTCGTCCACCACGACGGTCGCGTGGCGGTGGAGCTGCAACGCCGAGGCGGGACACACCGCTGCCACCGGTCCTTCCACGGTCGCCGCGACGGCGTCCGCCTTGCCCTCGCCCGTGGCGAGCAGCACCAGGTGCCGCGCCTCCAGGATCGTGCCGATGCCCTGGGTGATGACGTGGTGCGGCACCTGCTCGATGGCGCCGTCGAAGAACCGCGCGTTGTCGATCCGGGTCTGCTCGGTGAGCGTCTTGATCCGCGTCCGGGAGGCGAGCGAAGAGCATGGCTCGTTGAACCCGATGTGCCCGTCGGTCCCTATGCCGAGCAGTTGCAGATCCACACCGCCCGCCTCGGCCAGCGCCCTGTCGTACGCCTCGCACGCCCCCACCACGTCCTCGGCGGTCCCGTCGGGCCCCATGAAGGCGTCCAGGCCCAGCCCCAACGGCTCCAGCACCTCCCGCCGCAGCACCGAGCGGTACGACTCGGGATGCTCGGCCGGCAGCCCCACGTACTCGTCGAGCTGGGCCACCCGCGCCCGCGAGGCGTCAACGGCGCCGGACCGCACCTTCTCCGCGAGCGCCATGTAGATGGGCAGCGGGGTCGACCCCGTGGCCACCCCGAGCAGCGCCTCGGGCTTGCGCCGGAGCAGCTCCGCCATCGCCTCGGCTATGAGCCGGCCACCCGCCTTGGCATCCGGAACGATGACAACTTCCACGCTGTGCCTGCCGATCTGGAAAGTGAGGACTCAAGAAGACTCGACCGGCGCTTGCGGGGTCAAGCACTCCCATGTGGTGTAGACCAATCTAGCAGGGGTGGCTCCTGCCCCGCAGGGGTCGACCGGCCGAGGGCCGTTCAGTGCAGGCTCAGCAGCGAGCCCGCGCCGCGCGGCGGTCCTCGCCCACCCCCGGTACGCCGCCTTCGGCGACCTGGCTCTCGCCGCGGGATCCACCGCTCGCGCGCCGTCGCGCACGCTGCGGGAGGCCGCCGCCGTGTACACGGACCCGGGTCACCCGCACGGCCGTCTCTTCGTCCTCGCGGCCGTCGGCTGCTCGGCCCCGGAGGTGGCCGAGTGCCTGCGGGAACGGCGCAACGCCGCCATCGCGGCCTTCGAGAGCCGGACAAGGGCGGGTGTCGCGGCCGGTGAGCTGCCCGCCGACACGGACGCCACCGCCCTGGCCCGCCATGCCGACGCGGACCCAGGGCATGTCCCAGCAGGCCCGTGACGGTGCGACCGGGCAGGAGCCGGAGGCTGTCGCCGCACTCGCCATGGCGATCCGGCCCCGAGCCTGACGCTCCGCGGGACCGGCCGCGGGACCGCTCGCCGGGTCGGCCGCGGGGCCGGCCGCGGCATTCCGGCCCGCCCCCGGGCCGAAGCGGGCTACTCTGCGTGTGAGCCGTCGGCGGATGTCGGACAATGGAACAACAACAAACATCCGCCAACGCATGGACACACGCAGTGGTCTAGTCAACAATGCGTGGTAGGGCATTTGATCGATCAGCGGTTGGCCGCCGACGATCGCACGCGAACAAAGAACAAGCCTCCGCCTTCCCCGCACAGGAAGGCGGACCGAGGACCCGGCGCTCTCTGCCCTGACTGCTCCGGATCCTCACCTTCGGCCGACCGGGACCGCACACCCCACGGCCGATGTTGCTCCGGGCTGCGGTGCCGGGAGGGCTGAGGGTCCCTCTCAGGCGCCGCGGCCCGCGGGTGTCTCCGGAGCCGTGCGGCAGCCGGCACCAGAGCCCGTACCGGCCACTCCCACCACTGTTTCCGGTCATGTCCGTACCGCCAGGTACGCTCGCACACGTGCCCTCCATGAACGAACTCGTCCGCCAGCATACCGCTCTCAGCGACTCCGACCTGGAGTGGTTGCACCTGCTGGTGTCGGAGTGGCAGCTGCTGTCCGACCTCTCCTTCGCCGACCTGGTTCTCTGGGTCCCCACGCGCGACGGCACCCGCTATGTCTCCGTGGCCCAGATGCGCCCCAACACCGGCCCCACCTCGTACCAGGACGACATGGTCGGCCACCTGGTCCCGCGCGGCCGCCGCCCCCTCCTGGACGCCGCCCACGACGAGGGCCGCATCGTCCGCGAGGGTGACCCCGAGTGGCGTGAGGAGGTGCCCGTACGGGTCGAGTCGATCCCCGTGCGCAGGGAGGGGCGCGTGCTCGGCGTCATCGCGCGCAACACCAATCTGCTGACCGTGCGGACCCCGAGCCGGCTGGAGCTGACGTACCTCCAGAGCGCGTCCGACCTGGCCCAGATGATCGCCGCGGGCGCGTTCCCGTTTCCCGACCAGCAGGTCGACATGGACGCCTCGCCGCGCGTCGGCGACGGCCTCATCAGGCTCGACGCCGACGGCATCGTCCAGTACGCCTCGCCGAACGCCCTCTCCGCGTACCACCGCCTCGGCCTCGCCGCCGACCTCGTCGGCTGCCATCTCGGCCGTACGACCGCCGAACTCGCGCCCTCCCGGGGTCCGGTGGACGAGGCGCTGGCCAAGGTGGCGAGCGGGTGGGCGCCGCGCGAGTTCGAGATCGAGTCCGTCGAGGGGGTGATCCAGTTCCGCGCGATCCCCCTCAAGCCCAAGGGCTCGCGCATCGGTTCGCTGGTGCTGCTGCGGGACGTGACGGAACTGCGGCGCCGCGAGCGTGAGTTGATCACCAAGGACGCGACCATCCGGGAGATCCACCACCGGGTGAAGAACAACCTGCAGACCGTCGCCGCGCTACTGCGCCTCCAGGCCCGGCGCATCGAGTCCGAGCGCGGCCGCGAGGCCCTCGAAGAAGCCGTGCGACGGGTCGGGTCGATCGCGATCGTGCATGAGACGCTGTCCCAGAACCTGGACGAGCGGGTGGAGTTCGACGAGATCGCCGACCGGGTGCTCGCCATGGTCGCCGAGATCTCACCGGGCAAGGTCGTCGGCCGGCGCACCGGACGCTTCGGCATCCTGGACGCGGAGGTCGCCACCCCGCTCTCGATGGTCCTCACCGAGATCCTGCAGAACGCGCTCGAACACGGTTTCCGTGAAGGCGACTCCGGCACCGTGGAGGTCTCGGCCGTGCGCGGCGGCACCACCAAGGAGACCCGCCTCCTCGTCACCGTCCAGGATGACGGCGTCGGCCTCCCCGACGGTTTCGACCCGCACCGCTCGGGCAATCTCGGGTTGCAGATCGTACGGACGCTGGTGGAGGGGGAGTTGGGCGGCACCTTCGACATGGTCCCGGCTCCGGAGCGGGGCACGCAGGTGATCCTGGACATCCCGGTGCGGGCCCAGAAGTAGCGGGGCGTACGACGGCCGAAGTCGTCGTGGCCACCATGGCTGTCCTGCGGAAAGCCGTGGCCGCCATGGCTGTCCTGCGGAGAGTCGTGGCCGCCATAGCTGTCCTGCGGAGAGTCGTGGCCGCCATAGCTGTCCTACGGAAAAAAGCACCGAGCCCCGGACCATCATGTGGTCCGGGGCTCGGGCTCGTGGCTTGTTAAGCGCATCGGGGGCACTGCGCGCTGCGGCTCGGGGGCGGGAGAAGCGCACTCGCTGTGCGCGCCGCCAAGCTCAGGCTATTGCTGGGTGGGATGTCAGGCGGATGCCTGACGGGCCCGGTTGCGGGCGGCGCGGCGCTTCATGGCGCGGCGCTCGTCCTCGCTGAGACCACCCCAGACGCCGGAGTCCTGGCCGGACTCAAGCGCCCACTGCAGACACTGCTCGATAACCGGGCAGCGACGGCAGACAGCCTTGGCTTCCTCGATCTGCAGCAGCGCAGGACCGGTGTTGCCGATGGGGAAGAAGAGCTCGGGGTCTTCCTCGCGGCAAACGGCGTTGTGACGCCAGTCCATGGCTGCTACCTCTCCTTGGTATTACATGCACGTTGCTTGTGAATGTGAACGCTTTCACGAATCCCTCAACAAGTGAAGGGCCGATCACCAGACGGACTGGTGTGGTCCTGTGGATTGAGGAGGGGTTCTGGCGCTCTCTTGAGCCGGTGTTGCGGGCTGTCCCGAGCGCCACGTAGAGACTCGCAAACCTCAGCGGCGGATACAACCCCTACCGGAAAGTTTTTTTTGATTCCTCGGTGTCGACTGTGTCACAGCCGTACTTCCATGGGGTGGACCCTGGTCTAAACGTTCGAGTGGAAGGACTTTTGCCCGTTCCGCTCACACAATCACACGCAGTGCACGGCGTACGCCTGTGAACGTCACGCTCGTACGCAGTCCGAGGTGGTCGCCGTCCATCTGAAGGGGGAGGGGGGCCTTCGAATGCAAGGTGAAGTCGGTCAGATCGTGCAGGGTGGTGGCGTGCTTGCCACGGGGTCCGCGCTCGGGGGACGAAGTGAGCAACTGTGTGCCATATCGGGCGAGCGCGGGCGTCGACATGCGGCTGAGGCCGAGCACGTCGAGGCCTTTATCGAACGAGGCCTTAGGCGACGCGTACACCGGGCGATTACCCAGAAACGTCCACGGGGACGTGTTGCAGACTATGGACAGCACAAGATCGGAAATCGGGTCCTGGCCGGCCTGTTCCAAAGTGATCGTGCCGAGTCTGCGGTGGGGCTCTTCCAGAAACTGCCGGAATGCCTGACGCAGGTAAAGAGCGTGTGTGGATTTCCGTCCGCGTTCCCGCTGTTGCTCGACCCGGCCGATCACACCCGCGTCGAATCCGAGGCCTGCACAGAACGTGAACCAGCGGGACGGCACCGCCTCGTCCTCCGTGCCCGGGGTGCCCGAGGCCACGCCCAGGCCGACCGTCCGCTCCCGGCGCTCGCGCAGGGCGTCGAGCAGGACGCCGGTCGCCTCCACGGCGTCGTTGGGCAGACCCAGGGCGCGTGCGAAGACGTTGGTGGAGCCACCGGGGACCACGGCGAGGCGGGGGAGGCGGTCGGGGTCGGGGCCGTGGTGCAGCAGGCCGTTGACGACCTCGTTGACCGTGCCGTCTCCGCCGAGCGCGACGACCAGTTCGATGCTGTCCTTGCCCTCCGCGGCCTGCCGGGCGAGGTCCCGGGCGTGACCCCGGTACTCGGTGGTGACCGCCTCGAGCTTCATCTCGCTCGCGAGGGCGTGGATCAGCACATCGCGCGTACGTGCGCTTGTGGTGGTAGCCGCTGGATTGACCACGAGAAGTGCACGCATGGGTTGCAGGGTACCTACTGGGTGGTACCCGGCCCATACCGAGGTGCGGATCAAGGGGGAGATCGGGTAGTGACGAAGAGCACGTGGGGGCGGGCGAAAGCCAACATGTGCCCGGCGCCGGGTCGGATCGGGCGAGAGGGGCGAGGGCTACCCTTCAGGCGTGAGCCCTGAGCAGACCCCCACCCCGGACACCTCCGACGCCGAGTCCCGCCCCGGGCGGCTGACCGCAGCGGCCGCGCTGGCCGCACTGGAGGGGGTGGCCCTGCTGGTGGGCGGAGGGGCCATGCTCGTCCTGGGCCTCACCGGTGACTCGGGCGACCTGAGCACCGGCGTCACCGGGGGGATCACGCTCCTCGCGCTGGCCCTGCTGCCACTGATCGCGGCGCGTGGGCTGCTGCTGCGGCGGAGCTGGAGCCGGGGGCCCGCCGTCATCACCCAGATCATGGCGCTGCCGGTGGCCTACAACCTGTTGCGCGCCGACAGCGTGGCGATCCCGGCGGGCATCGTGCTGGCCGTGATCGCGGTCGCCGCGCTGGTCCTGCTGATCAATCCGGCTACGACCCAGGCCCTCGGAATCCAGGGGCCGGGCCGGGCGGAGGAGACGAAGCGGTAGCGCTCCGCCGGAATGCGCCGGGAAGCCGTGGACCGTCGGTGCCCGGTCGCGCTCGCGGGGCGGAGCCCTGTGGCGACACGGCACCGCGCCCCTGACGGGGCGCGGACGCTACTCCTCCACCAGCAGCTTCTCCCGAAGCTGTGCCAACGTCCTCGCCAGCAGCCGTGAGACGTGCATCTGGGAGATGCCGACCTCCTGGGCGATCTGCGACTGGGTCATGTTGCCGAAGAAGCGCAGAAGCAGGATCCGCTTCTCACGGGGCGGGAGGTCCTCCAGCAGCGGCTTGAGGGATTCCCGGTACTCGACGCCCTCCAACGCCTCGTCCTCGGCGCCGAGGGTGTCCGCGACGGCCGGTGACTCGTCGTCGGTGTCGGGGACGTCCAGGGACAGCGTGGAGTACGCGTTGGCCGACTCCAGGCCCTCCAGGACCTCCTCCTCCGAGATGGCCAGCTTCTCGGCCAGCTCGTGCACCGTCGGGGACCGGCCGTGCTGCTGGGACAGCTCGGCCGTGGCCGTGGTCAGCGCGAGACGCAGCTCCTGAAGCCGGCGCGGCACCCGCACCGCCCAGCCCTTGTCCCGGAAGTGCCGCTTGATCTCGCCGACGACCGTCGGGGTCGCGTACGTGGAGAACTCCACGCCGCGGTCCGGGTCGAAGCGGTCCACCGACTTGATCAGACCGATGGTGGCGACCTGCGTCAGGTCGTCCAGCGGCTCACCGCGGTTGCGGAACCGGCGCGCGAGGTGCTCCACGAGCGGCAGATGCATCCGGACCAGCCGGTTGCGCAGCTCCGCGTACTCCGCACTGCCGTCCGGCAGGGCGCGCAGCTCTACGAACAGGGCTCGCGCCCCGCTGCGGTCCTGAGGGTTGTGCTGTGTGCTTCGCACGGTCTGCGCGTTCTGCGCGCCCGCCTCGTCGTGTCGCTCGTGCTCGCTCATAGTCCCGCCCGCCGTCACCGTTCCCTCAGCTCTCGACTGTGCTAGAGCGGGGGAGGCCCCAGTCCGCCCTCGTGAGGACGTGGTGCTCCGGAGGGCACCCTCCGGATCCCGTTGCCCGTCGGAGGACGCCTCGGGCTCCTCGCCGTCGGCCGGCTCGGTCCACCGAGACGCTCCGGCCGCCGCCGAGGACTCGTCCTCCGGGTGCGGCCGGGCCTGCTCGGGGATGCCGTCGACGCTGTCCGCCAGATGCGCCGGCCCGCTCGGACCACCGTCGTCCTCCGCGGGAAGTTCCCGTGTGCCGCGTTCTTCGTCCCGCACCGGCCCGTCCCCGTTCCTCACGCCGGCCCGGGTCCCGCGCCGCGCTGTTTGTAGAGGCTGATCGAAACGGTTTTGTCGTCGGCCACCGCGGAGGAGACCTTGCCCGCCAGGGCCGACAGCACGGTCCAGGCGAAGGTGTCGCGTGCGGGGGCGTGGCCGTCCGTGGTGGGGGCCGAGACGGTGACCTCCAGTGAATCGTCGACCAGTCGGAAGACACAGCTGAGCACCGAGCCGGGCACGGCCTGCTGAAGCAGGATCGCGCAGGCCTCGTCGACCGCGATGCGCAGGTCCTCGATCTCGTCGAGGGTGAAGTCCAAACGGGCCGCGAGGCCGGCCGTCGCCGTACGCAGCACCGACAGGTAGGCACCCGCGGCCGGCAGCCGGACTTCCACGAAGTCCTGGGTCCCGGGCTCGCCTGCGATCTGGGACACCCTCACCTCCAAGGTGGTACAAGCTTTTTCGGGGGCCGAGGGTCGCCCCCCGGGGTAACGCGCTACGTGGTTCAGCGGTGACGCTATCGCGCCACCGAGCGCCGTGTCCTCGGGGTCCTGGGGACCCCACCCCGTGCTGTCACTCATAGTAAGCCTATGAATACGCTCGGTGGCTAGAGGTTTGCGGGCCTCAAATAGGAAGAGCGCGCGCCGGATTGACGTACCCAGGCGTCGGACTGCCGAACCGTGTCACACGAGTACGTCGACGTGCCACGGGGTGACATGGTTCCGTCGTGCGCGTTCCGGCTCCGGTCGTCATACGCGGACATGGTCCGTCAAACGAGTACATGGTCCTCGAAGCACCAGCGCCAGGTCTCGCCCGCCTCGAACGTACGCATGATGGGATGGCCGCTCTCCTTGTGGTGCTCGGTCGCGTGCCGCATCGGTGAGGAGTCGCAGCAGCCCACGTGCCCGCACTCCAGGCACATCCGCAACTGCACCGGGTGACTTCCGGCGGCCAGGCACTCCGGACAGGTCTCGGTCAGGGGATCGGGCTCGGGGTGCGGCAGCGCGTCCGTGTGCGTGCACTGTTTCATGATTGCCAGGTTACGACGGGTGCGCGGGACCTCGCGCGGAAACGAAGGCGGCGGAAGCGATGCACTTCTTGCCCTTGCTGTTGCTGGTCGCCGGGAGTGCGACGGTCGCCGGTGCCGCCCGGCGTACGCCGGTGCCCGCTCCGCTGCTGCTGGTCGCGGCGGGGCTCGCGGTGTCGTATCTGCCCGGAGTGCCGCACTACGAACTCGACCCCGAGATCGTTCTGCCGCTGATCCTGCCCCCGCTGCTGTACACGGCCGCCGGCGACAGCTCGTACCTCGACCTGCGGGCCCAACTCCGGCCCGTGGCGCTGCTGTCGGTCGGGTATGTCCTCTTCGCGACCCTCGCGGTCGGCTGGGCCGCCTACCTGATCGTGCCGGGCATGCCGCTGACCGCCGCGCTGGTGCTCGGCGCGGTCGTGGCACCACCGGACGCGGTCGCGGCGACGGCGGTCGCCCGGCGGGTGGGGCTGCCGTCGAGGGTCACCACGATTCTGCAGGGCGAGTCCCTGGTGAACGACGCGACCGCGATCACCGCCTACCGGGTGGCCCTCGCGGCCACCATCGGCGAGGGCGCGAGCTGGACCGGCGGGATCGTGGAGTTCCTGGTGGCGGCGGTCGGCGGCGTCGCGGTGGGGCTGCTGCTGATGATGCCGATGCACTGGCTGCGCACACACCTGAAGGAGGCGCTGCTCAAGAACACCCTCTCCCTGCTGATCCCGTTCGTCGCCTACGGGCTCGCCGAGTGGGTGCACGCCTCCGGGGTGCTCGCCGTGGTCGTCGTCGGCCTCTACCTCGGCTACCGGAACTGGCAGGTCGACTTCGCCACCCGCCTCCAGGAGGAGGCCGTCTGGAAGATGGTCGCCTTCCTGCTGGAATCCGCCGTGTTCGCCCTCATCGGCCTCCAGCTCCCGGTCGTCCTCGAAGGGCTGGGCGAGTACGAGGGGGTCCGCGCCTCCTGGTACGCCGTGGCCGTCTTCCTCGTCGTGGTCGCATCCCGGTTCGTGTGGGTGTATCCGGCGACCTTCCTGCCGCGGATGCTGTCGCAGCGCATCCGGGAACGGGAGGACAACCCCACCTGGAAGGCGCCGTTCGTCATCGCCTGGGCCGGCATGCGGGGCGTCGTCTCGCTGGCCATCGCCTTCTCGATCCCGCTCACGGTGAACGGCGGGGACGACTTCCCCGAGCGGAACCTGATCCTCTTCCTGACCTTCACGACCGTCATCGGGACGCTCGTCATCCAGGGGCTGACCCTGCCGCCGCTCATCCGGGTCCTGAAGCTGCCGGGACGCGACCAGCAGGCCGAGACCCTCGCCGAGGCCAACGCCCAGGCCCAGGCGTCCCGCGCCGCCGAGGCCCGCCTCGACGAACTCCTCGCGAACGAGCACAACGAACTGCCGCCACCCCTCGTCGACCGCCTCCGTTCGGTCCTGGAACGGCGCCGCAACGCCGTCTGGGAGCGGCTCGGCGCGGTGAACCCGGTGACCGGGGAGAGCGTCGACGACACCTACAGCCGCCTCTCCCGGGAGATGATCGGCTCCGAGCGCCACGTCTTCGTGAAGCTGCGGGACGGGCGGTACATCGACGACGAGATGCTGCGCACGCTGCTGCGGCGACTGGACCTGGAGGAGGCGGCGGTCTACCGGGAGGCGTCCTAGCGCCGCGGCACCAGGCGGTTTCTGACGGCTCTTGAAGCCGTTGGTGAGCGGTTACGGACGAGTCCGGTGAGGCAGTCAGTGCCTCACGAGTCACCCCGCGCGGCGCCGGTCGGCCGGATGATCTCCGACCGGGAGCCAGCAGAAGCGCCCTGGGCGGACCTGGGGCCGTCCTGGGGCGCGTGTTCCCCGAAGGGACGTCCGGTGATCACCGCGGCGACCGTCGTCCCGCGCGGGAAGGCGCCCTCCGCCGCCAGGGCGACAAGTCCGTGCAGCAATTTGGCGACATAGAGACGCTCCACGGGGAGGGAGTGGCGGGTCTCGAAGTCGGTGGCGAAGGCGTCCAGTTCGGGGGTGGTGCGCGCGTAGCCACCGAAGTGGAATCGGTCGTCGAGACTCCAGTCGCCGCGCGGGCCGCCGAAAGCCCGGTCCTGCAGCTGTCGTATCTCCTCTTCGAGGAAGCCCCCTTTGAGAACCGGAACCCCGAGGGCGCGCTGGTCGGGGGCCAGGCCGGCGGCCAGACCGGCGAGGGTGCCGCCGGTGCCGCAGGCGACGGCCACGACGTCGGCCCGGTCGCGCAGTTCCGCACCGAGGTCCTGGCAACCGCGGACGGCGAGGGGGTTGCTGCCGCCCTCCGGGACCACGTACGCGTCCTCGGCGTCGGCGGCGCGGAGGACGTCGGCCAGGGTGGCCGGGTCGGACTTGTGGCGATACGTCGATCTGTCGATGAAACGCAGCCGCATGCCGTCCGCCGCGCAGCGCGCCAGGGACGGGTTGAGGGGGCGGTCGGCCAGTTCCTGACCGCGGACCACGCCGATGGTGGGCAGGCCCAGGAGCCGGCCCGCGGCGGCGGTGGCGCGGAGGTGGTTCGAGTAGGCGCCGCCGAAGGTGAGCAGCGGGCGGCCGGCCGCGGCTTGCAGGTTGGGGGCCAGCTTGCGCCACTTGTTGCCGACGAGCTGCGGATGGATCAGGTCGTCCCGCTTGAGGAGCAGCCGGACGCCATGGCGCGCGAAGCGCTCGTCCGTGACCTCCTGGAGGGGGGAGGGCAGCCGCGGGCTCAGGCCGGTGGCGGGGTCGGGGGCGGAGGGCTGGCCGGTCACGTGCCCATTGTCGGACAAGTGACCGGTGGGTGTCGGGTTCGCCCCCGCGATCGTGACCGCTACGCCAGACGGTCCTTGACGCGTTTTCTCATGGCGGCCATGGTGAAGCCCCGCGGGTCGACCTTGCCGGGCTGCCATTCGAGGTGGCCGATGACGGACCGCTGGTTCCAGCCGTGGTGGCGGCAGACGGCGGCGGAGACCCGTTCGATGGCGTCGAGCTGGGCCTCCGGCCAGGGGTCCTGGCCGTCGCCGAGGTTCTCGCACTCGAAGCCGTAGAAGTGGCGGTTGCCGTCGGTGTTGGCCTCGTTGTCCTTCGGGAGCGCCCTTTCGGCGATCACGGCCCGCAGGACGTCGTCGTCGCCGAGGCCGGCGTGGTTGGCGCGGCCGTAGCCGACGAGGTGGACGCGGCCGTCCTTGGTGATGACGCCGTGGCACAGCGGGCCGGGCAGGCCCGAATACCCGTCACGGCAGATGCGCACCGTGCGTTCGCTGCCCGAGGTGACGGTGTGGTGGATCATCACACCGTGGACGGGGCCCCAGGGGCCCACGTGATTGCGGTTGTGATGCTCCCAGTCGCCGACCTCGACGACCCGGACGCCCTCGTTCTTGAGGACGGTGAGAAACCTGCCCGCGGACATGGGTGGGGCCATGGCCGACTCCTTCGTGCTGTGCGACGGCCGCTGGTCGTGGCCGCCTCGTACGCAGGCTTGTACCCCCGCCTCGGGGCGCAAGCGAGTTGACGGTGGGGCGTGCGGGCGTATCCGGTCAGATTCGTGAGGGGCTCGGACAGGGGCGCGAGTGGTCGACAAAGCCGACGGATATGCCCAGTCTTCTAAGATCCATTCCCGCTCTTTCGGGTAATAGCACCGGCACGCTCCGTGATGGGAGGGTGGGTCGCGAGATCGGTGACCGCGATATCAGTGCACACCCGGAGGGGAAATCCGTATGTCGGTAGGCGAAGAGGTTCGCTCGCAGCAGGAAAAGCCGCAGCAGAGTCTCGGCACGGCAGCTGCCCGGAACCTGGCCACCACCACGAAGTCCACCCCTCAGATGCAGGAGATCAGCTCGCGCTGGCTGCTGCGCACCCTGCCCTGGGTGAACGTGCAGGGTGGTACGTACCGGGTGAACAGGCGGCTCACCTACGCGGTCGGCGACGGCCGCGTCACCTTTGTGAAGACCGGTGACCGGGTCGCCGTCATCCCCGCGGAGCTCGGCGAACTGCCGGCCCTGCGGACGTACGAGGACCTCGACGTGCTGGGCGAGCTGGCCCAGCGGTGCGAACAGCGGGAGTTCGCGCCCGGTGCCGTGCTGGCCGAATTCGGCAGCCAGGCGGAGGAGGTGTTCCTGCTCGCCCACGGCAAGGTCGAGAAGATCGGCACCGGACCCTACGGCGACGACGCTGTCCTCGGCGTGCTGGCGGACGGGGCCTACTTCGGTGAGCAGTCCCTGCTCGACCCCGAGGCGATCTGGGAGTACACGGCCCGTGCGGTCACCGCCTGCACGGTGCTCGTCCTGCCGCGCCAGGCCGTCGAGCAGCTCGCGGAGCGCGCCGAGACCCTGAGCGAGCACCTTCAGGAGCTGCGCGCGATCCCGTCGCAGCGCACCAACAAGTACGGCGAGAAGGAGATCGACCTCGCCGCCGGCCACAGCGGTGAGCCGGACATCCCGCACACCTTCGTCGACTACGAGGCCGCGCCGCGCGAGTACGAACTCAGCGTCGCCCAGACCGTACTGCGCATCCACACACGCGTGGCCGACCTCTACAACCAGCCGATGAACCAGACCGAGCAGCAGATCCGGCTCACGGTCGAAGCGTTGAAGGAGCGCCAGGAGCACGAGCTCGTCAACAACCGCGAGTTCGGTCTCCTGCACAACTGCGAGTACGACCAGCGGCTCCAGCCGCACGACGGTGTGCCCAGCCCGGACGACCTGGACGAACTGCTCTGCCGCCGCCGGGGCACCAAGCTGCTGCTCGCTCACCCGCGCGCGATCTCCGCGTTCGGCCGCGAGCTGAACAAGCGCGGGCTCGTCCCGGAGACGATCGACATCGCCGGGAACCGCATCCCCACCTGGCGCGGTGTGCCGATCTACCCGTGCAACAAGATCCCGGTGACCGAGGCCAGGACCACCTCGATCATCGCCATGCGTACCGGCGAGGACGACCAGGGCGTCATCGGTCTGCGTGCCGCAAGCATCCCGGACGAGATCGAACCCAGCCTGTCCGTGCGCTTCATGGGCATCAACGAGCAGGCGATCATCAAGTACCTCGTGACGGCCTACTACTCGGCCGCGGTCCTGGTCCCCGACGCGCTCGGCGTTCTGGAGAACGTCGAGATCGGCCGCTGGCGGTGACCTTGTCCGACCGGACGTCGGGTCCCCGCCCGTCAGGGCGGGGACACGACGGGAGCACGCGCCCATCGGCAGCGGAACCGCCACCGTTGCCGTCACCGTCCGCCGACTCTCCGAGGCGATCCCATGGGTGAGTTCATGACGGAGACGAAGCGGGGCCCCGACGAGACCCTGGTCGGCGGCGCTCCGCAGGGCGAGATCCCGGAAAGGCGGAGCCCCGTCAGGATTCCTCCGGAGCGGACGGGGCCAGTGGGGCCGACGCAGGCCGTGGAGGCGGTGGACCCCTCGGAGGTGGTGGCCCCGGCGGGAGCCGCGGTTGAGCCGGGAACCCGGGATGCGACGGGGGGTGTGACACCGCCGGCGATCGTGGATCCGATGCGGGCCTTGGAGCCGGAGGAGCCCCTGGGCCGGAGAGGAGCGTTGGAGCTGAACGGGTCCCTGACACCGGTGGGGGGCTCGGAGCCGGACAGGCACCTGGGGTCGGCGGGAGCCGTGGATCGGAGGACAGCCCTGGATCCGACGGGGGGCGGGGGCCGGCACCGGCTCGGAGCTCTGGATCCGAAGGGAGCCGGTGAGTCGGCGACGCCGGTGCCGCCCCCAGGTGATCGAGGGCCGGCCGGGCGGCTGGGCGGGGCGAGTGCCTTCGACGGGCAGGAGGCGGCCGGGATCCTGGAGCGGGCCCGGGTGTCCGTCGACCCCGAACTGCGCCGGGCCGTCCAGTCGTTGCCCGGCTCGATGCGCCGGGTCGCGCGCTACCACTTCGGCTGGGAGGACGCGCACGGCGTCCCGGCCGCGGGGAACGCGGGCAAGGCGATACGTCCGGCCCTGGTCCTGGCCGCCGTCGCCGCGCTCGGCGGGCGCGAGTCCGCCGCCGTACGGGCCGCCGCCGCGGTGGAGCTGGTGCACAACTTCACCCTGTTGCACGACGACGTGATGGACCGGGACGCCACCCGCAGGCACCGGGCCACCGCGTGGACCGTGTTCGGTGTCCCCGACGCGATCCTCGCCGGGGACGCGATGCAGGCCCTTGCTCAGCAACTGCTCGCCGAGGACCCGCATCCGGCGTCGGCCGCGGCCTCCGCACGGCTCGCGTCCTGCGTCGTCGAACTGTGCGCGGGCCAGCACACGGACACCGAGATGGAGGGACGCCGGCCCGAGGAGGTCACCCTCGACGAGGTGCTCGCCATGGCCGAGGCGAAGACGGGCGCACTGCTCGGCTGCGCCTGTGCGATGGGGGCTTTGTACGCGGGCGCCGGTGAGGAGGACGTCGAGGCGCTGGACGCGTTCGGGCGTGAGGCCGGGCTCGCCTTCCAGCTCATCGACGACGTGATCGGCATCTGGGGGGACCCCAGCCGCACCGGCAAGCCGGCGGGGGCGGATCTCATGGTCCGCAAGAAGTCCCTCCCGGTGGTCGCCGCGCTCGCCTCCGGCACCCCGGAGGCGGCCGAACTCGCCGAGCTTTACGGACTCCCGTACGAGGAGGGAGATCTGGAACGCACGGCACTCGTGGTGGAGCGGGCGGGCGGTCGCGACTGGGCGCAGATCCAGGCGGCCGACCGTATGTCCCGAGCCATGCACGAACTGTCCCGTGCGGTCCCGGACCCGGAGTCGGCCGGCGGACTTCTCGCGCTGGCCGAGTTCGTGACGCGCCGCAGCAGCTGAGGTGGGGCCGAGCGTCGGTCGATGCTCCGGAGGTGGTGTGGCGTGCCGGCCTGACCCTGCGCGGTACCGGTGCCTTCGGACTGCCGGCGGGTCCCGCACATCCCCACGGTGTGCGGGGCCCGCCGGCTTTTTCGCCCTCGCCGTCCCTACCCGCTCCCCTCACCCAGGTGCTGTGTCCCTTCGACCCCCCTGGCGCCCAATAGCTCGGGGACGACTGCGATCGGGCGGGTGCGGATCGTGTGTGGTCGCTCGCGCAGTTCCGCTCGTTCGGTACGGCGGGGAGCGCTCCGACCCCGTCGGCCATACCCTGAGGGCATGGGCATCGACGAGCATGTCTGCCCGGTCTGCGGACAGCCTGTGGCCACGGTCGTACGGCGGCACAAGACGCTGGGCGCGTGGGTACCCGTATGGAGTCCGGGTCCGTGCAGGAATCACGAGTGTGCGGCGTACGTCGACGAGGCCGTCGTGGCCGCGGAGACCGCCGCGGAGAAGCCCCGGGCAGTGGCCCGGCGGACGCACGGGAGCCACGGCGCGCATGGTGGTGACGGAGCGCACGGTGGTCCTGACACGGGCGTGGGCGAGGCCGATACACGGGTCGGGGCCACGCCTGCGACGACGGAGGCCACTGAGACGCCTGAGACCCCTGAAGTGAGGACCGAGGAGAAGGCCTGACCGGCCCCGCCGGGGAGGTCGGCCTGCGGCCCGGGCCATGGTTCCGCGGCTCCGGAGAAGAACTCGGCGAATTTGTCGCGCGGGTGTGTCGAGAAGTGCGGGGTGGCTCCGACGTCTCCTGTGAGAGCTGCCCGCCGCGGGTGGTTCGAACCGAGGAAGGCGAAGGAGCGGACTCATGAAGTACCTGGTGATGGTCCTGGGCACGCAGGCGGACTACGAGGGCATGCGCGGCGAGGCGTCCGAGCACTCCCCGGCCTGGACGCGGGAGCAGCTGCAGGCCATGTACGCCCACATGGGCGCGATCAACGACGACCTCGCCGAGACCGGAGAGATGATCGACGGGCAGGGGCTGGCCGAGCCGGCGCGGACCCGGTTCGTCACCGCCGACGCCGACGGCAAGCCGGTGATCACGGACGGGCCGTACCCGGAGACCAAGGAACTGCTCGCCGGCTACTGGCTCCTGGACTGCGCGAGCCTGGACCGGGTCACGGAGATCGCGGCCCGCGTCGCCCGGTGCCCGGGTCCCGAGGGGCTCGCGGAGTACCCGGTGGTCATCCGGCCGGTACTGGACGGCGCGGGGGACATCTGAGCCGGTCGGAGGGCGTCGGAACCTCCGTCGGAGAGCATCGGAAGGTCGGATGAGCGAGGTCGAGGGCCTGTTGCGCCGTTGCGCGCCGCAGGTCCTCGGCGCCCTCGTGCGGCGGTACGGGCACTTCTACGCCGCCGAGGACGCCGTGCAGGAGGCGTTGCTCGCGGCGGCCGGCCAGTGGCCGTCGAACGGGGTGCCGGACAACCCGCGCGGGTGGCTGATCAAGGTGGCCTCGCGGCGGCTGACGGACGCGTTGCGCAGTGAGGACGCGCGGCGGCAGCGGGAGGCGAGGGCGGCCGCGCTGGCGCCGCGCGACGCGTTCGTGGCGCCGGCACCCGGGGTGGATCGGGCGCCGAACGAGGACGACACCCTGACCCTGCTCTTCCTGTGCTGCCACCCCGGACTGTCGGTGCCCGCGCAGATCGCGCTGACGTTGCGGGCGGTCGGTGGGCTGACCACGGCCGAGATCGCGCGGGCGTGTCTGGTGCCCGAGGCGACGATGGCCCAGAGGATCAGCCGGGCCAAGCAGAAGGTGCGGGGGGTGCGGTTCGGGCGGCCCGACAACTGGGAGGAGCGACTGCCGGCTGTGCTGCAGATCCTGTATCTCGTCTTCAACGAGGGATACACGGCGACATCCGGGGCGAGTCTGCAGCGGGCCGATCTGGCGGTCGAGGCGATCCGGTTGACGCGGACGGTCCATCGGTTGCTGCCCGCGGACCGTGAGGTGGCCGGGTTGCTGGCACTGATGCTTCTCACCGATGCGAGACGGGCCGCTCGAACGGACTCGCGGGGTGAGCTGGTGCCGCTCGACGAACAGGATCGGGGCCGGTGGGACAAGGCGGGTATCGCGGAGGGGGTCGCTCTGGTGACTCGGGCGCTGGCGGGGGCGCGGGGGAGGGCGGGACCGTATCAGGTGCGGGCGGCGATCGCGGCGGTTCATGACGAGGCGGACTCGTACGACGCCACGGACTGGCGGGAGATTCTCGGGCTCTACGACGTGCTCGTCGAGCTGGTTCCCGGACCGGTCGAGCGGCTCAGCCGGGTGGTCGCGCTGGCCATGGTGCGGGGGCCGCGGGCCGGGCTCGCCGCGTTGGAGACGTTGGGGGAGGACGCGGCCGCGATCGGGCATCGCGTGGAGGCGGTTCGGGGTCATCTGCTGGAGCGGGCGGGGGAGACGGAGGCTGCGCGCGCCGCGTACGAGTCGGCTGCGCGCCGGACGCTGAGCCTGCCTGAGCAGAGGTATCTGTCGGCACGGGCGGCTCGGCTGACGGAGTAGGCGTCTGGCCCGCAGACGTCTGGTCCGCAGGCGCCTGGCCCGCTGTTTCGGGCCCGAGGATGTGAGGTGTCACTTCGCCGTCGGCGGCAGCCCGCCCGTCTCCGGGGATCGGCCCGTCAGGCAGTACGTGCCGCCCGTCGGGTCACGCATCACCGTCCAGTGCGGGTGCCGGGCCACGACGTCGGCGCCGAGGGTTTCGTGGCGGGCTCGTGTGGCGTCGATGTCGGTGCAGGCCAGGTCGAGGTGGGCGGAGGTGGGGCGGGGGGTGTCGAGGCGTTGGAGGAGGATACGGACGGGGAGACCGGTCGGCGGGCGCAGGACGTGGAACTCCGGGAGTGAGCCCGGGTAGGAGTCCCAGCCCGACAGGGCCGCCCAGAACGCGACCTCGCCTTCGAACTCGGCCGGCGCCACGTCCAGGCACACCTGGTCCAGTCGGCTCCCGTCGACCACCGGCGGCCGCGCGGACTCCCCGTGCCACGGCACCGCGCAGAAGAGCTGACCGGCGGGTGAGCGCAGCACCGCCCAGCCGTCGTTCGGGGCGACCACCTCGGCGCCGAGCCGGACCGCCCGGTCGACGAGCGCGGGGACGTCCTCGGCGGCCAGGTCCAGGTGAGCGCCGCCGGCACCGGACAGGACACCCTGCGCCTTCACACACGCGTCGCCCGTCTCGGGCAGCAGGGTCACGAACTCACCCCCGTCGCCCCGGGGTTCGGACAACTCGGTCGCCGTGACCGCCGTCCAGAAGGCGCATGCCCGTTCGAACCCGGCCATCGGGCGGTCGACGAAGGCATACGTCCACCGGATCACTTCACCCGCCGCGCCCACTCCACCCGCCGCGCCCGCGGGGTAGGCCGCCCCCGCGGGGTCGGCCGCACCCGCCCCGTCTCCGCCCGAGCCCGCGTCCCCGTGGCCGTTGTCGCCGTTCCCGCCCACTCCACCCACAGAGCCGCTCCCTCTCGTACGGTCCGGTCCTCACGGCCGAACGACACGTACGGTCTCCCGCCGCCCGGCTCCACGCAACGAGGTTTCCGCTGGTCGGTCATTCCGGCAGGCAGGCCGCCCCGGCTCTCGTCGGCTCACCCCCGGCGCTGCATGAAGCGCAGCATGTTGCCCGCCGGGTCGCGGAAGGCGCAGTCGCGGACGCCGTAGGGCTGGTCGGTGGGCTCCTGGAGGACATCGGCGCCGGAGGCCTCGACGCGGGCGTAGAGGGCGTCGCAGTCGGTGGTGGTGAAGTTGACCCCTCGCAGGACGCCCTTGGCGAGGAGCATGGCGATGGTCTCGCGGTCGGCGGGGGAGATGTCGGGGTCGGCGGCGGGGGGTTCCAGGACGATCTCGACGTCGGGTTGGAGAGGGGAGCCCACGGTCACCCAGCGCATGCCCTCGAAGCCCACGTCACCGCGGACCTCCATGCCCAGCACGTCACGGTAGAAGGCGAGCGCCTTGTCGTGGTCGTCGACGGCGAGGAAGCACTGGGCGAGCCTCACATCCGGGGCCGGGAGCCCGTGCGCAGCGTTCGTGACCTTCGGATCGTTCGTAGCCATGTCCTCACGCTAGTGCCGCGGCAGGCGACGTTCGCCCCGTCGCGACGCAAACGCCGGCTGCCGCGACACTAGGACGCTTCGCCCGGTTCCGCCGTGCGTATGCGATGGCGGGCCGGCCGGGTCAGGCGCTTCGCCACGCACGCGGGGATCGCCGCGCTCTCCTCGTGCGAGCGCGCCCGGTACGCGCTCGGCGTCTCGCCGACCAGCTCGGTGAAACGGGAGCTGAAGGAGCCCAGCGACGTACACCCCACGGCGATGCACACCTCGGTCACCGTCAGGTCGCCGCGGCGCAGCAACGCCTTGGCGCGCTCGATGCGGCGGGTCATGAGATAGCCGTACGGGGTCTCGCCGAAGGCCACGCGGAAGCTGCGTTGGAAGTGCCCGGGGGACATCAGCGCGGTCCGGGCCAGGGCGGTCACGTCCAGCGGCTCGGCGTACTCGCGGTCCATGCGGTCCCGCGCCCGCCGCAGCCGCACCAGATCGTCCCGGTTCATGCCGACAGCATCGCACCGACCACTGGCCACCGACCACTGGCCACCGACCACTGGCCACCGGCCACCGACAACGGGCCAGGTGGCCAGGGACAGAGCGCTCGCGGCATGCGGATCAGCCGTCCGACCTGGCCGGACGTGCCGGGAGCCGCCCTTCCCGCCGCGCTCGGCCCCTGCCTCGATCACCCCTTCACCGCCGAGCTGGCCACCCCCTGTACGAACCACCGCTGGAAGAAGACGAAGACGATCAGGACCGGGAGGACGAGGAGGACGCCGAAAGCGAGGATCTGGCCCCAGTCCGGGGGCTGCTGGCCCTGGAAGACGCTCATTTCCAGCGGCAGCGGACGTACCGACGGGTCGGAGACCATCAGGACGGGCCACAGGAACGAACCCCACTGGGTGAGGAACGTCAGGATCGCGACCGACGCGAACGCCGGCTTCGACATCGGGACGATGATCGCGAAGAAGGTGCGCCAGGGGCCCGCGCCGTCCAGCCGGGCCGCCTCCTCGATGCTCGGCGGGATCGAGCGGAAGAACGTGTGGAACTGGTAGACCGAGAAGGCGTTGGCGACGAACGGGAGCGCCTGGATGAAGAGGGTGTTCCGCTGGTCGTTGAACAGGTAGAACAGCGGCACGGCCACCGACTCGAACGGGACCAGCATCAGCAGCAGGACGAGGGTGAAGACGGCTTCCCGGCCCCGCCACCTGAGCCGCGAAAGCCCGTACGCCGCCATCGAGTTGATGAAGAGTCCGCCGGTCACCACCACGAACGCCACCAGCAGCGAGACGCCCATGAACTGCCAGAAGTAGCCCGTGCTGTCGGAGTTCAGGCTGTCCAGGACGGCGGCGTAGTTGTCGAAGGACAGGTGGGTGGGCAGGAAGCCGGACAGTCCGTTCAGGACCTCGTCGGACGGCTTGAGGCTGCCGAGGAGAAGGTAGAGGACGGGCAGTGTGAAGACGAAGGCCAGGACGGAGAGGACGGCGTAGTCGAGGAAGCGGCGCAGCGGGCCGGGGGACAGGCCGGCATCCGTGCTCTTGCTCATGGGTGTACGAGGACGCGTGCTCATCATCGTGCTCATGCTCAGTCCTCGTTGTCGGGCCGGACGACGCGGCGCTGGATCAGGGTCAGGGCGACGACGATCAGGAAGAAGACGACGGTGATCGCGGACGCCTGGCCGATGTTGTTCTGGTCGAAGGCCGTGGTGACGGCCTGGTACATCACCGTGCGGGCGGCGTCCTCGTCGAGTCCGCCGCCCTTGACCAGGACGTACACCTGGTCGAAGACGCGGAAGGACAGCACCGAGGTGAGCATGGCGACGAAGACGAGGGTGCCGCGGATGCCGGGCAGGGTGACGTGCCGGAACTGCTGCCAGCCGGAGGCCCGGTCGAGCTGGGCGGCCTCGTAGAGCTCGCCCGGGATCTGCTGGAGCCCGGCGAGCAGGATGACCATCTGGAAGCCCACGCCCTGCCAGACGGAGAGCACGATGATCGAGCCCATCGCGGTCAGCCCGTCGCCGAGCCAGTCGAACGCGCCCCAGTTGCCGAAACTCACCGCTTCCAGCGCCGAGTTGAGCATGCCCTGGTCGCTGCGGGCGAGGATCAGCCGCCAGATCACGGCCACCAGGGCCATCGGGAAGACGACCGGCATGAAGAAGAGTGAACGGAAGACACCGATCGCCTTCAGTTTGCGGTTCAGCAGGATCGCGAGGCCCAGGGCGAGGCCCGTCTGGAGGGGGACGACGATCACGGCGAAGGTCAGGTTGTTGAGCAGCGCCCGCAGGAACGGGCCGGACAGGTCGGGGTCGGTGAACAGTCGCCTGTACTGCTCGACACCGAAGAAGGTGGGCTCCAGCGGGGAGCCGAGGCGCACGTTGTAGAAGGAGAGCACCACGGCGTAGCAGAAGGGGATGCCGACGAAGGCGATGAGCCCGGCGACGGCGGGCGCGGACATGAGCAGTCCGTGCAGCCACTCGCGGTTCCGGCGGGACGGCCGCCGGGCCGGTGCGCCGACGGATGAGGCCTGCTTCCGGCCTGGGGCCGCAGCGGGCGCGGGTTCCACGGTTTTCACGGGTGGGGTCCTCTTCCCGGCGGGGCGGGCGGCCACGGTGCGCGTGCCCGCCCCGGTCGATGGGTTCGACTGAACCCGACGGGTCCAACTGAACCCGTGGGTCCGATGGCTCCGATGGGTCCGATGGGTCCGACTGGGCTCGTGACTACGGGATCTCGTAACCGGCGTTGTCCGAGAAGTCCCGGTCGATGGCGCGGGCGGCCTCGGCCAGGGCGTCCTTCGGGTCGGCGCCCCCGTAGATGGAGTTGACGGCCTCGCTGAACTTCGCGGTCACCACGGGGTATCCGGCGGTCACCGGGCGGGTGACGGCGACGCAGGACTTGCTGATGTCGCTGTCGCCGCAGGGCTTGGCGAGCTGGTCCGCGAAGAGCTGGAGGGGGCCGCCCTCCTTGTAGAGCGGGCTCGCGGCGAGCGCGGACCTGGTGGCGGGCGGGGCCCCGTTGGCCTTGGTCATCGCGCCGACGTTGGCGTCGTCGAGGAGGAAGTCCAGGAAGGCACCGGCGGCCTTGGCGTTCTTGGAGTTCGCGCCGACGCCCCAGGACCACGAACCCTGGCCGGTCTTCGGGCCGTCGCCGAAGTCGGGCAGCGGCAGCACGACCAGGTCGTCGCCGAGCGCCTCGCTGTAGGCGGGGTACATCCAGTGCCCGACCCAGCTCAGGGCGACCCGGCCCCGGGCGAAGGCGTTGCCGTCGGTGTTCGCGTCGGTGTAGGTCTTCCAGGACTGGAAGGTCTTCATGGCCGAGACCACGGCCGGGGCGTCGATGGCCCCTTCCGCCTTGCCGTCCTTGAGCAGGGAGCCGCCGGCCGACCAGACGATCGGGGCGAAGCCGTAGGTGCCCCATTCGTTGGCGTAGCCGCTGCCCTCCTGGAGGTCGACGACCTTGCCGTCGGCGTCCTTCGCCCTCAGCGCCTTGAGCGCCGCGTCGAACTCGTCCGCCGTCCAGGCGTCGTCCACGCCCTTCGGATACGTCACTCCGGCCGCGTCCAGCTTCTTCTTGCTGCCGTACATGCCGAGCCCGGAGTCGAACATGCCCAGGCCGTAGTGCTTGCCGTTGATCTCGCCCTGCGCCTTGCTCGCGTCGGTGGCGTTGTCGAGGGTCTCGGCGGAGACGTAGTCGTCGATCGGGGCGAGCTTCTTGGTGTAGACGAAGTTCGCCATGGTCGGGCCGTCGAACTCCAGTACGTCCGGCAGTTTGTCGGCGTCCGTCGCCGTGATCGTCTTGGTGTAGTCGGTCTCCGGTATCAGCTTCAGCTCGACCTTGACCTTGTCCTGCGAGGAGTTGAACGACTTCACCGCGCTCTGCAGCGCCTCCGACTCGGCCTTCTGCCCCTGGTGGGCCCAGACGCTGATCGTCCCCTCACCGCTGCCGGCCTCGGCGGACGTGTCGCCCCCACCGCCCCCGCCGCAGGCGGCCAGCGCCGCCAGGGGGAGGACCAGGGCCAGGCCCGCACGGGCCGTGCGGCAAAACCTTCGGCTGGTCGAGCTGGTGTTCGGGCTCATGGTGTGTGCCTCCGTGCGGGATGAGGGTGCGAGGTGCGGGGTGCGGGGAGCTTTCCGGCGTGGGGGTGGGACTTTCCGGCGTGGGGGAGCTCAAGAGGTGCGGAGGTGCGGGGAGTCACTGCGGTCCGCGCGGGTACGGCGGCGCCGTCGTCTCGCGCAGGACGAGCCGGATGGGCATCTGCACGTGGCCGGGCTGTTCGGCTGGCGGTTCGTCCAGCTGCCGCAGCAGCAGCCGGGCAGCCTCCGCGCCCTGGCCCGCGACCGGCTGGGCGACGGTGGTCAGCCCCACCACGTCGGCGAGTTCGTGGTCGTCGAAGCCGACCACGGACACGTCGTCCGGCACCCGGAGCCGATGCCGCCTGAGCGCGCGCAGCGCGCCCATCGCCATTTCGTCGGACTGGGCGAACACGGCGGTCGGCGGCCGGGACGCGGCGAGCAGCTCGGTCATCGCCCGCTCGCCGCCGTCGACGGTGTAGTCGCCGTCCGCCACCAGAGCCGGATCGTGCTCGATCCCGGCCTCGGCGAGGACGTGCAGATAGGCGGCGCGACGGTCGAGGGGTGTGGTCCAGTGCAGTGGACCGCTGGCCCCGGAGATCATGCCGATCCGGCGGTGGCCGAGGTTCGCCAGATGCCGTACGGCGCTCTCCGCGCCCGCCCGGTCGTCGATGCCGACCACCGTGAAGCCGGGCCGGGGCCCCCCGACCGTGGAGGCCAGCGGCACCCCGAGCGAGCGCAGGGCGGCGGACTCGTCCTCGTCCGGGATGAGCAGCGAGAGCACCGCGTCGACCCGCTTGCGCACCGGCAGCATGGTGAAGAAACGCTTGCGAGCCTCGGGCGAGCCGAGGTTGTACAGCAGGACGTCGTACCCGGCAGCGCTGAACACCTGCTCGGCGGCATCCAGCACGGTGCCGAAGAACCAGCGGCCGATGTACGGGGCGACGACCCCGATCGTGTAGGTCCGCCCGCTGGCCAGGCTGGACGCCGAGCGGGACGCCGTATAGCCGAGCTGCGCGGCGACGACCGCGATCTGCCTGCGTACCTCGTCCGAGACGCCCGGCCGGCCCCGCAGCGCGCGGGACACGGTGGACGCCGACACCCCGGCGGCGGTGGCGACATCGGTGATGCTGACCGTCACGGCGGATTTCTCCCATCGGTAGGCGTGGGCACGGCGTCATCGCGTGAATATCGCGCCGGTTTCACGTCGGTGTGAGCTGTGGGGTGACGTGACCGTAGACCCGCCCCCGTTGTTGCGCAAGCGTTTGCGTTCAGTTTTACTTGCGCTGATTCTCAAGCGAGACCTTCAGGAACCATGGCCAGCGCACGCGTTTGGGCGCTGCGAGCGACAGGACTGCCGCGCATGCGATACGCCCCGCCCGGACTCTGCGTGAACGACTTCGCGCTGCTCCGTGACGACGACGGCACCTATGCCGTGCTGCATCTCCAGGGCCCCTGGACCACCGAGTTCGACCATCTGCGGATGGAGACCTCCTACGGTCGGGCCACCTCCGCCGACCTGGTCGGCTGGCGGCCCGAGGGCACCGCCTTCGGCAACGGTCTGCCCGGCCGCTTCGACCAGCAGGCGGTCTGGACGATGCACCCGTTGCGCCACGGCACCGGCATGGCGATGTTCTACACGGGCGTGAGCGGACTGACGCCGGACGGCTGGCCGCTCCAGTCCGTGGGGCTCGCGTACTCCGACCGCACGGACGGCACGGGCTGGCGGCGCCACGGCACGACACCCGTCGTCGAGGCGGACCCCCGCTGGTACCGCACCGCCGACCGCATGGGCTGGCGCGACCCGTTCGTCGTGCGCGACGACGAGGGCGACGGCTGGGCGATGGTGATCTGCGCGAGCGACGCCTCCCTCCCCGTGGAGGTCGGCGGCTGCGTCGCCCTCGCCACCTCCCCCGACCTGGAGCACTGGACGGTCCACCCACCGCTGATCGCCCCCGGCGACGTCGACGAACTCGAATGCCCGGTCCTGGAACGCCTCGACGACGGCACCTGGCTCCTCCTCGGCTCCATCGGCGCGACCCGGGGCTTCGAGGCATGGACGGCCCCGCGCCTGCGCGGCCCATGGATCCGCCGGGGCCCGCTCGGCCCCACGGGGGCGTACGCCCCCCGCGTCATCCCCGCTCCCGACGGCTCCCGGGTCGTGCTGCACACCACCCCCCGCCGCGTCGGCCTGACCGACACCGGCGACCACTGCCGAGGCATGCTCGCCCAGCCCAAGTCCCTGGTCACGCGGGAGGACTCGGCCCCCCAACTGGTGTGGTGGCCGGGCCTGGACGCCTGGCTGGGGGAAGAGACGAACGACCCGGTCCTCCACGCCGTCGGCGACCTCACGCTCTCCGGCCGCCCGGTCGAAGTCACCCTGCGCACCGACTCCCTCGATCCCGGCCGCCCCGCCCTCACCGTCGGCTGCGACGGCAAGGACCTCCGGGTCACCGGCGCCGACGGCACGCCCCTCGCCGAGACCGTCCTCCCCGAACAGGCCGCCGCGCTGCGCATCCTGACCATCGGTGAGTACGTCGAGATCTACGCCGACGGCGTCTTCGCCCTGACCATGCTCTCCTACGCGGGCCACCCCGCCCCCTGGACGGCTGCCACCGAGACCTCCACGTGGACCGTCCCCGTCCGCCCCCTCCGCCTCCCGGACCCCGACCGCGACGACGCCTCGGCGATCTGGCCCGGCCCGGCCCGGAGTTGACCCGATCACCCGTACGAGTGCGGTCGGCCTTCCGGGGGAGTGGGGGCGGTACCTCTCCCACTCGGGGGCCTCCGCAGGGGAGTTCCAGGGGGTGGGGCGCAGGCGCGACAAGACGGTACCGCCTCGGGGAGCGAGGAGAGCTCGGCGACCGGGAGCGAGGAGACTCCGGCGACCGGTGCCGTCCGGATCGGTGATGACGGCCGGGTCGAGCACTACGACGGCACCGCGTGACGCCCGTAGGGAGAGTTGCCCGACGACGGCGCCCCTTCGGGACGGGCTTCCGGTACGACGACGGTGACGGCGCCGCGCGGTCATGAGCGCCCAGCCTCACGGGGTGCCCCAGGCCCAGGATCCCGGGCCGGACGGGGAACAGCCGGCCGCGGTCACGCTCGCGGACGCCTCCGTCGCCGGTATGCGCGCCGTGGCGCCCGGGACGATCATGGCCACCGCCGCCGTGGGCGGACTGCTGCTCGGCGGGTTCCCGACGGCAGCCATCGGTAGGTCCATGGCTTCGGCGACCTCGCGTCGGCCGTCGGCGGGCCGGCCTTGGCGGTGGTCCGTCCGGCGGCATCCTCCACCCGGCCCGGCATCCTCGGCAGCCGGCCCGGAACACGACCGCACCCGGCCCGTCACACCGCCGTACGGGACGGCGGCAAACGGACCGGGTGCGGTTGAGACAGGCAGGTTCAGGCCTTCTTGGTCTCCAAGTAATCGGCCGGGTCTGCGACCTGCAGTGATCTTTGCTGTGGGTCTCTGGCCCGGCCTTTTCTTGATTGTTGGCGACGGGGTGCGATGGACTTTATTGGGTGTCCTGCGGACCGTGTGCGGACTGGTATGTGAAGTGAAGCTTCTCCTCGACCATGGCCACCATCTCGAGGAGTCATCGCCTGCGCGCGCAGAACTCCGTACGTCGACTCCAGAGGGCTGACCTTCTTGGGCTCGGAGTGCAGCGCGCTGACGCCCTGAACCTCCATCTAAACCTCGGCCACGAGAAGGGCGACGAGACCAGGGCCGGCCCAGGCAATTCGCGCGATGACACGTCACGCAAGCGGGTACTGACCGACCTCGGCGCAGCCGGGATCGACACACCCAGAGACCGGACCGGCTCCTGGGCCGTGGACGCCAGGCATCGAGTTCTTCGGTGGCCTCGTCGGTCGCGCGGGAAACAGGTCGCGGGAGAGGTCCACGTCGCAGATCTCCGCGAAGACCACCAGGGCTTACGCAAAACAAGACACACCGCGACGTAAGACCAACTGCCGTGAAGCCCAACGCTGTTGATGTACACTCAATTGCCCTCGCAGGGGATTCCCGGCAATGCGGCCTTCGCTCAATTCACCTCGCGATGCACACGCCTGCCCGCGATTCCGAACAAGAGGTACAACTGTGCGTAAGTTCGGAACCCGTAATACCTGGAAGTGGATCGGTATGGTTGCTTCCATGGGCTGTTGTGAAGTACTCGGAACAAGGTGGACTTCACCGGATGCCATACGGACTTGGGCAGAAGTGTGACTGTTCAGCTGCGTCGTGCTGTCATCGGACCCGACACCGGATACGACGAAAAGACGTACACGGCATGCTTCAACGGTGGAACGTCGTCCGGCGAGTGGGGTGCCGGAACCGAGGGCCACGACTACTACTTCCGCATCACCGAGGTCGATGGCGGTTCGCTGGTCGGCCCGACGATCAGCGTCGATCGGACCCGTATGTCGTTCTAGGTGACACTGGATTCTGAATACCTGGGTGGAGACCTGAAACGCAGGTCTCCACCTGCCTCTTGATGAAACAGACAGAGGCACCCCCACGCTGAAATACCAAGGTGTCGCATGCCCATTTCGATGTCCGAGTGTTTCTTCTCCTATCGGCGTAGACGCCCGGTGCTGCGTGATCTCAGCTATACGCTGCCGCCCGGGCGGACCGTGCTCCTGGGGCCGAACGGAGCGGGAAAGAGTACCCTGTTGGGCTTGTGCGCATCTGCGCTGCGCCCCGATTCCGGTTCCGTCACCTATGGCGACCTGAGCACCGGCCGGCGTCGCGCGCTGCCCGCGTTCCGTAGGCGTGTGGCATGGATGCCTCAGCAGGTGGGGCAGGTGCCGGGGCTCACGGCCCGGGATCAGGTCGCGTATTCCGGTTGGCTCAAGGGGATGCCCCGGCGCGAGGCGTGGCGTGAGGCTCTCAAGGCCCTGGACCGCGTGGAGTTGGCCGATCGGGCGGATGACAAGGTCCAGGAACTCTCCGGGGGGCAGCAGCGGCGCGTCGCAGTGGCGCAGGCCCTCGTGCATGACGCAGAGGTCCTTCTCCTCGATGAGCCGACAGCGGGTATGGATCCCCGGCAGCGGCAGGTCTTCCACCAGATTCTCGCCGATCTGTCGAAGGAGGTGCACATCGTTCTCTCCACCCATGACACCTCGGACATCGCCAACTCGTACGAATCGGTCGTGGTTCTGTTGGACGGTCAGGTGCGCTTCTCGGGAACGGTGGTGGACTTCCTTTCCCACGCGAGCGCGACGGCGGCATCCGACGAGCAGCGGGCCACCTCCGCTTATCAGGAATTCACCGAGATCGATGGGGCGATCTCGTGGTGAACCGATTCCCCTTCGCTCGACACTCGGCCGTCATCGGGCTCGGAGCCCCGACGGTGGCTCTGGCCATATACTTCACCGCCTACCAGCCCATGCCGTTCACCGGTGAGGATTCCATCGTCGTGGTCTCGGTGGCCCTGAAGGTCGCCGCGCTGGGAATCGCCTTGGTGGCCGCCTGGGACGCAGGGAGGCTTCGCCAGGCTCGGATCACAGCCGCCCCGTCCAGCCGCCACCTGCTGCGAATATTTGTCGATGCGATGGCCCCCACCCTGGCCCTGGTGATCATCAGCTGGGTGGCGTCCTTCCTGTTGGTGATCAGCTATCTGGGAGGCCCCGCACCAGGGCTCCACGACACCGTTCCAATGGTCCGAAGTCTTGCGATCCCCTTCAGCGCAGTAGCAGTCGGTTTCTTCCTCGGGCTCTCCCTTCCGCCCGTTATCGCCCGCCCCCTTGCGGTGGTGATCACGGCGCTGTGGGTCTTCGTCGCCTATACGCTGGGTATCCCATGGCTGCGGGCGATATCCGGATTCGACATGAGCACTCCGACCTATACGGATGTCGTGGACCGCGCCTACCTCATGGCACCGGCGATCCTGGCTCTCGGGCTGCTGCTCGGTCTTGTCGCGCTCAGCCTGCTCTCACGTCCGGCGCTGCGCGCCGCCGCCGTGGCCTGCTGCGTCCTCGCGGGCTTCGGGGCGTCGTATCCTCTGGTGAGTGACGCCCCGCGCTACGCCGACCCCACCGTTCCCCGCACTTGGGCAACGACGTGTGAGCGAACTGCCCCGGTGATCTGTGTGCCCGGCGAGTTCGCCGACGACATCCCCGCGCTGCACCGCTCCGCTCAACACGCGCTGCCCCACCTGCGAGAGGTCGGGTTCACCCCACCCCGGAAGCTGGCCTTCGTCTCGGAGGATCTACCGCTGGCACGCGACACCTGGCGAACCTTCCTCCAGAAGCCGGTGACCCGCCACCGCAGCCGGGCCGTCTACGTCAGCGCCTTGGTTCCGACAGGGCTCCACGACTGCCCGGACCTTCCTGATGACTACGTTTATCCGGGGCGCGGAGCCGCTTCCGCCTGGATCGGCCTGACGGTTGGGATGTCACAGGCAGAGGCCGCCCGCAGCTACGGACCCAGCGGTGTGTACCGGGCACGCTGGGTGCGCAGCCTCCCCGAGGCGAAGCAGTACGCCTGGTACAAGCAGCAGTTGAGTTACCTCGAGTCATGCGACGAGCAGGTCCACGAGAAGGCCCGGGCGGGAGCCAAGGCCGAGAACGAGCGGGGCCGAGCGCTGGGCCCGCAGTTGGAGGATCCGGCGGACATGGCACCGGGGGTGGACCGTTGACCCTCTGGGCGCGCGTACGAAGAATCTGGCTGCTGCCTGTGGCCCTGTTCGCCTGGACGCTCCTCCTTGTACTCGTGCGCGACGACGTGGCGAAGGTTCCCCAGATCGCCGCGCAGGGCAGCTTCTCGATCAAGCTGATGAACTTCGTCCCGCTCATCCTGTGCATTCCGACGATGTACTGCATGAGCCGGCGCCTCATCGCCACCGAAACCACAGCGGCGCGAGCGGTCGCCGTCGTCGACCGGCTGGCTCTCCTGCTTCTGGGGGTGAGCGCGGCGGGACTGGGGTTTGCACTCGGGGAGTTCCTGGACATGCCGACAGCGGTGGCGGGCGGACGAAACACCGTCATGGTGCTGGGCCTCGCTCTCCTCGTACACAGCTGGTACGGCCCGATCGCCGGTGGCGCGGCGGCGACCATGTTCGTGATGGTCAGCATTGTCACCGGCCTGGCGGGAGACCAGAGGCCGTACCCGTGGGCGGTTCTCCTGATGGAGTCCACCAGCGTCGTGGCGGCAGTCGTGGCGGCGGTCAGTTTCACTGCCGGTCTGATCACGATGTCGTACCGCCGACAGATACCGGGTTGACTTGCCCCTCGGGCTGAAGCCCGAGGATTCTCCACGGACCGGTGGGAGAGGCACCTCAGCCGGTCGGGCTTCTGGCTCACCTCGGCCCAGGAGTTCCACGACCCCCGGCTGGGCCACTGGCCCACCACCCTGCTGATCCGCGCCCGCAAGCTCTGACAGCCGCGTTCATCCGGCCCCTGGAGGACCGACGCGCCTGCCCTGCCTGCTCCTCGACATCGACGGCGTCCTCATACCGTTCCCCGGCGCGGAGGGCGCTACCCCGGCCACCCACTCCCGCCACGACGTCGTCCCCGCCGGCCGGGACGCCGACGACCCGGTCACGGTCTGGCTCCACCCGGACCATGGCCGCTTGCTCATGGACGTGATCCGAACTGGCCTCGTCACCCCCGCCTGGTGCACCAGATGGCGGCAGGACGCCGGCACTCTCATCGGCCCCTCCTGGGCCTGCCGGACCTTCCGTACGTCGACCTGCCGCGCCCTCACATCACGACCAGCCACCCCAATGGCTACCTGTGGAAACGCGATCACGTCGATGTCTGGCCGGGCGACGCCCCGGCCATCTGGATCGACGACGACTTCACCGGCCTCGATCACGCCTGGGCCGCGGAGCGCACGGCCAAAGGAGCAGGGACTGTCCTCATACAGCCCGACCCCCGTGTGGGGCTGCTGCACGAGCACCTGGCTGAGGCCACGACGTGGGCCTCGCGGCTGTCCGCGGCGCGTGCCGCCTGACGACGGATGCCCTCGCTGCCGTGGGTAGCGAGGGCATCAGCGGGCACATCCTGATCCGCCGCCGTCAGCGGCTCCGGTCGACGTGCTCAGGCCGGGGCTCGCGCCGCGGTGAGGCAGCCGACTGGGGTACGGAGGAGGCCGGAGTGTTGCAGTAGCCGCACGGCCGCGGTTGAAGACAAGGTCATCGCGGCCAGCCCCTGCAAGCCGATCACGCTGCCGCCGATGCCCGACGAGGAGGTTATGCCACCTACCGTCGCGCAGGTCGAGGCGATGGCCTCCGCCATACCGCCCTACCTCCGCGCGGCGATCGTCGTCCTGGCCGGATCAGGATTGCGCATAGGCGAGTTGCTGGGCCTCAAGGTTTCGGACATCGACTTCAAGAGCGGCACCATCCGTGTCGAGCGGCAGCGGCTGCAGTCCGGCCTGATCGAACCGCCGAAGACCGGCAAGTCCCGGCGTACGGTCCCGGTCGGTGAGGTCGTTACCGACGCGCTCCTCGCGCATCTTGCCGCACGGCCCACGAAGGAATGGCTCTTCACGATGGAGGAGGGTGAACCCCTCAACTACCGTCGCTGGAAGACCGAATGGAACTGCGCTCGCCGGGCGCTGCAGAAGGCGGAGAACGAGGCGGCCTCGTGCGAGGACCGCAAGGCGGTCGAGCTGCCGCACATGGTGACCCACGACCTTCGCCACTTCTACGCCTCCGCACTCATCGCCGGCGGGTCAAGCGTCAAGCAGGTCCAGCTCATCCTCGGTCACGCCTCCGCCGTCCCTGCGGATCTACGCGCACCTGTGGCCGGGCGAAGAAGACCGCACCCGGACCGTCATGGACGCCGTGCTCGGCGGCATGCGGACCGGGTGCGGACCGGTTGACCAGACGACCAAGGAAATCGCAGGTCACATGGCGTGATCAAAGATCAGGCCTTCTTGGTCTCCCAGAAGATCTTGTCGATCTGGGCGATGTAGTCGAGCGCCTTCTGGCCCGTCGCCGGGTCGGTGGACGCCTTCGCGGCCGAGAGGGCCTTGAGGGCGTCGTTGACCAGCTGGTGCAGCTCCGGGTACTTCTCGAAGTGCGGAGGCTTGAAGTAGTCGCTCCACAGCACCGAAACGTGGTGCTTGGCGAGCTCGGCGCGCTGCTCCTTGATGACGGTCGCGCGAGCCTGGAAGTGAGGGTCGTCGTTGGCGGCCATCTTGTCCTGCACGGCCTTCACCGACTCCGCCTCGATGCGGGCCTGGGCCGGGTCGTACACACCGCAGGGCAGGTCGCAGTGGGCGCTGACCTTCACCTTGGGGGCAAACAGGCGGGAAAGCATGGAGCATTCCTTCCTCGTGATCGTCTTCTCAGGTGGGACATTACTCCCTGCGAGAGTCGTTTTCGCGAGTGCCCCCATGGGCTTAGGACAAAAGTCCGGGGTCAGACTGGGACTGGTGGAGGAACGGACCGGGGAGGTGCCGGGGATGCCGGAGCTGTCGCAGGAGAGTGAGCGGGGCAGGGCCCTCCTGCCCTTCGGGGTGGCCGAGGTCACAGGACCGTCCATGGTTCCCACGCTGCGTCACGGGGACCAGCTGCTCGTCCACTACGGGGCCCGCCTCGGGGTCGGTGACGTGCTCGTGCTGCGGCACCCCTTCCAGCAGGACCTGCTCGTGGTCAAGCGGATCGCCGAGCGGCGCGACGGCGGCTGGTGGGTGCTCGGGGACAACACGTACGCGGGTGGGGACAGCACCGACTACGGGGTCGTCCCCGACGAACTCGTCCTCGGCAAGGTGCGGTTCCGGTACCGGCCCCGGCCGGACGGTCAGCGCTCGCCGTTCGCGCTCGCCCGCTGGGCGCTCTCGGCCGCCCGGCCCGTGCTCGGCGACCGGTCCGCCTCCAGGCGTTTGCGGGCCCGGTAGGCCGCCACGTTGGCGCGGGTCGCGCAGCGGTCCGAGCAGTAGCGGCGGGAGCGGTTGGTGGAGGTGTCGAGGTAGGCGTTGCGGCACGGCGCCGCCTCGCACAGGCCGAGCCGGTCCACGCCGTACTCGGTGAGGTGGAAGGCCAGGCCCATGGCCGCGGTCGCCGCATAGCCGGCCGTCGCGTTCGAGGGATGGTCCGCCAGATGCATGTGCCACAGCGGGCGGCCGTCGTCGTCCCGGTGGTTGTGACCGGAGATCTGCGGGCTCACCGGGAACTCGAGCAGGAGCGAGTTCAGGAGGTTCACCGCGAGCGTCTCGTCGCCGCCGTCGGCCGCTTCGAACACCGAGCGCAGCCGGGCCCGTACGCCCCTGAACCGGGTCAGGTCGGCGTCCGCCGCCCGGCGGGCAGCGTCCTGGTTGGCACCGAAGAGCTCGCGCACCGCGTCGACCGTGGTCAGGGAGTCCTTGCCGCGACCCGGCTCCTCGCTGTTGACGAGCCGCACGGCATAGTCCGAGTAATAGGCCAGTTCCACTTGTAGTCCTTACGGGGGCGCTCTATGGTCGTGATGCGGGTCAGGTAATGGCTGCTCGTACTTACAGGGTATTACGTGGTAGACGGAAGATGCGGTATGCGGACAGAGGGGACCTCATGACCACCACGGCCGGAACCGACTGGCATGCCTGGCAGAAGAGCTGGGACCGCCAGCAGGAGTGGTACATGCCGGACCGCGAGGAGCGGTTCCGGGTGATGCTCGACATGGTCGAGGCCTTCGCCGGCCCCGAGCCCCGTGTCCTCGACCTCGCCTGCGGTACGGGTTCCATCACGTCCAGACTGTTCGCGCGGTTCCCGAAGGCCGTCAGTACCGGCGTGGACCTCGACCCGGCGCTCCTCACCATCGCCGAGGGCACGTTCGAGGGCGACCGGCGGGTCACCTTCGTCACCGCCGACCTCACCGACCCCGACTGGACGACGCGACTGCCGTACGACTCGTACGACGCCGTCCTGACGGCCACAGCCCTGCACTGGCTGCACAGCGAACCCCTCGCCGCTCTCTACGGTCAGGTCGCGGAACTCGTCCGCGACGGCGGTGTCTTCATGAACGCGGACCACATGATCGACGAGACGACGCCCCGGATCAACGCGGCGGAGCGCGCGCACCGTCACGCGGGTATGGAACAAGCCAAGGCGGACGGCGTCGTCGACTGGGCCGAATGGTGGCAGCTCGCCGCCCAGGACCCTCTCCTCGCCGCGCCGACGGCCCGCCGTTTCGAGATCTACGGAGAGCACGCCGACGGTGACGTCCAGAGCGTCGGCTGGCACGCACGCGTCCTGCGCGAGAAGGGCTTTGCCGAGGCCCGCGCGGTGTGGTCCTCGCCCTCCGACTCGCTGGTGCTGGCCGTGAAGTAGAGCGCCGCCGCACCGGTACACGAGTAAGGGGCGGTACGGGATTCCGTACCGCCCCTTCACTCCTGTCTCGCCGCCGCTCTACAGCACCTTGGACAGGAACGACTGGGTGCGCTCCTCCTGGGGGTTGGTCAGCACGTCACGGGGGTTGCCGGACTCGACCACCACCCCGTCGTCCATGAAGACCAGGCTGTCGCCGACCTCGCGGGCGAAGCCCATCTCGTGGGTGACGACGACCATCGTCATGCCGGACTCGGCCAGGTCGCGCATGACGTCGAGGACGTCGCCGACCAGCTCCGGGTCGAGCGCCGAGGTCGGCTCGTCGAAGAGCATCAGCTTCGGCTCCATGGCCAGCGCGCGGGCGATGGCCACGCGCTGCTGCTGACCGCCGGAGAGCTGGGACGGGAAGTTGCCCGCCTTGTCGCCGAGACCGACGCGCTCCAGCAGTTCGCGGGCGCGCTCGCGGGCCTGGGCCCTGCTGACGCCCTTGACCTGGACCGGCGCCTCCATGACGTTCTCCGCGGCCGTCATGTGCGGGAACAGGTTGAAGCGCTGGAACACCATGCCGATGTCACGGCGCTTGAGCGCGACCTCGCTGTCCTTGAGCTCGTACAGCTTGTCGCCCTTCTGGCGGTAGCCGACCAGCTCGCCGTCGACGTACAGCCGTCCGGAGTTGATCTTCTCCAGGTGGTTGATGCACCTGAGGAACGTGCTCTTGCCGGAGCCGGAAGGGCCGATGAGGCAGAACACCTCGCCCGTCTGCACCTCCAGGTCGATGCCCTTGAGGACCTCGACGGGGCCGAACGACTTGTGGATGCCCTCGGCCTTCACCATGGCGGTCATGCCGAGACTCCCTTCGGGCGGCGCACGGGCAGCACGGCCGTCTTGAAACGCTGCATCGGTGTCGGCGGGAGGGTCCGGGAGGAACCCTTCGCGTAGTGCCTCTCCAGGTAGTACTGCCCGACGCTGAAGATGCTGGTCAGGATCAGATACCAGGCGGCGGCGAGGAACAGCATCTCCACGGTGGAGCCGGAGCCCTGGCCGATGTCCTGGGCCGCCTTGAGCAGATCCACGTACTGCACCGTCGAGACGAGCGACGTGGTCTTCAGCATGTTGATGACCTCGTTGCCCGTGGGCGGCACGATCACGCGCATCGCCTGCGGGATGACGACCCGGCGCAGGGTCTTGGAGTGGCTCATGCCGAGCGCGTGCGACGCCTCGGTCTGGCCCTCGTCGACCGACAGCAGACCGGCACGGCAGATCTCCGCCATGTACGCGGCCTCGTTGAGACCGAGGCCGAGCAGCGCCGTCAGCAGCGGCGTCATGAACGAGGACCAGTAGTCCTTGTAGATCGGGCCGAGGTTGATGTACTCGAAGACCAGGCCCAGATTGAACCAGACGAAGAGCTGGACCAGGACCGGCGTGCCGCGGAAGAACCAGATGTAGAACCACGCGATCGACGAGGTCACCGGGTTCTTGGACAGCCGCATCACGGCGAGCAGGATGCCGCCGACGATGCCGATCACCATGGACACCACGGTGAGCAGGAGGGTGTTCAGGACACCCTCGATGATGCGGTCGTCGAAGAAGTAGTCGGGGATCGCGCCCCAGTTGATCTTCTTCGCCTGCGCGAACGCGTAGATGATCGAGCCGAGGAGAGCGAGCGCGATGGCCGCGGACACATAGCGCCCCGGGTGCCGGACCGGAATGGCCTTGAGGGCCTCCGGGCCGGCGGGGGGAGTGTCCGAGGGACCGTCCGTCTTGCTGACGTCAACAGTCACGGGTGGAGCCTTTGCCTTTCAGAACCGAGCCGAGATTCAGGAGCCGCCGTTGACCTTGGCCTCGGTGATCGCGCCGTCCTCGACGCCCCACTTCTTGATGATCTTCTCGTACTCGCCGCTGTCGATGATCGCCTGGACGGCGGCCTGCAGCGCGTCACGCAGCTCGGTGTTGTCCTTGGCGACGGCGATGCCGTACGGGCCGGCCTCGACCTGGTCGCCGACGATCTCGAAGTAGTCGCCGCCGCCCGAGGTCTTCACCGAGTAGGCGGCGACCGGGTAGTCGGCGGAGACGACGTCCGCACCCTTGGAGCGCATCCGGGTCTCGGCCTCGGGGTTGGTGGCGAAGTCCTCGATCTTGAGCGCCTTGCCGCCGTCGTCCTTGCACTTCTTCGCCTGGTCCTTGGCGAGATCGTGCGAGAACGTGTTGCGCTGCACCGCGATCGTCTTGCCGCAGAGGTCGTCCCAGGTCTTGATGCCCTGGTCGTCGCCCTTGTTGGTGTACAGCGAGACACCCGCGGTGAAGTAGTCGACGAAGTCGACGCCGGTGCCGACCTTCTTGCCGGTGTCGGCGTCGATGCCCTCCTGGCGGTCCTTGGTGTCGGTCATGGCCGACATCGCGATGTCGTACCGCTTGGCCGCCAGGCCACCGATGAGGGTGTCGAAGGTGGCGTTCTGGAACTTGAAGTCCACGCCGAGCTGCTTGCCCATCGCCGCGGCGATGTCGAGGTCGATGCCGACGACCTTGCCGGACTCGTCCTTGTACTCCACCGGGGCGTACGCGATGTCCGAACCGACGTTGATCACGCCCTTGTCCCGGACGGCCGCGGGGAGCTTGTCGGCGAGCGGGGCCGCGCTGGTGGAGGCGGTCTCGGAGCCGGTGTCCTTGCTCTTGGTCTGGTCACCGCAGCCGGTGAGCAGCAGGGTGCCCGCGACCGCGATCGCTCCGACGGCGGCTGTACGGGAACGCAGGCCGGTCGTACGACAGGTGGTGCTTGCGGTCATGGTGGGTTCCTCCGGCGGGGTGGTGTGGAGTTGCCGACAGGTCGACGATTAACACGCGTCTTCGAGTGTGGCGACCTCGTGTGATTACGGCATCTTGCCATTCGGGCATGTGCATTCAGATGACCAGCCATGTCAAAATCGGATAACGGGTGACCCCCGTATGACCCACGAACCGCTGCGGACCGGGTGATCACACCGGATCCTGTGCGGGGATTCCTCCTTCCGGCCGGAAGATCTTCGGCGCATCTCAGGATGCGGTCGGCTGCGATCTCCGCACTCATGGCCGTACAGGACTTGTCGTGATGTGACCCGACTTGTCCCGTCATCCGTCGATGAGTCGAACGATCCATGATCGTCTTCAAATGACCTTCGAGTTGTGACCTTCGAGGTATGAGGACGTGTGGACTCGTCGCCGGTACCGTCCGTCCGGTAAGAAGGTTCCTTACACCCCTCATCCGGGGCCCAGGGCGCGTGTGCGGCGCGCCCGTCGCGTCTGAGCCCGCAGGCGTCGCTGTACGTATCGGTGACCTGGGCCTTACGCGGTGCCCGCCCGCTCCCGAACCGGGAGCGGAACACCCTCGAACCATGAAGATCTAAGGGGTAAAAAAAGTGGCAGCGGAGATTGTCAATCCTCGCACCGACAGCGGCGACGGCAGTACGGGTCAGGAGGGCGGAGGGGAGCCTCTCAATTCCCTCGACTCCTTCGACCCCGCCTTCGCGCTGCACCGCGGCGGCAAGATGGCCGTGCAGGCCACCGTGCCGATCCGTGACAAGGACGACCTGTCCCTCGCCTACACGCCCGGCGTCGCGCGGGTGTGCACCGCCATCGCCGAGCAGCCGGACCTGGTCAACGACTACACCTGGAAGTCGTCGGTCGTCGCCGTCGTGACGGACGGTACGGCGGTTCTCGGGCTCGGCGACATCGGCCCTGAGGCCTCCCTCCCCGTGATGGAGGGCAAGGCGATCCTGTTCAAGCAGTTCGGCGGCGTCGACGCGGTGCCGATCGCGCTCGCCTGCACGGACGTCGAAGAGATCATCGAGACCGTGGTCCGACTCGCGCCCTCCTTCGGTGGCGTGAACCTGGAGGACATCTCCGCGCCCCGCTGCTTCGAGATCGAGAAGCGGCTCCAGGAAGCCCTCGACATCCCGGTCTTCCACGACGACCAGCACGGTACGGCGGTCGTGACGCTGGCGGCGCTGCGCAACGCGGCAAAGCTGACCGGCCGAGGGCTGGGCGATCTGCGGGCCGTGATCTCGGGTGCGGGCGCGGCCGGTGTGGCCATCGCCAAGATGCTGCTGGAGGCCGGTCTCGGCGATGTCGCGGTCGCCGACCGCAAGGGCATCGTCTCCGCGGACCGCGAGGACCTCACGCCGGTCAAGCGGGAGCTTGCCGAGCTGACCAACAAGGCCGGGCTCTCGGGCTCCCTGGAGGACGCCCTCGCGGGCGCGGACGTCTTCATCGGCGTCTCCGGCGGTACGGTCCCGGAGCAGGCGGTGGCCTCGATGGCCCAGAACGCGTTCGTGTTCGCCATGGCCAACCCCAACCCCGAGGTGCACCCGGACGTCGCCCACAAGTACGCGGCCGTCGTCGCGACCGGGCGCTCCGACTACCCGAACCAGATCAACAACGTCCTCGCCTTCCCGGGGATCTTCGCGGGCGCGCTGCAGGTGCGGGCCTCCCGGATCACCGAGGGCATGAAGATCGCGGCGGCCGAGGCGCTGGCGTCGGTCGTCGGGGACGACCTCGCCGCTGACTACGTCATCCCGTCGCCCTTCGACGAGCGGGTCGCCCCGGCGGTGACCGCGGCGGTCGCCGCGGCGGCTCGGGCCGAGGGTGTGGCTCGGCGCTGATTTTTTGGGGCGGTGCGGGGTGGTTCTTCGCCCCCGCCGCCCCTACCCATTCCCTTCCCCAGGGGCTGTGCCCCTTCGACCCCCGTCGCGTGGGACGGTTCGGGGTGGGTGGGCAGGCGCGGGTTCGGTGGGGGCTGGTCGCGCGGTCCCCGCCGCCCCTGGAAAACAGGGGCTGCGCCCTGTGCTTTTCGGCCCGAGAAGGCCGTAGGCCCTCAAGGGGATCAAGGGGTGTGGGGAACTGCGCGAGGAGCCCCGCTCGGTCAAGGGGTGTGGGGAACTGCGCGAGGAGCCCCGCTCGGTCAAGGGGTGTGGGGAACTGCGCGAGGAGCCCCGCTCGGTCAAGGGGTGTGGGGAACTGCGCGAGGAGCCCCGCTCGGTCAACGGGCGTGGAGAACTGCGCGAGGAGCCCCACTCGGCCGCAGTCGTCTACGAACCCGCCCCCCAAGCTGTCAGGCGCCGAGGCCGACTGGGACGGGACGCGTGTCACAGCGCTCTTCCGTTCCATCGCCCCCGGCGTCGCCCTATGGTCAGGCGCATGTTCGCTGCCTACGCCGCCCGCATCGACCGTGACCAACCGCTCAACGGACTGGAGTTGGGTGACCTCCCGGCCCCTGGACCGAGGCCCGGCTGGACGACCGTGAAGGTGAAGGCCGCCTCGCTGAACCACCACGACCTGTGGTCCCTGCGGGGGGTCGGCCTCGCGGATGACAAGCTGCCCATGATCCTCGGCTGTGACGCCGCCGGTGTCGACGAGGACGGCAACGAGGTCGTCCTGCACTCGGTGATCGGCCAGACCGGCCACGGTGTCGGCCCCGAGGAACCCCGCTCGATCCTCACCGAGCGCTACCAGGGCACCTTCGCCGAGCTAGTCTCCGTCCCCACCTGGAACGTGCTCCCGAAGCCGGCGGAACTCTCCTTCGAGGAGGCCGCGTGCCTGCCCACCGCCTGGCTGACGGCCTACCGCATGCTCTTCACCAACGCAGGTGTACGCCCCGGCGACTCCGTCCTCGTCCAGGGCGCCGGCGGTGGTGTCGCCACCGCCGCGATCGTGCTCGGCAAGGCGGCCGGACTGCGGGTGTTCGCCACCAGCCGGGACGAGGCCAAGCGCAAGCGGGCCCTGGAGCTGGGCGCGGTGGAGGCGCTGGAGTCGGGGGCACGGCTGCCGCAGCGCGTCGACGCGGTCATCGAGACCGTCGGCGCCGCCACCTGGTCCCACTCGGTGAAGTCGCTGCGCCCCGGCGGCAGCCTCGTCATCTCGGGTGCCACCAGCGGTGACCGCCCCTCCCACGCCGAACTGACCCGCATCTTCTTCCTCGAACTCAAGGTCGTCGGCTCCACCATGGGCACCAAGGACGAACTGGAGGACCTCCTCTCCTTCTGTGCCGCGACCGGCGTCCGCCCCGTCATCGACGAGGTACTGCCCCTGGACCGCGCCCGCGAGGGCTTCGAGCGCCTGGCAGCGGGGGACCAGTTCGGCAAGATCGTGCTCACCAACCCCTGACGGACTGTTTCGAGACGACGACGGCCGGCCCGGAGATCCGGGCCGGCCGTCGTCATGTCAACTGAGGTTGACGCCACCGTGACTGTCAACGTAAGTTGACATCATGACCGAAGCAACGGATCTCGCCGAGCGCGCGGGCGATCGTGACCCCCGGGTCGGGCTGCGGGCCGTCGCCGCACTGCGGAGGCTGCTGGAGCAGTTGGAGTCGGTGCAGGTGCGCAGCGCGCGCAATCAGGGCTGGTCGTGGCAGGAGATCGCCGCGGAACTCGGAGTGAGCAGGCAGGCCGTGCACAAGAAGTACGGGAGGCATTGATGTTCGAACGGTTTACGAAAGACGCCCGTGCCGTGGTCCTGGGCGCGGTCGACCACGCCGAGCGCGCCCACGCGAGGGAGGTCACCGAGGAGCACCTCCTTCTCGCCCTGCTGGACCGCAAGGCCAGCCGGGCCTCGTTCGCCCTGGCCGCGCTGGGGCTCGCCGAGGCCGACCGCCGGGACTCCGTGGAGCGGGCGCTCGCCGAGGCCCGGCGCCGGGGCGGCCTCTCCCGAGCCGACGTGGATGCCCTCTCCGGCCTCGGCATCGACCTCTCGGAGATCGTCTCCCGCGTCGAAGAGGCCCACGGGGTGGGGGCGTTGGAGTCGGACCGGAAGGGCGCCAGGAGCGGCTGGGGGATTCGCTCCGGCCACCGCCCCTTCACCCGTGACGCCAAGGACGTCCTCACCCGCTCCCTCCGCACCGCCCATGCCCACCGCGACCGGCACATCGGCGACGAACACCTCCTCCTCGCCCTCACCACCCGCCCCGGCGTCCCGGCCGAGGTCCTCGCGGACCATGGGGTGACATACGAGGCGCTGGAGCGGGTTCTGTATGGGGCGGGGGAGGCCAAGGCGGGGTGAGAGTGGGCTGGGAGGTGGGGCGGGGGCCTTCTCCTACGGTGGGGTGCGGACTCGGTGTCGGGGTCGGGGTGGGAGTGGGGGCGATCGTGCCTCGCGGGCTGCTCGTTCGTCGTGGCTTGTCGCGCGGTGTTGCCCCCGCGTCCCTGACAGGGCGGTGGCTCTGACGGGGCCGCGCCCCATCTCGGCTCATCGCTTGGGCATCCGCAGCACCACTCCGATGTGGGCCGCCGCTGTCGACAGGTGGCGGCGGGCGTCGCGGAGTTGGTCCTCGGTCACGCCGTGGTCGCGGGCCGCGTCACGGATGTCGTCGCGGAAGCGGTCCAGGAGGCGGTCGAGGTCGCGGGCCGGATCCCCCGTGGGGGTCTCGTGCACCCAGGCGGGCTCGTAGTCGGCCGGGAACTCCTCGGGAGTGGCCGAGTACTCGGGCTCCTTGGCACCGGCCCGGGTTCCGGTCCTCGCGGCGCCGGAACCCGCCGAGGCCCCGGCGTCCGAACCCCCCTCCGTGCCGGTGGCTCGCGAGCCGGACTCCGCCCCCGTGCGCCCGAAACCGAAGTCCTTGCCGAACTCCTTTCCGAAATCCTTCCCGAACTCGCCGAACTCCTTGGCCAGTTCGGTCAGACCCTCCCGTACGCCCGTCGGCCAGTCGCCCCGGGTGAAGTGGTCCTGGACATGGTCCTGGACTCGCTTGGCGATGCGCTGCAGCTCCTCCTGGGCCTGGGTGCGGGCATGGTCCTGAGCCTCCTTGGCCTGGCGGCGGGCGCGCTGGGCCTCCTCGCGGGCGCGTCGGCTCTCGTCCTTCGCGCGGCGGGCCTGTTCCTTCCACTCCTGCTTGACGCGGCGCATCTCCTCCTTCGCGGCGCGCCAGGACTCGTTGTCGGCGTAACCCCCGAACTCCCCGAGCGGCCCCTGCTCCCCGTCGCCCGTCCCGGCGCCCCTGCGGGCCTCGGAGGCAGCCGCCCGCATCTCGCGGCGCAGGTCGCCCGCCGCGCCCCGTACGTCGGCCCGGATCTCGGCGGCCAGCTCCACCACGGACTCACGGATCTCCAGCTCCAGGTCGGCCAACTCGCCGCTTCGGTCGGCCAGTTCGGCGCGGCCCGCGTCCGTGATCGCGTACACCTTGCGACCGCCCTCGGTGGTGTGGGTGACCAGGCCCTCGGCCTCCAGCTTGGCCAGGCGGGGGTAGACGGTGCCGGCCGAGGGTGCGTACAGGCCCTGGAAGCGTTCCTCCAGCAGCCGGATCACCTCGTAGCCGTGGCGAGGCGCCTCGTCCAGCAGCTTCAGCAGATACAGCCGCAGGCGTCCGTGGGCGAAGACGGGAGGCATGTCAGAGCACCTTCTTGTCGGTCGTGCGGCCGGTCGAGCGGCCGGTCGTGTCGTCGGCCCGGCTGTCGGTCCCGGCGGTCGGCGCGGGCATGTGGCCTGGTGCGTCGTCCGACGACTCGGGTGGGCCGGCGGACGGATTGTCGGTCACGTCGTCGGGCGGGCCGGCGGCGGGCGGGGGGCCGGTGACGTCATCGGTTCGGCCGGCGGCTGAGGGGGGCGGTGGAGCGCTTGACGGTGTGCCGGGCATGCTCCCCGGCTTCTCGTCCCACGGTTCGCTCTCCTCCGCCGGGGGCCTGCGCAGGAGGGCGATGGAGCCGGAGACGGTCGTGGCCTTGAGGCGGCCGTTGCCCGTGCCGAGGCGGCCGGTGACCTTGTGGGCGCCCCAGGGGCCGCTGACGCGGAGGTCTTCGAAGGCGTTGGAGATGGTGCCGCTGGCGGTGTTGGCCTCGACCTCGGCGTCGGTGGGGTGGGGGAGGCGGATGGCGATCTCGCCGGAGACGCTGGTGAGGCCGATGTCGGTGGGGCCGCCCGCGGGGTCGAGGTCGAGGATGATGGAGCCGCTCACCGAGTCGGCCTTCACGCTGGGGCAGGAGCCCTCCATGACGGTCAGGTCGCCGGAGACGGAACTGAGCCGCAGGTCGCCCGTGAGGGCCTGCGTCTCCACGTTCCCCGAGACCGTCGTGGCGCGCACCGGGCCCGACAGGCCGACCAGGGTGGTGTCGCCCGAGATGCCCTTCACTTCCGTACGCCCGTCCAGCCCGGACACGACGGCCGTGGCGCCGACCACGCCCACCTCGACACGGGTGCCCGTCGGGACGGCGAGCGACACCAGGACGTTGCGACGCCAGCCCTTCCGGTCGAGCCATTTCAGGAAGCCCTTCCAGGGCAGGTCGTCGTAGGCCACGGTCAGTGTGCCGTCCTTCTGCGTCACCGTCAGGGGCGGGCCCTCGATGTCGGACACCTCCAGACGGGCGGAACCCCCGTCGGTGCCCACCACGTTCACCGTTCCGTTGACGACTCGCACATGCAGTGCCGTCACCGGATCGTCGAACGTGAGCTTCCGCGGCTCGGCGACGGACCACTCGGACATGGTGCTGACCTCCTCGACAGACCGACAGGACGGAACACGCCACACACGCAACACACGTCACACGTCACACATGCACCACGCACCACGCACCACACGCCGTACGTGTCATGCATGCCATACGCGCAATATCGCGTTTCCGTAATTCACGATATATCGCGGTCACGGAAAGTCAAGACACCCGTTCTGGCGATCCCGCAGGGATATATGCATGCAAATCGCCCTAGCGTGGGGTGTATGTCGACGGAACGCTCCCAGGGATCGCGTGACACCCGGCCCACGCCCGGCCCCGGCGCGCTCCTGCTCTGCCGGGCGGATCCCGACTCCGTCGCCCCGGTCGCCCAACTGCTCCGCGAGCGCATGCTGCTCACCCCGGCCGGTCCGGAGTGGACCGCGCTCGTGCCCGAGGGAAAGCCCTGGCTGCAGGGCGGAGAACCGGTCGATCGCGTCCTCACCGGCTGGGCGGGTGCCCTCGCCGTCGGCGTCCCCTGGCCCGTGCTCGCCCTCTGGTGGGACGCCGACCGCAGCGGCTACACCCTCGCCGCGGGATTCCGCCGCACCGTCGGCTACGTATGGCTGGCGAACGGCACGCCGGCCGGCGAGGACGAGGCGATGCGCACGTTCGCCGCCCGTCTGGGCCTGGACCCGGTCCTCGACGCGCAGTCGCTGGACGGCCTCACGAGGCCCGACCCGGCGGCGGACGCCCGCGCCAGGCTGCTGGGCCTCCTCGCCGTCCTCACCCGCGCGGGAATGACGCTCCCCGCCGGCCTCACCCCGGGCGAACCCGCCGACCGCCTCCGCGAGGTCGCCCGCGTCCAGCCCGGCGTCCAGCGCATCGAGTGGACCGGCTGGCGCGGGGCCGTCCGTACGGAACTCGACGCCCTCGAACGCGGCCGCCTCGGCCCCTGGCTCCCCTGGGCCGGCACCCCCAGAGCCCGCGCGCTGGCCACCGCCCAACTCCTCGCCGGCCTACCGCTCACGGCCTGGGGCCTGCACCGCCGAAGCGCGGGCTGGCTGGTCTCCGGCAGCCTCCTGATCGCCCACGGCACCCTCGGCCTGCTGTACGACCTGGCCCACCCCCGCGACTGACCGCCACGGCCCCTCGGGGATCCGGAGAAGGCCTCCCGGGTCGGTTACTCGTCCTCGTCCTCGTCGTCCAGCCGCGCCAGCCACGTCGCCAGCCGCTCCACCGGCACCTCGAAGTCCGGGTTCAGATCGACGAACGTCCGCAACTGCTCGGCGAGCCACTCGAAGGAGACCTCCTCCTCGCCGCGCCGCTTCTCCAGTTCCTCGATGCCACGGTCCGTGAAGTACATGGGTCAAGGATAAGTGCGCCGAAACGGCCGGGCCGCACCCCCGGAGAGGGGGTGCGGCCCGGTTGCGTACGGACTTCGAGGGCCGTCAGGCCTCGAACACCTCACGCACCAACTGCTCCTGCTCGGCCTGGTGCCGCTTGGCCGAACCCACCGCCGGCGACGAGCCGTGCGGGCGGGAGATGCGGCGCAGGCGCTCGCCGTGCGGGACGTCCGCGCCGACCGCGAGGTCGAGGTGGTCGATCAGGTTGAGGGCGATGAAGGGCCAGGCGCCCTGGTTCGCCGGCTCCTCCTGGACCCAGAGGTATTTCTCGGCGTTCGGGTACTTGTTGACCTCGGCCTGGACCTCGGCACCCGGCAGCGGGTAGAGGCGCTCGATGCGGATGATCGCCGTGTCCGTGACGCCGCGCTTCTGACGCTCGGCCTCCAGGTCGTAGTAGACCTTGCCGGCGCAGAAGACGACCTTCTTGACCGCGTTCGGGTCGACCGAGCCGTCGCCGATGACCGGGCGGAACTCGCCGCTCGTGAACTCCTCCGCCTTCGACGCAGCGGCCTTGAGGCGCAGCATCGATTTCGGGGTGAAGACGACCAGCGGCTTGTGGTGCGGGTTGTGCACCTGCCACCGCAGGAGGTGGAAGTAGTTCGACGGCGAGGTCGGCATCGCGACCGTCATGTTGTTCTGGGCGCACATCTGGAGGAAGCGCTCCGGGCGGGCGGACGAGTGGTCCGGGCCCTGGCCCTCGTAGCCGTGCGGGAGCAGCAGGGTGACGCCGGACGTCTGGCCCCACTTCTGCTCCGCCGACGAGATGAACTCGTCCACGACCGTCTGGGCGCCGTTGACGAAGTCGCCGAACTGGGCCTCCCACATCACCAGGGACTCGGGACGGGCGAGCGAGTAGCCGTACTCGAAGCCCATCGCCGCGTACTCGGAGAGCAGGGAGTTGTAGACGTTCAGCCGCGCCTGGTCCTCGGAGAGGTACATCAGCGGCGTGAACTCCTCGCCCGTCTCACGGTCGATGATCACCGCGTGACGCTGGCCGAAGGTGCCGCGCTGCGAGTCCTGGCCGGCCAGGCGGACCGGGGTGCCCTCCAGGAGGAGAGAGCCGATCGCGAGGGTCTCGCCCATGCCCCAGTCGATCGTGCCGTCCTCGACCATGGCCGCCCGGCGCTGCAGCTGCGGCAGCAGACGCGGGTGGGCGGTGATGTGGTCCGGGACGTTGACCTGGGACGCGGCGATGCGCTTGACGGTCTCCGCCGTGATCGCGGTGTTCACCGCGACCGGGAAGCCGTCCTGCGGGTCGTGGACCTCGCCGGAGACCGGCTGCGAGGTGGCCTCGCGGACCTCCGTGAAGACCTTCTCCAGCTGGCCCTGGTAGTCCTGCAGGGCCTGCTCGGCCTCTTCCAGGGTGATGTCGCCGCGACCGATGAGGGACTCGGTGTACAGCTTGCGCACCGAGCGCTTCTTGTCGATCAGGTCGTACATCAGCGGCTGGGTGAAGGCCGGGTTGTCCGACTCGTTGTGACCGCGGCGGCGGTAGCAGATGAGGTCGATCACCACGTCCTTGTTGAACGCCTGGCGGAACTCGAACGCCAGCCGCGCGACGCGGACCACGGCCTCCGGGTCGTCGCCGTTCACGTGGAAGATCGGGGCCTCGATCATGCGCGCCACGTCCGTGGCGTACATCGAGGAACGCGAGGACTCCGGGGCGGCCGTGAAGCCGACCTGGTTGTTGATGACGATGTGGACCGTGCCGCCGGTGCGGTAGCCGCGCAGCTGCGACATGTTCAGGGTCTCGGCCACCACGCCCTGGCCCGCGAAGGCCGCGTCGCCGTGCAGGGCCACCGGCAGGACCGTGAAGTCCGTGCCGCCCTTGTTGATGATGTCCTGCTTGGCGCGGGAGACACCTTCGACGATCGGGTCCACGGCTTCCAGGTGCGAGGGGTTCGCGACCAGGCTGACCTTGATCTGCTCGCCGTCGAGGCCCGTGAAGGTGCCCTCGGCACCCAGGTGGTACTTCACGTCGCCGGAGCCGTGCATCGACTTCGGGTCGAGGTTGCCCTCGAACTCGCGGAAGATCTGGGCGTACGACTTGCCGACGATGTTCGCCAGGACGTTCAGCCGGCCGCGGTGGGCCATGCCGATGACGACCTCGTCGAGACGGGACTCCGCCGCCGAGTCGATGACCGCGTCGAGCAGCGGGATGACCGACTCGCCGCCTTCGAGTGAGAAGCGCTTCTGGCCGACGTACTTCGTCTGCAGGAAGGTCTCGAAGGCCTCGGCCGCGTTCAGCCGGCGCAGGATGCGCAGCTGCTCCTCGCGCTCCGGCTTGGTGTGTGGGCGCTCGATGCGGTCCTGGATCCAGCGGCGCTGCTTCGGGTCCTGGATGTGCATGAACTCGACGCCGGTCGTACGGCAGTACGAGTCACGCAGGACGCCGAGAATGTCGCGGAGCTTCATCAGGGACTTGCCCGCGAAACCGCCGACCGCGAACTCGCGCTCCAGGTCCCACAGGGTGAGCCCGTGCTCGGTGATGTCGAGGTCGGGGTGCTTGCGCTGGCGGTACTCCAGCGGGTCGGTGTCGGCCATGACGTGGCCGCGGACCCGGTAGGAGTGGATCAGCTCGAAGACGCGCGCGGCCTTGGTGACGTCGTCGTCGTGGCTGGCGTCGATGTCCTTGAGCCAGCGGACCGGCTCGTAGGGGATGCGCAGCGCCTCGAAGATCTCGTCGTAGAAGCCGTTCTCCCCGAGGAGGGAGTTGGCGACGACGCGCAGGAACTCGCCGGAGGCGGCGCCCTGGATGACCCGGTGGTCGTAGGTCGACGTGAGCGTCATGACCTTCGCGATGCCGAGCTTGTTCAGGGTGTCCTGGCTGGTGCCCTGGAACTCGGCCGGGTAGTCCATCGAGCCGACGCCCATGATGACCGACTGACCGGGCATCAGACGCGGCACGGAGTGGACGGTGCCGAGGCCGCCGGGGTTGGTCAGGGAGACCGTGACACCGGTGAAGTCGTCCATCGTCAGCTTGCCGTCGCGGGCGCGGCGGACGATGTCCTCGTAGGCCTGCCAGAACTCGAAGAAGTTCAGCGTCTCGGCCTTCTTGATGCCCGCGACGACCAGCTGACGGTCGCCGTTGGGCTTCACCAGGTCGATGGCGAGGCCGAAGTTGACGTGCGGCGGCTTGACGAGGGTGGGCTTCCCGTCCTTCTCCGCGTAGTGCCAGTTCATCGACGGCATGGCCTTGATGGCCTGCACCATCGCGTAGCCGATCAGGTGCGTGAAGGAGATCTTCCCGCCCCGGGCGCGCTTCAGGTGGTTGTTGATGACGATGCGGTTGTCGAACAGCAGCTTCACCGGGACGGCGCGCACGGACGTGGCCGTGGGCAGTTCCAGGGAGGCGTTCATGTTCTTCGCGACCGCGGCGGCGGGGCCGCGCAGCGTGATCAGCTCCGGGCCCCCGGCGGCGGCAGCGACGGGCGCGGCCTGCTTCGCCGGGGCGGCAGCCGCCGGCTTGGCGGGCGCGGCGGCCGCGGGCTTCGCGGGGGCCGGGGCCGGAGCGGCGGCGACGGGCTTCGGGGCAGCGGGGGCGGGCGCGGCCGGGGCGGCGGGTGCGGCCTGGGCCGGCGCGGCGGGTGCCGCGGGTGTGGTGGTCGCTGCGGCTCCCGCGGCCGCAGTGCTCGCCGGAGCCGAGGCGGCAGCTGCGCCTGGCTTGTAGTCGGCGAAGAAGTCCCACCAGGCTCGGTCTACCGAGTTCGGGTCCTGGAGGTACTGCTGATAGATCTCGTCGACGAGCCACTCGTTCGGACCGAAGGCCGCGGCGGGGTTCTTACCCGCTTGGTCTGCGTCGGTCGAGATGCTCGAGTTACTGGGGGACTGTGGCGACACGGCGGCAACCGCCCTCTTCCGCTTCACAAGGTGATGGACAGCGGGAATCAAGGCTACGCCCCCGTGGCCGGGAAGGTCAGGCCGGGTCCGCTCTTCGTCGCGTAAGTCACATCGGAAAGTGTGTTTCGGGGGTGGAAATGGCGGGAAACAAGCGTGGTTCCGGTCCGGAATGGGTGTGAGGTGCGGGTGCCGGGCATGCGTCGGGTGGGGCCTGCGGGTATGTGCTCGCGGCCCTCTGCCTGAACGCACCTGATCACACGTGTCCGGCTGTGCGGAACTGGCGTGGATCTTGTGGCTCCGCTTCGAACTTTACGTCAACTTGGCAGAGAAGTAAGCCCCGAGAGGATGAGCGATATTCGGCAATGGTGGGGGGATTCAGCCATGCGTGATCTGGGTATTGCGGGATTTTTCCGCCCCCGCCGCCCCTACCCGTCCCATCCTGTCCCTGGGGGCTGCGCCCCCAGACCCCCTGGCGCGTGGGTGGGTGGTCGGGTGCGGGGCGTGTGTGGTTGCTCGCGCAGTTCCCCGCGCCCCTGAAAAGCCTGCGGTTGCCCGCGGCCCCGAAAGCCCGTCCCCGGCCGTGGTCCCGAGAGAGCCTGCGGTTGCCCAGGGCCCTGGAAGCCCCTCCTCCCCCGTGGTCCCGAGAGAGCCTGCGGTTGCCCAGGCCCTGGAAGCCCGTCCTCGGCGGTGGCCCCGAGGAAGCCTGTCTTCGCCCGTTGCCCCGAGAAAGCCTTTGGTTGCCCAGGCCCTCGAAGTCAGTCTCGGGTCGTGGCTTCGAGAGGTTGTGGTGGGCTGCGGTTTGGCGAGGCTTGCGGGTGGGTTGTCTGCCGTTCCCAGGGTTTGCGTTGTCCGGCGCCTCAGGGGCCTGCGGGTTGGCCGTGAGGTGACAGGCTCGCTTCGCCTCGGACGTGGTGTCAGACCTGGGCCGGGCGCTGGCCGTTCTGTGCGGGCACCCCCGGCAGGAGCACCTGGATGCGGCAGCCCTTCGGGGACTCGGCGACGCCGATGCGGCCGCCGTGGAGGTCCACCGCCCAGCGGGCGATCGCGAGCCCCAGGCCTGTGCCGCCGTCGCTGCCGGGGCCGTGGGGGGAGCTGACGGCGCCGCGGTTGAAGCGTTCGAAGACGCGGTGCCATTCGGATTCGGGGATGCCGGGACCCTCGTCGAGGACTTCGAGGTCGAGGGACTCGGGGGTGAGGCCGCGGCGGGCCTTCACCGTGACTCGGCCGTGCGCCGGGCTGTGCTTGACCGCGTTGTCGATGAGGTTGGCGACGACCTGGTGGATGCGCTCCGGGTCCGCGTTCGCGGTGAGCTCCGGAGGGTGGACGTCCAGGTGCAGGTGGACGTCCGTGCGGGTGTGGTTGCCGGAGCCGGAGGTGATGCCGCCGCGGGCCGAGGAGACCATCTGGGCCTCCTTGAGGACGCCCGAGAGGTACGGCCAGACCTCGAAGCGGCGGCGCCGCAGCGGGACCACGCCGTTGTCCAGGCGCGAGAGGTCGAGCAGGGTCTCCACCAGGCGGCCCAGGCGTTCCGTCTGCTTCAGGGCCGTACGCATCGTCTCGGGGTCGGCCTGGGTGACACCGTCGACGATGTTCTCCAGGACCGCACGGAGGCCGGCGATGGGCGTGCGGAGCTCGTGGGAGACGTTCGCCACGAGTTCCTTGCGCTGGCGGTCCTGGGCCTCCAGCTCGTCGGCCATGAGGTTGATCGTGTGCGCGAGGTCGCCCAGCTCGTCCCGGCGGTTCTCGCTGACCCGGCGGGTGTAGTCGCCGCGCGAGATCGACCGGGCGACCGCGTTCATCTCGTCCAGGGGGGCGGTGAGCGAATGCGCCACGAACTGCGTAATCAAGAGCGTGGCGATCATCGAGAACACCGTGATGAAGCGCAGCTCCGTCTTGGTGTGCACCGCGATCATCGACAGACCGGTCGTGATCAGGACCGAGATGACGACGAGCGCGCCGAGCTTCGTCTTGATCGAGAAGGGACGCAGGCCGCTGAGCGGTCCCGCGCCCTTCCGCGACTGCGCGCCTCCGAGATTCCGCGACCTCGGGTCACCGACTCCGCTCATGACGCCACCAGCCCTCTGTCCCTACGTGCCTGCGTATGCCCTGCGCACACGGTGTGAGCACGGCTTCAGGGGGTCGGGGTCTCCAGGGCGTACCCCACACCGTGCACCGTGCGGATCCGCTCCGCGCCGATCTTCCGCCGCAGCGCCTTGATGTGGCTGTCCACGGTCCGCGTCCCGGACGCGTCCGCCCAGTCCCACACCTCGGCGAGCAGTTGTTCGCGCGAGAGTACGGCACGCGGGGTGTTCGCGAGACATACGAGGAGGTCGAACTCGGTGGGCGTGAGGTGTACGTCCTCGCTGCGCACCCGGACACGGCGCTGCGCGTGGTCGATCTCCAGCTCGCCGAGGCGCAGGATGCCCGAGCGAGGTGTGGTGGCGGCCAGCGCGGCCCGCTCCACCCGGCGCAGCAGGACGTGCACGCGGGCGGCCAGCTCACGCATGGAGAACGGCTTGGTCATGTAGTCGTCGGCACCGACGCCGAGCCCGACCAGCATGTCCGTCTCGTCGTCCCGGGCGGTGAGCATCAGCACGGGGACGGGCCGCTGGGCCTGGACGCGCCTGCACACCTCCAGGCCGTCGAAGCCGGGCAGCATGATGTCGAGGATCAGCAGGTCGGGCTGCCAGGCCTCCGCGGTGTCGACCGCGGCCGGCCCGTCGGTCGCGGTCTGCACGACGAAGCCCTCGGCGCGCAGGCGGGCCGCGATGGCGTCGACGATCGTCGGGTCGTCCTCGACCACGAGCACCCGGCGCTGTGCGCCCGGCGTCGCTGTGGTGCTGCTGTGGGTGGTGTGTGTCTGCTCCATCGCCCGCCCCTGTGTTGCTTTCCGGAATCCGTGGGGTGATCCCTTGACTACGCACGGCTGCGCATGACTGCGATTGACGCTTGAATGATCGGCGCCAGGAAAGCAGGGTACGGGCAGTCACCGCACCACGGCTATCCAGGTCGGATCGCAAGGTGCACCACGTCCGGAACTCCTCGGGCAACCATGATCTCTTCGGTACGCACCTGTTGGAATCCGGCATTCCGCAAGGTTTCCTCGAATTCCGCAGAAGGCTGCGCCGACCACACGGCAAGCACCCCACCAGGTCTCAACACCCTTGCACAGCTTGCCAATCCAGCTGGTGAGTACAGGTTTTGGTTGGCCTCGGAGACGGTCCAGCCGGGCCCGTTGTCGATGTCCAGGCAGAGCGCGTCGAACGTGGCGGATGTCTCATTGACGTACGCGACGAGATCGGCTTCCACGATGTCCGTACGGGGGTCCGCGAGCGCTTCCGCGGACACCTCTGCCAGCGGACCCGCGCGGTGCCACTCGATGACGGAGGGTTCGCGTTCGACAACCGTGATCGCCCCCCAGCGTGGATCCGCGGCGGCGTGTGCGAGCGAGAAGCCGACACCCAGACCCCCGATCAGCACACTTGGCCGAGAACGGCCGGTCAGGGCGTCGAGGGCGGCGTCGACCAGCAGCCGTTCCGAGCGTCCGTCCGAGGTGTCCATCAGGAAGCACCCGTTGGCGATGATCTGCAGCAGCTTTCCGTGCCGCCGCAGCACGACCTCGCCGTAGGGACCCTCGCGCCGGTCGATGACTTCGGGTGCGTCGACCTCGGGTTCGTCGATGATGGGCATCCGCCCATCTTTACGTGTCCGTGGTGTGGGGGGCTGCCGAATTACGGTGCCCCGGCGACGACTTGGCGTGATCAGGGCGCGGGCGGAGCGGGATAGGGGCGCCGGGCCGTGGCCGTGCGGGAAGACCGGGTTCTCGGTGTCGTCGGGCCCATCAGGGCGGGACGCCTTCACCTCCGCCATGGGACGCGGCAGTTCGAAGGGTGGTCGGACCTCGGCTCACGCCCGTCCGAGGGCCGCGGCGAGCAGGGACGCGTCGAGGGCCCCGTAGCCGGCGACGAGCACGGCGGCCTTCGCGGCGATCTCCGGGAGTACGGAGGCCGCTCCGGATTGACGCGGGCCGGCGACCCCGAGCGGAAGTTGGACGCGAAGGACCCGGGCCGGAGCGAGTGGCGCTGGGCCGTGCCGTGTCGCCGAGGGCCGTCAACTACCTGGCCCTGAAGGGCCGGGCTTGCAGGCAGAGTGAGACGTGATGCCCCACTGTGGTTCCCTGCGTCCGGTACCGCTAGGCGGTACTGGGGCGGTTGACTGCGCCCCGCTTCCACGCGGCATCGGCCCGGTGGGCGATGTTGCGGGAGCCGTTGTGGTCCGCGTGCAGGACGATCCCGCAGGATCTGCACGCGAACCGGGCTTGGCCGGTCCGGTTGGTCCGGTGCGTGTGCCAGCACTCGGAGCACTGGCGGGAGGTGTTGCGCGGGTCCACATGGACCACGGGCACACCTGCCCGCTTGGCTTTGTACTCGACGAACGCGCCGAGCTGGGCGAACGCCCAGGAGTGCAGTCGTGCCCGCTGGTCTTTCCTGGCCGTAACCCTCTGGCGGATACCGGACAGGTCTTCCAGTCCGATGCCCCGGGAGGTGCGTTCAGCGGTGGCGACGAGCTTCTTGGCGATGATGTGGTTGCGCTGGGTGGCGTACCGGGATTCCTTGCGCCGCTGGCGCTTGAGGACCCGGGCCGTGCTCTTGGTGCGCTTCTTCTGGAGCCTGGTGCGCAGGTCACGCTTGCGCTGCCGGTACCGGTTGACCTGACGTCCGGCCATGATCTCGCCGTCGGAGGTGGTGGCGATGTTGACGATGCCGAGATCCACCCCGAGGAAACCGTCAGGCTCGTACGCCTCGGGTTCGGCGGCGTCGATGGTGGCGACCAGGAAGAACATGCCGTCCCGCATCACCAGGTCGGATTCTCCCTTGCGGGAGGCCAGCAGGCGCATCGCCCCGGGCGCGCACACGAACGGGATGCCCTTGATCCGCCCGGCAACCGTCCAGACGGACACGGTCCGGGCGTCCAGGTTCCAGGTCAGGATGCGGTCGTCGTACGGCTGCGCCGCACCCTCCCGGAAACGGATCGGCTTCGCCTCCACCTTGGCCCGGCGCTTGGATCCCTCGGGGCCGTAGTTCCCGGCCCGCAGGTTCGCCTTGAGCGTGGCGTACGCATCACACACCTTCTTGACGGTGCGTACGGCAGCCTGCGCCCCGAGATCAAAGTCGGCCTTGATGCGGTGGTACACGGCATCCTGCAACCCGTTCCGGCGCTTCAGGTCCCTCGCGAACGCCACCTCGGACGCCGCGTTCGCGGCCCGGTTGCAGGCGCGCAGGGTCGCTGCCAGTGCGTCCGCGTCATGAGCGGACGCAGGCAACAACTTCACCTGCGCGACAATCTTCACACATAACACGCTATTGCGGTGGATTATCGGAGGGCAACTTGCCGTACAGGCACGGCCTTTCGCCCTGACGGCGAAACCCCGCCCCCTGCCCCGCTACGCGGGAGCTTCGATTCCTCCCCGGCCTGAAGGCCAGGGCATCCTCGAAGGAGACACGGTGAACTTCGCGCTCGTCAGCGGCGCCTCCACCCTCCACCCCAGGGACTCGTACAGCGCCCGCCCGTCCGGCGTTCCGCCCAGCACCCCCACCTCGGCGCCCTGTTCGAGCGCGGCACGGGTGAGGGTGCGCATGACGACCGTGCCGAGGCCGCGGCGGCGGTGGTCCGGGGACGTCTCTATCTGGTCGACGACCGCGGTCGTTCCGGTCGGGGCGATCTGGCCGCGCGCGGCCCAGGAGCCGTCCGGCGCGGCGACCATCACCCGGGTCACGCCACCCAACGTCCAGGTGCGGAGCCGATAGCCGTCGGGGGCGGGGGCCGGGGTCTCGTGCGTCCTGAGCCGCACGGACATCAGACAGCCCGGTTCCGGGTCGACCCACCAGCCCTCACCCAGCCAGGGGCCGACCCTCGACGATTCCGCGAAGACCTTGAGCCAGGTCCCGGCTCCGGTGACGGCGTCCGCGACCTTCCGGACCGTCGCCTCCTCGACCTCGTCGTTCGTCGCCGCGAAGACGTGGCGGGTGACGTGCTGGGCCATGCCCATGTCGATCGTGCACCCCCACGGCTCGACCGCCGGGGGCGCGGCACCGCGCGACACGACCCATCCGTCGATCCAGGCCCGCACGATTCCGTCCACCGCAACCCCTGTGTGTGTAATGGATGAGATTACTTAAAGACTATTACAGGGGTCGGGGTGGGTGAGACCCCCGCCGAGGGGTTGGCCGGCCGTCCACCCCGCCCGGAGGGCAGGCGGGGAGACGGAGAAGCCCAGGGCGGCAAGCGCCTGTGCCGGCCTTCCTCGCGCCTCCTCGCGCGAGGAGGCGCGAGGAGGTGCGAGGAGGTGCGAGGAAGGAGGGGATCGGCTGTCGGGTCTCGGTGCGCCGCGGGCCGCGGCGAATCCGGCCGTGGTGCGGTGTGCCCTGATCAGGGCAGCCCTGATTCCGGTGCTCCGGCCGCGCGTTGCGGCCCTCGGGGTCTTCGGTGGGAGTGTGCGCTTGGGCGGCGGTTGATCGCCCACAGCGAACGGCCCGTCCCTTGGGGAACATTCCTCGGCTCACGTGCATTGAGTCGGCATAGCTCAACTTGACTGCCTAGGGAGAGATCATGGCATCGACGTCCTCACCGCTCACCCTGCCCGTGCTGCCGCTCGACGAAGAGGTCGTGCTGCCGGGAATGGTGGTGCCGCTGGACCTCAATGACACGGATGTTCGGGCCGCGGTAGAGGCCGCGCAGGCGGCGGCGCGCGCGGAGCCGGGGAAGCCGAAGGTGCTGCTGGTGCCGCGGATCGACGGGGCGTACGCGGGCACGGGCGTGCTCGGGACCGTCGAGCAGGTCGGCCGGCTGGCCGACGGTGATCCCGGGGCGCTCATCCGCGCCGTTCGCCGGGTGCGGATCGGCGCCGGGACCACCGGGCCCGGCGCCGCCCTGTGGGTCGAGGGGACGAGCGTCGACGAGAACGTGTCGGATCCGCTGCCCGGGCAGGTCGCCGAACTTGTCAAGGAGTACAAGGCACTTGCCACCAGCTGGCTGCGCAAGCGCGCTGCCTGGCAGGTCGTGGACCGGGTGCAGGCGATCGACGACGTGTCGGCGCTCGCCGACAACTCCGGGTACTCGCCGTTCCTCACCACCGAGCAGAAGATCCAGCTCCTGGAGACCGGCGACCCCGTCGCCCGGCTGAAGCTCGCCACCCAGCAGTTGCGTGACCACCTTGCCGAGCAGGACGTCGCCGAGACCATCGCCAAGGACGTCCAGGAGGGCGTCGAGAAGCAGCAGCGCGAGTTCCTGCTGCGGCGGCAGCTCGAAGCCGTGCGCAAGGAACTGCGTGAGCTGAACGGCGAGCAGGACGGTGAGGAGTCCGACGACTACCGGGCACGCGTCGAGGCCGCCGATCTGCCGGAGGCGGTACGGGAGGCCGCGCTCAAGGAGGTCGACAAGCTGGAGCGGTCGAGTGACCAGTCGCCCGAGGGCGGCTGGATCCGGACCTGGCTCGACACTGTGCTCGAACTGCCCTGGAACGAACGGACCGAGGACTCCTACGACATCCGGGGTGCCCAGCGGGTGCTCGACGCCGAGCACGCCGGGCTGCAGGACGTGAAGGAGCGCATCACCGAGTACCTCGCGGTGCGCAAGCGGCGTGCGGACCGGGGGCTGGGTGTCGTCGGCGGGCGGCGCGGCGGTGCCGTGCTCGCGCTCGTCGGGCCGCCCGGTGTCGGCAAGACCAGCCTCGGCGAGTCCGTGGCCCACGCGATGGGGCGGAAGTTCGTCCGGGTCGCGCTCGGCGGCGTACGGGACGAGGCGGAGATCCGCGGACACCGGCGTACGTATGTGGGCGCCCTGCCCGGTCGGATCGTCCGGGCGATCAAGGAGGCGGGCTCCATGAACCCCGTCGTCCTGCTCGACGAGATCGACAAGGTCGGCTCCGACTTCCGGGGCGACCCGGCCGCCGCGCTGCTCGAAGTCCTCGACCCCGCGCAGAACCACACCTTCCGGGACCACTACCTGGAGGTCGAGCTGGACCTGAGCGACGTCGTCTTCCTGGCCACGGCCAACGTCCTGGAGGCGATCCCGGAGGCGCTGCTCGACCGTATGGAACTTGTCCGGCTGGACGGCTACACGGAGGACGAGAAGGTCGTCATCGCCCGGGACCACCTGCTGCCCCGGCAGCTGGACCGGGCCGGGCTCGGCGCCGACGAGGTCGTCCTCGACGAGAGCGCGCTGCGCAGGCTCGCCGGTGAGTACACGCGCGAGGCGGGCGTACGGAACCTGGAGCGGTCGGTCGCGCGGCTGCTGCGCAAGGTCGCGGCCCAGCACGAACTGGGGCAGCGGAAGCTGCCGTTCACCGTCACCGACGGGGACCTGCGCGAGCTCATCGGGCGGCCGCACCACGTGCCCGAGTCGGCCCAGGACCCGGCGGAGCGCCGTACGGCCGTGCCGGGCGTCGCGACCGGGCTCGCGGTCACCGGTGCGGGCGGCGACGTGCTCTACGTCGAGGCGTCGCTCGCCGACCCGGAGACGGGTGCGGCGGGGCTGACCCTGACCGGCCAGCTGGGCGATGTGATGAAGGAGTCCGCGCAGATCGCGCTCTCCTTCCTCCGCTCGCACGGCGCGGAGCTGGAGCTGCCGGTCGCGGACCTGAAGGACCGGGGTGTGCACATCCACTTCCCGGCGGGCGCGGTCCCCAAGGACGGCCCGAGCGCCGGCGTCACCATGACGACGGCCCTCGCCTCGCTCCTGTCCGGCCGGCTCGTCCGCACCGACGTGGCGATGACCGGTGAGGTCTCGCTGACGGGGCGGGTGCTGCCCATCGGCGGTGTGAAGCAGAAGCTGCTCGCCGCGCACCGGGCCGGCGTCACGACCGTCATCATCCCGAAGCGGAACGAGGCGGACCTCGACGACGTCCCCGCCGAGGTTCTCGACAAGCTCGACGTCCACGCGGTCACCGATGTCCGCCAGGTGTTGGAGCTGGCGCTCGCCCCGGCGCGGGCGGGGGTGGAGGTGCCGGTGGCCGCGTGATCGCCGGGGCGGCGTTCCCCGGGCTTCGTCGGCCCGGGGAACGCCGTCCCGGAGGCGGCTCTCCGGGGCCGGTCGGTCGGACGGCGGTCCGGTACGTGGGCGGGTGCGGGTCCGGTGGGGGCTGGTCGCGCAGTTCCCCGCGCCCCTGAAAGACCAGGCCCCTGCGGGTCTGAAGCCCATGGCCCTGCGGGTCTGAGAGCGACGGACCCTGCGGGTCTGAAGGTGACCGGGCCTGCGCGCCTGAGAGGCGACCGCGCCTGCGGGTCTGAGAGGCGACCGCGCCTGCGGGTCTGAAGGTGACCAGGCCTGCGGGTCTGAAAGGTGACCAGTCCTGCGGGCCCGAGGGTGATGGGTCTGCGGGTCGAAAAGCTGCGGGGCGCAGCCCCTGCTTTTCAGGGGCGCGGGGAACTGCGCGACCAGCCCCCACCGGACCCGCAGCGGACCCCCACCGGACCCGCAGCGGACCCCCACCGGACCCGCATCGGACCCCCACCGGACCCGCAGCGGACCCCCACCGGACCCGCAGCGGACCCGGGCGGTGGTTCGCCAGGCTGCGTCGGCCGCCCGACCCCAGCCCGACCCCCGCCCGGCCTTCGTGTGGCGCCCCAGACTCCGGTGGTGGTGTGACGGACACCCGCCGGACGGGTGAAGGCCCGGGTCCCCCGTGAGGGAGACCCGGGCCTTTCCCATGGGCCGACGGGCACGCGTGCCGACAAGCCGACGGGCACGCGTGCCGACAAGCCGGCCGGCGTGCGTGCCGACAAGCCGGCCGGCGTGCGTGCCGAGGAGCCGGCAGTCGGCACACCTGCGGAAGCGCCCGCGAGAGTGAGGCGGTCCGTGTCGGCCCGTGGCTGCGAAATACTGAACGGCGCTGCCTGCCACGGCGGCCCTGGCGGAAATATTCAGGAACCCGGAACGGAATCAGGAGCGCTGACGTGCACGACGAGGGCGGAAACGGCGACGGCGGTGGTGCCGGGTCCGGCATGCCGACGAGCGGTATGGACCAGGCGTTCCTGGCGCTGGAACGGGAGTTGACGGTCCTGCTGCGGCGGGCCCGCGCCAAGTCCGGGGAGATGGCCCGTGCCGTCCACCCCGACCTGGAGTCCGCCGCCTACGGGCTGCTGGCCCGCCTCGACGAGGCCAGCCGCCTCCGCGCCACCGAACTCGCCGCCTACATCGGCGTCGGCAAGGCCACCATGTCGCGTCAACTCCGCGCCCTGGAACACCTCGGCCTCATCGCCCGCGAACCCGACCCCGCCGACGGCCGCGCCTGGCTCGTCCATCTCACGGAGGAGGGCCGGGCCCGCTTCCGGGCGGTCCGGGACGCCCGCCGGGTCGCGTACGTACGGCAGCTCGCGGGGTGGGACCGGGACGAGGTGGCCCAGCTGGCACAGTTGCTGCACCAGCTGAACCGAGGCGTGGAGAGCTGAGCGCCGGAAAGGCCCTCACAACTCCACGAACACCACGCTCGCGTCGTCGTGCCTCTTGCCGCGCCCCAGGAAATCGCGTTCCGCGTCCGTGACTTCGAGCTCCCGCACCCGCTGCACCAGGCCGTGCGCCCCCGCCTTCCGCACGAAGGTGAGGCAGTCCGGCCAGCCGCCCTCGCGGAACATCTCCACCCAGCGGCTCGCGCCGTCCGTCAGCGCGACCAGCGAACGGACCTCCTCGCGGGGGACGGTTCCCGTCACCGCCCGTGCGGCCACGGCGGGATCGGCGGCCGCCGTCCAGAAGCCGCCCTCCCTGTTGCGGAGGGTCGAGTCGACGCTCGCGGCCGTGGCCAGGGCGGCCCTCGGCAGCAGGGACAGACGGTCGTCCAGTACGGCCGTCACCGTGCCGTCCGGTCGTTCGAACAGCAGGGCCGAGTCCGACAACACCAGGTACTCCACGGCCGTCGACGACCAGCGGGCGAGAGCCACTGTGGCCTGCGGGGTTCGTGGGTGAGAAAGGTCACAGGTTTGGGCGTGGGCCCGGGCGGTACTGGAAATGGCCTGTGAAAGCACGTCGGGCAACGGCGAATCCCGCTCCGAAACGGACAGTTCGGTCAGGGTGCCGCCGAGGCGGGAAGTGAACCATGCGACTGGATGTCGACAGCCGTAGCCGTCGGGCGGCGGGGTCACGCCGTCGAGGACGACGAGGGCGCCGCCCTGTCCCCCCGCGGGCAGGGCCACCGACGCGAAGTCCTCGTTGGGGCGGAGAGGGTCGCCGGGCTCCGAGACGAGTTCGGTGCGCATTCGGCCAGTCTGCACGAGCCCGCCACAAGATCCGTGAAAGGCCGACAACGGTCGCCGTACGACCCGGACCCTCCAGAAGGGGAGCCGGGTTTGGCATGGAATGATCGTGAGCGGTGAAGCGCGGCGGCGAATACTGTCAAAGCACGTCGCCGACGTCCAACCGGCCCGACGTGCGGGACAGCGGCACCAGCCGGAAGAACTTGCCCGCCAACTCCCCTGCGATGTTCACTCCTTCGGGTGGCGGGACTGATGATGCGGGACCACTGCCCACCGGCACTGGGAGGGTCGGGAGCCGTACCGGGGGGACGGCTGTACAGGACATACGTCATGTGAGTGGTCGACGGATCGTCACCCCGGCCCATGGGTACACGAGTCAGGAATGCGAGCACCGGTGCAGAAGACGCGGCCTCGGCGCGCAGACAAGCAGGCAGCTTCGAAGGCCTCCGCGGCCTCCCCGAACCAACCGGGGACGGCACAGGCGCAGGCCCCCGTCGGCACCGGGCGGAAGGCGCGCGTACGCAACCGGCTCATCGTCGCCGTGGCCGTCGTGGCCGCCGCCATAGCGGGCGCGGGAGCGCCCTCGATCCTCGCCGCCTCGGAGCAACTGCACGACACCCAGAGCCTGGTCACGCTCGCCGGACAGACCCAGGAGACGCTCACCCTCGCGCACGCGCTGGCCGACGAGCGCGACGAGGTCACCGCGTACATCGCCGCCGGACGGCCCAAGTCGGCCGCGCCCAGCAAGCAGCGCAGTGACCGTGTCGACACCCAGGTCGAGGAGCTGAGCGCGGACACCGGCGCCTCCGCCGCGATGCGGGAGACCGTCGAGAGCGCCGAGTCCATCGCCGGCATACGGGAGGCGGCGCTCTCCGGGAAGAGCACCGCTCTCGAAGCGCACACGGCGTACACCGCCGTCGTCACCGAGCTCCACGCCCTCGCCGAGGAACTGGCCGAGCGGCTGCCGCCCCGCGCGGGCGGCGGCGCCTACGCGCTCGCCGAACTCGACACCGCCGTCCAACAGGCCGCCGCCGCCCGCGGGCTGCTCGTCGCCGCGCTCAGCGTCCCGACGACCACCGAGACGATCGTCGACCCCGTCACCGGGCTGCCCACCACCACGACCGGCGCCTCGGCCGCCGACGCGAAGCAGCGCGACGCCCTCACCGTCGCCGCCCAACAGGCCCGCGTCCGCTCCGACGCCGCCCTCGCCCAATTCCGCGAGACCGCGCCCGCCGCCGGCCGCTCCTCGTACGACGCCACGGTCACCGGCCCCGAGGCCGACACCGCCGACACATACCTGACGGACCTCACCGACCAGCCCACGCTCTCCGACAGCGAGGCGGGCACCAGCGCGAAGAAGGTCGGCGCGGCGCTCTCCGCCCGGGTGGACCTGATGCGCGGCGTCGAGTCCTCCCTGTACGACCGGCGCACCAAGGACCTCGCCCAGCTGCGCGACGAGGACGTCACCGCGCTGGAGATCCGGATAGCGGTCCTCGGCGCCCTGATGCTCCTCGCCGTCGGCGTCGCCACCGGCATGGCCCGTTCCCTCACCCGCCCGCTCGCGGTGCTGCGCATCGGCTCCGCCCGCGTCGCCGGCGACCCGGCCACCGAGGAACCGGTCAAGTTCACGGGCCGCGACGACGAGTTCGCCCAGGTCGTACGCTCCGTCAACGCGCTCCACGCGCACGCCCTCGCGCTGCACGAGCGGCTCGCGCCCCTGGAGGGCGACCGCAAGCACCTGATCGGCCAGCGCCAGACGATGGCCGACGACCGCGACCGGCTGCGCGCCGAACTCGCCGAGGCCACCACGCACCTGACGAAGGTCCAGCACAGCGTCCACGCGACCTTCGTCAACCTCGCGCTGCGCACCCTCGGCCTCGTCGAGCGGCAACTCGCCGTCATCGAGGCGCTGGAGGAGCGCGAGCAGGACCCCGACCGCCTCGCCACCCTCTTCAAGCTCGACCACTTCGCGACCGTCATGCGCCGCCACAGCGAGAACCTTCTCGTCCTGGCCGGCCACGAGCACATCCAGCACCACGCCGGCCCCGTCCCGCTCGTCGACGTCGTCCGTGCCGCGGTCAGCGAGATCGAGCGGTACGAACGCGTCCGCATCGCGGCGCTGCCGCCGGGCGCGCACGTCGCCGGGTTCGCCGCGGACGACCTCAGCCACCTCCTCGCCGAACTCCTGGAGAACGGCACGTCGTTCTCGCCGCCGGAGATGTCCGTCGAGGTCTCCGGCTGGCTGATGGAGAACGGCGAGATCACCCTCTCCGTCCAGGACGGCGGCATCGGCGTCGCCCCCGAGCGGCTCGCCCGGCTCAACTCCCGCCTCACCGACTTCGACCCCGAGGCGCCCTACGAGCAGGAGGAAGGCGAGGGCCTCGGCCTCGGCCTGTACGTCGTCGCCCGCCTCGCCCACCGGCTCGGCACCCCCGTGCGGCTCCAGGAGCACGGGACGGGCGGCACCGCCGCGGTCGTCGTCCTGCCCAAGGGACTGCTGGCCCCCACGCCCGCCGTGCCCGTGGGCACTCCGGTCTCGATCACGTCCTCGCTCTCCCTGCCGGGCGTCGACGCCGAGGCCAACTCGAACGTCCTGCCCGGCCGTTCCGTCGCCGTACGCGAGCCGGAGGGCGACGGCGACCCGCTCATCGAGGCGGCCGAGCGGGCACTGCTGGCGAGGGAGGCCGTGGGGACGGCCGCCGGCGCCGCCGAGGCCGCCGGGGACGTCGTACCGGAAGACGACGAACCCGAGGCCGAATCCGAGGCCGGCCCCGAAACCGGGGCCGAGTCCGTGTCCGAGACGACGATGGAGCTCTTCGCTCCGGTGGCCCCGGGGAAGGGCGCCGACGAGGAGAGCGACGAGTACATCGCCGGCGAGGCCACCGACGAGCCGTACACGTTCGATCCCGACACCCACGAGCGTGCCGCCGACGAAGGGAACGCGGCGCGCACGGCGGAGGTGTCCCGGGCCGGGACGGCCGGGCAACGGGTCGAGGAGCCCCCGCGCCTCACCGACAAGGGTCTGCCCAAGCGCACGCCCAGGATCACCGCGCCCACACCCACGGCTCCCCGGCCACGGGTCGGGGGAGTGAACGCCGAGGAACTGCGCCGTCGGCTCGGCGGGTTCCACGAGGGGGCCAAGGAGGGGCGCCGCGACGTCGAGGCGGAGATCGCCGAGCAGTCGGGTGAGACGCGGATGCCCGTGGCACGTGAGTACCGGACAGAGGCAGTTGACACCACGGGGGGCACTTCCGAGGAGGAAAGCAGTTGACCGCGCCCATTACCTTCGGACTGAGCAGTGAAGCCCGCAACCTGCACTGGCTCCTGACCAACCTCGTCGAGGAGGTGCCGGGACTGCTGTCGGTCGCGGTGGTCTCCTCCGACGGCCTGCTGCTGCTCTCCTCCGACCCCGGCAGACACGCCGAGGCCCGCCAGACCCGGGAGGAGCGGCCCCAGGGCCCCCGGGGCTCCGCCGCCGACCTGGCCACCATCGTCTCCGGCATCGGCAGCCTCACCATCGGCGCCGCCAAGCTGATGGAGTTCGGCGGGGTCAAGCAGACGATGGTCGCGATGGAGGCGGGCAGCCTCTTCGTGATGTCGATCAGCGACGGCTCGTTGCTCGGAGTGCACGGCTCCCCCGACTGCGACATGAGCGTGGTGGCCTACCACATGGCGCTCTTCGTCGGCCGCGCCGGCCACGTCCTCACCCCGGAACTCCGCAGCGAACTCCGCAAGTCCCTGGAGGCCGAGGCGGCCGGGAGCAGCCGATGAGCGGCCAGAGCCAGAGCCAGAAGAAGAGCAGGGCGCGCGCCCCCGAGTCCGGTCCCGCGAAGCGGCCGACCGTGCCGAAGGGCGCGAAGAGGCTCCCCGTGCGCGGCGGCGACCGCAAACCCGCCCGCGTACGCCCCTACTCGCTCACCGGCGGCCGTACCCGGTTCGGTCACGTCCTCCTCGTGGAGACGTTCGTGGCCGTACTCGAAGCCCCGGCGGAGCAGCCTCGGTTGGCCGGGGGTTCCTCCCACATGCTCGGTGGTGGGGGAGGTTCACCCCACTCCAAGGTGATGCCCGAGATGCGGGCCATCGTCGAACTCTGCCGCCGTATGCGGACGGTGGCGGAGATCGCCGCGCTGCTGAAGATGCCGCTCGGTGTGGTCCGCGTCCTCCTCAGCGATCTCGCGGACCAGGGAAAGATCCGTGTGTACGGAACAGGTCACGGACCGGGACAGCCGGACCGCGCTCTGCTGGAAAGGGTGCTGAGTGGACTCCGCCGTCTCTGACGCCGCCTCGGCCGGCGTCAACCCCGCCGCCTCGGCCGGCGTCAACCCGGGCGTCGACGACGACGCCCCCCGCGTCGAGGTCGACGCGAACGCTCCTCGTCTCGACACGGAGACCGGACGCGTCGACACGGACACCGGACGCGCCGGTCCCGGCGCGCCCGGCGTCGACGTGGACGCGGCCCCGCCCGGGGGCTACGCCCGCGCCGCCTCCCGCGGTCTCGACCGGCTCGCCGACACCGTGGCGGCCGAACCCTTGGCGGAGCCCGAGGAGGAGCTGAAACCCTGGCAGTCCGACCTCAGCCGGGCCCCCATCGCCACGAAGATCGTGGTGGCGGGCGGCTTCGGCGTCGGCAAGACCACCTTCGTCGGCGCGGTCTCCGAGATCACCCCGCTGCGGACCGAGGCGCTGATGACCGAGGCCAGCGCCGGCACGGACGACCTCTCCGCGACGCCGGACAAGCTCACCACCACCGTGGCCATGGACTACGGCCGCATCACCCTCGACGACGACCTCGTCCTCTACCTGTTCGGCACGCCCGGCCAGGAGCGGTTCTGGTTCATGTGGGACGACATGGTGCGCGGCGCGATCGGCGCGGTCGTCCTCGCCGACACCCGCCGCCTCGGCGACTGCTTCCCCGCGCTCGACTACTTCGAGAGCTGCGGACTGCCGTACATCGTCGCGGTCAACGCGTTCGACGGCAGCGTGCGGTACGAACCCGACGACGTACGGGACGCGTTGACCGTGCCCGCACATGTACCTGTCATGATCATGGACGCACGCAAGCGGGCCTCCGCGATGGAGACCCTGCTGGCGCTGTGCGGCCACGCGATATCCCTCAGCCCCGAGTAGTCCCTTCAGTCCCTCCCAGCGGGACGGCACGGGACGCCACGGACGAACCAGGAGACCTGTCCGGATGCGGAAGATTCTCGTCGTCGGAGCCGGCCAGTCCGGGCTGCACCTGGCCCTCGGGCTCCAGTCGCACGGGTACGAGGTCACACTGATGTCCAATCGGACCCCGGACGAGATACGCGCCGGCCGGATCATGTCCACCCAGTGCATGTTCGACTCGGCACTGCGCCACGAGCGCGACCTCGAACTGAACTTCTGGGAGTCCCAGACCCCGAGGATCGAGGGCGTCGGTGTCTCCGTCGCCGGACCGGACGGGGAGCGCGCCGTCGACTGGGTCGGCCGGCTGCGCGGGTACGCGCAGGCCGTGGACCAGCGGGTGAAGATGGCCGGCTGGCTGGAGACGTTCACGCGGCGGGGCGGCCAGCTGGTCGTCCACGGGGCCGCGGTCTCCGACCTCGACTACTTCTCCCGCATGTACGACCTCGTGCTCGTCACCGCGGGCAAGGGCGAACTGGTGCGGATGTTCCGCCGCGACGCCGCCCGCTCGCCCTACTCGGAGCCGCAGCGCGCGCTCGCCGCGGTGTACGTCCACGGGCTTGGCCCCCGCCCCGAGCACCCGGAGTTCGACGCGGCCCGCTGCAACCTGGTGCCCGGCCTCGGTGAACTCATCGTGCAGCCGGTCCTCACCACCTCCGGCCGCGCCGACGCACTGTTCTGGCTGGGTCTGCCCGGTGGCCCGCTCGACGTCTTCGACGGCGTCCATGACGCCGAGGAGCAGCTAGCCCTGACCCTGGACCTCATGAAGCGGTACGTCCCCTGGGAGTACGCGCGCGCGGCCGGGGCCGAGGTCACGGACGCGGGCGCTGCGTTGACCGGCCGCTACACACCGGTCGTCCGGCACCCCGTCGCCCGGCTTCCCGGTGGCGGCCCGGTGCTGGGCGCAGGTGACGTCGTCGTGGCCAACGACCCGCTGACCGGGCAGGGGGCGAACTCGGCGACCAAGTGCGCGGCCGTCTATCTCGCCGCGATCCTCGACCACGGGGACAGGGAGTTCGACGAGGCGTGGATGCGGCGCACGTTCGAACGGTTCTGGCAGGTCGCGGGGCCCGTCACCAAGTGGACCAACACGATGCTGGCTCCACCGGCCGAGCATGTGCTGGGACTGGTCGGGGCGGCCGAGGGGCTGCCGGTGGTGGCGGATCGTTTTGCCAATGGCTTCGACGATCCGGCGGATTTCGAGGGCTACTTCTACGATGCGGAGAAAACGCGGGCGTACCTTTCGGAGGTCGCCGGGGGATAGGCCGGGGCGTGTGGGTGGGTTCTCACGGGTCCGGGGTGCGCGTCGTGTGTGGTTGCCCGCGCAGTTCCCCGCGCCCCTGAGAGCCTGTGGCCCCGAGCGGCTTCGACGGGTCGGCCCCGGTGTTCCCGTCCGACTCCCTGATGCCTGCCAGCTGTTCCGGGGTGAGGGAGGCGAGGAGTTTCTCGATCTCGTCGAGGTGGTCGCGTGCGGTGTCGTGTTCCCTCTTGCGCCGTTCCGTGAGGGTGAGTTGGCGGTCCAGGGCGGCTCGGGCCCTGCGGGCGAGGGTGTCGGCGGCCTGTTCGCTGCTGATCATCCGTTCGATCGTTTCGGCCCGCTTCCGGGCCACCTGACCGATCACATGGCCCTGCTCCAGCGCCCGGTGCGGGTCGCGGGTCATCAGCAGCCGTACGTACGGGGAGAGCGCGGTGCTGCTGTTCTGGTACTGCTGCCGGGCCAGTCGGCCGGCCGCGCCCCGGCTGTCGTGCAGGGAGAGGCGGGCCCTCGCGAGCCACCGGTCGAGGCTCGCCACCACGGCCCGCTGCTTGGTCAGCTCCTTGCCGGTCGCGGTGTACGCCTCGGTGGCCTTCTCGGTCTCGCGGTGGAGCCGCTGGAGGTCGGCGAGGAGGTCGGCGACCGAGCGGTCGCCGGGGGCCGGTGTCGGTGCCGGCGCCGGGTCCGCGGGGGTGTCGGCGGCGGGGGGTTCCGGTACGGCCATGACCGGGGTGGGGGCCGCGGTGAGGAGGGCGCCGGTCGTGAGCGCCGTCACCGTCGCCGTACCGACCAGGCGCAGAAGCCTTCCTGACACGTCATCACCTCCGGTGCGGGGGTGGGCCGTCCACCTCGCATCGGCAGGATGGGGGGAGCCGGGGGCGGTCGCGCGCCGGGTGGACCGTTCGGTGCCCGGGTGTCACTCGTCGGTGGGGCGCGGCTTCACGGGCGGCGTGGCGGGTTGCCCGTCCGAGGAGTCGGTGGTGGCCCCGGTGCCGGGGCCGGTCGGGGTGTCCGGCGTGGACCAGGGCCACTTCGGGCGGCGGCGGGGGTCAGCGTCGGGGGCGTACTCGTACTTCCACAGCTGATGCATGAAGCCGCCCCGGCCGGCGTCGACGCGGCGGTAGACGAGCACGGTCGGCGGGCCGCCGTCGGCGTCGGGGACCGGGACCCGGTACGTCTTCGGGGGGTGCCCGGTGATGCCGAGCAGCACGGGCAGGACGCGCCCGTCGAGGGGGCCGCCCACGAAGGGGGTGTCTTGGCTCTTCACCGGACCAGTGTCACAGCAGGTGGCCGGCGTCGCCGACCACGGGGAGGATACGGCGGGCCAGGGTGCCGACGGCCCCGGCTGCGGTCTCGACGGGCAGGGCGTGCCGTACGGCGGCGGCGGTCTGGGGGTCGCGGCCGGCGGTGGCGATGAGGCACGCGACGAACTGCTCGACGAGCCAGTCGCGGAGTTCGCCGACGTCCGGCTGCTTGCCCTCGTCGAGCCAGATGAGGGAGGCGGCCTCCACGGAGGTGATCCACATACGGACGGTCATGCGCAGCCGCAGGCCCGGCTCGGCCACCTCCAGATGCCGCAGGATGTGGTCGGCGGCGGCCCGCCGGACCCCGTCCACGATGGCCGTCGCCCGGGAGGTCTCCACGACGCTGCCACCCTGGAGCAGCGCGCTGAACCCGGTGTCGTGCTCGTCCACGAAGGCCAGATAGCGGTCGAGGGCACGGGCCAGGCGGCTGGTCAGGGAGCCCTCGGCCGGTTCGTCGAAGCACTGCTCCAGCTCCTCGGCGGCCGAGCGCAGGGCCGCCTCGTAGAGCTGCTGCTTGCCCCCGGGGAAGTAGCGGTAGACGAGGGGACGGGAGACCCCGGCCGCCTCCGCCACGTCGTCGAGGGAGACGTCCTCCGGCGCGTTGTGCGCGAACAGCTCCAGTGCGGCGTCCAGCAGCTGGCTGCGGCGCTCTTCCACACTCAGTCGACGGTACGCGCGGGTGGGGGCCTCGGACGTCATACCTCGCAGCGTAGTCGGGGGCGGGGAGGTTGGTTCGTGGAGATCGCGCCAGGGGGTGGGGGTTCGGTGCGTCGGCGGGTGCGGGCCGGTGGGGCTTCTCGCGCAGTTCCCCGCGCCCCTGAAAAGCAGGGGCTGCGCCCCTGCTCTTCGGCCCGCGGGCCCGTGGTCCTCAGGCCCGCAGAACCGTGCTCTTCAGGCCTGCGGGCCCGTGATCTTTCGGCCTGTGGAACCGTGGTCTTTGAGGGCTGCAGGGCCTCGCTCTTTCGGGCCTGCGGGCCCGTGGTCCTTCGGGCCTGTGGAGCCGCGCTCTTTCGGGCCTGCGGCACCGCGCTCTTTCGGGCCTGCGGGCCCGTGGTCCTTCCGGCCTGCGGAACCGTGGTCCTTCAGGGCCGCGGAACGTGGTCTTTCGGGCCCGTGGGGCCTGGTCTTTCAGGGGCGCGGGGAACTGCGCGACCAGCCCCCACCGGACCCGCACCCGGCGACGATCCGACCCCCACCCCCTGACGGGCCGCACCGGGCAACTCTCACGCCAACAACCCCGACGACCTCCACATACGCCGCCCCACACCCTGCAGAACCCCGATGTCGTCCAGAAAGTCGGTCAACCGCTTCGCGCCGGTCTGCATGATGTCGCGCCGGTGCGCACTGGCCCGCACCTGGGCGACAGCCACCCGCCGGTCGAGGCCGACGTTCGTGTAGACCTCGGGGTTGATGAAGGCGACGGCGAAGACGCGGGCGAACTCGCCGGAGGTGACCCGGGTGAAGCTCCGGGACAGCCGCGGGGCCGTCACCATCTGGCGGCGCAGCTCCTCGCGGGCGTAGCGCACGTGCCGGGCCTCCTCGACGACATGGATGCGGGTGACGCCCCGGACGAGCGGCTGGACCCGCTCGTCCGGGAAGGTCAGCCGCTGCATCCAGTCGAGGATCTCCTCGCCCAGGAGGGTGGAGGTGAAGGAACCGGGGGTAGTCGAGATCGTCTTGAAGAGGCGGCCCAGGTTGTGGTGCAGCCGGCTGACCGGGTAATAGGGGGTGTCGCCCTTGCTGATCAGCCGGGCGAACATCTTCGAGTGCCGGCACTCGTCCTCGATCTCCGTCAGCGCGTAGCGGACGTGCGCGCTGGTCGCGGCCTTGTCGTAGATGTGCCGTACGAGCAGCTGCATGAGGATGATCTCGAACCAGATGCCGAGGGAGGCCAGCGCCGCCGCCTCGTGCTGGGACAGCGCGATCCGCTGTTCCTCCGACATCTTCCGCCACATCGGCGTCCCGTACAGGGACACCAGCTCCGGCGGCCAGAACCACTTCCCCTCCTCGAAGGGGGCGTCCCAGTCCAGCTCCCTGTCGGGGTCGAAGGAGTGCTTCGCGGAGGACAACAGCAGCCGCTCGGCCACCTGTTCCCGGTCCTTGAGGAGCCCGAGCGCGTCGCGCAGCACCTCCGCCTCCGACACCGGGTTCGCGTTCACCGAGGGCACCGTGTTCATGGCTGTCGCAGCTCCTCGTACGGAAGATCATGGGAGTTACCGGCGGTCACCGCTTATGAGACTACCTGTCAGCAAGGCCGTCAATCCCTTGCGCGCCACTTGTCGGCGACCGGTCGGGCCGAGCGCGTGCGCGAGGGTGCCGGTGGCCGTTCCCTGCGGTGGTGGCTCGTGCAGTAGCGTTCTGGCGTGTCCATGCCTCCACCGCAGCCTCAGCCCCAGCCGTACGGTCAGCAGCCGCAGCAACCGGGTCCGTACGGTCAGCCGCACCCGCCGCAGCCCCAGCCGTACGGTCAGCAGCCGTCCCCGCCGCAGCAGTACGGTCAGCCGTACCCCGGCGGGTGGCAGCCCGTGCCGCCCCCGAAGAGCCGGGTGGGCCTCGTCCTCGGGATCGTCGGCGGCGTCGTCGCTCTCATGGTGGTCGGCGCGGTGGGGCTGTGGGTCGTCGGGACGCAGGGCACGAGCGGTTTCCCGGAGGCCGAGTACAGGCTCGCGCTGCCCGACACCGTGCTGGACGGCGAGTACACGCTGGCCCAGGACCTCTCCGACACGTCGGGGCAGCAGCTGGAGCAGGAGGCGGAGGGCGCCTGGGACGCCCGCGACGTCAAGGCCGCCGTCGGGCAGTACACATCAGCGAAGGACGGGGCCGAGGGCGCCCTGATCGTCTCGGGCATGTACGGCCGGTTCAAGAACACCGACGCCGCCCGCGACAACATGCTGAAGGGCGCGGCCGAGGTCGACACGATCACGGTGGTCGTGCCGCCCGAGGACTTCACCCCGGGCGGCTCGGACCTCACGATCAGCTGCCAGGTCGTCACCCAGAAGCAGACCGGCACCGAGGTCACGTACCCGATGTGCGCGTGGGCCGACGGCAACACCGGGGCGTCCGTCGCGGAGCTCGGCACGGCGAGCGTCGGGCAGGACCCCTCGGAGGTGGACGTGGAGGCCTTCGCGGAGCGAACCCTGAAGGTCCGCTCCGAGATACGGCAGCGGATCAGCTGAGGGCGGCGTCCGGCACGAGGGGCTCCGCCGGTCCGGCGGGGAACGACGTGCGCAGGGTGAACGCGTACGGGGTCGGGCCGTGGGCGCGGAGGTGGAGGAGCCGCTCCTCCGCCTCGGCCACGGTGGGCCGGTGGCCGGCGGGGACCCACCACAGGGCGGTGACCGCCTCGGCCAGCCGCTCGAACCACTCCCGGCGGCGGGACAGCAGCTCCCGGTGCTGTCCCTGGTACATGAACGCCGTCAGGGCGTCGGTGTCCCGCCACACCGACATGTTGATGATGAGCCATTCGTCGCCGAGGACGGGGATGTCCGTCGCGTTGCCGGAGTCGCTCTGCAGACGCCAGACGAAGCCGGCGGACTGGTCCGCGACCGCGTTCACCGGGTCCAGGGCGTCCACGAAGTCCTTCAACTGCGGTGAGTCCAACGGGGCTTTGAGACGGGCGATGTTGACCTGGGCGAGTTCGTACGCGGCGGGAGTCATGGGCGCACGATAGGTCGGGATGCCCGGGAGTCACATCCGTTTTCTCGGCTGATGGGCATGGTGCGTACGGTGTGCGCCGGTGAGGGCCGGCCGAGCGATTCCCCGCGCCCCCTAGCGGGCGGCGGTCTTCAGCACCGCCCTCATCACCTCTCTCGCGATCGGTGCCGCGTCCCCGCCCCCGCTGATGTCCCCCCGTTCCGCCTCGGCGTCCTCCACCACCACCGCGACCGCCACCTGGGGTTCCATCGCGTCGTCGGACTGGGCCCAGCCGATGAACCAGGCGAAGGGCGTGCCCGAGTTGCCGATGCCGTGCTGGGCGGTGCCGGTCTTGCCGCCGACGGTGGCGTGGCGGAGGGCGGCGTTGGCGCCGGTGCCGTCCTCGACGACGCCCCGCATGAGGTCGCGCAGGCGCCGCGCGGTGGCCGGGTTCATGGCCTGGCGGAGGGTGCGGGTGCCCGAGACGGAGACCGTGCGGCCGCTCGCCGTGGTGGTCCGCTCGACGAGGTACGGCGACCGCACCGAACCCCCGTTGGCGACGGCCGCCGTGACCAGAGCCATCTGCAGGGGGGTGGCCCGGGTGTCGTACTGGCCGATGGAGGAGAGCGCGAGCTGGGCCCGGTCCATCTCGGTGTCGAAGCTGCTGGCGGCGACCCAGAAGGGGATCCGCAGGCCCGAGTTGTCGAAGCCGAAGGCGCGTGCCGTGTCCGTCATGGCGCCGAGGCCGACGTCCACGCCCAGTTTCGCGAAGACCGTGTTGCAGGACCACTCGAAGGCATAGCGCAGGGAGGCGTCCTCACAGCCCTCGACCTCGTTGGAGAGGGACGTCGTGGTGCCCGGCAGGGTGTACGGGGCGGGGGAGCGGGTGGGAGCGTCGACGTCCGTGACCACCCCGGCGTCCAGCGCCGCGGCGGCCGTCACCACCTTGAACGTCGAACCCGGCGGATAGGTCTGCCGCACCGCCCGGTTGAGCATCGGCCTGCTCGCGTCCCCGTTGAGCCGCGCCCAGGCCTCGGCCGTCTCGCGGCCGTTGCCGGAGAGCACTTCGGGGTCGTACGACGGGCGCGAGACCAGTGCCAGGACGCGCCCGGTGGCCGGTTCGAGCGCGGCGACCGCGCCCCGGCGGGCGCCGAGCCCCAGGTAGGCCGCCCGCTGGGCCGAATCCCGGAGGGTGGTGACGACCTCGCCGCCCGCGTTCTGGTCGCGGGTGATGTCGTTCCACAGGGGGAGGAAGGACAGCAACGGGTCGCTGCCGTCGAGGACGGAGTCCTGCGTGTCCTCCAGGAAGGTCGTCCCGTACTCCTGCGAGGCGAAGCCCGTGACCGGCGCGTACAACGGGCCGTCCCGGTACGTCCGTTCGTAGCGGAGCTGCTCCCCGGTGTCCTTCGAGCCGGTGACCGGGCGTCCCTCGACGACGATGTTCCCGCGCGGCTGGCCCCAACGGGCGATCGCCGGGCGGCGGTTGGCGGGATTGTCGTCGTAGACCCGGGACTGGAAGACCTGGACGCGGGTGGCGTTGACGAGGAGGGCGAGCAGCAGCAGGGCGCACAGGGCGGCGGCGCGGCGGATGTACTTGGTCATGCGCCCCGGACCTCCGGGCCGTCGAGCGGGCCTCGGGGCAGGCGCCCGTGGTCGTACTGCCTCCTGGCGGAGTCGCTCATCCGCATCAGCAGGGCCACGATGATCCAGTTGGTGACGACGGAGGAGCCGCCCTGGGCGAGGAAGGGCATCGCCATACCGGTGAGCGGGATGAGCCCGGTGACGCCGCCCGCGATGACGAAGACCTGGAGGGCGACGATCGAGGCGAGACCGGTGGCCAGGAGACGCCCGAAGGGGTCGCGCAGGGCGAGGCCGGTGCGGAAGCCGCGCTCGACCAGCAGGGCGTAGAGCAGGAAGATCGCGGCGAGGCCGGCGAGGCCCAGTTCCTCGCCCGCCGTGGCCAGGATGAAGTCCGACTTGGCGGCGAAGCCGATCAGGACGGAGTGGCCGAGGCCGAGGCCGGTGCCGAGCAGCCCGCCGGCGGCGAACGAGAAGAGGGACTGGGCGAGTTGGTTGGGGCCCCGGCCCGCCTCGATGGACGCGAAGGGGTGCAGCCAGTCCTCGACGCGGCTGTGCACATGCGGTTCGAGCCAGCCGACGGCCACCGCGCCCACGCACGCGAGCAGCAGCCCCACCGCGATCCAGCCGGTGCGGCCCGTGGCGACGTACAGCATGATCACGAAGAGGCCGAAGAACAGCAGCGAGGTGCCCAGATCGCGTTCCAGGACCAGGACGCCGACGCTCAGCAGCCAGATGGTGACGATCGGGCCGAGGACGCGCCCGGTGGGCAGTTGGAGGCGCTTGAACCGCCAGATCTGGCGCCCGGCGTACGCCAGCGCGTTGCGGTTCGCCGCGAGATAGCTGGCGAAGAACAGCGCGAGCAGCACCTTCGCGAACTCGCCCGGCTGGAGGGAGAACCCGGCGATCCGCACCCAGATCCGGGCCCCGTTGACCGGCGGGAACAGGATCGGCAGCGCCAGCAGGGCCAGCGCGGCCACCACCGAGACGTACGCGTACCGCTGCAGCACCCGGTGGTCGCGCAGCAGGGCCACGACCGTGATGAACAGCGCCACCCCGAGCGTCGACCAGTTCAGCTGCGCGGGCGCCGCCAGGTCGGCCGGGGTCTCCAGGTCGAGCCGGTGGATCAGCACCAGGCCAAGTCCGTTGAGGAGCACCGCGATCGGCAGCAGCAGCGGATCGGCGTACGGCGCCCGCAGACGCACCACCAGATGGGCCAGCAGCGCGAGCACGCCGAGTCCGGCGCCGTAGTCGAGGGCGCCGGGCGGGACGGTGCCGTTCTTCGCCAGGCCGACGGCGCAGTAGCCGTACACGGAGAGCAGGACGGCCACGACGGTGAGGGTGAGCTCGACGCCTCGGCGCCGGAGCAGGCGTACGGCGGGCGGGGACGGCTCAGGGGGATCCGCCGCCAGGGTCGTTCCGGCTTTGGTGGTCATGCCCGGAACTTACCCAAATGAGGTGCCTTGTGGGTCTTGTCGCTCAGGCGCACGAGCGTGGCGTTTTGAAGGCCTCGATGTAGCGGGCCGAGCCCCAGGCCCAGGTGCCGTCGACGAGCAGGTACCACTGCCGGTCGCCGTCGACGCTCTGGCCGTCGGCCCGGCAGAAGATCTTGACGATCTCGCCGTGGGGTGCGACCCGGATGACCGAGCCGCCGCGGGTCGGCGCGCTGCGCAGGAACAGACCGGTACGGGCAGTGACCTTGCCCCTGACGATCTGCTGGTTCTTTTGGGGGTCCTCCTGGCCGGTGTCGGCGGCGGAGGGAGTCGTTGCGGCGAACGCCAACAGGGCGCCACCGGCAGCGGCTATACCGAACCGCATGAGCAGAATCCGCAGGGACATCGATACTCCTCCACAAAAGGGGCGAGGCTGACTGTCTGCCACGTTAGGAGGAGGGCGGACGGGGCGCCTTCTGCGATGGGCCATCGGGGCGTTCCGCCCCTGAGGGCGCTGCCCTCGAAGGGGCGTGGGGCTGCGTCCGATGTGCGGCTCCGCCGCGTGGGTGGCGATCAGCCCCCACCGACCGGCAGCCGCAGAACGGCCGACGCACCCCCATCGGCGGCGTTCTCGAATTCCAGCCCCGCCCCCAGGACTTCCGCCTGCCCCACCGCGATGGTCAGCCCCAACCCATGCCCCTTGGCGGAGCCCTCCGTACGAAACCTCTGCGGCCCCTCAGCCACCAGATAGCCAGGGAACCCGTTCCCGTGATCCCGCACGGTCACCACCGCCCCCTCCACGGTCAACACCACCGGAGGCGCCCCATGCTTGTGCGCGTTGGCCACCAGGTTCCCCAACACCCGCTCCAGCCGCCGCCGATCCGTCTCCACACACGCGTCCTCCACCACCCGCACCTCCGTCTCGCCGCTCGTGTTCGCGGCCACCCGCTCGGCCAGCACCCCGAGCCGGATCACGTCCACGTCCAGCCGCTCGCTGCCCGCGTCCAGCCGTGAGATCTCCAGCAGATCCTCGGTCAGCGTCCGCAGCGCGGCGACCCGGTCCCGCACCAGCTCCGTCGGCCGCCCCGCCGGCAGCAGTTCGGCAGCCGCGTGCAGCCCGGTCAGCGGCGTACGCAGCTCGTGCGCGACATCCGCGGTGAACCGCTGCTCGCTGAGCAGCTTCCGCTGCAGCGTGGACGCCATGGTGTCGAGCGCGGCGGCCACCGCGGCCACCTCGTCGCGGTACCGCGCCGGGTCCGTCGTCCGGGGGTCGCGGACCCGCGCGTCCAGGTCGCCCGCGCTGATCCGCCGGGCCACCTGCGAGGTCGTACGCAGCCGCCGGGTCACCCCGGTGACGCCGAGCGCGCCCACGATCAGCGTCACCCCGATCGCCAGCGCCGAGGAGCCCAGGATGGCCCGGTCGAGGTTCTCGATCGTGGCCGCGCTCTGCGCGTAGTCGATCCGTACGGCGAGGGCGCGGCCGTCGGCGGGAGCGGCCGCCCACATCGCGGGGTACCCGCCGACGGCATCGACCATGGTGCCGCGCCGCCCGCTCACCGCCAGCTCGCGCAGCGACTTCGGCAGCCCCGGCACGTCGATCCCCGAGTCGGGCGGCAGCCGGTTCCCGGCCTCGTACGCCCGTACCGCCTCGTCGAGCCGCACCAGCGCCCGGGAGCGGGCGTCGCTGACGGTCCGGTCGGTGACGGAGACATGCACGAGGGCACCGAGCAGCGCGGCCAGCCCGCAGCACATGACCGTGATGAAGGCCAGCGCCTTCCAGGTGAGCGAGGAGGTCCAGCGGCGCAGGCCGAACCGTTTCCGCGCAGGCCTCACGGCGCTCACCCCGGGCTCGCCGACGAGGAGGCGGACGGCGAGGCGGACGGCGAGGCGGAGGGTGACCGTGACGGCTTCGCCGATCCGCCCACACGCAGGATCTCGTCGCGGGTGAGCAGCATCGCCCCCTGGTCCTCGTCCCAGGTCCACTGCGTGCGGTACTCGTAGCCGACGATCGCCGCGGGGGAGCGGATGATCACGGTACGGCCGGCCAGCTCGACCGCGAGCACCGCGTCGTCGCTGGCCAGCACCTGCACCAGCCGGTCCGCCCGGAGCGTGTACATCCGCACCGCCGTCTGGTTGCCGGGCAGCAGCCGGAAGCCGAGCACCATGTCGTCGCGCCCGTCACCGGTGAGATCGCGGTAGTAGGCCTTGAGGACGGGACACCTGGCGCGGTCCCCGTCTGTCCCGTCCGTTCCGTCCGTTCCGTCCGTCCCGTCCGTCCCGTCCGTCCCGTCCGTCCTGTCCGTCCCGTCCGTCCTGTCCGTCCCGTCCGTCCCGTCCGTTCCGTTTCCGCGGCAGTCGGCCATGCGCCCGGCCGTCCCGCCGTAGAGGGCCCCGGGCCCGGAGTACACCTCGGGGTGCGCGGCGATCTCGGCGCGCACGACCGCCAACGGGTCCACCTGGTGAATGTCCTCGCCGGGAGCCCTGACGCCCTCGACGACCTCCGTCTCGGCCTCGCCGTAGTCGTAGGCGGGGGAGGAGGCGGGCGGCTCCCCGGGCCACAGCCGCGTCGGGCCGCTCGCGGTGGGTGTCGCGCCCGCGCTCACCAGGCCCCCGGAGTCGCCGCACGCACCCAGCAGCAGGGCGGCGGCCACGGCGACCGAGGCACAGGCGGCCGCACGCGCGGGGCGGCTGGGGAACACGGGACTCCTGGGTGTGCGGGCATGCGGAAGGGGTGACTGTGGTCCCGTACACCCTATTCGTGCGGAAGTGCTTCCTTCGTGACGGCTCGGTCGTGCACCCCGCGCTACTGGGCCGGCTCCTCCAACTCCTCCAGGAACCGGACCGTCGCCAGCCCGGTGTGCAGATACTCCACGAACAGCTCGTTGTGCAGCGCCCACGGCGAACGGCGGGTGCGGATCAGCCGGATCGCCTCCTCGGCGGAGTGCCCGTCGCGGATCAGCGCCTGCGCCACGACCAGACCGGACCGGTTGTACCCGCTGTGGCAGCGGACGAGGACACGTTTGCCGTCCTCCAGAGCGTCGCACGCCGCCTGCGCCAGCCGCATCACACCCGCCAGCTGCGTACCGTCCAACGGACCGTCCGGGATCGGCCACACATGGTGCTCGACGCCGTCGTCCGGCCCGTACCCCGGTAGTCGCAGCAGGGTCAGCACCAGATCGAACTCGTCGTGCACCACCGCGAACTCGATCTCCCCGGTCCCGGTCCGCCCCGCGAACTCGTGCCCGCCCATCCACAGTCCGGGCACGATCTCGCTCCACGGTTCGCCCGGAGCCGGTACCTCGGGTTGCTTCCTGCCGGTCCGCAACGGCGCCTCCCCTGGGGCCTGTGTCGGAAGTGACGTCGTCCACCCGGCAGGCGCCACTTCCGACTCGGGCCCCGGCCCCTGACGACAGGTCGTCACCTCAAAGGTAGCCGGGTTCTTGCCGATGGAGCACCCCGCCTGTTCCCATGGTCCGGGGTGATGGTGCATGAGCGGACTGCGCGTCATACCGACCTGGCGGCACGGACAGGAGCGCCTGTACGTGTGCCGGACCGACGGGAGGAACATCGCCTGGTACGACCGTGAGGCGGGCCGGGTGAACCTTCTCAGCGAGGAACACAGAGAGGACGTGCTGGCCGTCCTCGGCCCCTTTGCCACCGGCCAGGTCACCGTGGGCCCGCCACCCGTGCCCACCCCCGCCGAACTGGCCCGGCTGAGCCTGCACCCGGACGACGACCTGGCCCCCAACCGCCCCGGCGAGGCCCTGCTGATCGCCCTCGACCGAGCCCCCGGCCCGCCACGCCGGCTGCGCCCCGACCCACGCCGTCGCGCCCTGGCCGCCGAGCAGACGGTCGGCGCCGCGCTGGACCGGCTGGAGGGCGCCGGCTGGCACACCCTGCACTCCGTGCCACTGCCCGGCGGCGACCGCATCCACCACCTGGTCATCGGTCCCGGGGGCCTGTTCTGCATCCGGTCCCTGCCCGCCCGCAGACAGCGCGTCGTCGTCACCGACCCCATGGTCGCGGTCGGCCGCCATGAGCCCCGCGCGCTGCTGCGCGGGCTGCGCGCCGAGGCGGACCGAGCCTCCTACGCCCTCACCGCCGAGGTCCACCCCGTCCTCGCCGTCGCCGAACCGTCCGGCCTCGCCCTCACCACGCCCCCGCGCGAGGTCCGCGTCCTGCGCGACACGGACCTCGTCGAACTCGCCCGCACGGGCGGGCTGCTCAAACCGGCGGACGTGGAGGGGCTGCACGCGATGGCCCGGGACCGGCGGACGTGGACCCGGGTGTAGGCCGTCACGGCAGGGCGTGCGCGGCCTCCGGGTCCAGGAGCGGCGCCAACAGGTCGCCGTGGTCCTGGAGGCGGGCCGCGATGTCCTGGGCCCGGAACACCAGGTGGCCGGGGGAGGCGCACTCCTCGACCTCGGTCCAGGTCACCGGGGCGGAGACGGTCGGCTCGGGGCGGGCGCGCAGGGTGTAGGGCGTGGCCGTGGTCTTGCGGGCGGCGTTCTGGCTCCAGTCGACGAAGACCTTGCCGGGGCGCAGACTGCGGGTCATCCGGTGGACGACCTGGCGGGGCAGCGCCTCCTCCGCCTCCACGGCCAGCTCCTTGGCGTACTCCGTCACCCGCTCCGAGGACGCCCCGCGCACCGTCGCCAGCAGATGCAGCCCCTTCGAACCGGACGTCTTCGCGTACGTCTCGATCCCGTCCGCCGCGAGCCGGTCCCGCAGCCAGCAGGCGACCTCGCAGCACTCCACGACCGTCGCGGGCGCCCCCGGGTCCAGGTCGAGGACCAGCCGGTCGGCCTCGTCGGAGGAGGCGACGGTCCACTGCGGCGTGTGGAACTCGGCGACCAGGTTCGACGCCCACATCAGGCTCGCCAGGTCCTGGACCAGCACCATCCGGGCCGGGCCCTCCATCCGCCGCACCTCGGCGGTGGTGACCCAGTCGGGCGTGCCCGGCGGCACGTTCTTGGTGAAGAAGACCTCGCCGCCCGGCCCGTCCGGATAACGGAGGAAGGAGACCGGGCGGTCACGCAGATGCGGCAGCAGGGCGTCCGAGGTCGTGGCGTAGTAGTGCAGCAACTCGCCCTTGGTGAAGCCAGTCGCCGGGTGGAGGACCTTCTCCAGGTTGGAGAGGGCGACCCTGTGGCCCTCCACCTCGGTGATCGGTGTCATGGGAGTCAGAATCCCATGATTCGGTGTGAAAGCGGGCGAATCGGATGATGGGCGGGCGCCTGCGGATGCGGTCGGGCGCTCGCGCATACGGTCGGGTGCCCGCCGATACGGCCGGCGCCACAGCTGGGTCAGGCGCCGGCCGCGTACGGTCGGGCGCCCACGTACGCGCTCAGGCACCCGCCGCGATCAGGCATCCCGTACCCCCCAGGCTCCCTGTACCCCCCAGGCTCCCTGTACCCCCCAGGCTCCCCGTACCCCCCAGGCTCCCCGTACGCCTCAGGCGCCCACGTACGCGGCCAGGTGCTCCCCCGTGACGGTCGAGCGGGCCGCGACGAGGTCGGCCGGGGTGCCCTCGAAGACGACCCGGCCGCCGTCGTGACCGGCCCCGGGGCCGAGGTCGACGATCCAGTCGGCGTGAGCCATGACCGCCTGGTGGTGCTCGATGACGATCACCGACTTGCCCGCGTCGACGAGCCGGTCGAGCAGCCCGAGCAGCTGCTCCACATCGGCGAGGTGGAGGCCGGTGGTCGGCTCGTCGAGGACGTAGACCCCGCCCTTGTCGCCCATGTGCGTGGCCAGCTTGAGCCGCTGCCGCTCGCCGCCGGAGAGCGTGGTGAGCGGCTGCCCGAGGGTGAGGTAGCCGAGCCCGACATCCGCCATCCGCTCGATGATCCGGTGGGCCGCCGGGGTCCGCGCCTCACCGTCGCCGAAGAACCCCTCGGCCTCGGTCACCGACATCGCGAGCACCTCGCTGATGTCCCGCCCGCCGAAGCGGTACTCCAGCACCGACGCCTCGAACCGCTTCCCCTCGCACTCCTCGCACGTGGTGGCGACGCTCTGCATGATGGCCAGGTCGGTGTAGATGACGCCGGCGCCGTTGCAGGTGGGGCAGGCGCCCTCGGAGTTGGCGCTGAAGAGCGCCGGCTTCACCCCGTTGGCCTTGGCGAAGGCCTTGCGGATCGGGTCGGCCAGCCCGGTGTAGGTCGCCGGGTTGCTGCGCCGGGAGCCGCGGATCGCGGTCTGGTCGATCGACACCACGCCCTCGGCCCCTGCTTGTCGGGCCATCGACCCGTGCACGAGCGAGCTCTTGCCGGAGCCTGCGACGCCGGTGATGACGGTGAGCACACCGAGCGGGATGTTCACGTCGACATCCTGGAGGTTGTTCGCCGCAGCGCCGCGGATCTCCAGCGCACCGGTGGGCCTGCGCACCGTCTCCTTCAGGGCGGCCCGGTCGCCGAGATGACGGCCGGTGACGGTGTCGCTCGCCCGCAGCCCCTCCAGCGTTCCCTCGAAGCAGACGGTGCCGCCCGCCGTACCGGCGCCGGGGCCGAGGTCCACCACATGGTCGGCGATCGCGATCGTCTCCGGCTTGTGCTCCACGACCAGCACGGTGTTGCCCTTGTCGCGCAGCCGCAGCAGCAGGTTGTTCATCCGCTCGATGTCATGGGGGTGCAGCCCGATGGTCGGCTCGTCGAAGACGTACGTGACGTCGGTGAGCGAGGAGCCGAGGTGACGGATCATCTTGGTCCGCTGCGCCTCGCCGCCGGAGAGCGTGCCCGAGGCCCGGTCGAGGGAGAGATAGCCGAGGCCGATCTCCACGAACGAGTCGAGGGTGTAGTGGAGCTTCGCGAGCAGCGGCGCCACCGACGCGTCCTCGATCCCGCGTGCCCATTCGGCCAGGTCACGGATCTCCATCGCGCAGGCGTCGGCGATGTTGACCTTGCCGATCCGCGAGGAACGGGCCAGGTCGCTGAGCCGGGTGCCGTCGCAGTCGGGGCACTCGGTGAAGGTGACCGCCCGGTCCACGAAGGCCCGGATGTGCGGCTGCATCGACTCGCGGTCCTTGGCGAGGAAGGACTTCTGCAGCTTCGGGATCAGCCCCTCGTAGGTGAGGTTGACGCCGTTGATCTTCACCTTGGTCGGCTCGCGGTAGAGGAAGTCGTGCCGCTCCTTCTTGGTGTACTGGCGGATCGGCTTCTCCTTGTCGAAGAAGCCCGACTCGGCGATGACCCGCACCACCCAGCCGTCCCCGGTGTAGGTGGGGATCGTGAACGGGTCCTCGGAGAGCGACTTGGAGTCGTCGAACAACTGGGTGAGGTCGATGTCGGAGACCTTGCCCCGGCCCTCGCAGTGGGTGCACATGCCGCCGGTGCGGCTGAAGGTCACCTTCTCGGTCTTGGTCTTGTCGGCACCCCGGTCGACCGTGAGCCCGCCGCTCGCCGAGACCGAGGCCACGTTGAAGGAGTACGCGCCGGGCGGGCCGATGTGCGGCTTGCCGAGCCGGCTGAAGAGGATGCGCAGCATCGCGTTGGCGTCGGTGGCGGTGCCGACGGTGGAGCGCGGGTCGGACCCCATCCGCTGCTGGTCGACGGTGATCGCGGTGGTCAGCCCGTCGAGCACGTCCACCTCGGGGCGTGCCAGGTTCGGCATGAAGCCCTGCAGGAAGGCGCTGTACGTCTCGTTGATCAGCCGCTGCGACTCCGCGGCGATCGTGTCGAACACCAGCGAGCTCTTCCCCGAGCCGGAGACCCCGGTGAACACCGTCAGCCGGCGCTTCGGGATCTCGATGCTGACATCCTTGAGATTGTTCTCCCGCGCCCCGTGCACACGGATCAGGTCATGGCTGTCGGCGGCGTGCGGCCCGGGAGACTGCGCCTGCGTCCCCGCCCTCGTGGCCTTGGTCATCGTTCCTCCATCTGTCGTGCGGAGCCGCGTCCCGCGGTCCCGCCGGCGTCGCCCGACTGGATCCGATCCGTTGGGAACAGTACGTCTGGTCGTGCGTCTTCCGTGGTGCTAGGGCGAAGGTCGGTGGTGCCGGCCGAAGGCCGCGCGTCCACTCGGCCGGTGGTGCGGGGCCCGGGGACGGGCGGGCGTGCCTTCGCTTCCGGGACTCGGACCCGGACCTGGCCTCCGGCCCTGCGGAGCCCTCCCCGGACCTCAGACCTCGTGGACGCGGATCAGGTTGCCTGCGGGATCACGGACGGCGCGTCGCGGACGCCGTACGGCTGCCTCGTCGGCTCCTGGACGATTCCGGCACCGCAGGCCGCCGGCCCGCGCGAAGGTGCCGTCGCGCGGCCGGCGGCGGTGAGGAGGACACGGGCGCAGGTGCCCTCGGCCGTCATCCCGACGACCGTGCGCCGCTCGCCGTCGTCGACGGCCGGGTCGACGAAGCCCGCGTCGATGGTGAGGGAGGCTCATGGCCTTCACGCTAGGCGTGCTCCACCCACCCGCGCTTCTCGAATCCTGACCGGTCCGGTGACGGGGTCCGCCGAACCGGTCAGGTGACGGGGTCCGGTGAGGGGGTCCACCGAGCGGGGCCGCGGGGCGGGGCCGCGGGGCGGGGCCGCGGGGGTCGGCCGCCGGGCGCCCGGCGGCCGACGGGCAGGCGTGATCGGTCCGCGTTACGGTGTGGACAAACCGGAATCAGGGGCCCGAAAGGTGCGTGCTGCCCGTGCGATCCATCTGGAACGGCGCCATCTCCTTCGGCCTGGTCAGCATCCCGATCAAGCTGGTGAACGCGACCGAGAGCCACTCCGTGTCCTTCCGCCAGGTCCACCTGGAGGACATGTCTTCTCTGGGGGTGTGAGGCGTTGTGCGGGCGGGAGCACGGCTACGTCGCAGGTCAACTGGGGTTCTCTGGGCGTGAGGAATTGCGACAGCTGTGGCAATGCGAGCGCCTCAGCGTTGAAGCGCAGCGCAGGGGCGTCCGTGACGCGGACGCATAGATGTCAACCCTGACGATCGTCCAAGTCCGATGTTGTCGTTCGGCTCGGGTTCTCGACCCTTCCCGCTTCTACGTTCGGGCCTCATGGAACGAGAACGACGAGAGAAGATCAGGGCCAGTCGACTGCTTGGTGCTTTGGGCGTCCTCGGTGTGGGGTCGGGAGCGGTCGTCTGGCTTTCCCCGGGTGGGCTCGGTGAGGCCGGTGCGGTCAAGGTCACTGGCGGCGCTTCGGCGTCCGCGTACCGTTCGGTGACCGGGACAGTGGCGGACTCACCGTCATGGCTGGGCCCCCTACTGGAAGCAGCCACCGAGGGCACTCTGGTGATCCTCGGAATGTTGCTGGTCTGGATGTGGTGGACGGCGATTCGTCGCAACGACCCCCGAGGAGTCGCCGGATCCGTGTTGATAGGCCTCGGAACCGTCGCGGCCTATGCAGTGAGCGAGGCGGTGAAGCTGGTGGTGGACGAGGAGCGGCCTTGCCGTGCGTTAGGGACAGGGGCCGACCTTGTCGCTGAATGCCCCGGAGTGGGGGACTGGTCGTTCCCGAGCAACCACGCCACCCTGTCAGCTGGGTTGGCGGTCGGTCTGGCCGTGCTGTGGCCCCGCCTCGCCGCGATCACTCTGCCGCTGGCTGGGGCCGCTGCGCTGCTGCGCGTGCTGGTGGGGGTCCACTACCCCCACGACGTGCTCGCCGGCGCGATTCTCGGCGGCACTGTGGTGGCGGCCGTGCTACTCGCCTTCATGCCACTTGCTCAGCGGGGGGCATCACGCCTGGGGCGGCTGCGCAGGAACGATCCCGGCCTCGTGGGCCACGACCGCGGCAGCAGCCCGGTTGTCGACGCCCAGCCTCGCCAGGATGGAACTCACATGGGCTTTGACCGTTCCCTCCACCACATGCAGCCGCCGGGCGATCTGCCCGTTGGACAGACCGCTCCCGAGGAAGGCCAGTACCTCGCGTTCCCGGGCCGTGAGGGCGGCGACCCGGTCGCGGGCGGCGGAGCGCCGACCGGCCAGGACGCCCGCACCCGTCGCGGCGAGGTGCGCGACGACCCGGGCCGCGACTTTCGGTGACAGGTAGGCGGCGCCTTCGGCCACCGCGCGGACTCCGATGATCAGTTCCTCGGGCTCGCCTGACTTGATCAGGAAGCCTGCTGCACCACCGCCGAGTGCCTGAAGGATGTAGTCGTCCTCACCGAAGGTCGTCAGCATGATGACGCTCGTTGTCGGCACTGCTCTGCGGATTTCCGCCGCAGCGTCGATGCCGTTGATCCCTGGCATGCGGATGTCGAGTACGGCCACCGCGGGGCGGTGGCGCCGAGCCTGGTCCACGGCGTCGTGCCCGTCGACGGCCTCGGCGACGACTTCGATGTCCGGATCCGTGGCAAGAACGGCGCGAACCCCTGCGCGGATCATCGGTTCGTCGTCGGCGATCAGCACCCGGATCATCGAGCACTCACGGGGTGAGCGAGTCCAGGGACACCAGGGTGTCCTCCCGGAAGCAGAGCCGGTAGGCGTCGCCGGACCGGTCGTCGAACCTGTCGGCCGTCATCGCGTAGTACTCGCACGTTATGCCGTCTCCTATCGGCTCGGCAGTCAGCGGTCGGTAGTTCGTCTGCCGGTCCGGCAGACGACGCTCAACCTCGGAACGATCTTGCCCCACGTGCAGACGGGCGTAGTCGCCCGGGTCCAGGACCGACTGTGACGTCGACACCATCTCCCAGCCCACCAGCGCTCCGCTCAGCAACGCTCCCGTTACCAGGGGCGCCATGACCGCGGCGACCAGGGCCCGACCGACGCGGCGCCGAGCGCGGCGATGTTCCTGCGGCAACTCGCGATCGCGAGAGGCTGCGGGCGCGAGCGGCGGTGCCGGGGACGAGGGCGTGTGAGGGATCTGCGCGTCGACTGCGTAGCCGCCGTTGCGCGGGCCGTGGTCGAACGAACCGCCGGCCAACCGCACACGTTCTTCGATGCCGATGAGGCCTCGCCCTCCGCTCCGGGGGCGAGGCTGCGGGCTGGTTGCGGATGATGGCGGCCCGTTCTCCACCACGACCTTCGTTTCCGTTGCCGTATGCGCCACGTGGACAGTCGCTGCCGCGCCTGACGCGTGCTTGGCAACGTTGGTCAGCGCTTCCTGCACGATGCGGTGAACTGCCCGTTCGACCACCGGCGGAAGGTTGTCTGCCGTGCCATCGATGCGCAACTCCACTGCGAGCCCAGCCGCGGAAGCCTCGGAGGTCAGCCCCGTGAGGCTGGACCCGCCCGGGTCCCTCGGAATGTCGTCGGTCTCCTCACGCAGGACACCGATCACCTCGCCGAGACGCTCCACCGCGGTTGCGGCTCTGGCCCGGATGTCACCTGCGGCCCTTCGATGGTGTTCTTCAAGGCCCGGCGCGAGTTTGAGTGCCCCGGCAGACAGGGCGATCAGGCTGAGATCATGGCCGAGCACGTCATGCATGTCCTGAGCGATACGCGCCCGCTCGCGCAGTCGGGCTTGATCAGCGATCAGTTGCTGCTCGCGTTGCAATTGCTCGGCATGCTCCCACCCGGCCCGGACAACCAGTTGATACTGGCACCAGAACCGGCCTGCGAACCAGGGCAGCATCGTTGCGACGACCACCACTGTCACAAACCGGCCGGCCAGGGGGAGCCAAGCGGGCACGACGGACAGCGCCACCACGCCGGTCGCGAGAATCGCGACCAGGGCGAGCGCTGTCGGCGCGGTCCTTCCAGGCCGTCGTCCTGTCAAGAACGCTGCGATGGCAGCCGGGACAGCCCACCACGGGTTCACCATGCTCACACCGGCAGCCACCACGGCAGCCGCTGTCAGAGTAGTCCTCGGATCAAGAGCCCGCCGCACAGCAGCGGTCCCGGTCGCAGTCTCGCCGCTGATCATCGTGCTGTTCACGGAGGCGACGGTACGGACACCGGGAGCCGTCCGACACTGCCGAAAGCCCAATACGCGCCGGTGACCGGGGAACACCGTGCGCTTGCGACGTTCCCACTATGTGTGGATATCTAGCTCGACGGTCGAAGTGGACACGCGGTTCCGGCGGATGCGGGCGGGATTCCACCCGCCCGTTCTGGTCTTGCTCTTCGGTGGCTCGCCGACCTCAGGAGGCTCGTTTTCCGCGTTGGCCGCTCTTGCCGGTGAGGGCCTTGATCAGCTCCTCTCGGGTCATCGAGGAACGACCGGGGATGTCGGCTTCGGAAGCGCGCTGGTAGAGCTCAGCCTTGGTCAGGCCTTCCAGCTCTGAGGCATGAGGCTTGGCCGCCTTCTTCTCCGGACGGGCCTGGCGTTTCTCAGCCGCCTGCTTCAACGTCGCCGGAGAGCGGACCCCTGCGGCTTCTTCTGTTGTCTCTGCGCCGTTCTTCCGGGCGCTTCTGGCCCGCTCGACGCTGGCTTCCAGCGCGCCCATGAGGTCGATGACGTTGGTGGAGCGTGGTGGCGGCTCGCCCTTCTCCACTGTCTGGCCCGTGCGCTTCGCCTCCACGAGCTGGAGCATCTTCTCCTGGTAGGTGTCGTGGTACTCCTCCGGATTCCAGTCGATGCTAAGCGCCTCGACCAGCTGCACCGCTGTCTGCAACTCCTTGTCGGCGACCTGCGTCTCCTCCGGGAGACTCCCGATCTCCCGATGGGGGTCGCGGACCTCGTCCGCCCAGTGCATGGTGTGCATCGCCAGGACGTCGCCCTCGGCCTTCACGGCGACCAGATACTCACGGTTGCGCATGACGACGGTGGCGATACCGACCTTGTTCGCCTGGGCCAGGGCGCGGTGGAGCAGGGCGTAGACCTTGGCGTACTCCTTGCCCTTGGGCGCAAGGTAGTAGGTCTTGTCGAAGAACACCGGCTCGACCTGGTCCAGGTCGACGAACCCGGTGATCTCCAGCGACTTGGACTGGCCAGGAGCGATCTCGTCCAGCTCGCCGGGTTCGACGACCACGTATTCGTCCCCCATGTCGAAGCCCTTGACAATCTCCTCCATGGGGACTTCCTCGCCGGTGCGCTCGTTGACTCGCTTGTTGCGTACTCGGTCGGACGTTCCGCGTTGGAGCTGGTTGAAGCGGATCGTGTGGCTTTCCGTCGCCGTGAACAGCTGCACCGGCAGGGCGACGAGCCCGAATGAGAGAGCACCGCTCCAGACCGCTCTGGCCATTGCCTTCCCACCTCCTGTTTTCCCATGTCACCCCCGTCGGCCGTTGATCGCATCCCGGCATACGCCACCCGGACGGTTCGTTCGGAGGGAGAAGCGCGGTCAGCGGTGGGCTTGGTTGAGGGATCGGGTCAGCTCTCGGTTGGCGGCACGTGCGGCCTGTAGTTCCTCGGTGCGGTCTTCGAGTTGGCCTTGGAGTTCCACAGCCCGCTGTTCGAGGGTGGTGATCTGCCGCTGGAAGTGGTCGATGTCGGTGGGCGCTCCGAGGCCGGAGTCGCGCCAGGCCTGTTCACCGAGCTGTTGGGAGAGCCGGTTCTCCAGTTGCCGGACGCGGGCGGTGAGCCGGGCGTTGCGTTCCAGGGCGTTCGCCAGGTCCGCTTGCAGGGAGGCCCTGCTGACCTGGGTGTGTCCTTCGCCGGACTGCGGCGCCGTTGCCGCGGTGTGGATGAGTTGCAGCAGGTCGCGGTGGCGGTAGAGAAAGGAGCGGTCGACTCCGGCGGTTCGGGCGATACCGGAGGCGGTGATCTCGTCACCCGCCTTGATGGCGGCGCTGATGGCTTTCTCGACTCGCTGCCGTCGGCGTGCTGCGTCTGCCCGCTTCCCTTCGGACATGGCGTGATTGCTCTTGCTGGTCACAGTGGCCTTTCTGGTCGCAGATCGGGGAGAGGCTGGCGGACCCGAGGCATCCCCAGCAGCAGGCTTTGGCGACCGCGGCGGACCACGGATACGGCCTCCTCGACTTCGGTGCGCTGGCTTGCGTCGAGGTCGTCCATGCCGTCCTTCACTCGCTTGATGAGGCGCCTCACACGGCTGATTTCCTCGTCCGACGGCATCGCCTCGGCCTTGGCCCAGTCGTCCGCGTCCAGCGCAGCGGCGATCCGCTCCCGATTGCGCAGCAGGTCGGCGAGGTAAGCCTTCAGGTCGGGCAAGTAGGAGACGTCCGTACGGAAATGACCGCAGCCGACACAACGGAACCTGACGGGACAGTCGTGTCCACCCGCTGCCACGTTCGACGGCTCAGTACAGACGCCGTAAGGAACGGCAACCTCGCCGACGGCCCGGCGGGCGTGCTCGGAATCGAGCAGGGACTTCGCCTGCCGCCAGATACGCTTGCCGTGCCGGTCGAACTGCATCTCGGTGACCCGGTCGACGGCCTCGCGCCGCCGCTCTTCGGTGACCCGGTAGTAGGCCTGAGTGGTGTCCAGGCTCCGGTGATCCATCAAGGCCCTGAGGACGTCGACGGCGACCCCCGCGTCCGCGTGTCGCTGGCAGTAGGTGTGCCGGTACGCGTAAAGGAAGATCTTGGACTTGTCGAAAGGCATCATCCTGGTGACCTGTTGACCGTCCACCTCGACCCGAGTGGGGACCAGGAACTCGGGCAGGGACCGGATCCACCCGCGGTGGCGGCCGGAGAGCCATCCCGGCGCGATGGGCTTCCGGCCGTGGGGATTGGCCACCCGCGTGGGCAGCAACATCAACTGGTCGGTCGGTGTACTCGGGAAGTCTGCGCGGACCAGTTCCTGCTGTCTGGTGATCACTCCTGCCGTGGCCTGGGAGATCGGCAGACGGCGTCCGTGGCGGTTGGCCTTGTAGTTGTCGTAGATCAGCACGTGCTGCCCGTCGGAGTCCTGCTTGAGGCAGTCCCAGCGCAGCTGACAGATCTCCTGAGGACGCCGTCCGGTGTCGATCAGCAATTCGACCGCCACTCGGTTCTCGTTGCCGTTCCGGGCCTGGCCGACCAGCGAAGGCAACTGATCGCAGATCTGCCGCATGACCTCGGCCGGGAGGTCCTTGCCGGCTTCGGTGTCCTCCGGGTCGTCGGGAATGTCCTCCGGGAGGATGGCGAAGTCATCCGGCAGCCCGTGCAGGGGCTGACCTGGCCGGGGCAGTCCCAGTGACCGCATCCGGGCGAGATGGGTACGGACGTAGCGAACGACCCTGACCCGTCTGTGCGCCGAGATGTCCCCGCTGTGGTGCAGGAAGGACAGACGGTTGGTGAACGCGGTGATGTCCCGACGACTGAGCGTGCGAATGTCGTCGCCGTGATCTTCGCGCTGAAGCCTCAGGCTCTCGGACAGGAGGGCGAACGCGCTGAGGATGTCCTGGATGCTGCTTATGACACTGCCACGCCGCTGAGGCAGGGAAAAGAACGCCCATTCCTTGGCGGCGGCCCGCAGCCAGGGCTGGTGGATCGCAGTGAAGTCAAGGCGCCCGGTGTGTCCGAACGCGGCACCGCTCCACACGTCCTTGGCCCGCTCGCCCTCCGGCGTCAAGCCGAACCGGCTCACGAGTGTGACCAGGCTGCCGCAGAGACCCCGCGTGCCCCGGGACACATGAGCCGGGTCCACCGCGCTCAGTGACGGTAGCTCAAGTTCGCGGAGCCGGTTGGTCAGATTGCGGAGCAGGAACTGCGTGGTGTGGAGTCCCTCGCGTGTTCGGGCCTGGACACCGTAGAGGATTTCCGCCACTACACGATCCGGCAGTCCGCGCAGACTGACCTCGTTGTTCGCGGAGACGGGTGCTGTTGTGCGCCGCCATCGCTCCTCGTCGTTCTCGCTCAGCCCTCGGGCGACCGCGTTTCTCCAGCGCTCCCGGTGGGTGTGACAGTACGGCGATACGCCGTCCCTGGACCGGTGGCAGGCGGCGACCTCGCAGGGGCCGAACGCGGGCAGCGCGACCACATCGTCGAGGGAGAGGAACTCCTCCAGCGTCACATCCCGACGCTTGAGTTGCGCGAGATGAGTCGAGCACAACGGCCGCCGCCAGGACGAGAACGGCCGCTGGCATCCGGACACCGAGCAGTCCTCGACCCCGACCTGCCGCCAGTTGCCGCGGTCCATCTCGGCGAACTCCTCCAGCGGGAGCTTGCCTGCCTGCCTCCACCGCAGTCGGCAGCCGGAACACAACTGCCTGGCGACACTGGTCTGCACGCAGCCCTTCACTCGGCACAGCGGCGTGCCCAGCAGCGGGTGATCCGCGGGGAAGAACAGCACTCCGGTCTCCGGAGACCAGCCGAAGAGGGCCAGGAACTCCGGATCGACCGCAGCCCACAAGGCCGCGGCACCGTCCTCTTCCACCTCCTGCCCGAGGGGCTGGGTGCGGACCACGCTGAGCGTCATCGGCCTGACTCCTCGCCCAGGTCCCTCGGCGAGGGAACACGGCTGATCGCCTCGCGCAGCCGGGACTGCGCGGGGTGCAGGTAAGGACGAGCCGAGTCCGGGTGCTTATGGCCCAGGAGAGACTGGATCTCGTCCAACGAGCCGCCGGAGTCCGCGATATTGCTGGCGAAAGCGTGCCGCATCATGTGCGGGGTGACCTTGCGGTCCAGCCCGGCACGACGGGCCAGTGTCTCCACGGTCTCGCCGATCGCATCCGGCGTGATCGGCGATCCCAAGGGCTCACGGAAGAGGTTCACCAGCAGGAAATCACTGCCCGCCGACCCGAGCCGTTCGTGCCGCTCCAAGACGTACTGGTCGAACGCCTGCACCACCAGGAAGTCCACGGGCAGTGCCACCGGACGCCGGGACTTCGACCAGGCGTTGTTCTGGTTCTGCCGCCGTACGACATGCAGGTGAGCGCCTTCCAGGCGGCATCCCAGGGCGGCCGAGTCCACGAGCAGATGAGCGTCACCGCGACGAAGGCCCGCCGCCTGCCCGCGGCGAAGCCCCACTCGGGCCAGCAGCAGGATCAGCAACCTGTCGCGCGCCGAGCGACAGGCACGGAACATTGCCACGATCTCCGCATCGCTGGCCCGGTCCACGGCCCTCTCCGTCTCCGGCAGCCGGTGCTGAGCCTGGAGCCGGTAGCGGAGCCTGCCGTCTTCCGACTGTGCCTGAAGGGGGAGGTCCGAGCTGTCTCCGAGCTGGTAGAGCTGCTCCAGCACCCAGCCCGGGACTTCCCGCTCCGTCACCGCGTGAGCCAGGAAGCCGCGAACCGCTGTGAGCACGCCATTGATCCGGCGTGCATCCCGGGCGGGCCTCCCGCCGGGCCCTGGTACGACCGTCGCCTGCCCCTCTTCCCCAGCCGGCTGCCATTTCAGCCAGAGGATGAAGGAGCTCAAATCGCGGGCGGCTGTACGCCAGTCTCGCCCCGTCGCCGTACACCAGCGGAGAAACAGCCCGATCGCCCCGGCGTACGCCTTCGTCGTCGACTCCGCGCGGTCCTTGCTCAACCTGAGACCCCGTAGGTACCGGTCGGCTTCGATCACCACCTGCATCTCGGCGTCGACCACTGTCCAGTACGCAGCACCGGACGGCATCCGGACCGGAAATGCACGCACCCGTTGATCCCTTCACTCCACGGACAGACCGCAACGGTCCACCACGGAGCAACACCCCCGGAGAACCATCGCAGCACCCTCAACGACGAAGCGCACTGCGACGTCACGCAACGCGTCGGGAACCCCCGTAGAACGGCGGCCGCATCCGTTACCGCAAGGTCTGCGAGCTGGAGGACCGTGAGGTGACGCAGGGGGAGATCGGCAAGGCGTACGAGGACGCGGACGGCACGATGATCCCGATCACGGACGAGGACCTCGCGGCGCTGCCCATCCCGACCGCCAAGACCATCGAGATCGAGGGCTTCGTACCGGCCGAGAGCATCGACCCGCTGCAGGTGGACGCCGCGTACTACCTCGCGGCGAACGGCGTCCCCGCCGCCAAGCCGTACACCCTCCTCCGCGAGGCGCTCAAGCGCAGCGGGAAGGTCGCCATCTGCAAGTTCGCGCTGCGTGGGCGCGAGCGGCTGGGCATGCTGCGGGTCGTGGACGACGTCCTCGCCATGCACGGGCTGCTGTGGCCGGACGAGATCCGTACGACGGACGGGGTCGCCCCCGACGCGAGCGTCACCGTCCGCGACAAGGAACTGGACCTCGCGGACGCCCTCATGGACACTCTCGGCGAGGTCGACCTCGACTCCCTCCACGACGACTACCGCGAGGCCGTCGAGGAACTCATCGCCGCGAAGGCCTCCGGCGAGGAGCCGGCCGCCGCCCCCGCCCCGGCCCCGGGCGGCAAGGTCCTGGACCTCATGGCCGCGCTCGAGAAGAGCGTCCGCGACGCCAAGGAGTCCCGGGGCGAGGACGTCGCCGACATCACCCCTCTCCCGTCCCGCCCCACCCCCAAACAGCCCCCGGGCAAGAAATCGACCACCCCGGCCAGGAAGACGGCCGCCTCCCCGAAGAAGTCGACGGCGCAGTCGACTCAGCCGGCGAAGAAGACAGCGGCGAAGAAGGCAACGGCCAAGAGGACGACGGCGACGAAGACCACGGCGACGAAGACCACGGCGACGAAGTCCGCAGCAGCAAAGTCCACAGCGACGAAGACCACGGCAGCGAAGACCACCGCGAAGAAGACCCCGGCGAAGAAGGCGACATCCCGCAAACGCTCAGCCTGACCACACCCGAACGCTCAGCCTGACCAACCCCCGCTTCGTCGCACAGCGCCCGGGGCTACGTGGCGCGCCGTAGCGCGAGGACCGCGTTGTGGCCGCCGAAGCCGAAGGAGTTGGTGAGGGCGAGGTCGCCTTCGGGTGGGAGGGGGCGGGGGGCGGTGGTGACGAGGTCGAGGGTGATCGCGTGGTCCTGGTCGGCGCAGCCGATCGTCGGCGGGATGACGCCGTGGTGGAGAGTCAGGGCGGTGACCAGGGCCTCTACGGCACCGGCGGCCCCCTGAAGGTGCCCGAGGCTCCCCTTGAGCGCCGTGACGGGCACCCGGCGCCCCGACAGCACCGTGGTCAGCGCGTTCGCCTCCGCGAGGTCACCGTCGACCGTGGCGGTGGCGTGCGCGTTGACGTGGACGACATCGGCGGGTGACGCCGCCGCGTCCGCGAGTGCCCGGTGCAGCGCGAGCGCCACCCCCGCGCCCGAAGGATCGGGCGCCGCCATGTGATGCGCGTCGGCGGACAGTCCCCAGCCCGCCGCCTCGCAGTAGATCCGCGCACCGCGAGCCCTCGCACGGTCCTCCGCCTCCAGCAGCAGAAAACCCGCCCCCTCGCCGTTCACGAACCCGTCCCGGTCCTTCGCGAACGGCCGGGACGGGCTCCCCTCACCGCCGTTCAGCCCGTGCCGCGACAGCGCCCGCATCGCCGCGAACGACGCCATGATCGCCGGAGTCACCACCGCCTCGGCCCCGCCCGCGAGCGCCACGTCCACCCGCCCGTACCGGATACGGTCCACCGCCTGCCCGATCGCCTCGGTACCGGAGGCGCACGCACTCGTGACGGTCCGCGCCTCCCCGGTGATACCGAGGTCGAGGGAGATCTGCGACGCCGCCTGCGAGGGCACGCACATCGGCGTGGTGAGCGGCGAGACACTCCGCGGCCCCCGGTCCCTCAACTGCCGGTCGCCGGCCACGAGCACCGACGCGTCACCGAGGATCGCCCCGGCGGACACCCCGACCCGCGCCGGATCGAGCCCGCTCGCCGCCGTACCGACGGGGTCGAACCCCCCGTCCCGCCACGCCTCCCGCGCTGCCAGTACCGCGAACCGCGCGGCCCGGTTCATCCGCCGGGCCCGGGGCCGCGGCAACAGGTCGGCGGGATCCACCGGCACCGTCCCCGCGACCCGCACGGGTAACTCCGCGAATTCCTCCCCCTCCAGCTGCCGAATCCCGCAACGCCCTTCCAGCAGCCCCTGCCACAGTTCGCCCACACCCACACCGAGCGGCGTGATGGCCCCCAGCCCCGTGACCACCACTCGCCGCCCCACCGAGTACGACATGCGCCATCCCCCAGTCCTCCGGCCCCGTCGGGCCTCTTGTCCCAGAGATGGTTCCAGCTTCAACTGCCCACTACACCCAGCTACGGCGTGCCGACACCAGGGCCTCGCTCACGGCATGACGACACCGGGGCCCCGCCCGAGGGCACCCGGTGCTCGTGCGCGTACGCCGGCCCGGCTCAGAGCACCTTCGCGCGCACCAGCGCCGACAGGACGAGGGTGCCCGGGAGGAGGGGGAGCCAGACGGTGAGGACGCGGTAGCCGATGACGGTGGTGGTGGCGAGGGTCGCCGGCGCGCCGAAGGCGACGAGCGCGAAGACGAGCGCCGCGTCCATGGGGCCGAGCCCGCCCGGCGCGGGCACGGCACCGGCGGCCGTACTGGCGACGAGGTAGGCGAAGAGCATCTGAGTCCAGGACACCGGCAGCCCGAGCGACGAGCCGACCGAGGCGACCACGGCGCCCTGGCACAGGGGGAAGGCGGCGGCCCCACCCCACAGGGAGAGTGCGCGGACGGGTCGGCTGTGCACGAGCCGTGTGTCCGTGAGAGCGGAGCGCAGCCCTCCGATGAGGGGCCGCCGCAACGGTCGTACGGTCGTGATCAGGGTGACCACGGCGGCCAGGCTGACCCCGGTGATCGCGCCGACCAGGGCGAGGGTCTCGCCTTTCGGGAGGAGCTCGGCCAGGCGGAGCGTGCCCGGGAAGGCGACGACGAAGGCGACGATCACCAGCGTCTTGGCCACCGGTTTGACCGCCGAGTACAGGGCGAGCGAGGAGGTGGCACGGGCGAGGGGCATGCCGCGGCCCCGCAGAAAGCGCAGGACGACGGCGTGGGCGCCGATGTTGCCCGGCAGCGCGTGCCCCGCGGCCCCGGCGGCGAACTGCACGGCCAGCAACTGCCCCGGCGGAAGCCGCTCCGGCACCGCCCCCTGCCGTACGCATGCGGAGGCCACCGAGCACAGGGCCGTGAAGACGACACCGGCCAGCAGCCACCGGGGGTCGGCCGACGCCAGCCGCACCGCCCCGTCGTGGACCGTCCGCCAGTCGACCGTCGCCCACACCGCGAGCAGAGCCAACGGCAGCAGCATGAGAGCGAACCGCAACCGCCGGGCGTTGGCGGCCGACCGGGCGGGGAGCAGCGCCTGCACCCTGGCGGGCAGAAACGCCCTGACGCGCGCCGGGCGGTCGACCGCGTCCTGGCCGGGGGCAGGGGCAGGGCCGCAGGGGGAGTCGGAGAGCGCCTTGGGGACGGAGCAAGGGGCGAGGCCGGGGTTGGGATCGAGATCGGGGTCAATAGCCGTGGCCGTGGCCTGGCCCGGGACTCGGGTGAGGTCCGGGGGCCGGGCCGGGCTGGGTATCAGGGTGAGGGGGTCGGTGACCGGGGACGGGGTGGGCCGCGAGGGGGGCGGCGCGTCGAGCGGGAGCGGGAACAAAGGGCACGTCGTCCTTCCGCGTCGCGCTGGTACGGCGGGGACCGCACCGGCGGAGGCAGGGCAAGTCAAGAACGAAGGGAACCCCAGGACCGTTCCCACCCCAAATGACTCCCCGGTATGCACCACCCGAACTCCTGCCACTGACAGAACGACGACACCACTTCCGAACAGCGACTCTGCCACCGAAGCCCGTCCGAACCCCACCACCCCACATGAGACACAAGTCACCTTCCGGCCACCCCGGCACCGGGCCCCTGCCGAGATCATCACGACCGTCGGTCCACCGCCGATGCCTCCCGACGGGTCCGTCGCCGGCCGGCCCGCGCCGCTGGCGCCGCGGCCCGCCTTCGAGCTGGCCTGTCCCGCCGGGCTGACGCAGCGGTGGTCTGCCGACTCCCACACCCCGGGACGACCTGTCCGAACCGAGGGCCGCCGACACTCATCCGGCTGCTGGGCTGCTGGGCTGCTGGGCTGCTGGGCTGCTGGGCTGCTGGGTCGGCGGGTTACCGGGACGGCAGCCGCTGGGCCGCCGGGCCGTCACCGCTTCCGGCGCCCGGCGTGCGCCCCGCGCCCCGCTCCTGCACCGGCCGAGCACCCTCCATCGCTGCTGTGCTCGCCACCCTCGACATCTCCGGCACCCACGCGATCCAGCAGCAAAACATCCCCCGCCGTTCAACGGACGACGGACGACGGACGATGGAAGACGGGCGACGGGCGACGGGCGACGGGCGACGGGCGACGGACTACGGACTACGGACTACGGACTACGGACGACGCCACGGTGATCGGCCACCTGGCCCGCCCCCCCCGCTCCCGGCCCCGGCATCGGGGTGGGGTTGGCTCCCGAATCGGGTTGGGGGCGGTCCCGAATCGGGTTTGGGGTCCGGGTTCGGGGCCGGGGTCGAAGAGGCGGAGCCCCTGGTGGCGGGATTGGGCGGTGCGACGGGGGCGAGTAAAATCCCCATGGTCAAAGCCCAGTTCACAAGCTCGTGAGGCCACCGGATGACACCCCCCACACTCACCCGCCCGACGCCCTGGTGACCCCCGCACAGTCGAAAACGGGCCCCACCCCCTGCCGGGTGACAGTCTGCCGAGACTGCTGCTGCGGCACCCCCAAACTCCCCGGCGTGGACCACGAGGCCCAGACCACCCGCCTCCGAGCCGTCGTCCCCACCCGAATCTCCACCTGCCTGGACGCCTGCGACCAGGCCAACGTGATCGTGGTCCAACCCTCCTCGACCGGCCGAGCCGCCGGCGCCCGCCCCGTCTGGCTGGGCCTGGTCAACGACCCCGACGCCACCGAGGACATAGTCACCTGGGTCCAGTCCGGCGGCCCAGGCATCACCCCCATGCCCCCCATCCTCGATCTCTACGTCTTCACCCCACCAAACCGCCGAACCACCACCTGACGCCTCCCGCACCCCACAAGCTCCCCGTCCCACCGCCCTGCCCCGCCCCGCAAAACGCGAAGCTCCCGAACGTTCCGGTGCCTGTAGCCCTGCGTGGTGACGAAGCCACCGGGGACCCGCACGGCCGGCGCCGGCCGCGCGGCATGGCCCAGGCCGACGCAACGGCCCTGGGCGCTTGCCTGAGGCGTACCCCATGACTCGTCCGGGGTGGCCAAGGCCCTTCGTTGCAGGGTCTGTAGTCGCTCGGGAGATGTGCAACGAGTTGAGCGTGCGCCGTCGAAGCCTCAGTGGCTGAGCCCACAGCCGGTCATTCGAGGCAGTTCGATTCCCCAGGGGCCGGCTGACGGACTCATGGGGGACCGGCAGAAGTCACCGCAGATCGCTTCCCGTGAGGAATCGATGGGCTGCCCGCAGACCTGCCTCGTCCCTGGCCCACAGCCCCCAATTGTCCAGCCGCTCCTGCTGAAACAGCTCCGCGAACGTCCGCCACAGGTGTACTCGAAACCCGTCGGACTCCCACCACCACTCCGTGTTCCCGGAACCTTCCCGGATCAAGGACAGCCGTGAAGCCGCCTCCCTGACCCCCGCAGTGGACTGTCCTGCCTTCTTCTCCACCACTGGGATCCAGCTCTCGCACTCCCAGTACAGTGCGTCCGCCTCGATCAGGGCGTCGGCGTCCGGGAACACGGCCACGTCCACGCCGAAGCGGTACACCACCGCGCCGTCGCTCCGCAGCTTCACGGAATACGGGTGCGCCACCTCGTGGTCGACGAACTCCGCAAGCGGCCCGTGGTCCACGCTGTCCTCGTAGTACGGCCACGGCTCGAAACGAATCTCCTCCTGGAACGACCAGGCGGAGGTGCGATAGACCAGCCCGCCGTAGCGGTCTTGGGCCTGCCGGAGCCCGGCGAGCGTCATCGTGGTGTCCACTTCGGGAAACGGCGCGAGCCGGGCGATGACCTCGGTGTCGTCCGGGTTGTCCTGCGTGGGGAAGGGAACGGTGCGGGCCCGCGCTGCGAGGAAACGCCGCCCCCTGTCCGTCAGCCGTCCCGGTGTGTTGAGGATGTACTGCATCAGGCCATCATCTCCCTGCCCCTGAGATCATCCATCTGAGCGGAACCACTCCTCTGTGGGGGCACAGGGCTGCACGGTTGCGTCCAGGGAAGTGGTGTACGGGTTCGACCTGATCCGGGGGTTTGCTCAACGCGGCCTGGTGACCCGGGAAGAATGCGCCGAGGACGGACGCGGCATCGGGATGGTGCCTGCATAGACGAACGGCCACCGGCTGATCTTTCAAGACGACCAAGTCTTTGAAGGAGATCAGCACGATGACCGCATCCGACAGTCTGCCCCTGCACGCCCTTGCCGAGGACAATCTCGCCTCGGCGAGTCCGGACCCGCTGCGTGCGAGGGTCAAGACGTTCGCCGACGCGCTGATATTGCCGGTCGGGGGCGCATCGATGAGGAACACGGTGATCAGCAGAGGGATTTCGGATTCTTGAGCGGCCGGTTGCCGTGCGGGAGGGGGGCGTTGCCGGTCCGGGCGAGTGCGGTGTACGCGGCCCAGGCGTCCAGGAAGGGCGGGACGACCGTGCGGCGGGGGCCGACGGCGGTGAGCAGGAGGGCGGACCGGACGTCGGCGGGTGGGGCGGCGGGGAAGGCGGACAGGAGCAGTGCGACGGCGCCGGTCACGAACGGGGCGGCCGCGCTCGTGCCGGTGACCGCCAGCGGGCGGCCGTCGACGCCGAGGCCGAGGCCGACGACGCCCTCGCCCGGAGCACCGAGGCCGCGTGCGCCGATCGAACCGCCCAGATTGGAGAGGTTCATCGGCCGGCCCCGCCGGTCGTACGCGACCACGGGGACGGTCCACGGGTGGCGGGTGAGGACGGAGGTGCCGACCGCGCCCTGGTTCCCGGCGGCCACGATCGTGATCACGCCCCGGTTGGCCGCGTGGTCGAGCGCCCACTCCAGCTCGCGGTGGTCCGTGCTGGAGGGGCGGTCGGGCGCGACGCTCAGGTTCAGCACCCGGGCGCCGGCGTCGACGCACTCGACGATGGCGGCCGCGAGGTCCTCCGGCCGCGCGGCCGGGGTGACCGGGACGGCGGGGGCGGCGGGTCGGCCGGTGACGCGGCCCGCCGCGAAGATGGGGCGCAGCAGGAAGGTGCAGCCCGGGCAGATGCCGGGCGACCGCGAGGTCCGGCCGGCGCCGAGGAGTCCGACGACGTAGGTGCCGTGGCGGCAGGACGCGTCGTCGCCCGTCGGGCGGCAGGGATCGTCACCCTGCCCGCCCCGGTCGCCGGCCCCGCCGGGCAGCACGCGCAGGTGTCCGCCGGCGAGTCCCGGGTGGCCGAGGGCGACGAGGCCGTCTACCACCGCCACGACGATCTCCGGCCGGCCGGCGCCGCGCGCCATCAGGCGCGCGAGCCCGGTCTGTTCCAGCGGTTCCGCCATCGCACCGTCCTCGGTGTGTCGTCATCCTCGGGCCGTCCAGGCCGTCCTCACCAGACGTTCACGGCGACGCGACGCGTGAACGGTCCGTCGGAGCCGGGGTTGTTGCACTCATGACGGCAGTCCTTCAGGCACTTCTGGCACCGGAAGCCGTAGGGGTACCCACGGCACGCCGAGCGGCAGACGATGGGGCACTCCACCACGCTGCAGAATCCCGCCGAATCGTCCTGCGGGATGACGGCGGACAGGCGGCCGGCACGACCACCGCCGGGTGTCCGATAGTGTCCGCCGGTCCGCTGGAGCGCCGATTCGGCGGTGAAGCCCGGAACATTCATCTCTCACACCTCCTTGGTCCCGCGCCGGTCGGGCGGCACGGATCAACGGTCGTAGTAGGGAGCAAGCTTGTTCACCAGGAACGGGAAGACTTCGGTCACGTCCACCCGGACGAAGAACTTCTCGGTCACGTCCGTCTGGCGGCCCGTGTAGGAGAGCACGACATCGAGGACCCGGCGGGCACCGCTCAGCCGGGACTCGCGGAAGACGACCCCGCTGAGGCTCGCGTCGGCGGCGAACGCCTCCACGGTCTTCTCATAGATGCGGGGGTACCGGACCGCGAGGTAGTTGATGGCGCGGTGCTCGTCGGTGTCGCCCGCGTTGTCCCCCAACTGCATGACACGGCGCAACAGTTCGTTGGACGAGCGGGTGAACCACTTGTCGCTCGTCCCCTCCGGCTTGCTGATCTCCGCGATCAGCTCGTCGCTTGTGAAGGAGTAGACCTGTTCGAAGGCCACGACCGGGAGGGTCAGGCCGTTGCAGAGCGACGGCGGGGCGAGCGGCCCCCGGTGTCCGATGACCACATCCAGGTCGGTGCCCTTGGGTTCGGGGCGGACGGCTTCGACGAGCCGGTCGAAGTCCACGGGATCCCGGGGCCGGAGGATGTACGTCTCCATGCCCTGGACGCTCAGCACGTAGCACAACTGCCGTGCGAGATAACGGTTCTCCGGCCGCGCGATGGCCGCGCAGACGGCTTGCCGGTCCGTCAGGTTCGCGTTCGCGGACCGGGCCACCGCCTGGGCGACCTCCTTCTCGACCGCCAGGCTCGGGGCCCGGAAGTCGACCTGGCCGAGCACGTACACGTAGTTGCTGGCGGTGTCCGGTGCGACCTGCTCCGTCCGCGCGGCCCCGCATTCGGCACAGGTCGGGACGATGGCGGCGTCGGCGGCGGCCAGCGCGAGGACCGGGTCCGGATGCACTGGGTGTCCCTGGGCGATCGGCGAGTCCGTCGCAGGACCGGCCCCGGGACCGGTCGGGAGGTCTGCCGGGCGATCAGTCGGGGGACTTGTCGGGAGGTCCGCCGCGGGTTCCGTCGGGTGGTCCATGGGTGACTCCTTGTGCCTTGCGGGGCTCGTGCCGTACGGGCCGCGGGCCTCACGATCGGTGACCGCGACCCGTCGAGAACACCAGCCATCGGTTGAGCGCGGCCGCGCGTTGTTCGCAGCCGCCGCAGGGCTTCCTCACCCCCATCGTGCTCGTCACGCGCTTGACGGCGTCCCCGAGGCCGATGGACTCGTCCGTGACGAAGCCGGGGAGGCGCACCCGGTGCGGGCGGCGTTCGCCGGCCCGGGCGGTGCCGTCCTGCTTCTCACCTTCGGTCATCCTTCTCACCCCTCGGGTGGCGGGCGGTCGCGGTCCGCGGCAGCCCGGCCGGGAGAACTGCCGGAAACGACCGGGTAGCAACCGGAGATTCGGGAACGGACAGTGACGAACAGTGGTGGGGGATGGGCAGTTGGGCACGAGGACTCACACACACTCGCGCTGATTCCAGACTGCGCCAGCCCGCTCCGTCGCGCACCTTGGCGCGCACCCTGCGCGTAACCTGGACAGTGAGGCTGCTCGCTCGGGGGCGTCGGCCGAACTGCGGTCGGCGCGGCCTGCTCGTCCGGATCACCCTGACGGGAGCGACACCATGACCATCCCCGGATTCCACGCCGAGGCGGCCGTCCGCCGGATCTCCGGCCGGTACACGACAGGCTGGCCCACTCGGAGCCTGCGCCGCGCCGCCGCCGAGCGGATCGTGCCCAGCTTCACCGAGGAGGAGCGTCAACAGCTGATCTTCTGCAACCAGCGCGTGGACAACTGCCTGGGCGACTGCGAACCCCTGGCGGACAACTTCTACGAGTGGCAGCGGTGCAGCCAGACTTGCTGGGAGTACTACGACCAATGCGTCGCCGATCCGCCGCTCGAATGGTAGGCGCCCGTCGCATCCGCGTCATGGCGGGGCCGGCAGTCCGGCCGCCGGCCGCCCTGGCGATGGTGTTCAAGCTGGTGGAGTCCGCGCAGGACCGCTGGCGCGGACTTACCGGAGCCCACCTGGTCGCGCTGGCTCCGTTCCGGCGCCAAGTTCGAGAACAGCGTCCTGGTCGAACGCGAGGAGGTCGCCGCAGCCTGATCACGCGTCAACCGATCCACAACTATTGACAACTGCTCCGACCTGGCACGCCGTGCTTCGTAACGTGGCGATGGCGCCCATTAGAGTCTTTCCGGCCACCACCTTGGAGGGAAGCCCCTTCCGCAAGGACCCCGCCGTTGACTACCGCGTCCGCGGATGGATCTTCGTAGCTCGATCGGACTGGGCACCGGGTTGGTGGGAAGTTTTCCCTTATTCGTACCAGGTGGACCCGCGCATCGTCGCCAACCCTGAACAGGCTCGCAACCTTCTGCCGGCCGTCTCCTCTACGGGCGGATACCGGCGTGACGCGGCCGTCGCCCAGACCTCGACATACACCCGCTCCGAGCGGCACACGCCTGCACATACGCGAAGACCCCGGCCTCAGCGTTTCCGCTGGTGACGGGGTCTTTGGGCACCTCATGAAGGGTGCCCCCGGCAGGATTCGAACCTGCGCACACGGCTCCGGAGGCCGCTTGGCAACGGGAGAACACAGCAGGTCACGACCCTGGAAGTGGCAGATCAGGCGGGGCGAGTCCACGGATAGGCCACGGAAGCTGAGCACCGCTCTAGCCGTTCGATCCGAGTCCGCTCCGACTGCTGCCTTCCACTGATGTGAGCCGTTAGTCCCATAGCACCACGCTCAGCGTGACTGACTCGGGAAGGATGGGATCGGCGGATTTGATGGAGAAGGCACCCAAGGCGCCTTCGGTCGTAGCGAAGCAGTAGGTTCCGCCCATCCCATTACCTCGGAAGACGCCAATCCAGGCAGGCCCTTGGGAGAGTCCAGGTGGCAGTCGCTCCTCACAATCGGCTCGGTCCAAGTCCGCTACATCTCCCGGTGCTTCGGCAGCATGACCACTGAGTACGATGACTGTTGGAGATGCCTGGTAGTCACCCCGAAGATCATCATCGACGCCAGATAGCACCGGCTTTTTGGTATCGAGCTCCATACCTTCCGATGAGGCCACGTTAAGAGCAAAGGGCAGCGTCACCGGTCCACGCCAACGCACCGCGGCGGGAGCTGACTGCTTGGGCTTGTCCTCTTTTGGCGCATCGGGCGAGTCTGGCGGGGTCGGACTGGGCGAGTCCTGCTCTGTTGGTGACGCCGACCAGATCTCATCGCTCGTGACAGGGGGGACAGGTGGTGGCTCGCTTCGACCGCAAGAGGAGGTGATGACTGCGCCGATAATGGCAGCTGTGGCCGCGATCAGTGCCACCGTGATGCTGACCCGCGCCGTAGTCCCACTCGGCCCCGCAGCGGAAGCTGACCCTGGAGGCGTAGGCGCCTGCGATGTAGATCCGTCACCAGCACCTGGCTGGCCACCTGGAGTTGTGCCGGTCATGCTTCCCACCCCCGTGCTCGGACCCCCCAATACGGGCAAGCGTAGCGGTACGGTTACGGTAAGTGGTGCTGATCGGCTGACGGCCTCTGAGGGGGACGACGGCGTTTACCCATGGCGGTTCATTGACCCACTAGGCCGGTGAGCTCGGCGGCTGGTACGCCCCAGTTGCAGGCACGCCCTGCGCGGCAGTTGCGCGAACCTCAGCCGACGACAGTCAGCCACGAGGGCGGGTGCGCCGGCCGATCAGGTGCGCGTGTGTCTCGCTGTACCCCCACCGGCATCAGCCACGCTATTGGCATTTGCCGTCGACAAGAGCAAGCACCGACGGCGAAGCCGTGACCAGAGTGCCTGAGCCCTCAGCTTGGGAAGCTGCGGGCATTTGGGGCTGGCTCGGGTGCTGACCTGGGCGAACGGCTAAGGGGTGGCCTCGGCGGGCGTGACTGCGGTCCCCGTGATTCCCTGCTGTTCCCCGCTCGATCTGGTGCGCTTGTGGTGCGATCGAGCAGTAGCCCACCGGGGGCGCCCGAAATTGGTACGCGTTCGGGGCTCGGTTGTCGGCACCCTGGGGTCATGAGTCGTTGGAAGCTCTACGACAACTGGCACGCCGATCTGGCCGGCCTCTCTGTCGAGCAACTCCGGGAGCGCAGGGCTTTCGCCGCTCAGCGGGTTGAGGGTGCCGTGGCGCGTGGCGTGGGCCGCAACCCCAAGGCCGCGCGGGAGTGGCGGGAGAGGCTTCGCGCTGTCGATGACGAACTCCTGAGGCGGGGTGTCCAGAAAGCGTAGCCATCGTGTGAGCCATCTGAGCCTCAGCCGACGACGGTCAGCCACGATGGCGGGTTCGCCGACCGATCAGGCGCGCGTGTGCCTTGCTGCGCCCCTACCGGCCTCAGCCACGCTTCAAGGTTTGTGTCGACCAGCGCAACACGTGACGGCCGGCCCGTGACGATCCCGGCGCCTTCTGATCCGTAGCTCTACAAGCAGGGCGGCCGTGTGGCGTCGCTACGACGAGGCATCTGAGCGCCGACGGCCGGAGAGCCGGCGCCAAGCCACCAAGAGATTGATTACGAGTAGCGCCGCTCCCGCCAGGGGCCAACCCACAGATCCACCGTCACGGTAGGTCTGAATGCCCACTGCCAGCGCTATGACGCCGATCACCGGACCCATCAGGTCCATGACGGCGTCCAAACGATCTGTGATCTTCGACAGGTTGGCCACGGCTTGATCGTGACAGGTCAACGCCGTATCTGCACAGAGATGCCGCTGCCCAGTGTTTGTCCACAGCAAGCTGCGACGGCCGGACCGCCGTCGCACATGAAGCTCCTTGCTTTCCTCAGCTATGCCATGACGCCAGCTCGTAGCCGGTCTCGCAGCCATGGGCGGGACCGTAAACCATGGACTGTCAGTGAAGGCTGAGCACCTGTGGCGCGGTCAGCGGCTTCCGCACCGTGCGCACGCTTTCCAACTGTGGTGGTGGGGTGGTGGGCTGTGTGCGGGGGCGTTCACCTGCGTTCATGCGCAGCCGACCGCTGTTGCGGAACCTCCGCTCGGTCCACACGGAACGCCCGTGAACGGCGCTGAATGAGACGGAAACTGAGACGGCCCACAGCACAGAGCCTCACGAGACGTGGGAGGGCGAGGCATTGGACCGCTCGATACCCCTCGCTGCCCATACCACCTGACACTAGACTGCGCGCATGCCTGGATCCCACTCCCTCGATAACCTTGAAGAGCAGCTGCGTGGAGAGCGCGGGAGAGTTGACGTAGCGGTTCATAACTTTTCTGTCCGCGAATTGGTGCGCATGATTGCGGATGAAGAGTTGAATGCCTCCCCTAGTTATCAGAGAAAATTTCGCTGGACGGAGAGCGACGAATCTCTATTCATTGAGTCCATCTTCCTCGGGCTCCCTGTTCCGCCGATCTTCGTCGCCACCAACGTCGGATTTCAATGGGAAGTGGTGGACGGGCTACAGCGACTCTCAACGCTTGCCCATTTTTTGGCGCGCGATGCGGCTGAAGCTCGCGATTTTCAGCGGCACAGCCCACTAAAACTGGAGAAGCTCGAAAAGCTGACGGAGCTGAACGGGTGCACCTTCTCGGATCTCCCGAGAAACCTGCAAGTGTACTTTGGTAGGCAACCGTTGCAGGTTATTTCACTCACCGATAAGAGTGACCTTCAGGTGCGATTCGATGTATTCGAAAGACTCAACCGTGGCGGAATTCAGCTCACGGCCCAAGAGGTGCGGGCGAGCGTCTATAGAGGGCGTTTCTACGATTTCATTGAAGAACTCTCTATGGATGCACGCTTTGATGACATTCTCAAGTTGCAGCGCGCGCGGCAGGATGATGGCACGAGAGCGGAGCAGGTCCTCAAATTCTTTGCCTACAAAAACTATAAGGAGCATTTTGATGGCAAGGTAGAAACGTTTCTAAATAACTACATGCAGGCGGCTAATAGTGACTTCAAATATGCCATAGAAGGTGAAATTTTCGATAAGGCGCTTGCGGCTCTACATGCGGCTTGCGACGGCCAACCGTTTCTTCGTAGGCAAACTCCGGTCACGCCCCTTGTGCAATTCGAAGCGTGCCTGGTTGCGGCAGGAGAGCTGATTCAGGAAGGCACGCCGATCGTACAGGTTGCGCCAGATTGGCTAGAAGACGAGGAGTTGAGAGCTTCTACCGGTGCTGGCACTAATACTCGCTCTATGTTGAACAGGCGCGTTAAGCGGGCAAAGGAACTGCTCAGTGGCACCGCATGACAACCTGGTTATCGACATTCATCTTCGAGCAGATAAGTTCCTTCGCCGAGTGGATGACCTTAAGAAGTTCCTGGCGTTGGTCACAGGAAATTCGCAGACCTCAGGAAATCCAAGATGGTCCAGCGAAAGCCGTGATGCGCGGGCCCTTGCCATCGTCTGCGTCATGGCGGAGCTGGAGTCTTTCACTAAATATCTAATCCAAGAGACTCACATGGCCATCAACTCGTCCGCTGTCACGATGGGCGACCTGCGATCGAGTCTCCGCCAGCTCGCCGCGCACACGACTTTTGAGAGTCTTCGTGAGCTCAATGATCACAGCAAATTATGGGAACGACGAAAATACGCAACGACATTGGACGTTTGTGCGGAACCGGTAGAACTTCCCGTCAACCGAAGACAAGCGCAGCCTCCTCTCGATGGAAAGACGCTTAAACCGGAACACTTCAATCGGCTTTGGGAGATATATGGCCTGCCTGGCCTTTCTTTCCCATCGGCTGCTTGGAGTGCGTCTCTTCAGAAGATGGCAATGCTGCGCAACGACGTCGCCCATGGCAACATTTCGTATGTTGAGATCTTTCAACAAGCGGGAGTTTCACTCTCCGACGTCGAAAGGTATGTCGACGACATCGTCGAATTCTTGATTCACCTAGTTGACTCTTGGTGTCAATATCTTTCGGAAACTGGATACTTGAAGGGTCCCTAAAATGAGTCGGCGAGCCTCAGTGGCTTCGTCATGCCGAGTGGAGGCCATCGATCGGAAACGGCCCCCAATCGGTATAGTCTTTATGATCTAGCCTTATCTTTATCAGGTCGATCACAGGGGACTGTCGACATCGGTCAACCTGGCCTGCGCCTCGGCCGATCGTCCACTGAGGTCCGCCGCCGAGCGCTGCTGTTCGTGCTTGTTGGTGTCAGCCGTTGATGTCAGTCGCCACACGCGGTTTTTGCAGGGGCGACGCTGTTGAGCGATTGGGGCTGTCCCCGGTGTGGCGGAGGATGGTGCTCATGTGCGCTCTTTTCGAACCCCCCGAGCCTCGCCGCGTCTCGCCGGGCGAGTACCTGGTGTGGGACCAGGCTCTCGCCCTTCTGAACCGGGACCTGGCGGTGACGCTTCCCCAGCTGGAACCCCTGCAACTGCTGGCCGTTCCGTCCTACGCTGCGGATGAGCCGGAGGACGTCTACGTCGGCATGGCCAACGGCGAGTGGCACGGCAATTGCCTGGACCCGAACTCACAGGACAGCCTTGTCTCTGCACTGGCGAGTGTCGCCGATGCCGCGCGAGAGACCGTCATGGAGCTTCTGTGGCAGGCGTGGCCCCTGTGCTCCGAGCATGGCCTGGGTATGCATCCAAGGGAGGATGCACAGGAGCGACTGTTCTGGTGGTGCGCAGGAGAACGGTTGCGTCGCGGCCCGGCTCATATCCCATCCCGTCTGCCGTCGACCCACACACCGTGGAGCGGGCGTGGTTCAGGGCGTCAAGGTGGAGCGCGCCATTGTACGAACGACCTTGACGCCCTGGGCCGCGTCTGCTCGGCTCTGCCTGGGTCGACGGCAGACGGGATGGGGGCTCCCAGCGCACGCCACCACGGGCCGGCACTCGCGAACGTCCCCCTCCATCTCGGAGCCTGAGCGCCCCCGCCGGAGGCCTGTTCCTTGATGGGTCGTCATTGGCTGTCGGCGGCCCATGGACGCTTCGGACGCGGAACGCTGTTGGCCCAACTTGCCGTGTCCCAAAACTCCTCGGAGTGTTGGTTCCTCGTCCTTCGTGGCTGGCCAGATGCTTTGGAGGGGCGCTGACGTGGTTGCGGCTGTGTTACGGACCCATTGGGGTGAGCGAGAAGGTTGCTATTGCCACAATCGGTCTCGATCTCGGCCGCGCAAGTTGATGCGGAGAGGATCAGCCTCAGCTCTGAGTCATTTTAGCCGGAGGATCCGGCGGCTTCCCGATACCGGACAATGTTGTTTGAGCCTTCTGGTCAATAAGATGGGTGACGAGCTGCTGAGCGGCTCCGAAGATGACCGCCCAAGCTAGAATTTGTATCGGTGTGTCGAGGGCGCTCAGTCCAGGAAGGAATGCTCCCCGAATGAATAGAATTCCAATCAAAGCCGCTATCGCTCCAAGTGGAAACTTCAGAGTAGCCGCCGCTAGGGGGAGCGAGTAAGGGGAAGTGTGATCGTCACTTATTCTTCGCAGGGCGACAATTGTAGTCAATGCTGCCCCCAAGAGCCCGGCAAGTTCTACAGAAAGAACATCCAGGCGGTCAGTGTAGTCGTCAAGGAAGCGGCGATTCTCGTTAACGACCTCTTCGCCCGTTGGGCAGACGATCACATCCTCAGGAGTCGGATTTTCGGCACTGGTAATCAAGTCCCCCTTCTGTGGATGATCGAAGCACAGGTTCAGAGTCTGTGGATCAAAGAATCCCCAAATGGCAAGGGCGGCAGCCCCAATAAATGTAAGACCAGTCGCCATCCACAACATGTTGGCAAGGATTCGGACCCGCCGCAGTCTGCCGTCGAGGGAGGAGTAGGCTATGCCTAGTGCCTGGATGATGGTGATGCGATCTTGCTTGGGTATCTTCGCCTCTTTTTTGGTCTCATCCGTGACTGATTTGATTGCTGCTGCTGCTCTTGAGCGCTGAGGGCTATCTTTGTGAATGTACTGTTGGATCATTGCCTCGACGAAACCGCAGCGGGCTCTCACTTCTTCATCGGAACTCAACGCCAGCAGATTCACGTCGGCGGCTCTCACGTTTGCCCATACTCGCTCGAGCCTATTTGCCTTCCTGGGCAATTTATACCATTTGCGCTCTTCTGTGCATGCCGCTTCGGCGATCCTGAGGTGATTCCTGGCTCCGGCGAGAAGCTTTTCTTGCCTGCAGCTACTCTCCTCGCACTCTTGAATGTTAAGTTCTGTTCTGAGGTAGCGTATCCAGGCGAGTGGAAGTTCCAGCCAGGGGGCTTTCGATGCGGTATTTGCCAGTCCATTCTCAATAGCTTGTTCTGCCTGAATAGATTGCTCTTCTGTACTTGCGGTGGCGCGTTCTGCCTTGTTTTTTGCTCTGGGTCCAAGGTATAGAAAGGTGGTGCCTTGGTGCCTGGGAGGCGGCTCTTTCCCTTTAGGGGTGGACTGGGGGTCATGGGTCATCGAAGTCACCTCATTGGGTCAGGGTGAGATCGGCAGAGGTAGCAGGCTCGCAGCTTCACTAAAATTGTGTCAGCTGCTACGCGAGGGGAGGGAAGGTGGCTGGAAATTTCTCAGCGCACCAGGTCAACACTCCATACTGAAGCCGGCTGGCGTAGATCGGATGGTCAATTAGGGCGGAGCCCAATCTCGCTTTCAGAATACGCCTTCTCGTCGTGGTGTGCTCAACTTGCGGTTCCCGCTGGCTGCTCTACTCACGGTGTACCACTCTTCGGTTGGTGGCTGATTGCTGTAGCGCGCGGCACGGGCGTCGGCCGGGCTGGAGCGGGACGGAGGCAGGAGCGCAGGCCCGGCCGAGGGCCGGGCCGCGCGCGGGGAGCGGAGCGAGCCGCCTTGAACCGGTGAAGAAGGTTGTTACTCAGCAGTGGATGTGATGCGTGTCCGGTCCCGGGAGATGCTTGACACTTCGATCCCAGCTGATGGTTGACGGTGGCCGTGATCGGCTTTTCTGTGCACGTTGTTGTGGCGTGTGGCGGGAGGCCGGGATTGGCTCTGGTGGAGTTGTCGGTTGTCGAGCAGAGATACCGGGCTGTGCTCGCGGTGCTGGCGGGTGCGACGGTGACGGAGATCGCCGCGTCGCTGGGGGTGTCGCGGCAGACGGTGAGCGGGTGGAAGTCGAGGTATGCCGCCTCGGGCCTGGCGGGGCTGGCGGACCGGTCACGCAGGCCGGCCTCGTGTCCGCATCAGGCCTCCGCCGAGGTGGAGACGGCCGTGTGCGAGCTGCGGCGCAAGCACCCTCGCTGGGGTCCGCGGCGGATCGCTCATGCGCTGGAGCGGTCCGGGGCGGTGAGCCCGCTGCCGTCACGGATGACTGTGTATCGGATCCTGGTCCGTCACGGTCTGGTGGAGCCGGGGGTGCGGCGGCGGAAGCGGTCGGATTACAAGCGCTGGCAGCGGGACCGGCCGATGCAGTTGTGGCAGATGGACATCGTCGGCGGCGTGATGCTGGTCAACACGGTGACCGGTGAGCTGACCGAGGCCAAAGTCGTGACCGGGGTGGACGATCATTCCCGGTTCTGCGTGATCGCGTCGGTGGTGGAGCGGGCGACCGGTCGGGCGGTCTGTGCGGCGTTCGCGGGGGCCCTGCGGAGGTTCGGGGTGCCGGAAGAGGTGCTGACCGACAACGGCAAGCAGTTCACCGACCGGTTCGGGCAGGGCGGTGAGGTGTTGTTCGACCGGATCTGCCGGGAGAACGGGATCGCGCATCGGCTGACGCAGCCGGCGTCGCCGACCACGACGGGCAAGGTGGAGCGGTTCCATCAGACGCTGCGGCGTGAACTCCTCGACGACTGCGGCGCGTTCGAGAGCATCGAAGCGGCCCAGGCGGCACTGGATCGTTGGGTGCAGGAATACAACTCGATGCGTCCGCATCAGGCCTTGGACATGCAGTCTCCGGGAGACCGGTTCACCCCGGTGCCCGAGGAGGAGCGGGACATGCTGGGGCTGAAGATTCCCGGAGTGCTGGCGCTGGTGCCGCAGCAGCGGACACCTCCAGCGGACCCGGACCCGGACCCGGACCCGGCTCCGGCTCCGGCTCCGGCTCCGGCTCCGGCTGAAGCCTCGGCTGTGCCCGCCGCCCTGCCTGAGGTGGTCCCGGCCGCGGCGGTGGAGCCCGGTGGGCCGGTGGAGTTCGATCGGGTGGTGCCTGCGAGTGGGAATCTGCAGGTGGCGGGCAAGCAGTTTTGGCTGGGTCCGGCCCGTTCGGGGCTGACGGTGACGTTCTGGGCGGACACGTCGGTGATCCATCTGCTGATCGCTGGGACGCGGATCAAGAGCGTGCGGTCGCACCTGTCGGTGGCTGACCTGGGACGGCTGGCTGTCCGGGGCGGCCGTGCGGCCGGACCGGCCCCGCTGCCTGCCGGTGAGGGGATGGCGTTCGAGGTGGACCGGGTCGTGAACAACAGCGGCCTGGTGGGCCTGGCCGGGCGCCAGGTGCTGGCCGCGGAGATCCTCGGCGGCCGCCAGGTGGGCATCCGCCTCGACGACGAGACGCTGTCGTTCTTCGACCCATCCTCGCGAGAACTCCTGCGGGTGCGGCCCAACCCGCTGACCGGAGAGGAAGTGCGTCGGCTGCGGGGCCTGCGTCCGGCCGGACCGCCACCGCGGCCGGGCATCGAGCCGGTGCGGGTGCAGCGGCGGATCAGTGCTGTGGGCACGATCATGGTCTGCCGCCAGAGCGTCTCCCTCGGCCGCCCGTACGCAGGCCAGACGGTGACCGTGCACGTGTCTGAGACGACGATCACCGTCGAGCTGGACGGGCAGGTCCGGGTCATCCGGCGCACGACCGACATTCCCGTCCGCCACGTCAAGGCGAACAAGCCCTACAAGGTTTCCGATGTTGTCTAGGCCCACCGTCAAGCATCATCTGGGACCAGAACGTCAAACATCACCTGGGACTAGACAAGTGGATGTGATGCGCCACAGGGGCGCGTCGTACTTCTCCGGAGTGCTGCTGATCAGAAGTTGACGCAGGTCCTCGCGTAGGGAGCCGTTGAGGTTCAGAGCCTCGGTGATGCGGCGGAACGTCGTGTGGGTGACTCCGCGGTTCCGGGCCTCGGCTTCGAACTGGTCGAGTTGGGACAGCACGGCCTCGGGGTCGAGCTTCACTGGTGGCTGTTCCTTGAGCCACGCGGCCTTGTTGCGCTCGTAGTCGATCTCCGAGTAGCCGCAGATTTCGCGGCTGTGTGCCTCTACCTCGTCCAGGGTGGCAGTCGCCGTGATGGCGCGAGCCAACTGGTTACGGCTCAGCGCTTCGTCCAGGTCGACCTCATGGACAGTCGGCCCTTCGTCAGTGAGAGGGACGGGAAGGCCGGCGTCTCGCATCTCGCACGTGCCGCGTACACCTCGGGCTGTCGCCGCGAGCATCCCGGTTGCCTCGGATGGGTGCCACTCCAGGACCGAGCTGATCGGCTCAACGTCCTTGGCCGTGAAGGTGTGGACGAGAGGGCCGAGGATTCCGCGTAGTTCATCGGGAGGCAGTTCGCCGTCCAGACCGGGGCCTGCCACTAGGAGGCGGATCGGTGCGTTCACCTGGCAGCACGCGGCGAGCGTGACGGCGTCGGCGAGCGGGCTCTTTAGCGTCGGCTCATCGCCTCGGGCGAGGATGTCTCCGCCAACGTCCAAGAGATCGATCGACTCCGGTGACAAGCGGTCCACTAGCTCTTCGAGCTGGCGGGTGATGCCTTCGACTCCGTGGTGTGGGTCGATCAGCGCGAAGGTGTGTGGGAGCTCTGCCGCGAGTCGGGGGAGGGTGGAGCCTGCTGGAGCGATCGGGCGGGCTTCGGCCGGCACTGTCCGGACTGCTGGGGTGAGGTGTTGGAGGCCGGTGAAGTTGTTCGGTCCTCGGGGGCCCGGTACCGGGTCGATCAGGAGGCGGTCCCACGCGTACGTGAGGATCACCGCCTGGTCCTCGTCGCCGTAGAGGGCGGCGTGAAGCATTGCGGCGGCGACTGCGTCGCCCCCTCCTCCTGCTGCGACGATCAACCGCTTCATGCGGTTCAGCCTACGGGGTCGGGGGTTGACCACTCATCCTATAGTGGCTACTGGCCATAGCCACTTGGCCATGGGAAAGGCGAGGAGGAGGCATGCCACAGATCGAGGAGGCTCAGCCGAAGTATCTCCAGATCGCGCACTACATCCGTGATCAGATTCTTCGGGGTGACCTGCGGCCGGGGGACGAGGTGCCCTCGGAGCGGCAGTTGGCGGCGAACTGGAAGGTGTCCCGCCCTACTGCTGCGCGGTCGCTGGAGGCGCTGAGCCATCAAGGGCTCGTCGAGAAGCGTCAGGGATCGGGCACGTATGTGCGCAGCCTGGAGGTGAACCGGCGGGCGCGCGAGTTGTACGGGCGGGCTCGGCAGACCGGGAAGATCTACACGCCTGGTGAGTACGCGGTGATCACCTCGGCCGGTTGGATGGAAGCCCCGGATCACGTTGTTGAGGCTTTGGGCCTGGTCAAGGACCGCAGGGCTGTGCATCGGCGGCGGGTGACGAACAATCAGGACGGGCCGATCACGCTGTCGACTTCGTGGTTCGCTCCGGACGTCGGCCACCGCGCCCCGAAGCTCCTGGAGCCGGATCGGATCCAGGAGGGGACGCTCATGTACGTCGAGAACATGACGGGGCGCCAGGGGAGCTATGCCGAAGACCGTATGTGCTCTCGCAGTGCGACGGCAGAGGAGGCGGCAGACCTCCAGCTGCAGCCCGGTTCTGCAGTCCTGATCGTTCATCACGTCGTCTTCGACCTTCAGGACCGGCCGTTGGAGTTCGCCGAAGCCACCTATCCGCCGCATCGCTGGGCGTTCGAGCAGGGCTACCCGCTCACCTGATGGCCTGGGAGTTGCGTCGAACCGCTTGCACAGTCCAAGTGGCTAATGCCACTATCCAGGAAGTGGCTAAGGCCACTTGGATTCGGAAGGGGGCACCGAGTGACGAGTCAGCGGCCGGACCAGGGCGCGCGTGCAACTTGCCGGGGATGTCGAGGGCGCGGTTGGAAGCGCGTCGGCTCCCGCACGGCACTGGCGCTCTCCACGGCCAACGACCGCCTCAGTGCCACGTCGAAACGACGCTGCCTCGACTGCGACGGCAGCGGCAAGGAGTGAGTGCGGATGGCCTACACGATCGACCGCTTTCCCTCTGCGGACTCACCGCGACTCGGTGCCATGACCTTGCACCCCGTCGCGGAGTCCGTACCTCGGGCCCGGCGCTGGTTCCGGAAGTTCATCGCCCCGTACAACCCGGCCTGCTCGATCGACGACTGTGTGTTGATGATCTCGGAGCTGGTGACCAACGCCATTCTCTACGGACGGGCAGACGAGACCTGGACGGTGCGCGTTGCTTGGTACCGCGTGGAGACGTCGCTCCGGATCGAGGTGCACAACCCCGGGTTCCCGGCGAGTGTGCGCATGCGGCAACCGGAGGCCAGCGATGCCCACGGGCGCGGGTTGCTCCTCGTCGACTCCATCGCCGAGTCGTGGCACTCCGGTCCCAGCCGCTTCGGCGGGACAGTCGTCTCCTTCGACGTTGCCGACGCGTGGCCGTCCGATGAGGGCGTCGGGCCGGTTCTGTCCTGACGGCGCAGTTGTCGCTAGTCTGGTTGACCAGTTGACTTGGCCAATCTCGACAGGCGGCGGCGTTCATGGCGTATGAAGTGGAGGCACCGAAGTACGTCCGCCTCGCTCAGACCATTCAGCAGCGCATCGAGGACGGCACATATCCGCCCGGGACCCGCGTGCCCAGTGAGAACCAACTCGTGCAAGCCTTCGGGATGTCCCGACCAACCGTCGTCCGGGCTCTGGAACTTCTCAAGCGTGACGGCTGGCTGGAGTCCCGGCAGGGATACGGCACGATCGTCCGCGGACGTCCGGCCGTCGTGGAGCACAAGGACCGCCGGGGGACCGAAACGCTCGCACGTGATGAGACGCAGACCCCTGGGCGGCTGGTCGAGGTCGGTCGGGTTCCTGTTCCGGCGCGCGTAGCCTCTGCCCTCGGCTTGTCGAAGCGTGCCAAGGTGCTCGTGCGCCGGTTTCTTGTCGTCGAGGACGGCGAACCCGTCGAGTTGGTCTCGTCGTACTTCCCCGCCGGCCTGGTCGAAGGCACCGAGCTGGAGAGTGCGAATCCGTTGAGCGGCGGCACCCGTGCTCACCTTGAGACGCGGAAGAAAATCCGCTTCGATCACGTGACAGAACGTGTCTCGGCTCGGCTTCCTGAACGGAGTGAGGCCGAGCTGCTGGAGTTGCCGGACGGCGTGCCCGTTCTCAGTGTCCTGATCGTCGCGTGCGACGCTTCCGGTCAAGCCCTGCAAGTCGCTGATGTGCTGCTGCCCGCTGATCGGCAGGAACTCGAAGACACTTACCGACTCACCTGAACCTGCTGGCCGCCTGCTGCTCGGCTGCGACGGCCTGTCTCAAGTGCGGCGGCTGGCGAGTCGGTAGACCACGTATGAGAAGCCGAGGATGACGTTGACGGCTGCCCACAGGCCGATGATGAGTCCCACGCCGATGGTGGTTCCGGCATCGCTCGCGTCCTCGCACAGCTTCAAGGCGTCACCCGTTCGGCCTTGGCACTCTTCGGGTGTGCCGCTGCCGCTCGCGGCGCCCGCGATCACCCAGATCAGAAACAAGATCTGGACGGCCAGGAAGAGCCACAGGAAGACGCGGTGTCGCTTCTTCGGCCGGGGTGTCGTCTCGCCCTGATCGGGGCTGTTTGGCGGGGGACCTTGTGGTGGCGCGGACCACGCGTTCGGTGATGGCGCGGACCCCTGCGAGTTGCGGGGACCCCATGACTGCGGCCCCTGAGCGCGGTGTTGTTCGTCCATGGCGCGCCCTCCTCTGTGCTGCCTGGGTTCAGGGTGCGCTTGCGTTGTCGATTGCGCTCGTTGGCCGCCATCAAGCCGCTTGACAAGTCAACTTGGCATCTCTAACTTCGAACTTGCTAAGTCAACTTGTCAGGTAGCGAGTTGATCGACTCAGAAGGAGAAATCTCTGTGCGTGTGATCCGCATTGACGCCTCGACCGCGACGATCCTGCTCACCGAAGCGCCGGCGCCGAAGGTGCGCGACCGGCAGACCGGGGAGATTGCCAAGGATGCCGTGAGCGGTGAGGCGCTGATGACGGTCGGCGTCGTCTTCATCGACGAAGGCGAGTCGTCCCTGATCCAGGTCACCATCCCCGAGAGCGGGGTGACCGATGGGCTGACGGTCGGTGCTCCCGTCTCGCTGCCGGGGCTCATCGCCCGGCCGTGGGAGAGCGTGTTCAACGGCCAGCAGAGGCACGGCATCGCCTACCGGGCCACCGCCGTGGCTCCGGGTGCCTTCCCGATGGCACAGGCGGGCTGATCACCGTGACCGACCTGGTGACGCTGGCCGAGTGGGGTGCGCCGCTCGCTGCGATAGGCGGCGGCGCGCTCTACGCCCGGCACGCCCACCCTGCGGCGTACTGGTCCACGGTCGGGTTGCCGGTCTCGGTGGCCCGGCTGCTGGCCTCGTACTCCTCGACCATGGACGCGTGCGGCCTGACGGTCCCGCCGTCCCGGTGGCGGGCGCTGGCCGTCAAGGCGACCACTCGGCGGGAGATCCGGCCGGTGCCGCCTCGGCGGGGCATGGTCCGGCCCACCTCGACCGGCCTGCGGCTCCGGCTGCGGCTCGCTCCGGGACAGGAACCTGCGGACGTGGCGGCCTCAGCCGAACGTCTGCGGCACGCCTGGGGCGTCCACGCCGTGTACGTGCGGGACGTCAAGCCCGGGGTCGTGGAACTGCGGCTCGTCGGCTTCGACGTCCTGCGCAAGGTGCGGATGCCTCGCCGGACCGGATCCGGGCCGCTTCGGGTGCCGGTGGCTCTGCGCGAGGACGCGACGGCCTTCGTGCGGGACTACCGGGCCGTTCCGCATCAACTCGTCCTCGGCGCCACGCTGTCGGGCAAGTCCATGTTCCTGCGCAACCTGCTCACCGGGCTGGCCGCTCAGCCGGTCGTCCTCGTCGGGATCGACTGCAAGCGCGGCGTCGAGCTGGCGCCGTTCGCGGCCCGGCTCTCCGCCCTGGCCACCGACCCAGTACAGGCGGCCGAGCTGCTGCCCGTACTGGTGAAGGAAATGGAGGACCGCTACGACCTGATCAAGGCCCGGCAGGGCATCGGCCCAAGGACCCCGGATGAGCTGATCACCTCGGACATCTGGGGCCTGCCTGAGAGTGAACGCCCGGCTCCCATCGTGCTGTTCATCGACGAGGTGGCGGAACTCTTCCTCGTCGCCACCAGGAAGGAGGAGGAACGGCGGGACGAGATGGTCACCCAGCTCATCCGCCTCGCTCAGCTGGGCCGCGCGGCCGGCATCTATCTGGAGGTCTGCGGACAGCGCTTCGGCGCCGAGCTGGGCAAGGGCGCCACCATGCTCCGGGCCCAGCTGACCGGCCGGGTCTGCCACCGTGTCAACGACGAAGCCTCCGCCAAGATGGCGCTCGGGGACATCGCCCCCGAGGCGGTGTACGCGGCCTGCGGCATCGCGCCCGAGCTGCCCGGCCTCGCCGTCGTCGGCGACACGTCCGGCGGCTGGTCCCGCATCCGTACGCCTCACCTCTCCCTCGCCGAAGCGGCGGCCATCTGCCGCGAGACTGCCCACCTCGCACCCGACGTGCCTGCGCTCGTGCCCTTCCGCCCCTACGTCCCGCCAGCGCCCGTGGAGGCGTCCGGGCCGGTAGCCACTCCTCGCCCCGTCGCCGAGTAGCCGCACCCGCTACCACGGTCGGCGCGACCGTCCCGCGCCACGTCCCTACCCCACCCATGCCTGAAACCGGAAGGAGTCGCGCCGTGCGTGCCCTGCCCGTCCGTGTGGACGCCGTACTCGTCCAGGCGCTCATCGCCGCCGCGCTGTCCTTCGCCCACCTGCACGACCTCGCCTCCGCCGCCGGACAGGACGGCTGGAAGGCGTGGGCCTACCCGGTCTCCGTCGACCTGCTGATGGTGGCGGCCTGGCGGCGGCTCCGCTCGGGGGAGGCGAAAGCCGCCGGGTGGTGCTGGTTCCTCGTCGCACTGGTCGCCTCCCTCGGCGCCAACGTCGCCACCGCCGGACTGCTCGACCTGGACCACGTGCCCGCCTGGCTGCGCATCCTCGTCGCCGGCTGGCCCGCGGTCGCCTTCCTCGGCGGAACGCTCCTCGCCCACGGCGCACCCAAGACACCCCGCGCCATGGCCGACACCGAACCGCCCTCGACGGTCACGGACTCGGCACCCCAACCGCCCGCCACCGAGGTGGATCCGCCCGTGGCGGTGGCCGAGCTGCCATCCGCCGAAGCCGGATCGGCTCCGCCCTCACCTGCTCCCGTACCGCCCGCTCTCGTCGCCCTCGCCCGCAAGGTCGCCGACGAACACCACGCCCGAACCGGCACCCCCATCGACACCTCGACCCTTCGCGCCCGGCTCGGCGTCCCGATGCCGCTGGCCGAAGCCATCGCCGCTCAACTCACTTGACCCCGGAGGACTTTCCACCTTGCGACCGTCCACGCTCCGCGCACTCAAGCGTGCCGCCGAGCTGACCCGACAGAACCGCCTCACCGAAGCCGTGCTCATCGCCGAACCGGTGATCCTCACCGCCGACAGCTACGAGGGCGACGAAATCTTGCGCTGGCTCGCCGACCACGTCACCGCCTTCACCGGCGAATCCCCCAACGACCAGAAGGAGAACCCCTGATGCCCGCCAACCGCCGCTTTCGCAACCTCGTCCGCATCGGTCCCGTCCAGGTCGGCACCTACTACGACGGCCGTGGCCATGAGAAGCACACCGCCGCCTGCACCGCCCCGCGCTGCGGCTTCTCGACCGACTACGACAGCCGGGCCGCCGCCGAGCTGGCCGCGCGCACTCACCGCTGCGCCGTCCGCTGACCCGAGACGACACCCGAGGAGATCCCGTGACCGTCTCGCTGCCGCTCGTCTTCGTCCTGGGCGTCATCGCCTGGGCTGCGATCAAGTTCCTCGGCGTCCGCTTGTGGGTCGCCGTCGTGATCGCGCTGTTCGGCTTCTGGCTCTCGCACACCGTCCTCGCCCCGGTCATCGAGTCCGGCACCCGCTCCGGGGTCGACGTCGTCAACGGCAACCGCGACTGAGCCAACGACCGCAAGCAACTGCAAAGGAGACCGCCGTGTTCCGTCCCAAGCTGCCCGACACTCCGCACGTCCCGAGCATCGCCAGGCACATCCCGCAGAACCACGCCCCGGTTCCGGCTCACTCCGCCGGCCGCCCGATCGCCCCGTTCGTGGGCGTCGGTGTCGGCGCGGTCGCCGCCGTGGTCGTCGTGGGTGTCGTCCTCACCGCGCTCCTGGCGGCGGTCGCGGTATCGGCCATCTCCGTGGCCATCGCCGCCGTCGTCCTGCGCTCCCTCGTCAACAACGCGCACAAGCACTGACCGGCCGCCGGGGCGGCAACAAGCCGCCAAGCATCCCGCCGCCCCGGGGCCGTCCCTCCCAACCGCCGAAACAGCCGAAAGGAACACCCATCATCACCCGGCAGACTCCGCCCCCGCTGGCGGAACTCTCCATGCTCGCCTCACTCGGCACCCTGCCCGAACTGGCCCGCCAACTCTCCGGCCTGGGCGGCTGCACCCACCCCGTACGCCTCGACGGCCACCGCACCGAGTACGCCGTCGACACGACGACCGGTGAGGTCGGGCGCGTCCTGCACCACCTCGACTCGACCGCCCTCCCCGCCGGAAACCTCCTCGTCCGCTGCAACAACCGCCGTGCCACCCGTTGCGCGGCCTGCGCGGAGGTCTACCGCCGCGACACCTTCCACCTGATCACCGCCGGACTGCGCGGCGGCAAGGGCACCCCCGAGCAGGTCGGCACGCACCCGAGGGTCTTCGCCACCTTCACCGCGCCGAGCTTCGGGCCGGTCCACAACCGCCCCTCCAGCGGACGGCCCTGCCGCTGCGGTGACCGCCACGACGACACAGCCCCGGTCCTCGGTACGCCCCTCGACCCGGACACGTACGACTACGAAGCGGCTGTGCTCTGGAATGCCCACGCCGGAGCCCTGTGGCGCCGGTTCTCCATCTACCTCCGCCGCGAGGTCGCCAAGCTGGCCGGCCTCACGCAACGCGCCTTCCGCGACCACGCCCGCATCTCCTTCGCCAAGGTCGCCGAGTACCAGAAGCGCGGAGCCGTCCACTTCCACGCGGTCATCCGCCTCGACGGCCCCGAGGGCGGCGACACCTCGCCCCCGGCCTGGGCCACGGCCGAGCTGCTGAGCGACGCCATCCACGCCGCTGCCACCGCCGCTCGCGTCGGCGGTCCGACTGTCGACGGACGGGCCCACACCTTCACCTTCGGCCGTCAGCTTGACGTCCGTCCGATCCGCTCGGCCGACTTCGACGGCGGCCAGGAGCTGACCGAGCGGGCCGTAGCGGCGTACATCGCCAAGTACGCCACCAAAGGCGCCGAGACGACGACCGGCACCCTTGACCGTCCGATCCGCTTCCTCGCCGAGCTGGCCGGGGCCCGGATCACCGACCACGCCCGCCGCATGATCCGCACCGCCTGGACCCTCGGCGCACGCCCCGAACTGGCAGACCTCCGCCTACGCGCCTGGGCGCACATGCTCGGCTTCCGCGGCCACTTCTCCACCAAGTCCCGCCGCTACTCCACCACCCTCGGCGCCCTACGCGACGCCCGCGCCGAATGGCGCCGAGCACAAGCCGCCCCGCCCACACCCCAAGACGGCGAAACCACGCTCGTCCTCGCCCACTGGGTCTTCGCCGGTACGGGCCTGAGCGCGGGCGAGACCTGGCTCGCCGCGTCCCTCGAACCCGCCCCCGGAACGGAAGGAGAGCCGACATGGACTACCGCCGCGACGAACTCATGACTGTTCCGCAGGTCCTCGACGAACTTGGCGGAGTGTCCCGGCGGACGTTCTATCGCTGGCGCGAACTGGGATTGGGGCCCGCTGCTTTCAAGCTCCCCAACGGTGAGCTGAGAGTGTGGCGGAGTGATTTCAGGACGTGGCTGCGGCAGTTGGAGGCGGCGGCGTGAAGTCTCTCGACGTGAAAGTCTGGGGTGTTCGGAAGCGCGACACCAAGACGCCCTCGTACGGTGTCCGCTGGTCCGTGGCGGGCAATGTCTTCTCTGACAGCTTCCGGACCAAAGCACTCGCTGATCACTACCGTGCGAGGTTGATGCGGGCCATGCGGGACGGCGAGGAGTTCGACACGGAATCCGGGCTCCCGGCGTCCATGGAGCAGCAGAAAGCCACCGTGTCCTGGTACGACTTCGCTCTCAGGTATCTGGCGATGAAGTGGCCGCACGCCGCTCCGAACACGCGCGATGGCATCAATGAGTCACTGACGAGTGTGACCGTGGAGCTCCTCGACGAGCATGCGGGGCGTCCGTCTGATGAGGCGCTCCGCAGAGCGCTGCGGAACTGGGCATTCGTACTGCCGGGGCCCTCTGATCGGGAGCTCCCGGACGACGTGCGGAACGTTCTCCACTGGGTGTCCAGGGCATCTCGACCGCTCGCTGATCTTGCTGAGCCCGCCACGGCCCGCGCGGTCCTGGACTCGCTGAAGCTGAAGCTCGATGGCACGGCGGCCGCGGCGGAAACCGTCCGGCGTAAGCGTCGGACACTGGTCAACGCAGCCAACTATGCGGTCGACCTGGGGGAGCTGCGCGAGAACCCCGTGACTGCTGTCCGCTGGCAGAAACCGAAGGTATCCAACCAGGTGGACCCGCGCATCGTCGCCAACCCTGAGCAGGCTCGCAACCTCCTGGCGGCCGTCTCCTATGTGGGCGGATACCGGCGTGCCCGCGGCCGTCGCCTCATGGGTCTGTTCGCCGCCATGTACTTCGGCGGCCTTCGGCCGGCGGAAGCCGTCGGCCTCGTTGAGACGGACCTGACCCTCCCCGAACGGGGCTGGGGCTCGGCTCTCCTCCATCGGACCCGCCCCTCGGTCGGCAAGCAGTGGACCGACTCGGGGGAGACCCACGACGACCGCGGGCTGAAGAACCGGCCGACCGATGACGTGAGGAGGGTGCCGATCCCGCCTCACCTCGTCGCCGTGCTCCGCGAACACCTGGTCACCTTCGGCACGGCGGACGATGGACGGCTCTTCTACAGCGAGAAAGGCTCGGTCGTCCCGTCCTCGACCTACTACCGGGTGTGGCAGGAGGCGCGGCTCTTCGCGCTTCCGCCGGCCGTCGCGTCCTCGCCGCTCGCGAGTCGGCCGTACGACCTCCGTCACTCGGCGCTGTCGACGTGGCTCAACGCGGGGGTTGACCCGACCGAGGTGGCCGAACGCGCCGGCAACAGCGTGGAGGTCCTGCTGACCCGCTACGCGAAGTGCCTCGACGGACGGCAGGACGTTGCCAACCGGCGTATTGAGGACCTCCTTCGCGAATACGAGTGAGGCACCCTGCATCCCACTTGAGGCTCCGGGCATCTTGTCCGGGGCCTCTCTCGTCTTTACGCCTCACCTGCTGCGATGCTTCGGCCGAGAGCGGACGAGGGGGGCTCGTGGAGCTGAAAATCACGCGCTGGAAGCGGTACGGACATGATCGCCTGTATGCGAATGCGCCGGACGGAACCGCGGTCGGCTGGGCGGACTTGAGTACGGGGGACATCACCGTCTTAGTCGACGAGTATCGCGACGACGTGATCGCCGTGCTGGCACACCACTTACGGGACTACCCCAAGCCGGTCTTGCCGCAGGAGGGACCTGAAGCCGAAGCCCGCCCGATGCTGCCGCCTCTGACGCCGGCAGACGACCTGTCCACCAACCGTCCCGGAGAATCCCTCCGTGACCTGCTCGCCACATCCGGCCCAGGACTGATCGAGCGAGTCGTCTCACGGCTTCTGCGGCGTCGCTCGGAGTGGCACTCGTGGCGTCAGGGCCTGGCAGGGGAGAGGCGAGTAGGGGCCGAGCTGGACCGCTTGGCGCGTCGCGGATGGCGGGTCCTGCATTCCATCCCCCTGGCCAACAACGTGGACGTCGATCACTTGTTGATCGGGCCTGGAGGCGTCTTCAGCATCAATACGAAGCACCACCACAACAAGGCCGTATGGGTCGGCGACGATGCCGTGAAGGTCAATCACGGAAAACCGGCGCCCTACGCACGCAAGAGTCGGGCGGAGGCCAAGCGGGTAATCCGAGTGCTTGAGCACTATTGCGGCTTCCCTGTACCGGTGGAGCCAGTGCTTGTCTTCGTCGGCGTGACCGATCTGAAAGTGGTCGCCACACAGCTCAGCGTGCGCGTGTACCAGGAGCGTCAGGTAGCGGCACTGGCGCCGCTTTCGGGGGTGCTGACGGCTGAGCAGGTTGAGCGGGTGTACGGCGTCGCTCGTCATCGTCAGGCTTGGAGTCGGGCCTGAGCCGGTTCTCTCAGGAGGTCCCGGCCTTCCTCGCGGGAGCTGTGGGGAACCCCAGGGGTTGACCGTCGCCTGGGTGGCCTGTCAGTGCCGTCTCTTACTCTCCGTTCCTGAGTAAACAGTTCGAATGGAGAGGGGACGCGGATGGGCGGCGACACATGGACCCACACGGGCGCGTATCAGCGCGATCTGGCGGCCGCGTTTCGACAGGCTCAGGAAGACGAGCTGGCGCTGGACAACTACGGCTTCGAGGGCCAGTCCGTCGAGGAACTGTGGCGCGACCCGGAGTGGCAGGAGTACATCTTCACCGGAGGCACGTGCACCGTGCTGGACTTTCCTCTCATGATCGAGGCCGCGGACACCGACGACGGTCCGTTCATGCGGCCACTGACCGATGGTGAGGTGCGTGCGTGGGCTCCTCACGGCCGGCCCACCTACGAGGAGTGGGACGCCGCTCTCGATTCCGGGCAGTTGGACTTCCCGGGTCGCGCCCAGGGGAACTGCACAGTGCTCTACCGCGACGGCAGGCCCGCACAAATCGGTTACTGGGGGGTCACTGCCGACTAGGAGGGGACTGCTACCGACTCGCGATCTGGCCCTTGCACCCTGCCCTGCGGCCACATCGATTTGTGGGGCTCACCTGGCGTTTTGCTTCAAGATCCCGTCCACGCCTCGTCCACGGACACCGACATACGCCCGCTCCGAGCGGCACACGGCTGCACATACGCGAAGACCCCGTTCTCAGCGAAAGCGCTGATGGCGGGGTCTTTGGGCACCTCATACAAGGTGCCCCCGGCAGGATTCGAACCTGCGCACACGGCTCCGGAGGCCGTTGCTCTATCCCCTGAGCTACGGGGGCGTGTCGGGCGCCTTGTTCGGCGGCGACGGGTAGAACCCTACCAGCTCTCCGAGGGAGATCATGAACGGGTTTTTGCGGGTGTGGAGGGTGAGGTTGAGCTGGGGGGAGACCGCCCGCAGGGGGTGGAAGTGGGGAAAACCCGGACGCGGCGGTGGGCGCGGACCTACTCTCGAGTTGTGCCAGGCGCGTCCGGCCGGGTGCTTGTTGTGGACGACAACAAGGTCATCCGGCAGCTGATCAGGGTCAATCTCGAGCTGGAGGGCTTCGAGGTGGTGACCGCGGCTGATGGTGCCGAGTGCCTGGACGTCGTTCATCAGGTGCGGCCCGACCTCATCACCCTCGACGTGGTCATGCCCCGCCTCGACGGCCTCCGTACCGCCGCCCGGCTCCGTGGCGACCCCCGGACGCGACGCCTTCCGCTCGCCATCATCAGCGCCTGTTCGCAGTACGAGGTTGAGGCCGGGCTCGACGTCGGGGTCGACGCGTTCCTCGCCAAGCCCTTCGAGCCGTCCGAACTCGTTGCCCTCGTAAGGAAGTTGATGGAGCGAGGGAATGTCGGGGGCGGCGAAGCCGTGCCGTACGGGATCGAAGCCGACGGGCCCACTCCCGCAGGCGCCCCGGTCGGCGGGACCGGCGGCGGGAGCGACCACACCGAGCGCGCGGAACGCGCCGGCCGAACCGGAAACTGACCTCGCGGACCTCGCGGACCTCGAGCCCCGCCCCCCGACGCCGCTTCGCCATCCGTCCGACCGTCGCCACGCCGCGCGGGCGAATCCCCGGCCGACCCAGCCCTCCACCACCATCCACCTCCGTCCACCTCCGTCCACCTCTCGACCCTCACCGCGGCGTCTGTCGCACCTCGTCCCAGCGGCCTTCGGGCCTTCCCGCGGCCTTCGGGCCTTCACACCGGCGATCTCTCGCCTCCCCCCATGACCCTCCGGCCCTTCCCCCTTCGCGACCTCTCGACCCTCACCGCGGCATCCCGTCGCCCCCGCCCCGTCCACATACCGGACCCTGGGCTAAACCGGCTCGCCTACCCACCCCCCTCCTCCCCTACGCTTGTCCCCGTGACCCCCGTCGAGCTCTCCCGCACCGTGCTGCGCGCAGTGCGTCTTGCCGTGGCGGAGGGGGAGCTGAGCGTGGCGGTGCCTGCACGGGCCGTGGTGACTCCGCCGGGGCCCGGAGGGAGCGGGGACTACGCGACGAACATCGCGTTGCAGCTGGCCCGGCCCGCCGGACGGCCGCCACTGCAGGTCGCCGAGATACTGCGGTCCCATCTCAGCCGCACCGAGGGCGTCGCCGCCGTCGAGATCACTGGCCCCGGCTTCCTCAACATCCGTCTCGACCGGGCCGCCGTCACGGCGCTGGTACGCCGGATCCAAGGGGCTGAGGGCACCCGGGACGGTCGAGGCCCCGCCCCCCTCCCGTACGGTCACAGCGACACCCTCACCGGGCAGGTCGTCCGGCTTCGGATCCCGTACGACATCCGGGCGGAAGTCGTCGCCGACGCGCTCGGACGGATCGTCGCCAGCCAGGGCGGTCGCGTAGAGGTCGATCACATGCGGCCCCAGGCCGCCGACAAGGTCAACGACCTCGACCGCCTCGACCACCTCGACAGCCCAGTCCCCCCAGTCCCCCCCGGCCCGCCCCGTGAGCCCGGCGACCCCGGTCGGCCCGACAAGGTCACGGAACCCCATCGCCCCAGCGCCCCGGACACTCGGCCCACTGCCCCGGACACGGCCACCGCCCCCGGCGCACCCATTGACCTTCGCCCCGTCCCCGCACCGGAAGACCCCACGCCCCTCGGCCCCGACGCGCTCCGCTGGGCGCTCCTGCACCCGGCCGCCCACGACCGCCCCCGGATCACCGCGGACCTCCTCGTGCAGCGGGCCGGAAACCCCCTCTTCCGGGTCCGCTACGCCCACGCCCGAGCCCGTGCGCTCACCCGCAACGCCGCGGCCCTCGGCTTCACCGGCACCCCGGGCGCCTTGGACACCCCTTCCACCTCGGGCGACCCGAACCCCGCGGACACCCCGAGCGCCCCGAATCGGCCCCCCGTGCGCCCCATTCCCCTCACCACCCCCGACGTCACCACCCCCCTCATCACCGCCCTCACCGCATACCCCTCCACCCTCGACCGAGCGGCCACGCACCGAGCCCCCGATCGTCTCGCCCGGCACCTGGTCGTCATCGCCGACGCCCTGCTCGCCTTCCAGCACACGGTGCTGCCGCGCGGCGACGAGAAACCCTCGGCCGCCCACCGGGCCCGGCTGGCGCTTGCCGAAGCCGCCGGGACGGTGCTGGCCGGCGGCCTGTCCCTGCTCGGCATCGACGCACCCGAATACCTCTGAGCGGCCGCGGAGTTCAAGGATCAGACAGCCGACAGCCGAAGCCGACAGCCGAAGCCGAAGCCGACAGCCAAAGCCGACAGCCAAAGCCGACAGCCGACAGCCGACAGCCGACAGCCGAAGCCTCAAGCCCGAAGCTCCCAAGCGCAGAGCCCAGAGAGTCCACAGAAAGTCGTACAGACATGAGCCGTTCCGCACACCCCGCCGGTCCCCGTCACGCCGACGTGCTTCCCGAGGGGCACTACGCCGCCCCGCCCGCCGACCTGAACACACTGGACCCGAAGGTGTGGGCGCAGACCGTCACCCGCACGGACGACGGAGTCGTCAGCGTCGGGGGGATCGATGTGAAGACGCTCGCGGAGGAGTTCGGCACGCCGGCGTACTTCGTCGACGAGACCGACTTCCGGGCGCGGGCGCGCGCCTGGTGCACGGCGTTCGGGCAGGACGCCGACGTGTTCTACGCGGGGAAGGCGTTCCTGTCCCGGGCCATCGTGCGCTGGCTGCACGAGGAAGGGCTCAACCTCGACGTCTGCTCCGGCGGTGAGCTCGCGACCGCCCTGTCCGCCGGTATGCCCGCCGACCGCATCGCCTTCCACGGCAACAACAAGTCCACCGACGAGATCCACCGTGCCGTCGAGGCCGGCGTCGGCCGTATCGTTCTCGACTCCTTCCAGGAGATCGTGCGGGTCGCCCACATCGCGCAGTCGCTCGGCAGGCGGCAGAAGGTGCAGATCCGCGTCACCGTCGGCGTCGAGGCCCACACGCACGAGTTCATCGCCACCGCACACGAAGACCAGAAGTTCGGGATTCCGCTGGCCGGCGGGAAGGCGGCTGAGGCCGTGCGGCGGGCGCTCAAGCTCGACGGCCTCGAACTCATCGGGATCCACTCGCACATCGGGTCACAGATCTTCGACACGTCCGGGTTCGAGGTCGCGGCCCACCGTGTCGTCGGGCTGCTCAAGGAGATCCGCGACGAACACGGTGTCGAGCTGCCCGAGATCGATCTCGGTGGAGGGCTCGGCATCGCCTACACCAGCGACGACGACCCCCGCGAGCCCCACGAGATCGCCAAGGCGCTCACCGAGATCGTCAACCGGGAGTGCGAGGCCGCCAAGCTGCGCACCCCTCGTATCTCCGTCGAGCCGGGCCGCGCCATCGTCGGGCCGACCGCCTTCACGCTGTACGAGGTCGGCACCACCAAGCCGCTGGACGGGCTGCGGACGTACGTCTCCGTCGACGGGGGCATGTCCGACAACATTCGGACCGCGTTGTACGACGCCGAGTACAGCGTCGCGCTGGTGTCCCGGACCTCCGACGCCGAGCCGATGCTCGCGCGTGTGGTCGGCAAGCACTGCGAGAGCGGTGACATCGTGGTGAAGGACGCGTTCCTGCCGGCGGACCTGGCACCGGGTGACCTGATCGCCGTACCGGCCACCGGCGCGTACTGCCGTTCGATGGCGAGCAATTACAACCACGTACTGCGCCCGCCCGTCGTCGCCGTCAATGATGGAGAGGCCCGTGTCATCGTCCGCCGGGAGACGGAGGAGGATCTTCTCCGGCTCGACGTCGGATGATCTGACCGGTGGTTCGTTGATCCGACCGGTGTTCGGTGGGTGACTCGCCCCGACGGGTGATCGCCGCACAAAAGAAGTCCCGGAGAAACCCGGGCCGAAAGATCTCCGTCTTCCGGCCCGGTGAAAATGAAATAGATGTCTCACGATCCGGACGAGGGATAGAAACTCCCGTCCGGTGAGTGAGACTGGTTCCACCGTATTCGGTATGTCGGTATGTGAGGAAACGAGGTCGGATGATGCGTACGCGTCCGCTGAAGGTGGCGCTGCTGGGCTGTGGGGTTGTCGGCTCAGAGGTGGCGCGCATCATGACGACGCACGCCGACGACCTCGCCGCACGCATCGGCGCCCCGGTCGAGCTCGCGGGTGTGGCGGTCCGGCGACCCTCCCGGGTGCGTGAGGGCATCGACCCGGCGCTCGTCACCACCGACGCGACCGCCCTGGTCAAACGGGGGGACATCGACGTCGTCGTCGAGGTCATCGGCGGTATCGAGCCCGCCCGCTCCCTCATCACCACCGCGTTCGAGCACGGCGCCTCCGTCGTCTCCGCCAACAAGGCCCTTCTCGCCCAGGACGGCGCAGCGCTGCACGCCGTCGCCGGGGACCACGACGCGGACCTCTACTACGAGGCCGCCGTCGCCGGTGCCATCCCGCTGATCCGGCCGCTGCGCGAGTCCCTCGCCGGCGACAAGATCAACCGGGTGATGGGCATCGTCAACGGCACCACCAATTTCATCCTCGACAAGATGGATTCCACGGGCGCCGGATACCAGGAGGCCCTCGACGAGGCCACTGCCCTGGGATACGCCGAGGCCGACCCGACCGCCGACATCGAGGGCTTCGACGCCGCCGCCAAGGCCGCGATCCTCGCCGGTATCGCCTTCCACTCGCGCGTACGGCTCGACGACGTGTACCGCGAGGGCATGACCGAGGTGACGGCGGCCGACTTCGCCTCCGCCAAGAACATGGGCTGCACCATCAAGCTGCTCGCCATCTGCGAGCGGGCAGCGGACGGCGGCTCCGTCACCGCGCGCGTGCACCCCGCGATGATCCCGCTGACCCACCCGCTCGCCTCCGTACGCGGCGCCTACAACGCCGTGTTCGTGGAGTCGGACGCCGCCGGGCAGTTGATGTTCTACGGGCCGGGCGCGGGCGGTGCCCCCACCGCCTCCGCCGTGCTCGGCGACCTCGTGGCCGTGTGCCGCAACCGGCTCGCGGGCTCCACCGGGCCCGGCGAGTCCGCGTACGCCGCCCTGCCGGTCTCGCCGATGGGCGAGGTCGTCACCCGGTACCACATCAGCCTTGACGTCGCCGACAAACCGGGTGTTCTCGCCCAGGTGGCGACCGTGTTCGCGGAGCACGGCGTATCGATCGATACGGTGCGGCAGCAAGGTCGGCAAGACGGCGGCGGCGAGGCCTCTCTCGTCGTCGTCACCCATCGGGCCTCCGACGCCTCCCTCAGCGGGACCGTCGAAGCGCTGCGCAACCTCGACACCGTGCGGGGTGTCGCCAGCATCATGCGGGTTGAAGGAGAGTAACCAGCAATGACCCACCAGTGGCGCGGAATCATCGAGGAGTACCGGGACCGGCTGCCCGTCTCCGACAGCACGCCGGTCGTGACGCTCCGCGAGGGCGGCACGCCCCTCGTGCCCGCGCAGGTGCTCTCGGAGCGCACGGGCTGCGAGGTCCACCTCAAGGTGGAGGGTGCCAACCCGACCGGGTCCTTCAAGGACCGCGGCATGACCATGGCCATCACACGGGCGAAGGAAGAGGGTGCGAAGGCAGTCATCTGTGCCTCCACGGGCAACACCTCTGCCTCCGCGGCCGCCTACGCCGTACGTGCGGGCATGGTCTCGGCCGTGCTCGTCCCGCGCGGGAAGATCGCGCTGGGCAAGATGGGCCAGGCCCTGGTGCACGGCGCGAAGATCCTCCAGGTCGACGGCAACTTCGACGACTGCCTCACCCTCGCGAGGGAACTCAGCGACAACTACCCTGTGGCGCTGGTCAATTCGGTGAACCCGGTGCGGATCGAGGGCCAGAAGACCGCCGCGTTCGAGATCGTGGACATGCTCGGCGATGCGCCCGACATCCACGTCCTGCCGGTGGGCAACGCGGGCAACATCACGGCGTACTGGAAGGGCTACAAGGAGTACGCCGCCGACGGCATCGCCGCGAAGACCCCCCGTATGTGGGGCTTCCAGGCCTCCGGCTCCGCCCCGATCGTGCGCGGCGAGATCGTCAAGGACCCGTCGACGATCGCCACCGCGATCCGTATCGGCAACCCCGCGTCCTGGAGTTACGCCCTGGCCGCGAAGGACGAGTCGGGCGGCTTCATCGACGAGGTGACGGACCGTGAGATCCTGCGCGCCTACCGGCTGTTGGCCGCTCAGGAGGGCGTTTTCGTGGAGCCCGCCTCCGCCGCCTCCGTGGCCGGTCTGCTGAAGGCCGCCGAGCAGGGCAAGGTCGACCCGGGCCAGACCATCGTCTGCACGGTCACCGGCAACGGCCTCAAGGACCCCGACTGGGCCGTCGCGGGCGCCCCGCAGCCGGTCACCGTCCCGGTGGACGCGGCGACGGCGGCCGAGCGCCTCGGCCTCGCGTAGCCTTCGCTCGTCCCGGGCGTATCCTCTCGCCCAGCCGCTCGAAAAGGCCTGGGAGTCGCGCGTAGACGGCGATTCCCGGGGGATAACCCTGACAGGACCCGACAGCGGGTGCACAGGGGGCTTACGACACGCATCGTGCGCCTCCTGTGCGCCCTATGTCGCCACAGAACCTTCCTTCGATAGGCTGTAGTGAACCCGCCCGCCGCATATGCCCCGCAGGGGTGCGGCGCAGCGCCGTCCTGAACGGCCGCAGGGTCCTCACGTAGGCATCGAATGTCATTCGACAATCGTCAATCTCGCAGCTCAAGGAGAGTCATCGAGCGATGGCCGGTCCAGCGTTCCGCGCCGCCGCCGTACGGGTGCGCGTTCCCGCCACCAGCGCCAACCTAGGTCCGGGCTTCGACGCCCTGGGCCTGTCGCTGGGGCTCTACGACGACGTGGTCGTCCGGGTGGCCGACTCCGGCCTGCACGTCGACATCGCGGGGGAGGGCAGCGAGACACTCCCGCGCGACGAGCGGCATCTGCTCGTGCGTTCCCTGCGCACCGCCTTCGACCTGCTGGGCGGGCAGCCCCGGGGCCTCGAGATCGTGTGCGCCAACCGCATCCCGCACGGCCGCGGCCTCGGCTCCTCCTCCGCCGCCATCTGTGCCGGCATCGTCGCCGCCCGCGCCGTGACCATAGGCGGCGACAACCGGCTCGACGACGCCGCGCTGCTCGAACTGGCCACGGAGATCGAGGGCCACCCCGACAACGTCGCGGCCTGTCTTCTCGGCGGCTTCACGCTCTCCTGGATGGAGGGCGGCGCCGCGCGGGCGATCAGGATGGAGCCCGCCGATTCCATCGTTCCGGTGGTTTTCGTTCCCGGAAAGCCCGTTCTGACGGAGACGGCGCGCGGACTGCTCCCGCGCACCGTCCCGCACGTCGACGCTGCAACCAACGCGGGCCGGGCGGCCCTCCTCGTGGAAGCCCTGACCAGGCGCCCCGAGCTGCTGCTGCCCGCCACCGAGGACCGGCTGCACCAGGAGTACCGGGCGCCCGCCATGCCGGAGAGCGCGGCTCTGGTGGAGCGCCTGCGGGCCGACGGCGTCCCGGCGGTCATCTCCGGCGCCGGACCCACGGTCCTGGCCCTGGCCGACGAGGCCAGTGCCGACAAGGTGGCCGATCTCGCGGGTTCGGGCTGGGCCGCCAACCGGCTGGACCTCGATGCCCGAGGGGCGTGCGTCATGCCGCTCACCACCACCGTCGCCGAACCCGGCGCCGGCAGCGGCGGCGAATAGTCGTTCGGTTGCCGGATTTCGAGAGGGGGAATGTTTGTTGGATCCGGTAGTGTTAACCTCAAGTCTGCACCTGCCCCAGCCATGGCGAGGTGCTTATCGTCCCAGTTCGGGACAGCCATTCTTCCGGGAGTCTCCCAAGCCGCACTGCGCTTCGTACGTCAAGCTCTACGCCGTACGCAGGCACTGAGCGGTCTGCTGAGCAGGCCCCGGAACCGGCGTGGCCGAGCCGCGTGACACAGACACTCAGTGCCACGGCTCGGACAAGCGCCGAATCATCAGAAATTTTCCTCCGCCGCCTCCTTTGGCGAGGCGGACCACCGCCCCGGCACGGTCCACCCGAACAGGACCGAAGCCGGACAGCACAAACGGTCGCCGAGCCAGAAGGCCGACGTCCGCTCCAGGGAAGGACCCTTCGTGAGCGACACCACCGATCTGATGGGCGCACGTGTCGAGGACACCGCTGCCGCGCCCGCCACGGACGCCGCGCCTGCCAGCGGTGCCGGCTCCCGGCGGCGCCGTGGCACCGGCCTCGAGGGCATGGTGCTGGCCGAGCTGCAGCAGGTCGCATCCGGCCTCGGCATCAGGGGCACCGCGCGTATGCGCAAGAGCCAGCTGATCGAGGTCATCAAGGACGCGCAGGCGGGAGGGGGTGCCCCGGCGAAGGCCGAGGCAGTCACCGAGACCAAGCCGAAGCGCCGCGCCACCTCCAAGGCGCGCACGGGCGATGACGCCGCCCCGGCCGAGAAGGCCGCCGCCAAGAAGGCCGAGGCGCCCGCCGAGAAGGCCGAGCAGGCCGTGGCCCAGCAGCAGATCGAGATCCCCGGCCAGCCGGCCGGCGGCGACGAGGCGCCCACCGAGCGCCGTCGGCGCCGTGCCACCGCCGACGCGGGCAGCCCCGAGACGGTCACCGCCGAGGCCAAGAGCGAGCCCAAGGCCGAGACGTCGGCCCAGGCCCAGGGCGACGCCGGTGACCAGGGCGGCGAGGGCCGTCAGGGCCGTCGCGACCGCGGCCGTGACCGCGGTGAGCGTACTGACCGCACCGAGCGCACCGAGCGCACCGACCGCACCGAGCGCGGTGAGCGCGGCCGTCGGGGCAAGACCGACGAGCAGCAGGGCGGCGGTGGCCAGCAGCAGCGTGACCGCGGCCAGCAGCAGAGCCAGCAGCAGGGTGGCCGCCAGGACCGCCAGGACCGTCAGCGTGACAACGGCCCGCAGGACGACGACGACTTCGACGGCGGACGCCGTGGCCGTCGCGGCCGTTACCGGGACCGTCGTGGCCGTCGCGGCCGTGACGAGATCGGCGCTCCGGAGCCGCAGCTCGCCGACGACGACGTCCTGATCCCCGTCGCGGGCATCCTGGACATCCTCGACAACTACGCGTTCATCCGTACGTCGGGCTACCTGCCGGGCCCGAACGACGTGTACGTGTCGCTCGCCCAGGTCCGCAAGAACGGCCTGCGCAAGGGTGACCACGTCACCGGCGCGGTCCGTCAGCCCAAGGACGGCGAGCGCCGCGAGAAGTTCAACGCGCTGGTCCGCCTCGACTCCGCGAACGGCATGGCCGCCGAGTCGGGCCGTGGCCGCCCGGAGTTCAACAAGCTGACGCCGCTCTACCCGCAGGACCGGCTCCGTCTGGAGACCGACCCGGGCGTCCTCACCACCCGCATCATCGACCTCGTCGCGCCGATCGGTAAGGGTCAGCGTGGTCTGATCGTGGCCCCGCCGAAGACCGGCAAGACCATGATCATGCAGGCGATCGCCAACGCGATCACGCACAACAACCCCGAGTGCCACCTGATGGTCGTCCTTGTCGACGAGCGTCCGGAAGAGGTCACCGACATGCAGCGGTCGGTGAAGGGCGAGGTCATCTCCTCGACCTTCGACCGCCCGGCCGAGGACCACACGACGGTCGCCGAGCTCGCCATCGAGCGTGCCAAGCGGCTCGTCGAGCTGGGCCACGACGTGGTCGTGCTGCTCGACTCGATCACGCGTCTGGGCCGTGCGTACAACCTGGCGGCGCCGGCCTCCGGCCGCATCCTGTCCGGTGGTGTCGACTCGACCGCCCTGTACCCGCCGAAGCGCTTCTTCGGTGCGGCCCGCAACATCGAGGACGGCGGCTCGCTGACCATCCTCGCCACCGCGCTGGTGGACACCGGGTCCCGCATGGACGAGGTGATCTTCGAGGAGTTCAAGGGCACGGGCAACGCCGAGCTGAAGCTCGACCGGAAGCTCGCGGACAAGCGGATCTTCCCCGCGGTGGACGTGGACGCGTCCGGTACGCGTAAGGAAGAGATCCTGCTCGCCCCCGACGAACTCGCCGTCGTCTGGAAGCTGCGCCGGGTGCTGCACGCCCTCGACCAGCAGCAGGCGGTCGAGCTGCTTCTCGACAAGATGAAGCAGACGAAGTCGAACGCCGAGTTCCTGATGCAGATCCAGAAGACGACGCCGGGCAACGGCGGCGACTAGTCCGCACAGCAGAGCGCTGGGGTCACCTTCCTTTGTGAGGGTGGCCCCAGTTTTCTATATGGGACACGTGTACGATCACGGTCTTCATGCTCTGATCAAACCATTGCACTCCCAGGGGGGAATTGAGTGGCTAGACCTTTGTCCGGAGCCCTTGCCGCCGCGATAGCCGGGACGCTGCTGATGTCGTCCGCGAGTGGGGCGACCGCCGACAACGGCACGACGCCCAACGAAGCGGACGTAACGATCGCCAAGGCGATGGCGGCGGACGACACCGCGAGGGTGGCCGAGCGGGAACCGTCGTCGAGCGCGAGTTCGGACGGTGGCCTGGAGCAGTCCGCCCAGATCATCGGCGGCTCGGAGACCACGATCGGCTCGGCGCCCTGGATGGCGCAGCTCTGGTACTACGACCCGAGCCTGGACCTCGGGTTCTTCTGCGGCGGTACGGTCGTCTCGCCGACGAAGATCCTCACCGCCGCGCACTGCGTCGACAAGGACTACTACGACTGGGCCGCGTACGGCGAGATCGTCACCGGCACCGACCGGCTGCCCACGGCCGTCTACAACGACGACGGCAGCCTTGACCACGTTGACTACCACGGCGGTACCGCCACCGCGGTCTCACGTCAGTGGAACCACTCCTCGTGGAACGAGGAGGCGATCGACAACGACGTCGCCGTCCTGACGCTGGCGTCGCCGGTCAAGGCCACGCCGATCAAGATGACGACGTCGGGCGACACCACCTCGTACAAGGCCGGCACCAAGGCCAAGGTCTACGGGTGGGGCCGTACCAGCTCCAAGACCCAGGACATCTCGGAGACGCTGAAGACGGCCACGCTGCCGATCGTCAGCGACACGACCTGCGGGAACACATGGGGCGGCTACTTCGTCAAGGGCCACATGGTCTGCGCGGGTCCGCCCGCCGGCGGCACCGACGCCACGACCACCGCCACCTGCAACGGTGACTCCGGTGGCCCGCTCATCGTCAACAACAGGGTCATCGGCGTCGTCTCGTGGGGCGTCCTGGACTGCGTGGAGAAGGGCGCGTACCCGGTCTTCGCGAAGGTCAGCAAGTACGTCGGCGCGACCTACCCGAGGGTCGACGACGCCGCCATCACCCGTGACGGCAAGGCCGACGTCTTCCTGCGCAACAAGGAGACCGGCACGGGCTACGTCCGCGCCTCCACGGGCTCCAAGCTCGGCGACCGCAAGGCCCTGACCGCCGAGGGCAGCTGGACGGGCTACAACCTGGTCCAGCAGACCGACCTGAACCGGGACGGCTACCAGGACTACGTGCTGCGCCGCTCCTCCGACGGTGACGTCTTCTGGCGGCGGTACGTGCCCTCGTCCAGCACCTGGACGACCACGCAGCTCTTCGACGACTGGAAGACCCGCACCCGGATCGTCACCCCCGGTGACGTCACCGGCGACGCCCTGCCCGACCTGCTCTCGGTCGACTCGGCGGGCGCCCTGTGGATCTACCCCGGCAAGGGCACCGGTTCCTTCGGTACCCGCGTCAAGGTCGGCACGGGCTGGAGCACGTACAACGCGGTAGTCGGTCACGGCGACTTCACCGGCGACGGCAAGGCCGACCTGATCGCCCGTACCAAGACCGGCTCGAACGTCTACCTCTACAAGGGCACCGGCAAGTCCGGCACCGGCGCCTTCGCCGCCCGCGTGAAGGTCCGCTCGGACTGGAGCGCCTACAACACGCTCATCACTCCCGGTGACGTGAGTGGCGATGGCAAGGCGGACCTCCTGGCCCGTACGCCGGCCGGCACGCTGTACCTCTACAAGGGCACCGGCAAGGCCACGAGCGAGATCTTCAGCACACGGGGCTCGGTCGGCACCAGCTACGCCCAGTACGACCTGCTCGGCTGAAACACCAGGTGAGCCCGGTCCCACCGGGCTCATCCGTCACACACGGTGCCCATCGCTCTTATGCGATGGGCACCGTTCGTTGTGCAACCCTTTCCCGGATTATCCCGTCTGACCGGACGGAGCGACCATGGAGTGTCATGGCCGCATCCGACCCGGCAGGCCTGGGCCTGAGCGCAGGGGGTAACCGACCGGAAAGAGAACCGAGGAGCAGATGTCCGCCGAGAGCACGCCGGAGCCCGGCATATCGGGGAAGATCGGCACCAGCGGCCCGCGTCACCGTGCGGCCGGGGGCCGCCGCCGCAAGTCACGCGACGGGCACAGCAGGGCGGCGCTCGCCGTCCTCTGGACCGCCGCAGGCGTCCTGGTGCTCGGCGGCACCGGAATCGGTGTCCTGTACTTCAAGCTCAACGAGAACCTCAAGAGCGTCGACATCAACCAGGCCCTCGGCACCGACCGGCCCCTCGACGTCGACAACGGCTCGCAGGACATCCTCGTCCTCGGTTCCGACACCCGCTCGGGCAGCAACAAGAAACTCGGCGGCGGCACGGACGACGGCAGTGCCCGCTCCGACACGGCGATGGTCGTGCACGTCTACGAGGGCCACAAGCGGGCCAGCGTGGTCTCCATACCCCGGGACACCCTCGTCGAGCGGCCGGAGTGCACCGACGCGAAGGGCAAGACGTACCCGGCCGCCTCGTACGCGATGTTCAACTCGGCGTACTCCACGGGGGGCGCGGCGTGTGCGGTGAAGACCGTCGAATCCATGACCGGTATCCGCATGGACCACTACATCGAGGTCGACTTCGCGGGCTTCGAGAAGCTGATCAACGTCCTCGGCGGGGTCGACATCACGACGACCAAGGACATCAAGGACCCCGACAGCCATCTGAACCTGAAGGCCGGGGAGCACACCCTCACGGGCAAGCAGGCGCTGGGCCTCGTCCGTACCCGGCACGGGGTCGGCGACGGGTCCGACCTCGGGCGCATCCAGCTCCAGCAGGCGTTCATCAAGGCCCTCATCGAGCAGGTCAAGGACGTCGGCATCCTCAGCAACCCGAAGAAGGCCTACGACCTCGCCGTCTCCGCGACCGACGCCGTCACCACCGACTCCGACCTCGACTCCGTCAAGGACCTCGCGTCCTTCGCGAGCGGCCTGAAGGGCATCGGCTCCAAGAACATGACCATGGTCACGATGCCCGTCCAGTACGACCCCGCCGACCCGAACCGTGTGCTGGTGGACGAGGCGAAGGCGAAGCAGGTCTGGGCGGCGCTCAAGGCCGACAGGACGATCCCGAAGTCGGCGACGAAGGGCACGGCGACGGGGTCCGCCGAGGGCGTGGTGACCGTCGGCCAGCGGTAGATGGGCCGCGGGAACCGCGCGACCAGCCACGACGACCCTGCGGTCGCCTACCGGGCTGACGAGGCACCCCATGGCGCACACCGGCCGGGGGCGGGAGGCGCTCACCAGCGCTGACAGGGTGCCGCCCGCGCCCACCCGTGCCGCCCCAGCGGCACGACTGCCCGCAGCCGGACAGCGGTGAGAGCCGCGCGTCCGGCCGCCGGGACCGCGGTGGGGAATACCTGAGCCCACCCCCTGGTTTGGGCAGATGGCACCAGTGCTGGCAGACTGGTACGTCGGCTCCGGTTCACGCTCTCGCAGCCCGCGACAGCGACCCGGCGCCCTCCCGAAACTAGGAGACACCTTGAAGCGCGACATCCACCCCGAGTACGTCGAGACGCAGGTCAGCTGCACCTGTGGCGCGTCGTTCACCACCCGTAGCACGATCGAGAGCGGCACCATCCGTGCCGAGGTCTGCTCCGAGTGCCACCCGTTCTACACGGGCAAGCAGAAGATCCTCGACACCGGTGGCCGCGTGGCCCGCTTCGAGGCCCGCTTCGGCAAGGCCGCCGCTGCCAACAAGTAGCGAGCCCCCAGCGCCGGTCCGCGGTGCCCCTCCGGGGGCGTCGGGACCGGCGCTTTGCGGTGCAGCGCACAGGCACGGCCCACAGGCGCAGCCCATGGGTGCGGCCCACTCACAACGTCGTACAGGGAGCCGGAGAGATGTTCGAGGCGGTCGAGGAACTGGTCGGGGAGCACGCCGACCTGGAGAAGAAGCTCGCCGACCCGTCGGTCCACGCCGACCAGGCCAACGCGCGCAAGCTGAACAAGCGCTACGCGGAGCTGACCCCGATCGTCGGCACGTACCGCTCCTGGAAGCAGACCGGCGACGACATCGAGACCGGCCGGGAGTTCGCGGCGGACGACCCGGACTTCATCGCCGAGGTCAAGGAGCTGGAGAAGCAGCGCGAGGAACTGACGGAGAAGCTGCGGCTGCTCCTCGTCCCGCGCGACCCCAGCGACGACAAGGACGTCATCCTGGAGATCAAGGCCGGCGCGGGCGGCGACGAGTCCGCCCTCTTCGCCGGTGACCTCCTGCGCATGTACCTCCGGTACGCCGAGCGCGTCGGCTGGAAGACCGAGATCATCGACTCCACCGAGTCCGAGCTGGGCGGCTACAAGGACGTCCAGGTCGCCGTGAAGACCAAGGGCGGCCAGGGCGCCACCGAGCCCGGTCAGGGCGTCTGGGCCCGGCTGAAGTACGAGGGCGGGGTGCACCGCGTGCAGCGCGTGCCGTCGACCGAGTCGCAGGGCCGTATCCACACCTCCGCCGCCGGTGTGCTCGTCACGCCCGAGGCCGAGGAGGTCGACGTCGAGATCCACGCGAACGATCTGCGGATCGACGTCTACCGCTCCTCCGGGCCCGGCGGGCAGTCCGTCAACACCACCGACTCCGCCGTGCGCATCACGCACCTTCCCACCGGAGTCGTCGCCTCCTGCCAGAACGAGAAGAGCCAGCTGCAGAACAAGGAGCAGGCGATGCGTATCCTGCGCTCCAGGCTGCTCGCCGCGGCACAGGAGGAGGCGGAGAAGAATGCCGCCGACGCCCGCCGCAGCCAGGTCCGCACCGTCGACCGCTCCGAGAAGATCCGCACGTACAACTTCCCGGAGAACCGCATCTCGGACCACCGCGTCGGCTTCAAGTCCTACAACCTGGACCAGGTCCTGGACGGTGAACTCGACGCGGTGATCCAGGCCTGCGTCGACGCGGACTCGGCCGCGAAGCTGGCAGCCGCGTAAGGCACGTACGAGTAGACCAGCACGACGGAGGACTTGCGTGAACCTGCTGCTCGGGGAAGTGGCCCAGGCCACCCAGCGCCTGGCCGACGCCGGCGTGCCCTCGCCGCGCAACGACGCGGAGGAGCTCGCCGCGTTCGTGCACGGCGTCAAGCGGGGCGAGCTGCACACCGTCAAGGACTCCGACTTCGACGCCCGGTACTGGGAGGTCATCGCGCGCCGCGAGGCCCGTGAGCCGCTCCAGCACATCACCGGGCGGGCCTACTTCCGCTACCTCGAACTTCAGGTCGGGCCAGGGGTGTTCGTGCCGCGGCCGGAGACCGAGTCGGTGGTCGGCTGGGCCATAGACGCCGTCCGCGCGATGGACGTCGTCGAGCCGCTCATCGTCGATCTGTGCACCGGCTCCGGCGCCATCGCCCTCGCGCTCGCCCAGGAGGTGCCGCGCTCGCGCGTGCACGCCGTGGAGCTGTCCGAGGACGCCCTGAAGTGGACCCGCAAGAACATGGCGGGCTCCAGGGTCGACCTGCGCCAGGGCAACGCCCTGGACGCCTTCCGCGACCTCGACGGCCAGGTCGACCTGGTCGTCTCCAACCCGCCGTACATCCCGCTCACGGAGTGGGAGTACGTGGCGCCGGAGGCCCGCGACTACGATCCCGAACTCGCCCTGTTCTCAGGGGAGGACGGCCTGGATCTCATCCGGGGCATCGAACGCACGGCCCATCGGCTCCTGCGCCCCGGCGGTGTCGTCGTCATCGAGCATGCCGACACCCAGGGCGGCCAGGTGCCCTGGATCTTCACCGAGGAGCGGGGCTGGGCCGACGCGGCCGACCACCCGGACCTCAACAACCGGCCGCGGTTCGCGACCGCCCGCAAGGCGCTGCCCTGATGAGCACGCGCCCGACGACAACCCCCCAGCAGCAGTACGTGTACGAGGAGGCCCGCTAGATGGCACGGCGATACGACACCAACGACGCGACCGACCGCGCCACCGGTCTGCGCGAGGCCGCGTCCGCCGTCCGCCGGGGCGAGCTCGTGGTACTGCCGACGGACACCGTGTACGGCATCGGCGCGGACGCCTTCACCTCCGAGGCCGTGGCCGATCTCCTGGAGGCCAAGGGCCGGGGCCGCAACATGCCCACGCCCGTGCTCATCGGCTCCCCGAACACCCTGCACGGCCTCGTCACGGACTTCTCCGAGATGGCCTGGGAGCTGGTCGACGCCTTCTGGCCGGGCGCGCTGACCCTCGTCGCCAAGCACCAGCCGTCGCTGCAGTGGGACCTCGGCGACACCCGCGGCACGGTCGCCGTGCGCATGCCGCTGCACCCGGTCGCCATCGAGCTGCTGACCGAGGTCGGCCCCATGGCGGTCTCCTCCGCGAACCTGACCGGTCACCCGGCGCCGGAGAACTGTGACGCCGCCGAGGCGATGCTCGGGGACTCCGTCTCCGTGTATCTCGACGGCGGTCCGACCCCCGGCAACGAGCCGTCCTCCATCGTCGACGTCACGGGCAAGGTGCCGGTGCTGCTGCGTGCGGGCGCTCTGTCGGCGGAGGAGCTGCGCAAGGTCGTACCCGACCTCGAGGTGGCGAATTGACGGCCCCTGACGCGGGGCGTGGCATATGGGACGGGGAAGAGACGCGGACCTTCACGGGGCTGCCGCGGGACACCTTCCGCATCCTCCACGTCAGCACAGGCAACGTGTGCCGCTCGCCGATCACCGAGCGGCTGACCCGGCATGCCCTGGCGGACCGGCTCGGGGACCCGCTGTGGGGCGGTCTGGTCGTCGAGAGCGCCGGGACCTGGGGGCACGAGGGGGCGCCCATGGAGGCGAACGCGGAGGCGGTCCTCGCGGACTTCGGAGCGGACGCCTCCGGCTTCACGGGGCGTGAGCTGCTCGACGAGCACGTCATCCGCGCCGACCTCGTGCTGACGGCCACCCGGGACCACCGGGCCCAGGTCATCTCCATGGGGCACTCCGCCGGGCTGCGCACCTTCACCCTGAAGGAGTTCACCCGCCTGGTCCGCGCCATCGACCCGACCACGCTCCCTCCCCTGGAGGAGGGCATGGTCGTACGCGCGCGTGCGCTGGTCCGCGCCGCGGCGGCTCTACGCGGGTGGCTCCTGGCCCCCACCGCCGAGGCCGACGAGGTCTACGACCCGTACGGGGCGCCTCTGCCGTTCTTCCGGTCGGTGGGCGACGAGATACATCAGGCACTGGATCCGGTGGTGACGGCACTGACGGGGGTGCCGGCGCGGGCCTGACTCCTTGGTGGGGTGTGGTCGGTGGGTGGAGTCCGGCTGCGGTGTCTTGAAGCAGGGGGCCCGCCGGGGCCGTGTGCCGCGAGGGGCGCGTCGGGGATCGGTTCCGGTGGTGACGGGGATGTCGGGGGTGCCGGCGCGGGCCTGACTCCTTGGTGGGGTGTGGTCGGTGGGTGGAGTCCGGCGCGGTGTCTTGAAGCCGGGGGCCCGCCGGGGCCGAGTGGCGCGGAGGGCGCGACTTTGGTGGTGATGGCGCTGGCGGGGGCGCCGGCGGGCTTGACCCCCTGCGGTTCGCAGCGGTTCGCGGTGACAAAGTCGAGCATCCCGGGCGTCTGCGGCCTACATTGGTCGTACGTCACCGTCGACGCCCCGGAGTCCATCATGTCGGTCACCCCTGTCCTAGAGGCCGATGTCCTGCGGCGGCAGGATCCCGAGCTGGCCGACATCCTGCTCGGTGAGCTCGATCGGCAGGCGACGACGCTTCAGCTCGTCGCCGCGGAGAACTTCACCTCGCCCGCCGTGCTGGCCGCTCTGGGGTCGCCGCTCGCGAACAAGTACGCGGAGGGCTATCCGGGGGCCCGGTACCACGGTGGCTGCGAGATGGTGGACGTCGCCGAGCGGCTGGCGGTGGAGCGGGCGAAGGCGCTGTTCGGGGCCGAGCACGCCAACGTCCAGTCCCACTCGGGCTCTTCGGCCGTGCTCGCCGCCTACGCCGCCCTGTTGCGCCCCGGCGACACCGTGCTGGCGATGGGCCTGCACTTCGGCGGTCACCTCACCCACGGGTCGCCCGCGAACTTCTCCGGCCGCTGGTTCGACTTCGTCGGGTACGGGGTCGAGGCGGAGTCCGGGCTCATCGACCACGAGCAGGTGCGGACCCTGGCCCGTACGCGCCGCCCCAAGGCGATCGTGTGCGGGTCGATCTCGTATCCCCGGCACATCGACTACGCGTTCTTCCGAGAGGTCGCCGACGAGGTGGGGGCCTACCTCATCGCCGACGCGGCCCACCCGATCGGGCTGGTCGCCGGGGGAGCGGCGCCCAACCCGGTGCCGTACGCCGACATCGTGTGCGCCACCACGCACAAGGTGCTGCGCGGGCCGCGCGGCGGGATGCTGCTGTGCGGGGGCGAACTGGCCGAGCGGGTGGACCGTGCGGTGTTCCCGTTCACGCAGGGCGGCGCGCAGATGCACACCATCGCCGCGAAGGCAGCCGCCTTCGGGGAGGCGGCAACGCCGGCGTTCACCGCGTACGCCCATCAGGTGGTCGCGAACGCCCGCGTACTGGCCAGAGGGCTGGCCGAACAGGGTCTCGTGGTGGTCACCGGCGGCACGGACACCCATCTGCTGACCGTCGATCCCGCGCCACTCGGTGTCGACGGCCGAACCGCCCGCGGCCGACTCGCGGCCGCCGGGTTCGTCCTCGACTGCTGTGCGCTGCCGCATGGCGGAGCCCTCGACGTCACGGTCGGAGACGCCCGTGGCCTGCGGCTCGGTACGGCCGCGCTGACCACACAGGGCATGGGCGAGACGGAGATGGCGCGGCTCGCCGTCCTGTTCGCGGGGGTGCTGCGGGACGGCGGGGACGGCAAGCGCACGCGTGAAGAAGTGCGGGACCTGGCCGAAAGATTTCCGCCGTATCCGCGCTGAGGTGGGGTAGACGGACAACCAGGCACAGCATCACGTGCAACCATCGTCGCTACCCGGATGTCCCCAACCATATGCGCGCATCGCTAGTGTGTGGGGCTGAGATGGCCAGCGAGACCTGTGGGGAAGCCCGTGCGTGAATACCTCCTGACGCTCTGCATCACGGCCGCGGTGACGTACCTCCTGACAGGGCCGGTGCGGAAGTTCGCGATCGTGGCCGGAGCCATGCCGGAGATCCGTGCGCGCGACGTCCACCGAGAACCGACGCCCCGCCTCGGCGGTATCGCGATGTTCTTCGGACTGTGCGCCGGTCTGCTGGTGGCCGACCATCTGACCAACCTCAGCGAGGTCTTCGCCAAGTCCGACGAACCGCGCGCGCTGCTCTCCGGGGCCGCGCTGATCTGGCTGATCGGCGTCCTGGACGACAAGTTCGAGATCGACGCCCTGATCAAGCTCGGCGGCCAGATGATCGCGGCCGGTGTGATGGTCATGCAGGGTCTGACGATCCTGTGGCTGCCCGTCCCGGGTGTCGGCATCGTCGCGCTGACCCCGTGGCAGGGCACCCTGCTCACGGTCGCCCTGGTCGTGATCACCATCAACGCGGTCAACTTCGTCGACGGCCTCGACGGTCTCGCGGCCGGCATGGTGTGCATCGCCTCCGGCGCGTTCTTCATGTACGCCTACCGCCTCTGGTACAGCTACGGCATCGAGGCCGCGGCCCCCGCCACGCTGTTCGCGGCCGTGCTGATGGGCATGTGCCTGGGCTTCCTGCCGCACAACATGCATCCCGCGCGGATCTTCATGGGCGACTCCGGCTCGATGATGATCGGCCTGGTGATGGCGGCCGGGGCGATCTCCATCACGGGGCAGGTCGACCCGGACGTGTTGAACCTGTACGGCTCGGAACGCAGCACGGTCTACACCTTGGTCCCGGTCTACATCCCGCTGCTGATGCCGCTCACCATCATCGCGATCCCGGCGGCCGACCTGATCCTCGCGATCGTGCGGCGCACCTGGCGCGGTCAGTCGCCGTTCGCCGCGGACCGGGGGCATCTGCACCACCGGCTCCTTGAGGTCGGGCACTCGCACAGCCGGGCCGTGCTGATCATGTACTTCTGGTCGGCGGTCATCGCCTTCGGCACCCTCGCGTACACCGTGAACGAGGCGTCCATGTGGATCGTCCTCGCCATCGCCATGCTCAGCGGAGTCGGCCTCTTCCTCCTGCTGCTGCCCCGCTTCACCCCGCGCGCCCCGCGCTGGGCGGAACGCTTCGTACCGCCGCGCTACCGCCGCCGCGCAGCCGTCCCGGCGACCCCGGAGCCCGTTGCCGACTGGACCCCGTCCCTCAACGGAGCGACGGCGATCGGCGGCCGTACCCACGAACCGGAACGCAGCCCGGCGGGCGCGCGCCGCTGAACCGAGGCGGTACGTCGGGGCGCTCGTCGCAGTACCTCGGGAACCGGCCGGAGGCCGTGTGCGGTCCGCCGCACACGGCCTCCGGCCGTCCGTCGTGCGGGCGCAGGGCGGGGCGTGGCGCTGACGGCAAGGTAAGAATCTGACTAACACTTTGCCGATGCCATGCAAGAGCGTGACGGTGCAAACTGGCCTTATACCAGACAAGTCGGCGCTCTTTCTGCACAGACGGGCGGGTTCACTCTCATGTGTGACACCTGGCACAGCATTCAGGTAAAGACCTCATCAAATAGTTTGTGATACGGTTCACGAGAACCCGGGACAGAGTCGAAGGACCGCAATGCGACGGTCCATTGGCGTGAGATTTCCGCTCGCCCCCGGGGTCTACGCTCGTCCATGACGACACCCTGCCCCCTCAGCAAGCGGAGTTGCCGCCATGCCGTCCAATGACGTCCGGACCCTCCTTCAGGCTGCCGTACCCACGGCTGCCGCCGGCGCGATCGCCGCTGTCATCAGCGGTGTGGTCGTCGGAGGCAAGGGGGCTCTCGGTGCCGTCGTCGCGGCGGTGATCACGATCCTCTTCATGGGGATCGGGCTCTACGTTCTGCAGCGCACTGCCAAATCGCTTCCTCATCTGTTCCAGATGATGGGGCTGATGCTCTACGCGGCACAGATCCTGCTGTTGTTCATCTTTCTGTCCGCGTTCAAGAACACCACGCTGTTCCACCCCAGGGCCTTCGCGTTCACGCTCGTCGCCACCACACTCGTGTGGATCGCCGCACAGACGCGCGCACACATGAAGGCCAAGATCCTCTACGTCGAACCCGATGCGTCGACGGGCAACAAGCCCGAAAAATCGGGGCACTCGTCGTGAGGAGTAGGGCCGGGATAAGGGCGTGTGCGAACTCCTGCTATCGTCCGGTGCCAACTGCGGCATCGCGGGCGCGGGCATCTGAGCTGACGCCTGCTCAATCGCGAGGCTTGATGCCCCCCAGCCGCCCCCACATCCGTAACACCAGTCCAGTGCCGACCCGCGGCTGCGCGCCGCGCCGACACAACGAGGTTGCCGTACCCATGCGTCACGCCGAAGGAGCCCGTGGTGAGTGCTGACCGGACCCAGCTCGCCTTTGACTGGAGCTGTCGGATCATGTCCGACAACGGCTGTGGCTTCCCGGCTCCGGGCCTGCACTCGTTCCTCTTCAAGCCGATCGCCACGGTCGGCGGGTTCGAGTTCAACAAGGTGATGCTGCTCGCGCTGATCACCACCCTCCTGGTGATCACCTTCTTCACCCTCGCCTTCGGCAAGGCGAAGGTGGTCCCGGGCAAGCTGCAGATGATCGGCGAGGCGGGCTACGACTTCGTACGCCGCGGAATCGTCTACGAGACGCTGGGCCGGCGCGAGGGCGAGAAGTACGTCCCGCTCATGGTCTCGCTGTTCTTCTTCATCTGGCTCATGAACATCTGGTCCGTGATTCCGCTGGCACAGTTCCCGGTGTCGTCGATCATCGCCTACCCGATGGTCCTGGCCCTGATCGTCTACGTGGTCTGGGTCTCGCTGACCTTCAAGAAGCACGGCTTCGTCGGCTTCTTCAAGAACGTCACCGGTTACGACAAGTCGCTCGGCCCGGTGCTGCCCCTCGTGGTGATCATCGAGTTCTTCTCGAACCTGCTGGTCCGTCCGTTCACCCACGCGGTGCGACTGTTCGCCAACATGTTCGCCGGCCACCTGATGCTGGTCATGTTCACCGTTGCCTCCTGGTACCTGCTGAACAGCTGGATGATCCCGGCGGCCGGTGTCTCCTTCATCATGACCATCGTCATGATCCTCTTCGAGCTCTTCGTGCAGGCCGTCCAGGCGTACGTCTTCGTGCTCCTCGCCTGCTCGTACATCCAGGGCGCGCTCGCCGAGCACCACTGAGCACCGCGCTCCACCAGCCCCCAGAACGTCCGGTGGCCAACCCCCGCCGGTCCATGAAAGAGAAGGAAGAATCAGCATGGCTGCCCTTGAGACCCTCGCCGCTGTCGACGGCAACATCGGCTCCATCGGCTACGGCCTCGCCGCCATCGGCCCCGGCGTCGGCGTCGGCATCATCTTCGGTAACGGCACCCAGGCGCTGGCCCGTCAGCCCGAGGCCGCCGGCCTGATCCGTGCCAACCAGATCCTCGGCTTCGCCTTCTGTGAGGCGCTCGCCCTCATCGGCATCGTCATGCCGTTCGTCTACAACTGACGAACCCTGACGAGCGAACCTTTCAAGGAAAGGCACTGATGTGATCGCCAACCTGGTACAGCTGGCGGCCGGGGAAGAGCAGAACCCGCTCATCCCCCCGGGCCCCGAGCTGCTTGTGGGCGCCATCGCCTTCGCCATCGTCTTCTTCTTCTTCTGGAAGAAGGCGCTCCCGAACATCAACAAGGTTCTGGAAGAGCGCCGCGAGGCGATCGAGGGCGGTATCGAAGAGGCCGACCGTATGAAGGTCGAGGCCCAGAGCGTTCTTGAGCAGTACAAGGCTCAGCTCGCCGAGGCCCGGCACGAGGCCGCGCGTCTGCGCCAGGAGGCGCAGGAGCAGGGTGCCACGCTCATCGCCGAGATGCGGGCCGAGGGCCAGCGGCAGCGCGAGGAGATCATCGCCGCCGGTCACTCGCAGCTCGAGGCCGACCGCAAGGCCGCCTCTTCGGCCCTGCGTCAGGACGTGGGCAAGCTCGCCACCGACCTGGCCGGCAAGCTCGTCGGTGAGTCCCTGGAGGACCACGCCCGGCAGAGCCGTGTGATCGACCGGTTCCTCGACGACCTCGAGGAGAAGGCCGAGGCCACGCGATGAACGGAGCGAGCCGCGAGGCCCTGGCAGCCGCACGTGAGCGTCTCGACGCGCTGACGGACTCCACGTCCGTGGACGCGGCGAGGCTCGCCGACGAGCTGGCCGCCGTCACCGCGCTGCTCGACCGCGAGGTGTCGCTGCGTCGGGTCCTCACCGACCCGGCGCAGTCCGGCGAGGCCAAGGCCGAGCTGGTCGGCCGCATCCTCGGCGGCCAGGTCGGCGCGACCACCGCCGACCTGGTGTCCGGTCTGGTGCGTTCCCGCTGGTCGCAGCCCCGCGACCTGGTGGACGCGCTGGAGCAGCTGGCCGCCGTCGCCGACCTCACCGCCGCGCAGCAGTCGGGCACGCTCGACGACGTCGAGGACGAGCTGTTCCGGTTCGGCCGGATCGTCGCCTCGAACACCGGACTGCGGTCCGCGCTGACCGACCGTGCCGCAGGCGCCTCGGCCAAGGGCGAGCTGCTGAGCAGCCTGCTCGGCGGCCGCGCCAAGGCCACCACCGAGCGTCTGGTGACGCGACTGGTGACCGCGCCGCGTGGACGTAGCCTGGAAGCGGGACTCGAGTCCCTGTCCAAGCTCGCCGCCGAGCGCCGGAGCCGCATGGTCGCCGTCGTCACCTCGGCGGTCCCGCTGAGCGATCCGCAGAAGCGACGCCTCGGCGCCGCCCTCGCGAAGCTCTACGGCCGCGCCATGCACCTCAACCTCGACGTGGACCCGGGCGTCCTCGGCGGGATCCGGGTCCAGGTCGGCGACGAGGTCATCAACGGCTCGATCTCGGACCGACTCGAGGACGCCGGCCGCCGACTGGCGAGCTAGCACAAACTTCATAGCAGTACGTACGTATGTCTGCGGCCCGGTTGGGCCGTGCAGAGGATTCACCTCGTTCAGGGGGGAGTCCCCATCCCCCCAAGTGAAACTTCGGGCCCAACAAGGAGAGCAGGGAACCCAGATGGCGGAGCTCACGATCCGGCCGGAGGAGATCCGGGACGCGCTGGAGAACTTCGTCCAGTCGTACAAGCCGGACGCGGCCTCGCGCGAGGAGGTCGGTACGGTCACCCTTGCCGGCGACGGCATCGCGAAGGTCGAGGGTCTTCCCTCGGCCATGGCCAACGAACTGCTGAAGTTCGAGGACGGCACCCTCGGCCTCGCGCTCAACCTGGAAGAGCGCGAGATCGGCGCCATCGTCCTCGGTGAGTTCAGCGGCATCGAGGAGGGCCAGCCGGTCACCCGTACCGGCGAGGTCCTGTCGGTCGCCGTGGGCGAGGGCTACCTCGGCCGCGTCGTCGACCCGCTCGGCAACCCGATCGACGGCCTCGGCGAGATCGAGACGTCCGGCCGCCGTGCCCTGGAGCTGCAGGCTCCGGGCGTCATGGCCCGTAAGTCGGTGCACGAGCCGATGGAGACCGGCTACAAGGCCGTCGACGCCATGACCCCGGTCGGCCGCGGCCAGCGTCAGCTGATCATCGGTGACCGCCAGACCGGCAAGACCGCCCTGGCCGTCGACACGATCATCAACCAGCGCGACAACTGGCGTTCCGGTGACGTGAACAAGCAGGTCCGCTGCGTCTACGTCGCCATCGGCCAGAAGGGCTCGACCATCGCCTCCGTGCGTGGCGCCCTCGAAGAGGCCGGCGCGCTGGAGTACACGACCATCGTCGCCGCCCCGGCGTCCGACCCGGCCGGCTTCAAGTACCTGGCGCCGTACACCGGTTCGGCCATCGGTCAGCAGTGGATGTACGAGGGCAAGCACGTCCTCATCATCTTCGACGACCTTTCGAAGCAGGCCGACGCCTACCGCGCCGTGTCGCTGCTGCTGCGCCGCCCGCCGGGCCGCGAGGCCTACCCGGGCGACGTCTTCTACCTGCACTCCCGTCTGCTGGAGCGCTGCGCGAAGCTCTCCGACGACCTGGGCGCCGGCTCGATGACCGGTCTGCCGATCGTCGAGACGAAGGCCAACGACGTCTCGGCGTTCATCCCGACCAACGTCATCTCCATCACCGACGGCCAGTGCTTCCTGGAGTCGGACCTCTTCAACGCCGGTCAGCGCCCCGCGCTGAACGTCGGTATCTCCGTCTCCCGAGTCGGTGGTTCCGCGCAGCACAAGGCGATGAAGCAGGTTTCCGGCCGTCTGCGCCTCGACCTCGCCCAGTACCGTGAGCTGGAGGCGTTCGCCGCCTTCGGTTCCGACCTGGACGCCGCGTCGAAGTCGCAGCTGGAGCGCGGTCAGCGACTGGTCGAGCTGCTCAAGCAGGCTCAGTACCAGCCGATGCCGACCGAGGACCAGGTCGTCTCCGTGTGGGCCGGTACCACCGGCAAGATGGACGACGTACCGGTCTCCGACGTGCGCCGCTTCGAGAAGGAGCTGCTGGAGTACCTGCACCGCAAGGAGCAGGGCCTCATGACCTCCATCAAGGAGGGCGGCAAGATGTCGGACGACACCCTCACCGCTGTTGCCGACGCGATCGCCGAGTTCAAGAAGCAGTTCGAGACCTCGGACGGCAAGCTGCTCGGCGAGGACGCTCCGGCGGCCGTCAACGTCTCCAAGTGACGTAAGGAAGGGACCTGACTCATGGGAGCCCAGCTCCGGGTCTACAAGCGTCGCATCCGATCCGTCACCGCGACCAAGAAGATCACCAAGGCGATGGAGATGATCGCCGCCTCGCGCGTCGTCAAGGCGCAGCGCAAGGTGGCGGCCTCCACGCCGTACGCGACCGAGCTCACCCGCGCGGTCACGGCGGTCGGTACCGGTTCGAACACCAAGCACCCGCTGACCACGGAGGCGGAGACGGCGACCCGTTCCGCGGTGCTGCTCCTCACGAGCGACCGCGGACTGGCCGGCGCCTTCAACTCCAACGCCATCAAGGTCGCCGAGCAGCTCACGGCACGCCTTGAGGCGGAGGGCAAGGAGGTCGACACGTACATCGTCGGCCGCCGCGGTCTGGCCCACTACAACTTCCGCGAGCGCAAGGTCGTGGAATCGTGGTCGGGCTTCACCGACGAGCCCAGCTACGCGGACGCGAAGAAGGTCGCGGGTCCGCTGATCGAGGCCATCGAGAAGGAGACGGCGGACGGCGGCGTGGACGAGCTCCACATCGTCTTCACCGAGTTCGTCTCGATGATGACGCAGACGGCGCTCGACGACCGTCTGCTGCCGCTCAGCCTCGACGAGGTGGCGAAGGAGTCGGCGCCGAAGGGCGAGATCCTTCCGCTGTACGACTTCGAGCCGTCGGCGGAGGACGTCCTCGACGCCCTGCTGCCGCGCTACGTCGAGAGCCGTATCTACAACGCGATGCTCCAGTCGGCTGCCTCCAAGCACGCCGCCACGCGCCGCGCGATGAAGTCGGCGACCGACAACGCGGGAGACTTGATCAACACGCTCTCCCGTCTTGCCAACGCGGCCCGCCAGGCCGAAATCACCCAGGAAATCAGCGAGATCGTCGGTGGCTCCGCAGCCCTGGCCGACGCGACCGCGGGGAGTGACAGGTAAATGACGACGACAGTTGAGACGGCCGTTGCCACGGGCCGCGTCGCCCGGGTCATCGGCCCGGTCGTCGACGTGGAATTCCCCGTCGACGCCATGCCGGAGATCTACAACGCCCTTCACGTCGAGATCTCCGACCCGGCCGAGGCCGGCAAGAAGAAGACGCTGACCCTGGAGGTCGCCCAGCACCTGGGTGACGGCCTGGTCCGCACGATCTCGATGCAGCCCACCGACGGTCTGGTCCGCCAGGCCGCGGTCACCGACACCGGCACGGGTATCTCCGTCCCGGTCGGCGACTTCACCAAGGGCAAGGTGTTCAACACCCTCGGTGAGGTGCTGAACACCGACGAGCAGTACGACGGCGAGCGCTGGACCATCCACCGCAAGGCCCCCAACTTCGACGAGCTCGAGTCGAAGACCGAGATGTTCGAGACCGGCGTCAAGGTCATCGACCTTCTCACCCCGTACGTCAAGGGTGGAAAGATCGGCCTGTTCGGCGGTGCCGGAGTCGGCAAGACGGTGCTCATCCAGGAGATGATCTACCGCGTCGCCAACAACCACGACGGTGTCTCCGTGTTCGCCGGTGTCGGTGAGCGCACCCGTGAGGGCAACGACCTCATCGAGGAGATGGCGGAGTCGGGCGTCATCGACAAGACCGCCCTGGTCTTCGGTCAGATGGACGAGCCTCCGGGCACCCGTCTGCGCGTGGCCCTGGCCGGTCTGACCATGGCGGAGTACTTCCGCGATGTGCAGAAGCAGGACGTGCTGTTCTTCATCGACAACATCTTCCGCTTCACCCAGGCCGGTTCCGAGGTCTCGACCCTGCTCGGCCGTATGCCCTCCGCGGTGGGTTACCAGCCGAACCTGGCCGACGAGATGGGTCTCCTCCAGGAGCGCATCACCTCGACCCGTGGTCACTCGATCACCTCGATGCAGGCGATCTACGTCCCCGCGGACGACCTGACCGACCCGGCCCCGGCCACCACCTTCGCCCACCTCGACGCGACGACGGTTCTCTCCCGTCCGATCTCCGAGAAGGGCATCTACCCGGCCGTGGACCCGCTGGACTCCACGTCCCGCATCCTGGACCCCCGCTACATCGCGGCGGACCACTACAACACCGCGATGCGCGTCAAGACGGTCCTGCAGAAGTACAAGGACCTCCAGGACATCATCGCGATCCTCGGTATCGACGAGCTGGGCGAGGAGGACAAGCTCACCGTCCACCGTGCCCGTCGCGTGGAGCGCTTCCTGTCCCAGAACACCCACGTCGCCAAGCAGTTCACCGGCGTCGACGGGTCGGACGTCCCGCTGGAGGAGTCGATCACCGCGTTCAACGCGATCATCGACGGCGAGTACGACCACTTCCCGGAGCAGGCGTTCTTCCTGTGCGGTGGTATCGAGGACCTGAAGAAGAACGCGAAGGAGCTCGGCGTCTCCTGACGCCCGGCGACTCGTGAACAGTGGGGGGCGAGGCCACACCTCATGGGGTGCGTCCCGCCCCCCTCTGTACTCCCACAGCTGCATCGCCCGGGGGCTGTATCGATGTGCGGCTACCGCTGCGCGGCCCCCGGACCCCCGGCCGAAAGACCCGGGGTGGGCCCCGGCGATCCGATTCCCGGAGCCCTACTAGACTTGTACCCAACACCCGGCCAAGACGCCGGGTGGTGACCCGAGGAGCCACCTTGGCTGCTGAGCTGCACGTCGCGCTGGTCGCGGCCGACCGAGAGGTCTGGTCGGGCCAGGCCACCCTGGTCGTCGCCCGTACCACGTCCGGCGACATCGGCGTCATGCCCGGTCACCAGCCGCTGCTCGGTGTGCTGGAGTCGGGCCCCGTGACCATCCGTACGAGTGAGGGCGGCACCGTCGTCGTCGCCGTGCACGGCGGTTTCATCTCGTTCGCGGACGACAAGCTGTCCCTGCTGGCCGAGGTCGCCGAGCTGGCCGACGAGATCGACGTCCAGGGCGCGGAGCGAGAGCTGGAGCGCGCGAAGGCGGCGGGCGACGCCGCCGCCGAGCGCCGCGCGGATGTACGACTGCGTACGGCGGCGGCGCGCTGAGCCCGCACGCCGTGTGATGCTGTACCTCAGCCGCGGCTGGGTCTGGATGTCTTCATCCCGACCCAGCCGCGGCTGAGGCAAATGTGGGTGTTTTTTACGTTCCATTACCTGGCAGTCGCATTACCTAGGAGACGAGGAGGTCGGTGTCGATGGTCCTCGCTCTGACTGTGTGCGGGTCGGTGATCGCGCTCGTGGTGGTGGGGCTCTTCGTCTTCGGACTGCGCCGGCGCCTCATCCAGCGCTCCGGCGGCACCTTCGACTGCAGCCTGCGCTGGGACGCCCCGGAGAAACCCGGCAGCGACGAGAACGGCAAGGGCTGGGGCTACGGGGTTGCCCGCTACAACGGCGACCGCATCGTGTGGTACCGCGTCTTCTCGTACTCGCCCCGCCCCCGCCGCGTTCTGGAGCGCTCGGCGATCGAGGTGGCCGGGCGCCGTACCCCCGAAGGCGAGGAGGAGCTGGCGCTCCTCTCCGATGCGGTGATCCTCGCGTGTCTGCACCGCGGGACCCGTCTCGAACTGGCGATGAGCGACGACGCGCTGACCGGTTTCCTCGCGTGGCTGGAGGCAGCCCCGCCCGGTCAGCGCGTCAATGTCGCCTAGTCGCCACATGTAGTCGCTCTGTGTAGTGGCTCTGTGTGGTTGCTGGGTGTAGTCGCTACTTGAGTCCGTTGCTGATCGCGGTCACCAGCTCCCCGTTGCCCGTGTCGCCGCTGAACTCCCAGAAGAACGCGCCGCCCAGACCCTGGTTCCTGGCCCAGGTCATCTTCGTGCCGATGGTGGCGGGTGTGTCGTAGCTCCACCAGTTGGTGCCGCAGTGCGCGTAGGCCGTGCCCGCGACGGTGCCGGTGGCCGGGCACGAGTTCTTGAGCACCTTGTAGTCCTCGATGCCCGCCTCGTAGGTGCCGGTGGCCGCGCCGGTCGCCGTGCCGCCGGGGGCGGACTGGGTGACCCCGGTCCAGCCACGGCCGTAGAAGCCGATGCCGAGCAGGAGCTTCGAGGCCGGGACACCCTTCGCCTTCAGCTTGGCGATCGCGTCGGCGGAGTTGAAGCCCGCGGTCGGGATGCCGGAGTAGGAGGTCAGAGGGGAGTGCGGGGCGGTCGGGCCGGTGGTGGCCCACGCGCCGAAGTAGTCGTACGTCATCACGTTGTACCAGTTGAGCGAGGCCGCGGCGCCGCCGTAGTCGGCCGCGTCGATCTTGCCGCCGGAGGAGCCGTCGGCGGTGATGGCCGCGGTGACCAGGTAGTTCGACCCGAACTCGGTGCGCAGTGCCGACATCAGGTTCCTGAAGGCCGCCGGGCCCGAGGTGTCGCAGGTCAGACCGCAGGCGTTCGGGTACTCCCAGTCGATGTCGATGCCGTCGAAGACGTCGGCCCAGCGCGGGTCCTCCACGACGGCCTTGCAGGACTTGGCGAAGGCCGCCGGGTTCTGCGCGGCCTGGCCGAAGCCGCCGGAGTAGGTCCAGCCGCCGAAGGAGTACAGCACCTTGATGTGCGGGTACTTGGCCTTGAGCTGGCGGAGCTGGTTGAAGTTGCCGCGCAGCGGCTGGTCCCAGGTGTCGGCGGTGCCGCTGACGGACTGGTCGGCGGTGTACGCCTTGTCGGTGGCCGCGTAGGCGTCGTCCAGCACGCACTGGCCGTTCTTGACGTTGCCGAACGCGTAGTTGATGTGCGTGATCTTCGCGGCGGAGCCCGAGGTCACCAGGTTCTTCACGTGGTAGTTGCGGCCGTAGACGCCCCACTCGGTGAAGTAGCCGAGGTTGACCTTGGAGCCGGGGTCCGGGTTGGTGCCGCCCGTGGTGCGGACGGCGGCCGCGCCGCTCACCGGGCCGGTCTGGTCGGCGGTGTCGCGGGCCTGGACGGTGTACGAGTAGTCGGTGCCGGCGGTCAGGCCGGTGTCCGTGTGGGTGGTACCGGTGACGGTGGCGACCTTGGTGCCGCCGCGCAGGACGTCGTAGTTCTTGATCCCCTTGTCGTCGGTGGCCGCGCTCCAGCTCAGCTTCACCGAGGTGTTCGTGACGCCCGAGGTGGTCGGGGTGCCGGGGGCCGAGGGTGCCGCGTCACCGGGGACACCGGGGCCGCCGTCACAGCTTCCGCCGTTGAGCCTGCAGTTCGCCGGGGAGCCTGAGCCGCTCCCGTTGAAACCGAAGGAGACGGAGGCGCCGGGTGCGAGGGTGCCGTTCCACGACTTGTTCCTGGCGGTCCAGTGCGTGCCGGAGGAGGTGACGTCCGCGTCCCAGGCGGAGGTGACGGACGTGCCGGAGGGGAAGTCCCACTCGACGGTCCAGGAACCGATGGTCGTGGTGCCGGTGTTCTTCACCGTCCACTTGCCTTCGAAGCCGGAGCCCCAGTCCTGGGGCTTGGAGTAGGTGGCGGTCGCCTCGGTGGCCGCCTGCGCGGGGGTGGCGAGACCGACCAGACCTGCGAGGGGGAGGAGAAGGCCGGCGAGACCCGCTGTGGCTCTGTGCCTGAAGCGCATGTGCGCCTCCTTGTGGGGTGTCGTGAGCATGAGCATGACGTGGCGCAGTGCGGCCGAGAATAGAAAGGTCTGGACCATAGGTCAATGGGTCTGGACCTGTGCGCTCATGCGGGACGTGCCGGTGAGGTCAGACCCCCAACTCCTGTGCCAGCACCGCCGCTTGCACCCGGCTGCGCAGGTCGAGCTTCCCCAGCAGGCGGCTGACGTGCGTCTTCACCGTCGCCTCGGCCATGTCCAGCCGCCCGGCGATCTCCGCGTTCGACAGCCCTTCGCCGAGGCAGGACAGGACTTCCCGTTCCCGCCGGGTGAGGGCGTCGAGGACCGACGGATCGACCGTGGGTTCGCGTACGGGTTTGGCGGCGAACTCGGCGATCAGGCGCCGGGTGACGGCCGGGGCGATCAGGCCCTCGCCGCGTCCCACCGCCCGTACCGCCTCGATGAGGTCCTTCGCCTCCGTGTTCTTCAGCAGGAACCCGGCGGCGCCGGCCCGCAGCGCCCCGAAGACGTACTCGTCCAGGTCGAAGGTGGTGAGCACCAGTACATCGGCCAGGCCCTCGGCGACCACCTGGCGGGTCGCCGACACCCCGTCCAGACGCGGCATCTGCACATCCATCAGCACCAGGTCCGGCCGCAGCTCCCGCGCGAGTGCCACCGCCCGCTCCCCGTCGGCCGCCTCGCCGACCACCTCGATGTCCGGCGCGCTGCGCAGGATGAGCACCAGCCCGGCCCGTACGGCGGACTGGTCCTCGGCGACGAGCACACGGATCATGCGGGTTCTCCTTCGGTGACGGGGAGGGCGGCGCGGACGCTCCAGATCTTGCCGTGCCCCGAGCTCTCCGGGCCCGCCTCGAAGGTGCCGCCCAGCAGTGCGACCCGCTCCCGCATCCCGACCAGACCGGCGCCGGAGCCGGGCGCGCTCGGACGGTCGCGATCGCCGTACGGGCTGGTCACGGCGATGTCGAGGGAGCCGTCTGCCTGGCGCAGCGCGACGGTGACCCGGCCGGGGCAGGCGTGTTTGAGGGCGTTGGTCAACGACTCCTGCACGATGCGGTAGGCCGCCATTTCGACGGGCGCGGGGAGGGCTGCGCCATGGTCGGCGTCGAGGGCGACGTCGAGTCCGTTGGTGCGGGCTCCGTCGACGAGCGCGCCGAGCCCGTCGAGCGTGGGCGCGGCGGACGGCTCGGTGTCGTCGCCGGCGTCCCGCAGGATGCCGATCAGCCGGCGCATCTCGGTCAGCCCCTCGACGCTGTTCTCGCGGATGACCCCGAGGGCCTGTCGGGAGGTGTCCGGGTCGTCGATCGAGAGCGCGGCCGTGGAGTGGATCGCGATCGCCGAGAGATGGTTGGCGACCATGTCGTGCAACTCCCGTGCCATGCGCGCCCGTTCGGAGACGACGGCCTGGGCGCGGTCCATCTCGGCCAGCAGGGCGGTCTGTTCGGCGCGCAGCCGGGCGGCCTCGGCGGCGTCGCGGTGGTTGCGGACGATCCAGCCGGTGGCGGCGGGCATGAGGGAGACCAGTCCGACGACCAGACCGATCAGCAGGGCATCCGGCTTCCGGAAGGCCGCGAGGGGCACCACCGTGAAGGCCACCGTGACCAGTCCGGCGATCCAGGGGATCCGGCGGGCCGTGGCGGCCGGACCGTACAGCACGGCCGCGTACACCAGGTCGGTGAACATCAGCACCGTGATCAGGCTGCCCTGGGTCATCGTCTCCAGAGTCAGGGCGGCCCACCCGACCAGCAGGGCCGTGCGCGGCATGGTGCTGCGCAGCGCCTCGCAGCCGGCGGTCACGACGAGGGGCGGCAGCACCCACCAGGCGCCCTCGAACACCACGAGCCCGTCGTGGGGGGTGCGTGTGGTGAGACCCAGGCCCCACAGCAGCAGTCCGCCGAGGAGCCCGGCGACGGCGATGCACACGTCGATGCGGTGCGGGCGGGGCAGTCGTACGGCCATGGCTCCATCCAACACGGGACCGGAGCCTCGCGCCTGATGCCCGCGAACGGTCCTGGACTGCATCTTTCGATGTACCGCGACTTCGTCACCGCCGACGACGAATCGGGGGTCGGCGGCCGGGAGCCTGGAAGTGTGACCGAAAGGAGCGAGTCGTGATCGTCGCGTTGATCATCGCCTGTGAGGTCGGCTTCTGGGTGCTGCTGGCCCTGGCCCTGGCCGTCCGCTACCTACTGAAGAAGCGCCGGGCCAGTGTCGTGCTGCTGCTCTGCGAGCCCGTGCTGGAACTGGTGCTGTTCGTCGTGACCGCGATCGACCTGAGGAACGGTGCCGAGCCCAGCTGGGAGCACGGTGTGGCGGCGCTCTACATCGGCTTCACCGTGGGGTACGGCCACTACATGATCACCTGGCTGGACGGCCACGCGGCGCACCGCCTGGGCGGCGGGCCCAAGCCGCCGGGGCCGCCCAGGTACGGCCTGGCCAGGGCCCGGTACGAGGGCGGCCTCTGGCTCCGCACGGTGGTGGCGGCAGCCGTCGCGCTGGTGCTGCTCCAGGGTGCCGTCTGGTACGTCGGCGAGGACGGGAACGTCGATTCGCTGCGGTCGTTCCAGTGGACGGCGCTCCGGGCCGCGGGTATCCACGGGCTGGTGGCTCTCGCCTACCTGATCTGGCCGAAGAAGGAGCCGGGTGCCCCGGAGGGCGAGCACCGGGTCACGTACTCGAAAGAGGGTGTCGGGCGATGAGCGGCACGATGGGCAAGCCGATGAAGAACCTGGTGGAAGGGGTTGGCACCTTTGCGATCGGCCTGATCCTGTGGCTCTTCACCGACGGCGTGGAGGTCCCGGTCGTCACCCTGACCAAGGTCGGTGTGGTGATGATGTGCGTGGGTGGCGTCCTGGTCGCGACGGGCCTCCACCAGGGGGCCCGCGGAACGGCAGGCGACCGGTAGCCGCTCCGCGCGAACGCCCCGGGATGAGGCTAGCGCTCCCCGCCCGGCACCCACAGCACGTCCCCGACCTCCTTGTTCGCGGTCCTCGCGAGGATGAACAGGAGGTCGGAGAGGCGGTTGAGGTAGGTCGCGGTGAGGGGGTTCATCTCCTCGCCGTGGGCCTCCAGGGCGGCCCACGTCGAGCGCTCGGCTCGCCGGACCACCGTGCAGGCCTGGTGGAGCAGGGCCGCGCCGGGGGTACCACCGGGCAGGATGAAGGAGCGGAGCTTCTCCAGCTGCTCGTTGAAGTGGTCGCAGTCCGCCTCCAGCTTGTCGACGTAGAACTGCTCGACCCTCAGGGGCGGGAACTCGGGGTTCTCGACGACGGGGGTGGAGAGGTCGGCCCCGACGTCGAACAGGTCGTTCTGCACCCGGGTGAGGACCTTGACGACCTCCTCCGCCAGCCCGCCCAGCGCGATCGCCGTCCCGAGCGCCGCGTTGGCCTCGTTGGCGTCCGCGTACGCCGAGATCCGCGGATCGGTCTTGGGCACCCGGCTCATGTCCCCGAGGTTGGTGGTGCCCTTGTCGCCGGTCCTGGTGTAGATGCGCGTCAGATTGACCATGTGGCCAGCGTAGTTATGCTCCGGCCGTCCGGAAGACCCGTGTGCCCACCGTCACGGAGAGCGCCGTGAGGCCGACCGCGACCAGGACGCCGTACACCATGGACGGGGTGGCGTACGCGCCGACGTACGCGTCCCGCATCGCGTCCACCAGATAGCGGAACGGCACGAAGTGCGAGAGGACGTCCAGCCAGCCGGGGGCCAGTGACATCGGCAGCATGCCACCGGGCTGTTCCTGGAGCACGGCTTCGTGACCGTCACCATCGCGGAGGTGGCCGACGCGGCCGACGTCTCCGTGAACACGGTCTACAACTACTTCCCCGCCAAGGAGGACCTCTTCTTCGACCGCAGCGCGGGCATCGTCGAACGGCTCGCCCGCTGGGTGCGCGCCCGGGACCGGGGCGAGTCGGCCGTCGCCGCCGTCCTGCGCGAACTGCGCGCCGAGGTCGAGGCGGTCTCGCCGCGCGTCGGCCTGATGGAGGGCTACGACCGCTTCATGAAGGCCATCCACGAGGCGCCCGCCCTGCGTTCCCGGCTGTGGAGCATCCAGCAGGAGGTCCAGGACAACCTGGAGGCGGCCCTGAGGGAGGAGACCGGTGCCGCCGCCGACGACTCCCTGCCCACCCTGATCGCGGGTCAGATCAACTGGGTCCACCAGACGGTGATGGCGGTCATCGGGCGTGAGATGCTCGCCGGGCGCAATCCGGACGAAGTGTCCCGAGAGGTGCTTCTTCTCCTGGACGGGATGGAGGGCCTGTTGAGCGACAAGGTGCTCAACTACGGCGTACGACCCTCCGAGTGAGTGCCCCCGGTGTGATGTCCGCCCATTGAGACGTGACTCGCGTTACTAAGCGGTCACACGGCCCCCCGTGAGCGCTAGTGTCCGCCGAAGAGGTAACCCATCAACAGCGCGTACCAGGGGAGTCGCACAGTGGCACGGAAGCTCGCTGTCATCGGAGCCGGACTCATGGGGTCCGGTATCGCCCAGGTGTCCGCGCAGGCGGGCTGGGACGTCGTCCTGCGCGACGTCACCGACGAGGCGCTCAACCGTGGCATCGGCGGCATCACGGCGTCGTACGACAAGTTCGTGAGCAAGGGGAAGTTGGCGGCCGAGAACGCCGAGGCGGCCCTGGGGCGGATCACCGCCACCACGGACCTCGACGCGGCGGCCGACGCGGACATCGTCGTCGAGGCCGTCTTCGAGAAGCTCGAAGTGAAGCACGAGATCTTCCGGGCCCTGGACAAGGTCGTCCGCGAGGACACCGTGCTCGCCTCGAACACCTCCGCCATCCCGATCACCAAGATCGCGGCAGCCACCGAGCGGCCCGAGCGGGTCGTCGGCGTCCACTTCTTCTCACCGGTGCCCATGATGGGGCTGTGCGAACTGGTGCGTGGCTACAAGACCAGCGACGAGACGCTCGCCACCGCGCGTGAGTTCGCCGAGTCGGTCGGCAAGACCTGCATCGTCGTCAACCGTGACGTCGCCGGCTTCGTGACCACCCGTCTCATCTCCGCCCTCGTCGTCGAGGCCGCGAAGCTGTACGAGTCGGGTGTCGCCACCGCCGAGGACATCGACCTCGCCTGCAAGCTGGGCTTCGGCCACGCGATGGGACCGCTGGCCACGGCCGACCTGACGGGCGTCGACATCCTGCTGCACGCCACCAGCAACATCTACACCGAGTCCCAGGACGAGAAGTTCGCACCTCCGGAGCTGATGCGCCGGATGGTTGACGCCGGTGACATCGGACGCAAGAGCGGGCAGGGCTTCTACACCTACTGACGCCGACACGGCGTCACGGGCGGCACTTCCCACGCATGTGAACGCATGAGCCTCTCCGGCCTCACCCCTTGAGGTGAATTCGGTATCGGTTCGCTCACAGACGGCAACCTGAGGGTGTGAAACGCCGTCAGAGGTTGCATCACCCACATCACGGAGTACGAGACGCACTCACGGGGAGCGCTTATGTACATCAGGGGCGACCACGCCGAGCTGGTCGTCGGGGGCCGCCTCGACGTACGCAGCGCGGCGGACGCCCGTACGGTCCTGCACTCGGCCGTCGACGACGGAGCCGGCGACCTGGTGCTCGACCTGTCAGAGCTGGACTCCTGGGACGCCACCGGACTCGGGGTGATCATGGGAGCCCACCGGCGGGCGGGACGGTGCGGACGGCGGCTGGTGCTGCGCGATGTGCCGCCGCAGATGCAGCGGCTGCTCGTGGCCACCCGGCTGCACCGCATCCTGGCGATCGAGGGCGGTATCGGTCTGGAGTCGTTGCCCAGAGTCTGAACGCGTGTGCGGATCCCTACGTATGGCTCGGTGTGTGCGGGACACCCGTCGGCATGACCCCTCCGGTCGGCATGCCCCCTCGGTCGTCAAGGGGCCATGAGGAACATGGGGACCATGGGGGCGAAACGCACCACCCGCGCAATCCTCACGAGACTGTGACGTCTCGGACGGCGCGGGGCCCCGGACTGTCGGAGATACTGTGCGAAGGTTTAGGGTTCGGCTGCCCGCTGCCAGCTACCCTCAAGCGGGTTCCGGACCAGAAGCGACAGCGCGGTGTGCGGCAAGGCCGGGAGGGGCTCCAGCACACGAGACGCTTTTGGGGGGCTTGAACCGATGGACCCGAACAACCGGGGACCCGCTGAATACGGCCATGACGACGGACAGGCGCAGAGCAAGCGTCCACCACGTGACGCCCTGACGCAGGACTTCGACCGGCACGCTCCGGCACTCGCCCGCACCGTCCAGCTCCTCGCGGGCGACTTCCTGCTCACCGTCAACCCCGTCGACGGCAGCGAGATCGAGAACTGCCCGCCGGGCGAACTGCCTGGTCGGCCCGTGAAACACCCGCCCGCCGAGCGCGCCGCGATCGACAGCGCCGCCCGGCCGCCGGTCCCCCCGGGTCCCTCGCTGCCCCGGCTGCCCCTGCTCCAGCGCGACGACGAGAGAGGCCGGCTCGTCCGGCTCCTCGCGCGCGGCCGCTCCGTCCGCCTCACCGGCGCCCCCGGCTCCGGCCGCACCACCCTCCTCGACGCGGTCGCCGAGGACTGCGCGGACCTGGCCCCCGACGGCGTCGTCCGGCTGAGCGGTTTCCGGCGCACGGTCGACGACCTGCTGTACGAACTGTTCGCAGCCGTGTACAGCACACATCTGTTCCGGCCCGCACGGGAGCAGATCCTCGACGTCGTGCGGGACATCGGCGCGGTCGTCGTCCTGGACGACCTGGAGTTCGGCGGAATCGCCCTCGACGAGCTGCTCGACGCGACCCCCGAGTGCGCCTTCCTCATCGGCGCCACCCCCGACATCCCCATGCCGTCCGCCGACGCGCCCCTTGAGGAGATCGTGCTCGGCGGCTTCGACCGGGCCGGCAGCGAGCAGCTCCTCGAGCGTGCCGTCGGGCGGGTGCTCACCGAGGACGAGTCGAACTGGGCCGGTGACCTCTGGTTCGAGTCGGAGGGCCTGCCGCTGCGCTTCACCCAGGCCGGGGCGCTGCTCAGGCAGCGGGACCGGCAGCGGGCCGGCGCGGACGCCGTCGACGAGTTCGGGGTCTTCCAGGACGCGCCGTCACTGGTCGACGCGTCGTTCGGGCCGGCCGCGGACGAGCACGACATCCCCCTGCCGTCGCTCGCCGAGGGAGCCGCCCCCGCCGCGCTGCTCGCGTCCCGGCTGAGTTCCTCGGCCCGCGAGACCCTCAGGTTCGCGGTCGCCCTCGGCGGCGAGGTCCCGCACCAGGCGCACCTGCCCGCCCTCGTGGGCGACACCCACGCCGACGCGGCCCTGGGGGAGCTGGTCGGCTGCGCCCTGGTGACACCTGTCGGCGCCCGCTACCGCCTCGCCGCCGGCGTACGGACCCAGCTGGAGGCCGCCGGTTACGCCGACGACGCCGAGACGCGCGCCGGTGCCGCCGCCCAGCACTACGCCTGGTGGGCCGGGCACCCCTCGGTCACCCCCGAGCGGGTCTCGGCGGAGGCGGACGCCGTTCTGGCCGCTCTCACCGCGCTCGTGCCCGGCACGACCCCGCCCGGCGAGGGCGAGGAGAGCGCCGCAGTGGTGCTGGCCCGGCAGGCGGCGCCCGCGTTCGCAGCGGGGCAGCGCTGGAGCGCCTGGGAGCGGGCGCTGCGAGCCGGTGCGGAGGCGGCCGGCCTCGCCGACGAGACCGGCGAACAGGCCTACTTCCACCACGAGCTGGGCGTCCTCGCGCTCTGCTGCGGCCAGCTGGAGCGCGCCCGGGCCGAGCTGGAGTCCTCCATCGGGCTGCGCAACGTCCTCGCCGACAAGCGCGGCACCGTCGCCGGCCGCAGGGCTCTGGCCCTGGTCGCCGACCGCTCCGGGGCGACACCGCCCGGCGGGCGTACGGCGGCGGGGGAGGAAGTGCCGGACGCCCGGCGCGAGGAGTCGGCCTCGCCGCCCGGAGGCGTGCCGTCCCCGTACACACCGACCGGCTTCGGTGCGGTCGGCTCGGGGGCGACGGGTGCGGGGGCGACGACCGGGAGCGGTGGATCGTCCGCAGCCCTTCCGGTCAACGAAAGCACGCTCGTCACGCACCGGCCCGGCGCCGGTTCGCCCGCGCACGGGCTCAGCAGTCTCAAGGGCCTCGTCGGCGGCGCCCGGCGCAACCTGGCCGCCGCGGGTGCGGGCGCGCTGCTCGCCGCCGTCCTGGGCACCGTCGTGACCCTGGGAGCGACCTCCGACCGCAACGGTGACACCCCGGCCGAGAAGGTCGGCGTCAACCCCTCCGCGAGCGCGGGCGTCGACGACGGCGGGCTCAGTGCGGACCGCCCCAAGACAGGCGGGGACGGCGACGGGCCGGGTGCCGTGCCCGAGCCGACCGACCCGGGCCCCGACGGCTCGTACGGCACGTCGGACGACCCGGCGCCCACGAGCAGCGCGGGACCGTCGGACGACCCGAGCGGTACGGAGGGGCCGACGGGCAAGCCGACGCCGTCCCCGACGAAGACCTCGCCCAAGCCGACACCGACCGACGACCCGACGGACGATCCCACGGACGACCCGACCGACGACCCGACGGATGACCCGACGGACGATCCCACGGACGACCCGACCGACGATCCCACGGACGACCCGACGGACGATCCGACCGGCGACCCGCCGCCTCCGGACACGTCCACCACGGCCGGCGCCCCCACCGCCGGCCAGCCCGTCGAGTCCAGCAGCGCGGCAGGCACCACGAAGGCCACAGTCGGCTCGCCCGGCGGGACGGTGGCCTGAGGTTCCGTTCAGCCCGTTCGATGCCCCTTTCGGCAGGAAAGGGCCGGGTCCGTTCCTCGGACCCGGCCCTCTTTCGTGAAACGGCTCAGAACAGCCGCAGCTTGTCGTCCTCGATGCCGCGCATCGCGTTGTAGTCGAGGACCGTGCAGCCGATGCCGCGGTCGGTGGCGAGGACGCGGGCCTGGGGCTTGATCTCCTGGGCGGCGAAGATGCCGCGGACCGGCGCGAGGTGCGGGTCGCGGTTCAACAGCTCCAGGTAGCGGGTGAGTTGCTCGACGCCGTCGATCTCGCCGCGCCGCTTGATCTCGACCGCGACGGTCGCGCCGTCCGCGTCCCGGCACAGGATGTCGACGGGCCCGATGGCCGTCATGTACTCGCGGCGGATGAGCGTGTAGCCCTCACCGAGGGTCTCGATGCGGTCGGCGAGGAGTTCCTGGAGGTGCGCCTCGACGCCGTCCTTGATCAGGCCGGGGTCGACGCCCAGTTCGTGCGACGAGTCGTGGAGGACTTCCTCCATCGTGATGATGAGCTTCTCGCCGGCCTTGTTGATGACGGTCCAGACCCCCTCCTCGTCTCCCGATCCCTCCTTCAGCGTGCAGGGCGGCGACATCCAGTTGAGGGGCTTGTAGGCGCGGTCGTCCGCGTGGATCGAGACGCTGCCGTCCGCCTTCACCAGGATCAGACGGGGGGCCGAGGGGAGATGGGCGGTGAGCCGGCCCGCGTAGTCGACGGAGCAGCGGGCAATGACGAGACGCATGGTCGGCAACGCTACTCGACGCCGACGGGTGCGCGCGATTCGACCGCCGGAAGTGCCTCGGGCGCAGGCCCCTCCACTGTCGCGCGGCCCACCGGGGACCGTTCGACTGCCATGCCGGTCCCACGTGATGACTGTCGCCCTCCGTCACGCTCTTTTGCCCCTCACGTGGGCCTCCGCCGTCCCCCGGCATGTGCCTCTGTCAACTCCTGTTCGGCATTGGCTGATTGTGTGCGTCCCGCGCCTTGTCGTTGCGCGCAATCTCCTGGTGCGGTCACGTTCGGTTGCTTACCGTAGAAACTGGAGGTCGCGAACCGTGCACTCTGCGTGTTCGGTAACGCGAACTCCGACCTGTCCGTCAACCCCCGCTGTTGTGGGGGTGCGAGAGGAGAACCCATGTCGCTCGACGTCTCACCGGCCCTACTCGAACAGGCCGAGCGAGGCGAGGTCGACGAAGCCGCCTTCGTCGACTGCGTCCGGACCTCCCTGCCCTACGCGTGGGAGATGATCAGCTCTCTGGTGGCCCAGCTGAAGGTCGACGGCGGAGAGTTCGCCGACAACCAGACGCCCCCGCCGGACGAGCAGGCACGCGGACAACTGCTGCGCGCGCTCGCCAGTGACGCGATTCGCGGCGCGCTGCAGCGGCACTTCGGTGTACGCCTGGCCTTCCAGAACTGCCACCGGGTGGCGGTGTTCCCGCTGGACCCGTCCGTGGACGACAGGCTGGCCCGCTTCACCTCGATCCGCGGCCAACTCCTCAACCAGTCCGCGGAACTCCGGGACTGCTGAGGTCGTGACGCACCACGGCTTGCCGCTCCAACCGCGGGAGGTGCTTCAGTAACCGGGGCGGCAAGCTCCCCGCAGTGGCTCAGCCGAGGTGAGGCAGCACCTCGGCACCGAGTCGCCGTACGTTCTCCTCCGTCGCCGCCAGATCGCCGGAGCCCTCGACGAGCAGGGCGAAGCGGGAGATGCCCGTCCGCTCGCTGGTGGCCGCGAGGCGGTCGGCGCACAGCCGGGGAGTCCCCACCGGGTGCAGCCCGCAGAGCAGTTCGGTGTACGCCAGCGGGTCCCGCATGGAGCGGGCGCGGCCGTCGACGGTCACATGGGCGTCGAGGCCCTGCTTCAGCCAGCCCGGCATCGCCTTGGTGAGCGCCTCCACGGCGTCGGTGCGCCGGTCCGCGATCTGGCAGACGCCGGCCGAGACATGGGCCGCGCCGGAGATCTCCTCCGGCGAACGGCCCGCCGCGCGGGCGTGCTTGCGCCACAGCGCGACCATCTCGGCCTTCTCCTCGTCCCCGACGTGCATCCCGAGGAGCATCGACAGTCCGCGCTCGGCGGCCAGCCGGACGCTCGTCGGTGAGGTGCAGGCGACGACGACCTCGGGTCCGGGCGTCTCGTCCAGGTCCTCGGCGGGCCTGGGCACGACGGGGACCTCGCGGAAGCTGAATCGTTCCCCCGAGGCGGACACCGAGGGCTCCCGCAGCCAGCGCACCAGCAGATCGAGTGATTCCGGGAACCCCTTCTCGTACGCTTCGAGTCCGGCGCCGAACACCTCCAGATCGACCCACGGTCCGCCGCGTCCGACGCCCAGCGAGAAGCGTCCGCCGGACGTCACGTGCAGCAGGGCGGCCTGTTCGCCCAGGGCCACGGGATGGACGGTGGGCAGCACGCTGACCGCCGTGCCGACCCTGATCCGCCGGGTGCGGCCCAGCAGCAACGCGGCGAGTGTGATGGCCGACGGGCAGGTGCCGTACGGCACGAAATGGTGCTCGGCCAGCCAGACCGCGTCCAGCCCGGCCTCCTCGGCCACTTCCGCCGTCCGTACCGCCCGGTGGAGCGCTTCTCCCTGGCCCTGGCCGGGGAACTGGGCGCCCAGTACAAATGTTCCTACGTGCATCGCTCTTCCTGCTTCCTCGGCTCCGACTCAGGAGCTCCCCCACCGGCATAACCGTGTGACACGTGCCGAAGTCACGGCTTGGCGGCGAGATTTGCGGATTGTCTGCAGAATGGGCCGGGCGGAGGGCGATCTGGGAGGTTTGGTGACGTACGCATACCCCCACCGGGCCCGCGTAGGCTGGACACCAATCCTGCTCCCTGTATAGCCCCGTGAGGTGTCCCGTGTCCCCGCGTCGCAACCGCCCCAAGGGCGATGGTTCGTCGGGTCCGTCAGGCCGCAGCGCAGAAGACGACCGGTCGGACCGGTACGGCGGCTGGCAGACCAGCGAGCCCTGGCAGGGCGAGGAGTGGAGCGTGCGTCATGTGGCGGGCGCGAGTGCGGCGGGCAAGACCTACCGCTGCCCCGGCTGCGACCAGATGATCGCATCGGGGATGCCGCATCTCGTCGCCTGGCCCGAGCACTCGGGTGTCGACGAGCGCCGGCACTGGCACAAGGCCTGCTGGAACGCGAAGGACCGCCGCACCTCGCGGGTGCAGCGGTCCCGTAACGCGCCGCGGTTCTGACCCCGCGGCCTTCTCGATCACACGTCCCGCTGCTCCAGCAGCGCGTAGGCGCCGACGAACGACGCCGCCACCAGTCCGGTCATGATCCACAGCGGCTCCCAGCCGGACGGGCCCGACTGGCTGAGCTCCGAGCCGTAGAAGACGCTGAGCTGGCTCGGGATCGAGTACTCCAGCAGGAACTCCTGCACTTCCTTCAGCGACTCCGAGAACATGAAGATCGCGATGACCAGCGGGGCGAGGAAGACGCCGAGCATGAGCGTGATCGCACCGGCGGAGTGCCGGATCACCGAGCCCATCAGCAGCGCCAGCAGCCCGAAGAGCGCCAGGAAGAGGCTCACGCCGACCGTGGCCTTGAACCACTCCTCGCCGTCGGGGCTCGCCGCGCCGTGGCCCTCCAGGATCGCCACCGTGGCGAAGCTGACGAACGCGGTGGACACCAGGGTGACCGTGAACACGAGCGCGAAGAACACGATCGCCTTCGCGACGAGGATCCGGCCGCGGCTCGGGCACGCGGTCATCGTGGTCCGGATCATCCCCGTGCCGTACTCGGAGGAGGTGGTCAGCACCCCGAGCGTGAGGAGGCAGACGCTTCCGATCATCAGCCCGAACAGGCCGATGCCCAGCGGGGACCCGCCCTCCAGGTTCATGTCCGTGCCGGCGGCGATGAGCGCGAAGAGCAGACCGAGGCCGATCACCAGGACGACGAAGACGCCGAGCGTCCAGATCGTCGAGCGGACCGACTTGATCTTCGTCCACTCCGAGGCGATCGCGTGCCCGAGGTGGGTGCGCACCACCGGGATCGGCGAGGTGTACGAAGTGCCCGGCGCGCCCTGCCAGTTGGGGGCCGGTGGCTGCTGGGTGAGGGGAGGCTGGGGCGTGCTCATCGGGCGTCCTCGGACTTCGTCAGGTCGGCGGCGGGCGCGGCGGCAGGCGCGGCGGAGGCGGCCTGTACGGGGGCGGGCGCGGCGGAGGGCTGCGCGGGGGCCTGGGGCGCGGCCTCGGCGTACGGGTTCGGCTGGGGCTGCCCGGGGGCCGGAGCCGGGCCGGCGGGCGCCGGAGCGCCGTACGGACCGGCCGGCGGCTGACCCGGCTGCTGTCCGTGCGGCACGGGCTGACCCTGCGGCGCGTACGGCTGGCCGCCCTGCTGCGGAGCCGGCGGGGCGTACCAGCCCGGCTGGCCCTGCCCGGGCACCGGCATGGGCGGCTGCGCGCCGGGCGGCAGGGGCTGCTGGAAACCGGTCTTCTGGTCGGTCGTCGACCGGTAGTCGACGGCGCCCTGCGTCATCCGCATGTACGCCTCCTCCAGCGACGCCTGGTGCGGCGACAGCTCCCACAGGCGTACGTCGGCGCCGTGCGCGAGGTCGCTGATGCGGGGGAGCGGCAGCCCCATGACGCGCAGCGCGCCGTCCTGCTCGGGCAGCACCTGGCCGCCCGCCCCGGTCAGCGCGGCCGTCAGCTTCTCGCGCTGCTGCGGCTCGGTGTCCGGCGTCCGGACGCGCGCGAAGTCGGCGGAGTTCGCCGAGATGAAGTCCTTGATGCTCATGTCGGAGAGCAGCTGGCCGCGCCCGATCACGATGAGGTGGTCGGCGGTCAGCGCCATCTCGCTCATGAGGTGCGAGGAGACGAAGACCGTACGGCCCTCGGCGGCGAGCGCCTTCATCAGGTTGCGGACCCAGAGGATGCCCTCGGGGTCGAGGCCGTTGACCGGCTCGTCGAAGAGCAGCACCTGCGGGTCGCCGAGCAGCGCGGCGGCGATGCCGAGCCGCTGGCCCATGCCGAGTGAGAAGCCCTTGGAGCGCTTCTTGGCCACGTCCTGGAGGCCGACGACGCCCAGCACCTCGTCCACCCGGCGGGCCGGAATGCCCGACAGCTGCGCCAGGGACAGCAGGTGGTTGCGGGCGTGCCGACCGCCGTGCACCGCCTTGGCGTCGAGGAGGGCACCGACCTGACGGGCGGCGCTCGGCAGCTTGCGGTACGGATAGCCGCCGATCGTCACCTGCCCCGACGTGGGATTGTCCAGGCCGAGGATCATGCGCATCGTCGTCGACTTGCCTGAGCCGTTGGGCCCCAGGAAGCCGGTGACGGCCCCCGGCCGCACCTGGAAGGAAAGGTTGTACACGGCCGTCTTGGCGCCGTAGCGCTTCGTCAGGCCGACTGCCTCGATCATTCTCCGCACCCATCGAACAGATCAGGACGTCCGAGGACGTCGGGGCGCACGCCCCCGTAAGGATTAGGAGCTTATCGGGGCGTTGACGGTTCCACCCAAGAGCAAGTAAAACCACGCAGGTCACTGAGGCATCGGCTTGGCATGTACGTAACCGCCGGTCGGGCCGCTGATCACGGGTGACGGCCACCTGCCCCGGTCAGGCGTCACGCTTCCTCAGCATCAGATACCCGCCGAGCAGGGCCGCGGCCACCCACAGCGTCATGATGCCGAGGCCGCCCCAGGGTCCGTACGGAGTGTCGTCGTCCACGGGGGTGACCACCTGCATGATCTTGCTGCCGGCCTGGTCGGGCAGGTACCGGCCGATCTTCTCGGTGGCGCCGACGTTGCCCAGGATGTTGGAGATCAGGAAGAAGAACGGCATCAGGATGCCGAGCGACAGCATCGGGCTGCGCAGCATCGCCGCGACGCCCATCGAGAACATGGCGATGAGGGTCATGTAGAGCCCGCCGCCGAAGACCGCGCGCAGCACGCCCGGATCGCCGATCTCGGCCCGGTGCGAGCCGAGCATCGCCTGCCCCAGGAAGAACGTCACGAAGCTGGTCGCGAGACCCACCACGAAGGCGAGGACGGTGGCCACCGCGATCTTGCAGAGAAGGAAGGTGCCCCGCTGCGGCACGGCGGCCAGCGATGTCCGGATCATGCCGGTGCTGTACTCGTTCGACACCACCAGCACCCCGAACACGATCATCGCCAGCTGCCCGAGGGTCATCCCCGCGAAGCTGATGAACGTCGGGTCGAACGAGAGCCGGTCGTCGCGGCTCAGATTGTCGAACTCGTTCTTCGACAGCAGCGAGATCAGCACGCCGAGCGCGATCGTGACGACCCCCGCCAGCGACAGCGTCCACACCGTGGACGCCACCGAACGGATCTTGGTCCACTCCGAGCGGACCACCTGGGTGGCGGCCATGCGTCAGCCCTCCCGGTTCCAGCTGCTGCCCCAGTCATGGACCGGGACCGGGGCCGGGCTCGCCGCCGGGGCGCCGTCGTGCGCGTGGTACTCCACCGACTCGGCCGTCAGCTGCATGAACGCCTCCTCCAGCGAGGCCTGTTGGGGGCTCAGTTCGTGCAGCACGATCTGATGCTGGGCGGCCAGCTCGCCGATCTGCTCCGGTTTCCCGCCGTCCACCTCCAGCGTCCCGTTGCCCGTCTCCACGACCATCACGCCGACCGCGTGCAGGACGTCGAGCAGCCGTTCCCGCTGCGGTGTACGAATCCGTACGTACGACCGTGAGTTCTGCCGGATGAACTCCGCCATCGAGGTGTCGGCGAGCAGCCGGCCCTGCCCGATGACGACGAGATGGTCGGCGGTCAGCGCCATCTCGCTCATCAGATGCGACGACACGAACACGGTCCGCCCCTGCGCCGCGAGGGACTTCATCAGGTTCCGGATCCAGTGGATGCCCTCGGGGTCGAGTCCGTTGACCGGCTCGTCGAACATCAGGATCCGTGGGTCGCCGAGCAGCGCACCGGCGATGCCGAGCCGCTGCCCCATCCCGAGTGAGAACCCCTTCGCCTTCTTCCGCGCGACCGAGGTGAGCCCGACCGTGTCCAGCACCTCGTGCACCCGTGCCCGGGGGATCCCGTTGCTCTGCGCGAGACAGAGGAGGTGGTTGAAGGCGCTACGGCCGCCGTGCATGGCCTTGGCGTCCAGCAGGGCGCCGATGTACGTGAGCGGGTCCCTGAGGCCGTCGTAGTGCGTGCCGTCGATCCGTACGTCCCCCGCGGTGGGACGGTCGAGTCCCAGAATCATCCGCATCGTCGTCGACTTCCCGGCCCCGTTCGGCCCGAGGAACCCGGTCACGATCCCGGGCCGCACGGCAAAGGTCAGATGGTTGACCGCCACCTTCTCGCCGTACCGCTTGGTCAGCCCGTCGAGCTCGATCATGCGGCCACGCTAGAACGGAGGCCGGGCCCCTGCCACCGGAGGCGCGAAGCCCCTTCAGGGGCGCGGGGAACCGCGCGACCGGCCACGTACCGGTGGCAGCCGCGAAGCCGGGTAAGCCCCCGAGCCATCGAGAACCCGGCGCCGGAGCCGGGCGGGGGCAGGTCGCGCAACTCGGCGCCACGGGGTGCTGCCGTGCCTGCCCGTGCCGCGTCGGCGGCACGACTGCCGCAGTCGGGTATGGAGGAAACGGTGAGCGCCCGTAGGCCGGGTCCAGGGGGGAGCAGATCGGTCGGTTCGGCGGGTGCGGGTGAGCGGGGGCAGGTCGCGCGGTTTCCCTCACCCTGAAGAGCCGGGGCTGCGCCCCTGCTCTTCAGGGGCCCGCGGGGCCGTCGTCATCAGGGGCGCGGGGAACCGCGCGAGCAACCGCACACGACCCGCACCCGCCAACCGAGCCGCGCCATGGCGAGTTACGCGGCCGCGTAAGGGGGAATGGCCAAGGCCCGCGCCCCCCGGAGGGGAGACGCGGGCCTTGGTGGCCTCTTCCGGCTGTCGCCGTCACGCAAAGGTGTTACCGGGACTGCTGCGCCGGCACTCCGCGCGAGATCGGCTCGTCGTCCGTGACCGGCGTGCCCGCCGCGGCGACGGCCGCACCCGTGAGGGTCGCCAGCATCTCGCGCACGTTCGTCAGCTGCGCGTTGATCGAGTCGCGGCGGTTCGTCAGAGCCGCCAGCTCGCGCTCGGATTCCGAACGGATCCGGTCCGCCTTGGCGTTCGCGTCCGCGACGATGTCCTCGGCCTGACGCTGAGCGGTCTCCACCGTCTGGCGGGCACGGCGCTCGGCGTCGGTGCGCAGCTTCTCGGCCTCCAGGCGGAGCTGCTCCGCGCGGTGCTCGATCTCCGCGAGACGCTTCTCGGCCTTCTGCTGACGCGACGCCAGGTCCCGCTCGGACTGCTCGCGGCGCTTGGCGAGGTTCGTCTCGAAGTCGGCGGCGGCCTGCGCGGCCTTGGCGCGGGTCTCCTCGAAGAGGGCGTCCGCCTCCTCGCGCTTGGACTGCGCGTCCTTCTGCGCCTCCTGGCGCAGCTGCGAGGCGTCGCTCTTGGCCTTTTCGACGATCCGGACGCCCTCGTCCTCCGCCTTGGCCTTGCGGTCCGCAGCGAACGACTCGGCGTCGTTGCGTACCTGCTGGGCCGCCGACTCGGCGAGCTCGCGGTGCTGCTCGGAAGCGCGACGGGCCTCCTCGCGCAGGTCCTTCGCCTCCTCCTCGGCGAGGCGGAGGATCTTCTCGACGCGTGCGCCGAGACCCGCGTACGACGGCTCCGCGTCGGTGACCTGGGCCTGGGCGTTCTGCGTCTCGAGGTGAAGCTCCTCGATGCGCTTTTCCAGAGCGGTGATGCGGGCGAGAGCGGAGTCACGGTCGGAGACGAGCTTGGAGATACGTTCGTCCACCTGAGCGCGGTCGTATCCACGCCGCACAAGCTCGAAGCCGTAGGGGGAAGTGTCGCTCATGGGGTTCCTGTCGAATGAGACCGGTGAGGTGATAGGTGGAATCCTAGGGGGCGAAGCGGCGTGTCATCGAGCAGATGCACGTTTGATCTGGAGAATGACGCCCCTTTTGAGTGCCGACCATCGGAATGCTTGCCAGAGATTTTGCATGAAAGCCTTGGGAAGCACGGAACGAACACAAATTGGTGTCACTAGCGACTCGGGCGGAGCGGGAACATACCCGCAACGCCTCTGCATCGCTAGCCGTCTGACGACTTGCCACCCGAACGAGTCGCACCCGCCGTGGCACCCGTCTTGACTCCACCGTCCTTGCCGCCCGACGGGGCCTCAAAAGACTCCAACGCCACCAGGACGTCCTGGACACGGGAAATCTCGGCATTGATGTCCTCGCGGCGCCGGACCAGCACCTCCAGCTCGCGCTTGCCCTCCTCGACCGTGCGGCGGGCCTCACGGATCGCCTCGGCCTTGAGCTCCTCGGCCTCACGGACGAGCGTGGACTTCTTCTGCTCGGCCTCCTTCAGGAGACCCTCCGCCTTCTTCACCGCGGCGATACGGACCTTGCCCGCCTCGGAGTTGGCCTCGGAAACGATCTCCCTGGCCTTCGACGTCGCCTTCTCCAACTGTTCCTCGGCGGCTTTGATGAGCGCGTCACAACGGTCGCCGGTCGATTTCATCGTCTCGGCGGCCTCACGGCGGGCCCGCGTGTGCAGGGCCTCGATCTCGGCCGTGATGCGGTCCCGCAGCTCCTCGGCCCGCTCCCTTATGGCAGTCGCGTCCCGGCGCGCGCCGACCAGCAGCTCGTCGGCGTCCGTACGGGCCTTCTCCACCGTGGAGTTCCCCTCGACGGTCGCCTCGGAGACCAGCCGGTCGGCCTCCTTGCGGGCCGCGCCGACCATGGAGTCGGCCTGTCCCTCGGCGTCCGCGGTGGTCTTCAGTGCCTGCGACTGCGCCTCGGTGAGCAGCTTGTCGGCCTCGGCCGCCGTCTCCGTGATGAGCGTGTCGACCTGCTCGGCCGCCTCGGAGCGCCGCTTGTTGGCGTCCTTGCGGGCCTCGTCGAGGGTGTTGTCGGCCTCTTCGCGCGCATGTGCCATGAGCCGGTCGGCCTCGGTCTCCGCCTCGGACCGCGCGCGCTCGGCGTCGGCCCGCACCCGCTCGGCGTGCTGCTGCGCGGAGCCCACCGTCTCGGCGGCCTCGGCCCGCAGCCGCTCGGCCTCGTCGGTGGCCTCGCCGATCAGCCGGTCGGCCTTGGCGACGGACTCGGCCCGTACGCGCTCGGCCTCCTCGTTGGTCTCCCGCGTCAGCCGCTCCGCCTCGGCCGTCACCTCGGTGATGAGGGTGTCGGCCTGGGTGGCCGCGTCCGAACGGATGCGGTTGGCGTCGTCGCGGGCCTCGGCCCGGGTGCGCGAGGCGTCCTGGTCGGCCCGCGCGATGGCGTCCGAGGCCTCCGTACGGACCCGCTGGGCGTGCTCGGAGGCGTCCGAACGCACCCGCTCCGCGTCGGCGATGGCCTCCGCGACCGTGCGCTCGGCCAGCGCCTTGGCGGCGTCCGTCTCGTCCCGTGCCTCACGGCGGACCCGGTTGGCGTCCTCGGTGGCCCGCTCCCGCTCCGCGTAGGCGTCGGCGCGGACCCGGTCCGACTCCTCCTCCGCCTCCCGGCGCATCCGGTCCGCCACGTGCTCGGCCGTGTTGCGCAGCCCGGCGATCTCCTCCTGGGCCTGCTCGTGCAGCCCGGCGACGGACTCCCGCACCTGCTGGGCGTGGAGCTCGGCCGCCGACACCATCTCGCCGGCGCGCCGCTCGGACTCCTCGACCAGCCGTACGGCCTCGGCCTGGGCGTCCTCCACGCGCTTGCGCGCCGAGGCCAGCAGCTCCTCGCTCTGCTCGCGGGCCCGCCGGCGCTCCTGGTCGGCCTCCTGACGGGCGGCGCCGGTGAGTTCCTCCGCCTCGCGGCGGCGCCGGGCGGCCTCCTCCTGCGCGGCGGCCAGCGCCTGAGAGGCCTCCGTGGCGAGCCGCTCGGCCGCGGCCTGCGCCTCCGCCCGTACCCGGTCCGCGGTGTCCTGAGCCTCGGACTTCAGCCGCTCCGCCTCGGCCGCGGCCTCCGACCGCAGGCGTACGGCGATGGCCTCGCCCTCGGCACGGGACGCGGAGGCGTCGCCCGCGGCCTCGTCACGCAGCCGCTCGGCCTCGGCCTCGGCCTGCGCCTGGAGCGTACGGATGCGCTCGGCGGCCTCGGAGCGCAGCCGGTCGCTCTCCTCGCCGGCCTCGCGGCGGATCCGCTCGGCATCGGCGCGGGCGTCGGCGAGCGCCTCCTCGGCGGAGGCCAGGCGGGCCTCGGCCTCGGTGTGCAGCCGGGTCAGCTCCTCGGCGGCCTCGGCCTTGCGGGCCTCGACGCCGCGTTCGGTCTCCTCGCGCAGGTCGCGGGCTACGCGCTCGGCCTCGGCCTTCAGCTCCTCGGTCTGCTCGGCGGCCTCGGCGCGGTAGCGCTCGGCTTCCTTGCGGGTGCGCTCCAGGGTCTCCTCGGCCTGGCGGCGCAGCGTCGAAGCACGTTCGATGGCCTCGGTGCGGACCTTCTCGCTGTCCGCGGTGGCCGTCTGCCGCAGCTCGTCGGCGTCCGTGCGTGCCTTGGCGAGCAGTTCCTCGGCGGTCTTGGCCGCCTCCTCGATCTGCTGGACGGCCTCGCGCCGGGCCTCGGACCGGATCCGCTCGCCCTCGGCGACCGCGTCGGAGCGCAGCTGCTCGGCCTCGCCGCGCAGTCGGCGCGCCTCCTCCTGCAGCTCGACCGTCTTGGCGCGGTACTCCTCGGTGTCGTCCTTCGCCGTGCCCTTGAGCTGTTCGGCGAGGTCGTGCGCCTCGGCGCGCAGCCGGTCCGCCTCGGCCTCGGCCTCGGCGCGGACGCGCTCGGCCTCCTCGACGGCGGCCTTGGTGGTGTTCCTGGCTTCCTCGGACGCCTTGTTCAGCACGTCCTCGGCGGTCTTGGCCGTCTTGGCGAGCTGGGAGGCGGACTCCTCCGCGGTGAGCGAGCGGGCCTTCTCGGAGGCCTCGGCGACGATCTTCTCGGCCTCGGCCTTGGCGTCCGCGACGACTTCCTCGGCGGCGGCCTTGGTGGCCTCGGCCTCCTTCGTGGCCTCCGTGACCAGCCGGGCGACCTGCTCCTTGGCCGTACGTGTGCGCTGCTCGTTGGTCGACTCGGCGCCGGCGACGGCCTTGGCCGCGCTCTCCTTCGCCTCCGTGACCAGCTTCTCGGCCTCGGCGCGCGCCTCGCGCAGGGCCGCCTCGGCCTCCGTCATGCGCTGCTCGGCGGTCCGGCTCAGCTCGGATGCCTGGCGGCGGGCGGAGTCCGACTCGGTGGCGGTGGAGGTGCGCAGCTGCTCGGCGTGCTCGGTGGCCTCCTGGGCCTGCGTGGACGCCGCGTTCAGCAGCCGCTCGGCCTCGGCGCGGGCCCGGCGCAGGATCTGGTCGGCCTCGCCGCGGGCGGCCTCCGAGTCGCTCTGGAGCCGCTGACGGGCCTCGGTGGCGAGCCGCTCGGCCTCGGCGCGCGCGGCGGCCAGCGCCTGCTCGGCCTCCGCACGCGACTCGTCGACGAGCCGGCGGGCCTGGGCCTCGCTGCGGGCGCGGAGCTGCTCGGCCCACGCCACGTTCTCGTTGACGTGCGACTCGACCGTCTGGCGGCGCTCCGACAGCTCCTGGTCGAGCTGCTGGCGACGGGTGACCGCCTCCTGGTGCAGCTCCGCCTGGAGCCGTGCGGCCTGCTCGGCGTGCTCCTGGAGGATCCGCTGGGTCTGCGCCCGGGCCTGGCTCAGCTCACGCTCGGCGTCCGTGCGCAGCTGGTCGGCCTGCATCTGGGCCTGGCGGAGCATCTGCTCGGCCTGGTACCCGAGGTCGCCCCCGCTGTCGTAGGCGGGCCGGGACATGAGGGTGCGGCGCGCCTCGTGCAGCTTGGCGCGCAGCACCTCGACCTGGTAGCCGAGGTCCTCGGCGTGCTGGATCGCCTTTTCCCGCTCGGTCTTCAGCCGCTCCATCTCGGCCTCGAACCGAGAGAGGTGGTCGACGTCAGCCGCCGGCTCTCGCTCCTGGCGTTCGTAGCCCCGCACTGCGCGGTCCCATCCGTCCCCTGGTCGCAACCTCTGGCAAACGAGCTCCGTCCAACCGCCGAACGGTGCCCCCGGGGAATGGTGTCAGATCAACGGCGGAGCACGGGCTGCCGCCCTCACCCTCGTCCCCCGAAACCTGGACCCCGGCCCTCGGACAACCACTGATGGATCTCCGCGGTGCCCTTGAATCCCGCTCGTCGGAAGGCGGCAGGACCCGGGCCGTCCCCCTCGAAGGCGACGGCCGACCCCAACCCTACCGGCCCATATGTACGGGGGTCAGTGCTCAGGTGACTCAACTGGCGCCGAAGTGACCAGTTCTGTCAGTACGCCATGGCAATCCTTGGGGTGAAGAAACGTGATCCGTGACCCCATGGAGCCGACTCGGGGCTCCTCGTACAGGACGCGTACGCCCTTGTCCTTGATCGCGGCCGCCTCGCCGTCGACGTCCGCCGTGCCGAAGGCGATGTGGTGGACCCCCTCGCCGTTCTTGGCCAGCCACTTCGCGACGGTGGAGTCCTCGCGGGTGGGCTCCAGGAGCTGCAGGTAGGAGGCGCCGCCGTCGTCCGTGCTGTTGATCCTGAGCATGGCCTCGCGCACGCCCTGCTCCTCGTTGACCTCGGAGTGGTACACCTCGAAGCCGTACGTGGCCCGGTAGAACTCGACGGTCCTGTCGAGGTCGAAGCAGGCGATCCCGATGTGGTCGATTCGCGTCAGCATGGTGTCAGTGCAGCGCCCCGGCGACGGTTACGCAACGTGCGCGCGATCACACCGGCGGGCCGGTGACGGCACGGAGTGCCACTCAGTACATTCGAAGTAAACCCTCGTTCACTCACTTCTCGGCTGTGCAAGCTGGAAGGGGATCGCACCTCATGACTGGAACGAACGGCAGGACCTCGGTGATCGTCGCGGGCGCCCGGACGCCCATGGGACGATTGCTCGGTTCGCTGAAGTCCTTCTCCGGAGCCGACCTCGGCGGCTTCGCGATCAAGGCCGCCCTGGACCGTGCGGGGATCGGTGGCGACCAGGTGCAGTACGTGATCATGGGCCAGGTGCTCCAGGCCGGGGCGGGGCAGATCCCGGCGCGCCAGGCCGCCGTCAAGGCGGGCATCCCCATGGACGTGCCCGCGCTCACGATCAACAAGGTCTGTCTCTCGGGCCTCGACGCCATCGCCCTGGCCGACCAGCTGATCCGCGCCGGCGAGTTCGACGTGGTCGTGGCGGGCGGTCAGGAGTCCATGACGAACGCCCCCCACCTGCTCCCGAAGTCCCGTGAGGGCCACAAGTACGGGGCGATCCAGATGCTCGACGCGATGGCGTACGACGGGCTCACGGACGCCTTCGAGAACATCGCCATGGGCGAGTCCACCGAGAAGCACAACACGCGTCTCGGTATCCTGCGCCCCGAGCAGGACGAGATCGCCGCCCAGTCCCACCAGCGGGCCGCCGCCGCCCAGAAGAACGGCCTCTTCGAGGCCGAGATCACGCCGGTGGAGATCCCGCAGCGCAAGGGTGAACCGGTTGTTTTCAGCCAGGACGAGGGCATTCGCGGTGAGACCACCGCCGAGTCGCTGGGCAAGCTGCGCCCGGCCTTCGCCAAGGACGGCACGATCACCGCCGGCTCCGCCTCGCAGATCTCCGACGGCGCCGCCGCCGTGGTCGTCATGAGCAAGGCCAAGGCGGAGGAGCTGGGCCTCACGTGGCTCGCCGAGATCGGCGCGCACGGGAACGTGGCCGGGCCGGACAACTCCTTGCAGTCGCAGCCGTCGAACGCGATCCTGCACGCCCTGAAGAAGGACGGCCTGGACGTGGCCGATCTCGACCTGATCGAGATCAACGAGGCCTTCGCCGCGGTCGCCGTGCAGTCAATGAAGGACCTCGGCGTGTCCCCGGAAAAGGTGAACGTCAACGGTGGTGCGATCGCTCTCGGACACCCCATCGGCATGTCCGGCGCCCGTCTCGTCCTCCACCTCGCCCTGGAGCTGAAGCGGCGCGGCGGCGGGGTCGGCGCGGCCGCGCTGTGCGGTGGCGGCGGGCAGGGTGACGCGCTGATCGTGCGGGTACCCAAGGCCTGAGTTCTCCTTGTGGGGCCTTTTTTCGTGAACGGAGCTGTGATGCAGGACGTCTCCACCCTGGTGGCCCAGGCCCGGGAAGGCCGGCCGCGGGCCGTGGCCCGGCTGATCTCCCTGGTGGAGGGGGCGTCCCCGCAGCTCCGTGAGGTCATGGCGGCGCTCGCCCCGCTGACCGGCGGCGCGTATGTCGTCGGCCTCACCGGCTCGCCCGGCGTGGGCAAGTCCACGTCCACGTCGGCGCTGGTGACGGCGTACCGGCGGGCCGGGAAGAGGGTGGGCGTGCTCGCCGTCGACCCGTCGTCGCCGTTCTCGGGAGGCGCCCTCCTAGGCGACCGGGTCCGGATGTCGGAGCACTCCTCCGACCCCGGCGTGTACATCCGTTCGATGGCGACGCGCGGTCATCTGGGCGGTCTGGCGTGGTCGGCCCCGCAGGCGATCCGGGTGCTGGACGCGGCCGGGTGCGAGGTGATCCTGGTCGAGACGGTCGGTGTCGGGCAGTCCGAGGTGGAGATCGCCTCGCAGGCGGACACGTCGGTGGTGCTGCTGGCGCCCGGCATGGGGGACGGCATCCAGGCGGCCAAGGCCGGAATCCTGGAGATCGGTGACGTCTATGTCGTCAACAAGGCGGACCGGGACGGCGCCGACGCGACCGCGCGCGAGCTGAACCACATGTTGGGGCTGGGGGAGTCCCGCAGGCCCGGGGACTGGCGGCCGCCCATCGTCAAGACGGTCGCCTCACGGGCGGAGGGCATCGACGAGGTCGTGGAGGCGCTGGAGAAGCACCGGGCGTGGATGGAGGAGCGGGGGGTCCTCGTGGAGCGCCGGCGGGTCCGCGCGGCGCGTGAGGTGGAGACCATCGCGGTCACGGCCCTGCGGGAGCGGATCGGGGACCTGCACGGCGATCGGCGACTGTCGGCTCTCGCCGAGCGGATCGTGGCGGGGGAGCTGGATCCCTATCGGGCGGCGGACGAGCTGGTGGCGGGGTTGACGGCGGGCTGAGCCCAGGGCCGGGCCCGGTCCTTTTCTCGCCCCCGCCGCCCCTGCCCGTCCCATCCCCAGGGGCTGTGCCCCTTCGACCCTCGTCCGCGGCCCCGGTGGGGCTTCTCGCGCAGTTCCCCGCGCCCCTGAAAAGCAGGGGCTGCGCCCCGTGCTTTTCAACGCACGGCCCGTGGTCTTTCAGGCCCGCTGGGGCCTGGGCCTTTAGGAACGCGGGGAACTGCGCGACCAGCCCCCACCGGCGCCGCACCCGCCTACGAGCCTCCACTCCCGAGCTCCCGCGCGGGCTGTTAGCTTGGCGGCATGTTCCTTCACTTTGCGTAGAGCGCGGACGGTCCCGCAGTTGCCGAACGGTCGGCATGCGGGACATCGGTGTCCCCTTTTCGCCTCCGAGTGAGGAACCTTTCGCATGTCCGCGACCTCCCCGCGGCCCTCGTACGCCGCGGTGCTCCGCATCCCGTACGCCCGCCGCACCTTCGCCGCCGTACTCGTCGGCCGGCTCTCCTACGGCATGGTGCCCGTCGCCGTGCTGCTCGCCGTGACCCGTACGACGGGGTCGTACGCCGTCGCCGGCACGGTCATGGCCCTGTTCGGGGCCACCAGCGTCTTCCTCTCACCCGTGAGGGCCGGGCTCGTCGACCGGTACGGCCCGCGCCGGGTTCTGCTGCCGATGGCCTCTCTGTACGCCGGGCTGCTCGGCGCGCTGGCGGTGGCGAGCTGGCGGCCGGGGGCGTCGGGGCCGGTGCTGGGGGCGGTCGCGGCGGCGGCGGGGGCCTGTACACCGCCGCTCGGGCCGACGATGCGGACGGTGTGGAGTGAACTCGCCGCGGACCAGGGGCTGTTGCGGCGTGCGTACAGCCTCGACGGGGTCGCGGAGGAACTGTTGTTCGTGTCGGGGCCCTTGGTGGTGGGCGGGGTGGTGCAGTTCGCCGCTCCGGCCGCAGCCTTGGTCGTGGGGGCGCTGCTGGTGGTGGCGGGGACCTACGGGTTCGTGACCTCTCCGGCGGTGACGCGGATGCCGGGGCGTGGGCCCGCGCCGAAGGAGGGGGCCCGGGGACGGAGGCCTCGGGTGGTGGCCGGGATCGTGCCTCCTGTCGTCGCGGCCGGCGGGGTCGGGCTGTCGCTCGGCGCGCTCGACCTGCTCGTGCTGGCCTTCGCCGAGCAGCAGGGTCACGGGGACGACGTCGTGGCCTGGATCTTCGCCGCGCTGTCGGCCGGGAGCGCGGTGGGCGGCCTGTTGTACGGTGCGGTCGAGTGGTGCTCCGGCGCCCGCGTACGGCTGGCGCTGCTGACGGGGGGCCTCGGCCTCACCCTCGCCGGTGCCGGGCTCGCCCCGAACCTCGCCGTCCTCACCGGCGCCATCGTCTGCGCCGGCCTCTTCGTCGCCCCGGCCCTGACCACCGCGTACCTCGTCGCCGATGCCTCCGCTCCGCCCGTCGCCCGCACGCGGTCCGGCGCCTGGGTCAACACGGCCGTCAACGCCGGTATCTCGGCGGGAGCGGCCACCTCGGGCCTCCTGGTCGCCCACTTCTCCCCGGCCCTCGGCTTCGCCCTCGCGGGTGGCGCGGCGCTGCTCGCGGCGAGCGCCGTGGGAGCGGGGAGGCTGCGGGGTCGCGCGCCGGAGCCTCCCCGGAGCGCGGTGGAGCGGGCCGGCGCACAGCGGTGAGCGGGTCCCGGACGACGTGTCCAGGACCCTGAAAAGGCGGTAGGGGCACCCGGTGCCGGGTGCCCCTACCTGTGGGGGGAGAGGAAAGCTTTGTGTCTGGCGGGGAGGAGGTCAGTCGTTGGAGCGGTCGGCGGTGAGCTTGCCGGAGTCGAGGGCGACCCTCCAGTCGCTGCCGGTGCCGTCGGCGGCGGTGGTGTCGACCTCCCAGGCCTGGTCAGTGCTCTCCTCGTCGATGTCGACGGAGGTCACCGTGCCCTTGGCGGCGGCGGCCTGGGCGGCCTCGGCGGCGGTCACGGAGCTGCCCTTCAGGGCGGTCCGGATCTGCTCGGTCTCGGCGGCGTCGTCACCGTCGTCGTCCCGGTCGGCGTGCGAGCCGAGGACCTTGCCGGTGCCGGGGTCGACCTGGACGCTGAACCACTTGCCGCCGCCCGTCAGCACGTCGACGTCCCACACCAGGTTCGTGCCCTCGTCGTCGAGGTCGGCGGAGACCGCCGTACCGGCCTTGTGCTTCAGTGCCGTCCTGATCGCGTCGGCGGCCGTGACCTGGCCGGCCTTCGCCTCGGCGGCGTTCTCGGCCTTGTCCTCGGCGTCCTGGTCCGTGTCGCGGGCGGCCTGGTCCTCGGCCTTGTCCTGGGCCGTGTCGTCGCTGTCGGCGGTGTCGTCGACGTCGTCGCGGTCGTTGTCGTCGTTGGCCACCGACACGGTCTTCCTCGCCGGCGCCTCGTCGTCACCTGCTACCGCGATGGCGGTCGCGGTGCCGCCGCCGATCAGGGCGACGGCCGTGATGGTGGCGATGACGATGTTGCGCTTCATGGGATTCCTCCGGAATGCGACTGGCTGCAACCAGTAACGGATGGTGTCGCCGGTTGCAGGCGGCTTGTCGGCCTCGTCTGCTTTCGACGAGGACCAATCTGGCCGACCGACGCTGAAGCGGACCTGAAGCCCCCTGAAGACCGCTTCAGGTTCGGTTTGCCAAGCTGAACGCATGCGCCTGTTGATCGTGGAAGATGAGAAGCGGCTCGCGGTGTCGCTGGCCAAGGGACTGACGGCCGAGGGCTACGCCGTGGACGTCGTCCACGACGGCGTCGAGGGCCTGCACCGGGCGAGCGAGGGGTCGTACGACCTCGTGATCCTCGACATCATGCTGCCCGGCATGAACGGCTACCGGGTCTGCGGCGCCCTGCGCGCCGCCGGCCACGACGTGCCGATCCTGATGCTCACCGCCAAGGACGGCGAGTACGACGAGGCCGAGGGCCTCGACACGGGCGCCGACGACTATCTGACCAAGCCGTTCTCGTACGTCGTCCTCGTCGCCCGGGTGAAGGCGCTGCTGCGGCGGCGCGGTCCGTCGGGCGGTGCCTCGCCCGTGCACGAGGTCGGCGACCTGAAGCTCGACACCGCCGCCCGGCGCGTGTTCCTCGCCGAGGACGAGATCACCCTCACCACCAAGGAGTTCTCCGTCCTGGAACAGCTCGTGCTGAGAGCCGGTGAGGTCGTGTCCAAGGCCGACATCCTGGAGCACGTCTGGGACTTCGCCTACGACGGCGACCCGAACATCGTCGAGGTCTACATCAGCACCCTGCGCCGCAAGCTCGGCCCCACGCTCATCAAGACCGTCCGCGGAGCCGGATACAGACTGGAGGTCCGCCCGTGAAGCGCCGTCTCGGCTCGGTGAGGGCCCGCGCCACCCTCGCCGCGACCGTCGTCGTCGCCGTCGCCCTGGTCGCCGCGGGCGCCGCCGTCCTGCTCTCGCTGCGGTTCAGCCTCATCGACAAGGCGGACGCGGAGGCCGACTCCGTGGCCCGCAACGCCGCCTCGGCGCTGGCGAACGGGTTCGCCTACGACGAGCTGAGGCTGCCGGACGGCGACGAGAACCCCGTCGAGGTCCTGGACCGCAGCGAGAAGCCCGTCGCGGTCGGCGAGGACGTCGAGGGCATGAACGTGACCGCCGTCTCCTCGGACCGCCTGAACTCCGAGACCAACGACGACGCCGACGACCGGGCGGAGGGGGACCGGGACGCGGAGGACGCGGGCACTCTCGATGCCCGCGAGGTCGCCGACGAGACGTGGTACGGCGAGGGCACCGCGACCGTCGAGGGGGTGACGGCGGACTACCGGTTCGCCGCGGTCGACGTGGTCACTCCCGCCGGCGTGTCGCTCACCGTCTACGCGGGCGCCCCGCTCTCCACCGAGGAGGACGCCGTCGGCACCGCGCTGACGACGATGCTCATCGGGCTGCCGCTGCTGCTGCTGACGGTCAGCGGGGTGACGTACGTCGTCACCGGGCGGGCGCTGCGCCCCGTCGAGGGCATCCGTTCCGAGATGGCCGCCATCACCGCCTCCGAGGACCTCTCCCGGCGCGTCCCCGAGCCGGACGCGCACGACGAGATCGCCCGGCTGGCGCGTACGACGAACGAGACGCTGGCCGCGTTGGAGGCCTCGGTGGAGCGGCAGCGCGCGTTCGTCGCGGACGCCTCGCACGAGCTGCGCAGCCCGATCGCGTCGCTGCGCACCCAGCTCGAAGTGGGCGCTGCCCACCCGGAGCTGCTGGATCTTCAGGGGGCGGTCGCGGACACCGTACGACTGCAGAGCCTGGCCGCCGACCTGCTGCTGCTCGCGCGCCTGGACGCGGGGGAGCGGCCGCCGCCGGACGCGCGGTTCGACCTGGCGAAGGTCGTACGGGACGAGGTGGCGTCCCGGGAGGGCGTGACCCTGGACGGCGTCGAGTCCGTGGAGCTGCGCGGCTCGCGCAACCAGATCTGCCGTGTCCTCGGCAACCTCCTGGACAACGCCCGCCGCCACGCCCACGACCGGGTCGCCGTCACCCTGCGCACCACCCAGGACCGGGCGGTCCTCCAGGTGGCCGACGACGGCTCGGGCGTCCCCCGGGCCGACCGCGAACGCATCTTCGAACGCTTCGTCCGGCTGGATGAATCCCGGGCGAGGGACGACGGCGGCGCGGGCCTGGGCCTCGCCATCGCCAGGGACATCGCCGTCCGCCACGGAGGCACCCTGACGGTCGAGGACGCCCCCGGCGGGGGTGCGCTCTTCGAACTCCGGCTGCCCATGTGAGGGGCGCGGGGAACTGCGCGACCAGCCACGGTCAACCCGCGGCCGTAAGAGGCCCTGCAGTCCCCCGGCGCTCGAAGGGTCGGCCCGAGCGGAGCGCTACGGCTTGCCGCGATGGCTCCGCAGGTGTCCCGCGATCGGCACCAGCGACTTGTGCAGCTCCTCCAGCGCCTCTTCCGGCAGCAGATCGATGAAGTGCCGCCGTACGGAGGCGACATGATGCGGCGCCACCCGCTGCATGGTCTCCATGCCGTGCTCCGTCAGCACGGCGAACAGCCCGCGCCGGTCGGACTCGCAGTTCTCCCGGCGCACCAGGTCCGCGTTCTCCATACGCGTGACCTGGTGCGAGAGGCGGCTCTTGGACTGGAGGGTGGCGGCGGCGAGGTCGCTCATCCGCATCCGTCGGCCCTCCGACTCGGAGAGGTTCACCAGGATCTCGTAGTCGTTCATTGTCAGGCCGAACGGCTGCAGGTCCCTTTCCAGCTGGTGCGTCAGCAGCCTGTTGACGTCCAGATGGGTGCGCCAGGCGCACTGCTCCGCATCGGTCAGCCAGCGCGTGGCCGTTTCGGTCTCCATGAATGAAGTCTACCTAAAAGGTTGAAAGGCGAACTAGTGAGGGTTCGGTGCTACCGGTCGTACGGACAGGTCGGGTCCTACGGGTTGGGGCATGACAACGTGCACACGTTCGATGTCACACTCCGCAGACTACCGCTCACAGCCCGAAGCGACGCTGGAGGTCACCCAGCTGTCCGGGAAGGCGCGGTGCCCCCGCCGGCTGTCCGTGCTGACCGGGGACCCCACCGCCGCCGGGCACGCCCGGCTCGTGCGGAACCATGCCCGTGGCCTGCTCGGCCATGAGGGCCTCGGACGACTGGAGCAGGACCGTGCCCGCGCCGACGAACTCGAACTGGTGCTCCTCGCCGGAGGCGCCACCGACCCCCGTCATCGCACGTAGGCCGCCCATGAGGCCCGCCATGTAACCGTGGTCGTAGTGGTGGCACGGCGAAGGGCAGTCGGCCCATCCGACCAGGGCCTGCGGGTCGACCCGGATAGGGGGTTCCATGAACACCACCGGGCCGTTGGAGGCCGCCACGAACTTGCCCGTCCCGATCAGGGTCAGGAAGCCCGGAACGATCGACTGCTTGAGTGCCAGACTTGGCTGAAAAGCGAGGAGGTTGCCCGAGCGAATGGTCAGGTTGCCGTCCTCGAGGTCGTACGAATTGACGTCGAAGGCCCGGTCGGCGAGGAGCATCTTGCCCGAGCCCTCCGCCACGACCCAGTCGCTCGCGTGCAGAGGCGAATGGAAGGACGTACGGACGAGACCGCCGAAACGGCCGTGTCCGATGCCGTTGAAGTCCATCTGGCCGTAGTAGGCGATCATCTTGCCCTTCTGCAGGAACCACTGGCTCCCCTTGAGCTCCACGCAGAAGGTGTAGTTGTTGACGTTGTCGTCGGACGGCAGCGTCATCGGGTCGAAGACGGTCGGGCCGGCGACCGGGGCCCCGTACATGCTCACAGCTTCTCCTCCGAGGCCTGGACGTACACCGCACCACTGCCGCTCAGCTCCAACTGGAACGCCTCGCCGGAGCCCCGGCCCACCATGTCGCGCCAGCCGAGCGCGGTGGAAAGCTTGTTGCGTACGTCGCCGTGGTGCGCCACGTACGCCTGCGGGTCCACGTGGACCGGGCGCTGGGGGGTGATCGGGACCTCGATGACCCCGCCGTGCGCCATGACCGCGACGGCCCCGTGCCCCTTGAGGGTGGTGGTGAACAGGCCCTGGCCCGTCACCTGGCCCCGGACCATGCCCATGACGCCGCCCTGCGAGCCCATGAACATCGTGCCCTGCTGGAGGGTGCCGTCGAAGGCGAGCAGGCGGTCGGCCTCGACGTAGAGGGTCTCGCCGGTCAGGTTGATCACCTGGATGTGGTGGCCGCCGTGCCCGAACAGCACGGTGCCGCTGCCCTCGACGGTCATCAGCGGGGTCGCCTCGCCCGCCACCCGCCGGCCGATCATCGACGCGATACCGCCCTGACCGCCCTGCATGTTGGGGGTGAAGGACACCTCGCCCTTGTAGGCGAGCATCGCGCCGCGCTGGCTGAACAGCCGCTGGCCCGGCATCACAGTCGCCTCGATCATCTTCGAGTTGATCTCACGGAAGGCCATGTCACACGTCTCCCGCCACCGTGTTGCGCTCGCTGGGCTGGACGTAGACGAGCCCGTCGCCCTCGAAGCGGATCTGGAAGGCCTCGCCGCCGCCCTCGCCCATGAACGTGCGGAACGTCACACCGGACTGGAAGGACTGCTGGAGGTCGCCCTGGTGCGCGATGTACGCCCCCGGGTCCACCGTCAGCGGGTACTGGCGGCTCACCCGCAGCACCACCGCAGGGCCGTCGGACATGATCGCCGCCTGGCCGTGGCCCTCGATGGTCGTGGTGAACAGGCCGTTGCCCTGCGAGGCGCCGCGCAGCCCCGTGAAGCTCGTGCCCGTGCGCAGTCCGGAGTCCGTCGCGAGCAGATTGCTCGACTCCACGTACAGCTTGTCCCCCTGAAGATTCACGAGGTTGATCTCGGACGCCCGGTCCGCGAACCAGCAGGTCCCTTGCCCGGTCACCTCCATCAACGTCATCTGTTCACCCGTGAGGCGCCGCGTCACCATCCCGCGCAGACCCTCACCGCCGCCGCTCAGCTTCTTGAACGACATCTGACCGTCGTAGGCGACCATCGAGCCGTTCTTCGCCTTGACGGCGTCCCCGGTCATGTCGACGGCCAGCACTTTGCTGCCTTGAAGTCGGAACATTGCCACGGGGTGACGGTAACCGGCCAAAGGGGGGACAGGACAGGCCCTTGAGGGGGATCTCGACCCTGAAGGGACCCCTAGGGCCATCGGGAGGTTGACGGATGCCAGAATGGGCGTCGCTTGTGCTTCCGTTCACAAGGACCGCCGAGCGACGCGACGACTCGCCCCCAGACCTCACCGAAGGTGACCCGTGGACATAAAGACCGCCTCCGCCCTCCGCCGCCTGCGCCTCGTCTCCGCCCCCGAGGCCGTCTCCTTCCTGCTGCTGCTCGTCTGCTCGGTGCTCAAGCGCACCACGGAGTTCAACGCGGTGCCGGTGATGGGCTGGGTCCACGCCATCCTCTTCCTCCTGTACCTGGTCTTCTGGGCCGACGCCTGGAACCGCACGAAGTGGTCCCTGAAGACCGCCGCGCTCTACTTCGCCCTCTCCGTCCTGCCCACCGGCGGGTTCTTCGCCGACCGCAAACTTCGACGCGAGGCCGAGGACGCGGTCGGCGCGGCGTTCGCGTCCCGCGCCGGCGGCGAGAGCGAAGGGGTCGTGAAAGCGTGATCGTCGCCTTCTCCGTGACGCCGCTCGGCGTCGGCGAGGACGTGGGGGAGTACGTCGCCGACGCCGTACGGGTCGTCCGTGCGTCGGGCCTGCCGAACCGGACCGACGCCATGTTCACCTCGATCGAAGGCGAGTGGGACGAGGTGATGGACGTCATACGGCGGGCCGTCGCCGCTGTCGAGGAGCGCGCACCCCGCGTCTCACTCGTCCTCAAGGCCGACATTCGGCCCGGCGTGACGGACGGCCTCACGTCGAAGGTGGAGAGGGTGGAGCGCCACCTGTCCGAGTAGGCCGCAGGTACCCCGCGTACCGCCGTACCCGCGTACCGCCGTACCCCCGCCGTAGTGCCGAAACCACGGCCCCTGTGGGCCGGGGTTTCGCCGTGACGCGGTGTTGGAGCGCCTGGGGCCTGTGGGCGGGTGCGGGTCCGGTGGGGGCTGGTCGCGCAGTTCCCCCGCGCCCCTGAAAAGCAGGGGCTGCGCCCCGTGCTTCTCGGCCCGCGGGCAGCCGCAGCGCGTCCGTGCGCGTCAACGCACCCTGTCCGCCGAGCTGCCGGGCGCCCACACCCGTTCGGCCCAATGTGGTTGGACGCACCACCCGATCGGCCCTTTCGTGTACATATCGACTCGTTCGATCACCGGAGGGCGCCGTGAGGCTGGAGGGCTACGACTACGAGACCCACAGCAGACTCGCCGGCCCCCTCACGGAGGCGGGGGAACCGCCGTACCGCGTGCGGTACCGCAAGCTCCTCTCGAAGGAGCCGCATCGAATACGGGCCGTGCTGCTGATGACGCTGGCGCCGCTGCTGACCGGCGCCCTGCTCGTCTATCTGGTCTGGCCCACGCACTGGGTGGAGCGTGAGGGCGGCGACACGTGGCTCGTGGGGCTCGACCTCGCGATGCTGACAGCCATCGGCCTGATCGAGCTGTTCATGGTCGTCAACGTGGTGTCGATCGCGCACGCGACGATGGTCGCGCGCGATCCCGTACCGGTCGTCCCCGAAGCCGGCACGCGCGTCGCCTTCCTGACCACCTACGTCCCGGGCAAGGAACCCCTCGCGATGGTCCGGGCCACCCTGGAGGGCGCCACCCGGCTCCGGCACAGTGGCCACCTCGACATCTGGCTGCTCGACGAGGGCGACGACGACCGGGCCAAGGCCCTCTGCGAGGAGCTCGGCGTCCGGCACTTCACCCGCAACGGCGTCCCCGAGTGGAACCGCTCCAAGGGCGTCCACAAGGCCCGTACCAAGCACGGCAACTACAACGCGTGGATCGCCAGGCACGGCGAGGAGTACGAGTTCTTCGCCTCGGTCGACACCGATCACGTGCCGCTCCCCGAGTTCCTGGAGCGGATGCTGGGCTATTTCCGCGACCCGGACGTCGCCTTCGTCGTCGGACCGCAGGTGTACGGGAACTACGTCACCCCGGTCACCAAGGCGGCCGAATCCCAGCAGTTCCTCTTCCACGCCCTCATCCAGCGCGCCGGCAACCGCTACCGCGCCCCCATGTTCGTCGGCACCAACAACGTCGTACGCCTCGCGGCCCTGCGACAGATCGGCGGGCTGTACGACTCCATCACCGAGGACATGGCCACCGGGTTCGAACTGCACCGGCACCGGAACCCGGCGACGCGCGGGCACTGGCGGTCCGTGTACACGCCCGACGTGCTCGCGGTGGGGGAGGGCCCGGCGTCCTGGACGGACTTCTTCGTCCAGCAGATGCGCTGGTCGCGCGGGACGTACGAGACGCTGTTCAAGCAGTACTGGAAGGCGCCCTTCACGATGCCGTGGGGGCGCCTCTTCTCGTACACGCTGATGCTCGTCTACTACCCGATGACGGCCATCAACTGGCTGCTCGGCATGGTCAGTTGCGTGCTGTTCCTGTGGTTCGGGGCGTCCGGGACCGAGGTCGCCGCCTCCGTCTGGCTGATGCTGTACAGCGACGCGGCCGCCCTCCAGGTGGGGCTGTACCTGTGGAACCGCAGGCACAACGTCTCGCCGCACGAGCCGCAGGGGTCGGGCGGGCTCGCCGGGATGGCGATGTCGGCGCTCTCCGCGCCCATCTATCTGAAGTCGCTGAGTGCCGCCGTGCTCCGGCTGCCCTGCCGGTTCGTCGTCACGCCGAAGGGTGGCGACGCGAGCCCCGACCGGCTGCTGACGTTCCGGATCCATCTGTTCTGGGCGGCCGTGCTCGCGTCGTCGCTGACCGCGTCGTTCTTCCTCGGCCACACCCATGTGGCCATGCGCACCTGGGCCCTCCTGGCCATGGCGATCTCGCTCGCGCCCGTCGGCGCGTGGGCCGTCACCCGGCTCGCCGACCGCAAGGAATCCGCGCTCGCCGGCCCGCCGGCCCCCACGCTCGCCACCCCGCCCGCCCCCGCGCCCTCCGGCGCCACGCCCGCCCCCTCCGTCTCCGGCACCCCGACAGGAGGCAACTAGGCCATGGCCCACCAGCCTTCGAGGAAGACCAGGAAGTACCTGCTCGGGGTCGGCGCCGTCGCGCTGCTCGCCGGTCTCAACGCCCCGGCCGCCATCGGGTTCGCGCAGGAGCGGTACCACGAGTGGAAGATCGCCCAGCCCGGCTACCGGGCCGAGTACGGCTCCTGGACGCAGGTCGACATCCCGAAGCGGTTCCGGACGAACGCCATCCATGCGGCCCTGTTGCACACCGGAAAGGTGCTGATCGTCGCCGGGTCGGGCAACGAGCAGAAGAAGTTCGACAAGGGGTCCTTCGACACCGTCCTGTGGGACCCGGCGCGGAACACCTACAAGAAGATCCCCACCCCCGTCGACTTCTTCTGCGCCGGACACGCCCAGCTCCCCGACGGCAGGCTCCTGGTGGCCGGCGGCACCGCCCGCTACGAGCTGCTGGACGGCGAGGTCGAGCGGGCCGGCGGCGGCATGCGGGTCAAGAACGAGAACCCCGACAAGGCGGTCGTCCTGAAGAAGGGGACCCGCTTCCGCTCACCTGCCGGCATCGAGTACGTCAGCCGCTTCGACGTCACCGTGCCCAAGGCCAGGCGCGACTTCGACGTCACCTACGACGCGGCCGGCGTCATGCGGCCCTGGAAGACCGAGGTCGTCGCGAGCGAGGCCCGGGTCTTCGTCGAGGCCGTGGACAAGGGCGCGCAGTCCGTCATGCCCCGGCGGGCCCAGTACGAGATCCTCGGCCTCAAGGGCGAGGACGCGGCCAACACGTACGGCCTCTCCGAGAAGATCACCCTCGACAAGCAGGACTTCCAGGGGATCAGGGCGGCGTACGAGTTCGACCCGAAGGCCGAGAAGTACGTGCCGGTCGCCCCGATGCGAAAGGCCCGCTGGTACCCGACGCTCGTGGGACTGGCGGACGGGCGGGTGCTCGCCGTCTCCGGTCTCGACGACGTGGGTGTCGTCGACCCCGGCGACAACGAGATCTACGACCCGAGGACCAGGAAGTGGAAGCCCGGCCCGAAGCGGTACTTCCCCACCTACCCCGCCCTCTTCCTCACCCAGGGCGGCAAGCTGTTCTACCCGGCCTCGAACGCCGGCTACGGGCCCGACGACCTCGGCCGCGAACCCGGCCTCTGGGACCTGAGGACCAACAGGTTCCAGAAGGTGAAGGGCCTCACGGATCCCGACAGGACCGAGACCTCGGCGTCCGTGCTGCTGCCGCCCGCCCAGGACCAGAAGGTGATGATCCTCGGCGGGGGAGGCGTCGGCGAGTCCAGGAAGGCGACCTCGCGCACCGCCGTCATCGACCTGAAGAAGGACGATCCCGCCTTCGAGGACGGCCCCGACCTGCCCCGGGGCACCCGCTATCTGAACAGTGTGCTCATGCCCGACGACACCGTCTTCACCTCCAACGGCTCCGCCGATTACCGGGGCCGCAGTGCCAGCAACATCCTCACGGCGCAGTTCTACGACCCGGAGTCCAACTCCTTCCGGGGCGCCGCCGCCCCCAGGGTCGGCCGCAACTACCACTCCGAGGCCCTGCTCCTGCCCGACGGCCGCGTCGCCACGTTCGGCTCCGACCCGCTCTACGACGACCAGCGGAACACCAAGCTGGGCCACTTCGAGCAGCGCATGGAGATCTACACGCCGCCGCTGCTCCACAAGTACGGCAGGAAACGGCCCGTCCTCGGCGACGGCCCCCAGGAGGTCGACGCCAAGGGCCGCGCGACCTTCGCCACCGCCCACCCCGAACGGGTCGCCGACGCCCGCCTGATGCGCCCCAGCGCCGTCACCCACAGCACGGACGTCGAACAGCGCTCCATCGCCCTGGAGGTGACGAGGACCCGCGACTCGGTCACCGTCGACGTACCGGCGGACCGGACCCTGGTCCCGCCCGGCTGGTACATGCTCTTCGTGACGGACGGGGAGGGGACGCCGTCGAAGGCCAAGTGGATCCAGGTCAGGTGACGCTTCGGGTGGTGCGAAAGTGCAGGCCTGCCCGCACTTGTTCCACGAGGCGGCGGAGCGGTCCCGTCGGGGCGCCGGCCGGAAGCGGTGGCGCGGGCTTTCGGGGCGTACCGAAAAGCGAGACGGGGCTGACCAGCATGTGACCGGCCGGTAGGGTCGATGCCGTGCCGAAGCCGCTCAGCCTCTCCTTCGATCCCATCTCACGCGCCGACGAGCACTGGAAGCAGCGCTGGGGAAACGTCCCGTCCATGGCCGCGATCACCTCGATCATGCGCGCCCAGCAGATCCTGCTGGCGGAGGTCGACGCGGTGGTCAAGCCGTACGGGCTGACGTTCGCGCGCTATGAGGCCCTCGTGCTGCTCACCTTCTCGCAGAAGGGCGAGCTGCCGATGTCGAAGATCGGCGAGCGGCTCATGGTGCACCCCACGTCCGTGACGAACACCGTCGACCGCCTGGTGAAGTCCGGCCTCGTCGACAAACGTCCCAACCCCAACGACGGCCGCGGCACCCTCGCCTCCATCACCGACAAGGGGCGCGAGGTCTGCGACGCTGCGACCCGCGACCTCATGTCCATGGACTTCGGCCTCGGCGCCTATGACGCCGAGGAGTGCGCGGAGATCTTCGCGATGCTCAGACCGCTGCGGGTGGCGGCGGGGGACTTCGAGGAGAGCTGAGCACGGCCGTCAACGATCGACGGTCGGCTACCGCTTGTCGGTGGTTCACCGCTGTTGATCCGCGTGGACGCAGGCCCGCGCTGCTTTCGCTGCCGTCCTGTCGGGTCGACGACGTCGGGATGATCGAAATCCGGATCTGCCGACCGTGGGGACCGGGTGCCTGTCAGGTGTACGCGAATGCGTTCGCAGCATGATCGTCGCCGGGAGTGCGGCCCTGCCGGCCGCCGCGGTGACGCTGAGTGCGGCAGGGCCGGCGCAGGCCGACGCCACGGGGAGCACGGCACAGCGGGACCTTCGATCACGACGTGCGGGGACTCGGTGTGCGGGTCCCTGCCGGCTGCCTCCCGACCCACACGATCGAGGGGTCGGGCACATGGATCACCAGCCGGTTCGCGGGCGTCGAGTGCGCGGGGCCCCGGCGACCTTCTCCAGGTGGTGCAACTGGAGGATCGACTTCGCCTACGCGGACCTGGGAACCGGACGTACAGGACCTCGCGCGGCGCGACGCACGCCGAGTGCAAGGGCAACCCCCTGCGGCATGCCGCGCCGCAGAGGCTGCCGAAGTTCGGCAAGGCGTGCGCGAAGTTCCACGTCAACGGCAAACTGCGTGCCGTGCAGTGCCACAACGTCACGAAGTGAGGGCGCGCCCGTCGCGGTCGGTTCCGGGCGAGTCCGGTCAGGCCGCGGCGGGGCTCGGGGCCGATTCCTTGATGATCAGCGGCTCGACCTCGCGGCTCACCTTGCGTTCGACGAAGAAGGCGGCCGTGGGGACGGTGCCGGCGAGCAGCACCCAGGCGAGGCGGCCCAGCGGCATCTTCGCCTTGCTGCCGAGGTCGAAGGCGAAGACCAGGTACAGCACGTACAGCCAGCCGTGCGCGAAGCCGACCACCGTGACGAAGCTGTCGAAGCCGTCCATGTCCAGCAGGCGCTTCCCGATCACGCCCGCCGTCAGCAGGATCAGCAGTACGGCGGTGACGTAGGCCAACACCCGGTAGCGGGTCAAGACGCTCTTCTTCATGGCGTCGAGCGTAACGGGTGCTTTTCGGCGCCTCGCGCGCGCGTCGGCCCTGCGCCGGTCGTCGCTTACTAGGACGTCCTAGTAAATTGGGGTCATGGACGCTGACGCCATCGAAGAGGGACGCCGACGCTGGCAGGATCGGTATGACTCGGCCCGGAAGCGGGTGGGGGACTTCACCACGCTCTCCGGGGATGGGGTGGAACCTGTGTACGGGCCCCGGGCCGGGGATGTGTACGAGGGGTTCGAGCGGATCGGGTGGCCGGGGGAGTATCCGTTCACGCGGGGGCTGTATCCGACGGGGTACCGGGGGCGGACCTGGACGATCCGGCAGTTCGCGGGGTTCGGGAACGCGGAGCAGACGAACGAGCGGTACAAGACGATCCTCGCCAACGGGGGCGGGGGGCTGTCCGTCGCGTTCGACATGCCGACGCTCATGGGGCGGGACTCGGACGATCCGCGGTCGCTCGGTGAGGTCGGGCACTGCGGGGTGGCGATCGATTCCGCCGCCGACATGGAACTGCTGTTCCAGGGGATTCCGCTGGGGGACGTCACCACGTCCATGACGATCAGCGGGCCCGCCGTTCCTGTCTTCTGCATGTATCTCGTCGCCGCCGAGCGACAGGGGGTCGATCCCGGTGTGCTCAACGGCACGCTCCAGACCGACATCTTCAAGGAGTACATCGCGCAGAAGGAGTGGCTCTTCCAGCCCGAGCCGCATCTTCGCCTCATCGGTGACCTCATGGAGCACTGCGCGGCCGAGATCCCCGCCTACAAGCCGCTGTCCGTCTCCGGCTACCACATCCGTGAGGCCGGGGCCACGGCCGCGCAGGAGCTGGCGTACACGCTCGCGGACGGGTTCGGGTACGTGGAGCTGGGGCTCAGCCGTGGGCTTGACGTGGAGGTGTTCGCGCCGGGGCTGTCCTTCTTCTTCGACGCGCATCTCGACTTCTTCGAGGAGATCGCCAAGTTCCGTGCGGCCAGGAGGATCTGGGCGCGGTGGATGCGTGACGTGTACGGGGCGCGGACCGACAAGGCGCAGTGGCTCCGGTTCCACACGCAGACCGCCGGGGTGTCGCTGACCGCGCAGCAGCCGTACAACAACGTGGTGCGTACGGCGGTGGAGGCGCTGTCGGCCGTCCTCGGCGGGACCAACTCCCTGCACACCAACGCCCTCGACGAGACGCTGGCGCTTCCCGGCGAGCAGGCCGCGGAGATCGCGCTCAGGACCCAGCAGGTGCTGATGGAGGAGACCGGGGTCGCCAACGTGGCCGATCCGCTGGGTGGTTCGTGGTACGTCGAGCAGTTGACGGATCGGATCGAGGCCGACGCGGAGCGGATCTTCGAGCAGATCAGGGAGCGGGGGCTGCGGGCGCATCCGGACGGGCTGCATCCGATCGGGCCGATGACCTCCGGGATCCTGCGGGGGATCGAGGACGGGTGGTTCACCGGGGAGATCGCGGAGTCGGCGTTCCGGTACCAGCAGGCCCTGGAGAAGGGCGAGAAGCGGGTCGTCGGAGTCAACGTCCACCATGGGTCCGTGACCGGGGATCTGGAGATCCTGCGGGTCAGTCACGAGGTGGAGCGGGAGCAGGTTCGGGCGCTGGGAGGGCGGAAGGCGGGGCGGGACGACGCCTCCGTGCGTGCCGCCCTCGACGCGATGCTCGCTGCCGCGCGGGACGGGGGGAACATGATCGGGCCGATGCTTCACGCGGTGCGGGCCGAGGCGACGTTGGGGGAGATCTGTGGGGTGCTGCGGGAGGAGTGGGGGGTCTATACGGAGCCGGCGGGGTTCTAGTGGGGGCTGGGTGCCGATGTCCCTGCCAGGGCGGCGCAGGGATTCTCGCCCCCGCCGCCCCTACCCGTCCCATCCGCAGGGGCTGTGCCCCTTCCACCCCCGTCAAGGATTCGGGGCTCTGCCCCGGACCCCGTTCGCGCAGTTCCCCGCGCTCCTTAAGGGGGCGGCTGCGCCGGCCCCTTTATGCCTTGCAGCAGCAGAGTCGTGAAGTCCCTTACCCACTGTTCGTCCGCGGAGCCCGCGCTGACCAGGGTGCGGTGGACCACCGCGCCGGCCACGACGTCGAAGATGAGGTCGACGGTGCGGGAGGCGGTGGCGGGGTCGGACTCCGGGGGGAGTTCGCCGCGGGTCTGGGCGCGGGCCCGGCCCTCCAGGACCAGGCGTTTCTGGCGGTCGACGATGGACGTGCGGATGCGTTCGTGCAGGGCGTCGTCGCGGGTCGACTCGGCGATGACCGCCATGAGACCGCTTCTGGCCTCCGGGCGGGCGAGGATCGCCGCGAACTGGAGCACCACGCCTTCGATGTCGGCCGCGAGGCTGCCCCGGTCGGGCAGGCGGAGTTCGTCGAAGAGTTCCGCGACCGCGTCCACGACGAGTTCGTTCTTGCCGGCCCAGCGGCGGTAGAGGGTCGTTTTCGCGACGCAGGCCCGCGCGGCCACGTCACCCAGCGTCAGTTTCGACCAGCCCAGGTCGACCAGCGCCTCCCTGGTCGCCGCCAGGATCGCGGCGTCCGCGGCGGCGCTGCGCGGGCGGCCGCCCGCGGCGCGGGAGGCGGGGGTGCGGCTCTGCATCCGCCGACCATATCCGGCCGTTCCCGAACTTCCTCGGGGAGTCGTGAGGCAGATCACTGCGGAGTGGGTACTGAGGGGTACAGGAGAGCCTCCGGGACAGTTACGCTACGACTCGTAGCGTAAGCCTGGGGCGGATGCCTGGCTCGCGGAACGCTTTTCACGCGCGTGCTCGGAAGGGGGAGGATGTACTCATGCAGCCACGGAACATGTCCATGAGCGGAGTCGTCGACCTCGCCGCGGTGAAGGCGGCCCAAGAGGCCAAGGCGAAGGCGGAGCAGGCGCGTGCCGAATCGGCCCGGCAGGGCGGGGGAGGGGCGGTCTCCCCGGCCGACCTCGTCATCGATGTCGATGAGGCCGGGTTCGAGAGCGAGGTCCTGCAGCGGTCCACCGAAGTGCCCGTCGTCATCGACTTCTGGGCCGAGTGGTGCCAGCCCTGCAAGCAGCTCAGCCCGGTGCTGGAGCGGCTCGCCGTCGAGTACAACGGCAAGTTCGTCCTCGCCAAGGTCGATGTCGACGCCAACCAGATGTTGATGCAGCAGTTCGGGATCCAGGGGATTCCGGCTGTGTTCGCCGTTGTCGCCGGGCAGGCGCTGCCCCTCTTCCAGGGAGCCGCCCCCGAGCAGCAGATCCGCTCGACCCTCGACCAGCTCGTGCAGGTCGCCGAGGAGCGCTTCGGTCTCACCGGCCTCGTGGTGGACCCGGACGCCGAGGCCGGCGACCCCGTCGAGGCGGCCCCGCAGATCCCGGTGGGCCCGTACGACCACCTCCTCGAAGCCGCCGTGCACGCCCTGGACGCGGGCGACTTCGGCGGTGCGGTGCAGGCGTACAAGAACGTGCTGAGTGACGACCCCGGCAACACCGAGGCCGGACTGGGCCTCGCGCAGGCCGAGTTGCTGCAGCGTGTGCAGGGGGCCGACCCGCAGGACGTGCGCAAGGCGGCCGCCGAGAACCCGGGCGACGCACAGGCGCAGATCGCGGCGGCGGACCTCGACCTCGTCGGCGGTCATGTGGAGGACGCCTTCGGTCGACTCATCGACACGGTGCGGGTCACGGCGGGGGACGACCGGGACGCCGTACGGCGGCGGCTGCTGGAGCTCTTCGAGGTGGTCGGCGGCGACGATCCGCGGGTGGCCGCGGCGCGGCGCGCGCTGGCGCGGGCGCTGTTCTGACCCGCATGTGAACCATTGCCTCAGCTGAGTGTCGGCTGTGGTGGGTAGGGCCCCGGGGGGCCGGGACCGCTCCGGTCCCGGAGTACCGGGACGTGTGTTGCGCGAGTGAGAGATTTGGCGACACAGCGACACCGCGGCCGCGTTTTACCAAATCTTGGTAAACGCGGCCGCTGTTACTGGCAGTAAGAGAAAGTCGTCGATCTGTCGGGCTCTGTCCATCTGTCTGCCGTTGTGTCGCCTCACTCGGCGCCACCCAGGGTCGCTGGTCGATGCCGATGGGTCGTTGTTCGGTTATCCGTCCGTTACTAGCCAGTAACGACCCCCCTTGCGGGGGCGGCGAGAATGCACCACGATCGGCGACGCTCGGTCCTGTCCCGTATCCCGCCAACCAGTCGGGTCAACGGATTTCTGGGTCCCCACCGAGTAGAGCGGGCGACAGTGGCGCCTGTCTCTTGGGCAGGGGGGTCTCCGTCAACGACGGAGCCTGTCCAGCAGGTTGTGCGTGATGCGTGTCAGGCGCGACCAGTGGTTGTCGCTCGGGGGTGATCGCCGGTGATTCGGGCGCTTTTGCGCCACCGAGTGCGGGCGCTCTCCTTCCCGAGGACGTAGCACTTCTCCCATCCCTGCCCGGCTGAGCCGTCGCCCAGGTGGCGAGCCGGTGCCAGGAGATGTACGTCCGAGAAGGAGGAAATATGGAGTCCCAGGTGCGTGGCGGGACCAGATGGAAGCGCTTCGCTGTGGTCATGGTGCCCAGCGTCGCCGCTACAGCAGCGATAGGTGTCGCCCTGGCTCAGGGTGCTCTCGCGGCTTCGTTCAGCGTGTCGGGCCAGTCGTTCAAGGTATCGGCTGACCGGCTCGACGGTACGGGCTTCTCGCAGTACGGAGCGCTCGACGAGGGCTACACCCTCAAGGGCGAGAAGACGGTTCACCCCGTCGCCGTTTCGGCGTTCAAGACCGCGTCGATCACCAACATGTGCCAGTCGGTCGTCACCCCGGGCGTCCCGTTCCTCGGTAGCGTCAGCCTCAAGCTGACCGCCGGTACGGGTGGCAAGAAGGTCGAGGCCGAGAACCTCTACATCGACGTCGAGGACCTCTCGGCCGATGCCACCTTCCGTGGCATCGACATCGGTGTGGCGGCCAAGGACGCCAACAAGGGTCCGGGCATGAAGGGTGGCTCGGAGCAGGCCAACCCCTACGGGTTCGCCCAGCAGGCCGACTCGGCCACGCTGACCGATGTGAAGCAGACGGCGTGGGCCACCACTGCCGGAACCTTCAAGCTGAGCAACCTGAAGATGTCGCTCCACAAGGGCACCGTGGAGTGCTACTAGGCACTCCCTGGGCGGGTGAAGGGGCCTGTGCTTCTTCGCCCGCCCGTCCCTCTCGCCGTGCGCGCGACCGCCGCGCACGCGCACTTCGTACGTGAATTCCGTGCGCGCGCTTCGTACGTGCCGTACGTGAACTTGTCACAGCAACACCGTTCCAGGGAGCTGTTGTCCATGAGCGCCGAGCCAACGGGGCAGAACGAAGACTATCTCCGCGTCCTCCGGCGGCGCTTCAGCGACTGGAGGGGCAGCCGTCCCTTCTGGGCGGGCCTGTTGGTCCTGCTCGGCGGCTTCCCGATCATGTACTTCCCGTACGCGGATCTGCAGATCGGCCATCTCACGCTCGCCATGGCGACGACGGGCGGTTCGGGCTCCCTCATCATCGGCGTGCTGCTGGTGGTGCTCGGGGTCAGCCTGTGGTTCCAGCGCCATGTACGCACCTTCGCCGGAACGGCGGCGATCCTCCTGGCGCTGGTGTCCATCCCCGTCTCCAACCTCGGAGGCTTCGGCTTCGGCTTCCTGTTCGCGCTGGTCGGCGGTGCGCTGGCCATCGCCTGGGGGCCCGGTCACGACGAGGCGGCGGTGCCGTCCACGTACAGGACCCCGGCACAGTCCCGGGCCGCCCAGGACGCGGCCGCCCAGGCGGCGACTTCTCAGAACACGGCACAGCAAGGCGCGGTCCTCCTGCACAAGGGCGACGCCCCGGAGCCCGCGGCAGCGGGTTCGGTGAACGGGGCGGCGAACGACGAGGGCGACGACCTGTCAGGTACCACCCACACGAACGGGACGAACGGGAGGCACAGTGCCGGCTGACGAGGTGACCCACGGGACTTCGGTGGGAGAGTCCCGTGCGAGAACCGGACCGCGGCACGCGGCACCCAGGAAGCCCCTTCTCACCCGGCTGAACATGCCGGCGGGCAAAGCGATAGCCCTGGCGGCCATGCCGACGGCGGTCCTCATGGGCATGGGCTTCACGCCCACCCTGGCCCTCGCGGAGGACCCCGCGTCGCAGAGCCTCACGGCCGACGAGTACAAGGACTGTGTGGAGGCCCTGGAGGCCACCGAGGAAGGCACGGACACCTCCGCCTCGCCGACCCCGACGCCGTCCGCCTCCGCCACGGAGAGCGCCGACTCCTCGGACGACGAGGCGAAGGACGAGGACACACCGTCCGACGACGACTCCTCGGGCAACTCCTCGGACGACTCCGCCTCCGACGACACGTCCTCGGACGACTCCTCCTCGTCGGATTCAGGTTCCGACGACAAGGACACGGCCGACGACTCCACGTCGACCGACACCGCCGACAAGGCCGCCACCGACACCACGGACACAGCGTCGGACGCCGCCTCGGAGAGCGAGAGCGGCAACGTCCTGGAGGACATCGGCAGCGCGATCGAGGACCTGTTCACCCCGGACGACAAGGGGACGGACAGCAGCACCACGCCCTCCGAGGCCACCAGCCCGTCCCCGTCGCCCTCGGCATCTCAGGACGCCTCCGGCTCGGACGAGGACACGGACTCCGGCAAGGACGCGCAGGGCACCGTCGACGTCACGGACAAGGTCAAGGACACCGCGAAGGACGTCACCGACACCGCCGAGGACACGGCCGAGGACGTCGACGACGCGGCGAAGGACACCGCCGACGACGCCACCGCGACGCCGACGCCGACCCCGTCCCCGAGCGAGAGCACGGACCTGGACGGCTGCTTCGTCGCCACGGACGACGAGAGCGGCGTGGAGAAGGGCATCCCGGCGCTGCCCGACGACCCCTGGTACCTCAACGCCAGCTCGCTGCTGCTGAAGGGCGCCGACTACAAGGGCGTCGTCAAGGTGAAGACCGCCGACGGCACGGTCAAGGAGGTGCTGAAGTACGTCATCTCCGACGGTACCGACATCGGCGACCTCCACCAGACGGTCGACGACAAGCAGGCCGGCGTGACCTACCACGTGCAGGCCGGCAAGGGCACGACGTCCACCATCCGCGACGGCCAGACGGTCATGTACACCGAGAGCATCTCCGGCAACCTGCTGGGCCTGATCCCGGTGACCTTCGACCCGAAGCACCCGCCGCCGCTGAACATCCCGCTGATCTACTTCACCAAGGTGAAGGTCGTCCAGGCGGGCCAGTTCGGCGGGACGCTCACCGTGCCGGGGCTGCACCAGTACACCACCGAGTGAGCACCGCCCCCACGGCCGGCTGAGCGCCGTACAGGACCCTTCCGGGAGCCGCGACACACCGAGGGCGCCCCCTGTATTCCAGGGGGCGCCCTCGGTGCTGTCGTGCCCTTGCGGGGACGGCCGGGTCAGTCGCGGGAGCCGCCGCCCAGGTGGTGCACCCGGACCATGTTCGTGGTGCCCGGGACACCGGGGGGCGAACCGGCGGTGATGACGGCGATCTCGCCCTCGTTGAAGCGCTTGAGCTTGACCATCTCCTGGTCCACCAGGTCGACCATCTCGTCGGTGCTGTTCACGAACGGCACGACGTGCGACTCGACACCCCAGCTGAGCGCCAGCTGGTTACGGGTGGACTCGTCGGTGGTGTACGCGATGATCGGCTGGGACGCGCGGTAGCGGGACAGCCGGCGGGCGGTGTCACCGGACTGCGTGAAGGCCACCAGGGCCCGGCCGCCCAGGAAGTCGGCGATCTCGCAGGCGGCACGGGCGATCGAACCGCCCTGTGTACGCGGCTTCTTGCCCGGCACCAGCGGCTGCAGGCCCTTGGAGAGCAGCTCCTCCTCGGCCGCCGCGACGATCTTCGACATCGTCCGGACCGTCTCCAGCGGGTACGCGCCCACGCTGGACTCCGCCGACAGCATGACCGCGTCCGCGCCGTCCAGGATCGCGTTGGCGACGTCGGACGCCTCGGCGCGCGTGGGGCGGGAGTTGGTGATCATCGACTCCATCATCTGGGTCGCCACGATCACCGGCTTGGCGTTGCGGCGGCACAGCTCGATGAGCCGCTTCTGCACCATGGGGACCTTCTCGAGCGGGTACTCGACGGCCAGGTCGCCACGGGCGACCATCACGCCGTCGAAGGCCATCACGACGGCCTCCATGTTCTCGACGGCCTGCGGCTTCTCCACCTTGGCGATGACGGGGACACGGCGGCCCACCTCGTCCATCACCTTGTGGACGTCCCGCACGTCCTCGGCGTCCCGCACGAAGGACAGCGCCACCAGGTCGCAGCCCATCCGCAGCGCGAACCGCAGGTCCTCGACGTCCTTCTCGGACAGCGCGGGCACGTTGACGGCCGCGCCGGGCAGGTTGATGCCCTTGTGGTCCGAGATGACACCGCCCTCGATGACCTCGGTCCGCACCCGCGGGCCGTCGACCTCGATGACCTTCAGCTCGACGTTGCCGTCGTTGATGAGGACCTGGTCGCCGGGGGAGACGTCACCGGGCAGGCCCTTGTACGTCGTACCGCAGATCTGCTTGTCGCCCGGCACGTCCTCGGCGGTGATGGTGAACTCGTCACCGCGCACCAGCTCCACCGGACCCTCGGCGAAGGTCTCCAGGCGGATCTTCGGGCCCTGCAGGTCGGCGAGGACACCGATGGCCACGCCGGTCTCGGCGGAGGCGGCTCGGACCCGGTCGTAGCGGCCCTGGTGCTCGGCGTGGCTGCCGTGGCTGAAATTGAAACGGGCCACGTTCATGCCGGCCTCGATGAGGGCGACCAGTTGCTCGTGGGAGTCGACCGCGGGGCCGAGAGTACAGACGATTTTCGAACGGCGCATGGGACGATCCTATCGGTTTGTTTCGCTGCGGAATATTCCGTCTGTTGGAATAGCAAATGGGCGGCTATGCGCTCAGACGTGTTACCGGCGTGTATTACTCGGCTGCTCTTCGCTCACTCGCGTGCTCTTTGCTCATTTGTTGACCAGGGCGTACGTCTGTGTCGCGATCTCCAGCTCCTCGTCCGTCGGCACCACCGCGACCGCGACCCGCGCGCCCGCCGGGGAGATCAGCCGCGGCTCACCGCTCCGTACGGCGTTCAGGTCGTCGTCGACCGCGAGGCCCAGCCCCTCCAGGCCCGCCACGGCGGCCTCCCGCACGGGCGCCGCGTTCTCACCGACCCCGGCGGTGAACGCCACCGCGTCGACCCGGCCGAGCACCGCGCAGTAGGCACCGATGTACTTCTTCAGCCGGTGAATGTAGATGTCGAAGGCCAGCTTCGCCCGCTCGTCGCCCTCGTCGATCCGCCGGCGTATTTCCCGCATGTCGTTGTCGCCGCACAGCCCGATCAGACCGCTCTTCTTGTTGAGGAGAGTGTCGATCTCGTCCGTGGACATTCCGCCAACGCGCATCAAATGAAAGATGACGGCCGGGTCCATGTCTCCGGACCGCGTACCCATCACGAGCCCCTCCAAGGGCGTGAGTCCCATGGAGGTGTCCACACACCGTCCGCCCTCGACCGCCGAGGCGGACGCCCCGTTGCCGAGGTGCAGGACGATGACGTTCACCTCGGACGGGTCCTTGCCCAGCAGTTCGGCCGTCGCCCGGGAGACGTACGCGTGCGAGGTGCCGTGGAAGCCGTAGCGCCGGATGCGGTGCGCGTCCGCGGTCTCGACGTCGATCGCGTAGCGGGCGGCGGACTCCGGCATCGTCGTGTGGAACGCGGTGTCGAAGACGGCGACCTGGGGGAGGTCGGGCCGCAGCGCGCGGGCCGTGCGGATGCCGGTGAGGTTGGCCGGGTTGTGCAGCGGCGCCACCGGGATCAGACGCTCGATCTCGGCGAGCACGGTGTCGTCGACGACGGTCGGGTCCGTGAAGGTCAGTCCGCCGTGCACGACACGGTGCCCGATGGCGGCCAGTTCGGGGGAGTCGAGGCCGAGCCCGTCCGCGGCCAGCTCCTCGGCGACGGCCTTCAGGGCGGCCTCGTGGTCCGCGATCGACCCGGTGCGCTCGCGGGAGGCTGCGCCGTCGGTGAGCGGGGTGTGCTTCAGACGGGAGTTCTCCTCGCCGATCCGCTCGACCAGCCCCACGGCCAGCCGACTGCTGTCCCGCATGTCGAGCAGTTGGTACTTCACCGAGGAGGAACCGGAGTTGAGGACGAGTACGCGGGTGTCGGTCACGGTCTGCTTCCTGACGGGGTTCACTGGCCGAGGGTGGCCGGTGCGGCCGGGGCGGCGGAGGTCTGGGCCTGGATCGCCGTGATGGCGACGGTGGTGACGATGTCCTGGACGAGTGCGCCCCGGGACAGGTCGTTCACCGGCTTGCGCAGCCCCTGCAGGACCGGCCCGACCGCGAGCGCGCCGGCCGAACGCTGCACGGCCTTGTAGGTGTTGTTGCCGGTGTTGAGGTCCGGAAAGATCAACACCGTTGCCTGGCCGGCGACTTCGGAGTCCGGCAGCTTGGTCGCCGCGACACTCGGCTCGACGGCGGCGTCGTACTGGATCGGCCCCTCGATCAGCAGGTCGGGCCGCCGGGAGCGCACGATCTCGGTGGCTTCCCGCACCTTGTCGACATCGGCACCCGAGCCGGACGTACCCGTGGAGTACGACAGCATCGCGATCCGCGGCTCGACCCCGAACTGCCGTGCGGTGGCGGCGGACTGGACGGCGATGTCGGCGAGCTGCTCGGCGTTCGGATCCGGGTTGACCGCGCAGTCCCCGTACACCAGCACCTTGTCGGCGAGGCACATGAAGAAGACGGACGAGACGATGCCGGCGTCCGGCCTGGTCTTGATGATCTCGAAGGCGGGCCGGATGGTGGCGGCGGTGGAGTGCACGGACCCCGACACCATCCCGTCGGCGAGCCCCTCCTGGACCATGAGTGTGCCGAAGTAGTTCACATCGGACACGACGTCGTACGCCAGCTCGATGCTGACGTTCTTGTGGGCGCGGAGCTTGGCGTACTTCTCGGCGAACATGTCCCGCCACGTGGACGTCGCCGGGTCCACCAACTGGCTCTCGCCCAGGTCGATGCCCAGGTCGGCGGCCTTCTTGCGGATCTGGTCGACGGGGCCGAGGAGGGTGAGGTCGCAGACACCGCGCCGCAGCAGCACCTCGGCCGCGTGCAGGACGCGCTCCTCGGTCCCCTCCGGCAGGACCACACGACGCCGTTCGGAGCGGGCCTGCTCCAGCAGCGTGTGCTCGAACATCATCGGCGTGATGCGGTCGCTGCTCGGCGCGGAGACCCGGCCCCGCAGCTCGGTCGTGTCGACGTACCGCTCGAAGAGCCCGAGCGCGGTCTCCGCCTTGCGCGGGGTGGCCGCGCTCAACTTCCCCTCCATGGAGAAGAGTTCGGAGGCGGTGAGGAAGGAACCGGTCTCGACGGCGACCACGGGGGTGCCGGGGGCGAGGCGGGCGGCGAGGGTCAGTACCTCGTCGCTGGGCCGCTCGTTGAGGGTGAGCAGCACACCGGCGATCGGCGGGGTGCCGGCGCTGTGGGCGGCGAGGGCGCCGACGACGAGGTCCGCGCGGTCGCCGGGGGTGACGACCAGACAGCCCGGGGTCAGGGCGTTGAGGAAGTTCGGCAGCATGGCGCCGCCGAAGACGAAGTTCAGCGCGTCGCGCGCGAGCCCCGAGTCGTCGCCGAGGAGGACCTTGCCGCCGAGGGCGTGGGTGATCTGGGCGACGGTGGGTGCGGAGAGCGCGGGCTCGTCGGGGACGACGTAACAGGGCACGGGGAGCGGCAGCCGGGAGTCCCCGAGCCGCTCGGCTATCTCGGTGCGGTCGGCGGGCGCGACCCGGTTGACGACCATGGCGAGCACGTCACAGCCGAGGCCGTCGTAGGCGCGGTACGCGTTGTGCGTCTCGGCGGCCACGGAATCGGCGGTCTGCTTGCGTCCGCCGACGACGGGGATGACGGAGGCGCCGAACTCGTTGGCGAGGCGGGCGTTGAGGGAGAGCTCGTCCGGGAACTGGGTGTCGGCGAAGTCGGTACCGAGGACGAGGACGACGTCGTAGTCGCGCGCGACGGCATGGAACCGGTCGACGAGAGTCGAGATCAGCTCGTCCGTGCCGTGCTCGGCCTGGAGGGTGGACGCCTCGTGGTAGTCCATGCCGTACACGGTCGCCGGGTCCTGGGTGAGCCGGTAGCGTGCGCGCAGCAGGTCGAAGAGCCGGTCCGGTCCGTGGTGCAGCAGCGGTCGGAACACCCCCACCCGGTCGACCTGGCGGGTCAGGAGTTCCATGACCCCCAGCTCGACGACCTGGCGGCCGTCGCCGCGGTCGATCCCGGTCACGTACACGCTGCGCGTCACGTGTGCTCTCCGTTTCATGTGGGACGTGTAGGACGTGTGGTTCGGTTGGTGGGGTGCGGCAGGTCGGGGTTCGGTCGGTGAGGGGCAGTCGGTAAGGGGTCAGTCGATGGGGGTGAAAATCACCGTCCCGGCGGACAGAAACCCTCTTGACAATACCTCTGACCATGGATAAGGCGCCCATCAGCCCCGGAGTGGTGCCGGGCGGGGTGGACGGACGGGGTGGACGGGCGCGGCGACCCCCTGGGAGCCGTGAAACAATCGGACTGGCTCATAAGTACCAGCACCGAGCAGGACGCTCAGGACGATCAGGACGAGCAGGAGAAACAGCACGATGCGTATCGGAGTTCTCACCGCAGGCGGCGACTGTCCGGGCCTGAACGCAGTGATCCGGTCGGTCGTGCACCGAGCGGTCGCCCAGTACGGCGACGAGGTCATCGGCTTCGAGGACGGCTACGCCGGTCTGCTCGACGGCCGCTACCGCAGCCTCGACCTGGAGTCCGTCAGCGGCATCCTCGCCCGCGGCGGCACCATTCTCGGATCCTCCCGTCTCCAGCGCGACCGCCTCCGGGAGGCGTGCGAGAACGCGCAGGACATGGCCCACCAGTTCGGTATCGACGTACTGATCCCGATCGGTGGTGAGGGCACGCTGACGGCGGCGCGGATGCTGTCGGACGCGGGCCTGCCGGTGGTCGGCGTCCCGAAGACCATCGACAACGACATCTCGTCGACGGACCGGACGTTCGGATTCGACACGGCGGTCGGGGTCGCCACGGAGGCGATGGACCGCCTGAAGACGACCGCCGAGTCCCATCAGCGGGTGATGGTGGTCGAGGTCATGGGCCGGCACGCGGGCTGGATCGCGCTGGAGTCGGGCATGGCCGCGGGCGCGCACGGCATCTGCCTGCCCGAGCGTGCGTTCGACCCGGCCGGCATCGTGAAGATGGTCGAGGAGCGGTTCGCGCGCGGCAAGAAGTTCGCGGTCATCTGTGTCGCGGAAGGCGCCCACCCGGCCGAGGGTTCCATGGACTACGGCCACGGCGAGATCGACCAGTTCGGCCACGAACGCTTCCAGGGCATCGGCGCGGCGCTGGCGTACGAGCTGGAGCGGCGCCTCGGCAAGGAGGCCAAGCCCGTCATTCTCGGTCACATCCAGCGGGGCGGCACCCCGACCGCGTACGACAGGGTGCTCGCCACGCGCTTCGGCTGGCACGCGGTCGAGGCCGCGCACCGCTCGGAGTACGGCCGCATGACCGCGCTCCGCGGCACGGACGTGGTGATGGTGCCGCTGGCGGAGGCGGTGACCGAACTGAAGACGGTGCCGAAGGACCGGATGGACGAGGCGGAGTCGGTGTTCTAGGGGTTCCCGGGGTTTTCCGGGGTTTGCGGGGGTTCTCCGGGAAGTTTCTCCGTTTCCTAGTACGTCGTCGTTTGCCGGACCAGTGACCAGAAGTGGTCGACGATCCCGTCCAGGAAGTCGCGGCCGGCGTCGCCCGAGTCGGTGGCGGCGGTGCCGTTGGCCCAGGTGAGGGTGGCGGTCATAAGGCCCTGGTACTCGGTGTGCATCTCCCGGAGGACGTCCTCCAGGAGATGCCGGTCGAGCTGTCTGTCGAGGGACAGCAGTTTGGCGGCCGGGCGCACATGGGCCTGCCAGCGTGTGGTCACCGCGCTGTGGAGCAGCTCCCTGAGCCTCGCCTCGCGTCCTGTGGCGACGACGAGTTCGGGGAGCGAGAGGTCGAGTGCGACGGCGAGGGCGGCGGACTGGCGGTCCGTGCCGCGCCACTCCCCGCTCTCCTCCATCTGGAGATACGCGGAGAGTTCGAGCCCGACCGCGCGGGCGATGTCCTCGGCGGCGATCCCCCGGACCATCCGGTGCTCGCGCAAGGTCCTGGGCGTGCCGATGAGTTCGGCGGGCGAGCACCACAACACCCCCGCGAGCGCGGTGAGTTCGGGGCTCGTGGGCGCGATGGCGCCGCGTTCCCAGGCGGCGACCATGTCCGGGGTGACGTACGGGAGTCCGAACGAGGAGCGCATGCCGTAGGCGACGTGCTCGGGGCCCATGCCGAGGGCGATACGCAGCTTTCGGGCGGCGGGGGCATTGAAGGGCGGGGTGGGGGCGGCGGCGGTCTGCGGGTCCGGACAGGGCTGTGGGTCCGGATACGGCTGGGGGCCCGGGTGGGGCTGCGGCTGTGGATACGGGTGCTGGGGCGGCCGTTCGTGGGCTGAGCGTCGGTGCACGCGCACAACGTAGGGGTGCGGGGCTGCGGTGACTACGGGCTGTTCGGCCACAATCACAGATTGTAGGAAACTACGGATTGTGCGAGACGTGTGGCTCTTGGGGTCCGAGAGGCCTGGGTAGGGATGGCCGCATGACGAAGCTTGACGAGCACATACGCGAGCGCCTACTGGCGCCGAATTTCTGGCACTTGGCGACGGTCGGGCCGGACGGAGCGCCGCAGGTGTCACCCATGTGGGTGGACATCGAGGCCGACGACACCGCCGAATACGTCATGGTCAACACCTCCGTGGGACGGGTGAAGGAGGAGAACCTGCGCCGCAACCCCCTGGTGTCCTTGTCCCACCACGACCCCGAGAACCCCTACGACCGGGCCGAGATCCGGGGCCGGGTGGTGCGGTTCGTGGAGGGGGAGGAGGCGGAGCGCGCCATGGACCGGCTCACCCGGAAGTACATCGGGGAGGAGCGGTATCCGTGGCTGCTCCCCGGGGAACGGCGCCTGATGATCCTGATCGAGCCGGTGCGGGTGCGGCGGGTGGTGGGGGTGGAGCCGTTCCGTCCCGGCGTGTTGCCGGAGGTGTGAGGGCCGGGGGTGGCGCATGGCTGGGGCTGGTCGCAGGAGTCCATGACGCTTGGCTCCGGCACTCTCGTCACCCCTTGACCGCCCCGCCCGACGCGACCCCCTCAGTGCGGGATCGGCCTGCCCGCCTTCCGCGTCGTTCCGCTTTACCGGGTGAGCGGGACGACCAGCTCCGGGCTCGTCGTGCTCTCCGTCGCTGAGGTCCTCACCGGCATCGTGCTCTCCGTCGCTGAGGTCCTCACCGGCATCGGGCTCGGCGTCCAGGTCGTCCTCGTCCATGTCGTCCTCCACGCCAAGCCGTTCAGCCGGTACGCCAAGCCCTCCACCTGAAGACGGCCAACTACCCCTTCACCCACCGGTACTGCAGCTCCGGCCGCCCCACCTGCCCATACTGCGGACTCCGGGCCGCCCGCCCGGCATCCACCAGATGCTCCAGATACCGTCGCGCCGTGATCCGCGAGATGCCGACCGCCTCCGCGACCCCGGCCGCCGTCAGGCCCTCGCCCGCGTCCCGCAGGGCTACCGTCACCCGCTCCAGCGTCGGCGCGCTCAGCCCTTTCGGCAGGGCCGCCGGGCCCGGTGCCCGCAGGGTCGCCAGTGCCCGGTCCACCTCGTCCTGGCCGCTCGCCTCGCCGGCCGCCGCGTGGAACTCGGCGTACCGGACCAGGCGATCCCGAAGCGTTGCGAAGGTGAAGGGTTTCAGCACGTACTGCACCACCCCCAGCGACACGCCCTCCCGCACCACCGTCAGGTCCCGTGCCGACGTCACCGCTATCACGTCCGCATGGTGGCCCGCCGCGCGAAGGGAGCGGGCCAGCTGCAGGCCGTGTACGTCCGGCAGGTGCAGGTCCAGCAACAGCAGGTCCACCGGCATGCGGTCCAGCGCGCGCCGCGCCTCCGCGCCCGTGTGGGCCTTGCCCACGGCCGTGAACCCCGGGACGCGGCCGACGTACATCATGTGCGCGTCGGCGGCCACGGGGTCGTCCTCGACGACCAGGACTCTGATGGGATCGGCACCGGTCATACGTTGTCGCCTCCAGCCACAGTGGCCCGAGGGGCCTGGACAGCCTGCACCGTCTTGTCGGCACCGCTCGTGCGCAGTGGCAGCCGCACCTCGAACTGGGCCCCGCCTCCGGCCGCCTCCGACACGGTCAGCGTTCCCTCGTGCCGGCGCGCGGTCTGCCGTACGAGTGCCAGGCCCAGCCCCCGACCCCCCGGACCCGCCGGTTTCGTCGAGAAGCCGCGTTCGAAGACGGCCTCCGCGTGGGCCGGATCCACGCCGCTGCCCGTGTCCGACACCCTCAGCACCAGCACGGAGTCGTCCGCCGGTACGTCCGCGTCATCCAGCGCGTCCACCTCGTCCGTGTACGCCGTCACCGTGACTCTCGCCCCCACCGAACCCTGCGCCGCGTCCACCGCGTTGTCGATCAGGTTGCCCAGAACCGTGACCAGGTCACGTGCGGGGAGGGACTCCGGGAGCAGGCCGTCGTCGATGCGGCTGTCCTCGGACACCACCAGCTCGACGCCCCGTTCGTTCGCCTGGGCGGCCTTGCCCAGCAGCAGAGCCGCCAGCACCGGTTCGCTCACGGCCGCCACGACCTTGTCCGTCAGGGCCTGCGCCAGTTCCAGTTCCGCCGTCGCGAAGTCGATCGCCTCGTCCGAGCGGCCCAGCTCGATGAGCGAGACGACCGTGTGGAGACGGTTCGCGGCCTCGTGCGCCTGGGAGCGCAGCGCCTGCGTGAAGCCGCGCTCGGAATTCAGCTCGCCCGTGAGGGACTGCAGTTCCGTCACGTCCCGCAGCGTGACCATCGTGCCGCGGCGCTGGCCGCCCGACACCAGGGAGGTGTTCACGACGAGCACCCGTTCGGCGGTGAGGAGCACCTCGTCGACCCTCGGCTCGGACGACAGCAGCGCCCCGGTCAGCGGCGCCGGCAGGCCCAGGTCCGCAACCGAGCGGCCGACCACGTCCTGCGTCACCCCCAGCAGCTCCCGCGCCCCGTCGTTGATGAGCGCCACCCGGTACTGCCCGTCGAGCATCAGCAGGCCCTCGCGTACGGCGTGCAGGGCGGCCTGGTGGTAGTCGTGCATGTTGCTCAGCTCGGCGGCGTTCATGTTGTGCGTGTGGCGGCGGAGGCGGGCGTTGACGATATAGGTGCCCATGCCGCCGAGGGCCAGGGCGCCGGAGGCCACGCCGACGAGGGCCGTGAGCTGCTCCTGGACGCGGTCGCTGATCGCCTGGACCCTGATCCCGGCGCTGACCAGGCCGATGACCTCGCCGTTCTCCATGATCGGGGTGACCGCGCGGACCGACGGGCCGAGCGTGCCCGTGTAGGTCTCGGTGATCGAGCCGCCCTGCTGCGCCTTCTCGATGTGGCCGAGGAAGTGCTCGCCGATCCGGTCGGGGTCCGGGTGCGTCCAGCGGATGCCGTCGGGGGTCATGATCGTCACGAAGTCGACGCCGGCGTGCTGTTGAACCTCGGTGGCGTACGGCTGGAGCCGCTCGGTGGGGTCGGTGGTGTGGATCGCCGCACGGACCGACGGGGAGTCGGCGACGGTGGCCGCCACGGCCAGGGCCTGGCGGGTTCCCGCCTCCTCCGCCTGGGAGCGGTCGCTGACGTAGGTGAACAGCGCGTATCCGGCCAGGACGGCCGCGATCAGCACCGCCTGTACGGCGAAGAGCTGGCCGGCCAGGCTGCGGGGACGGAGACGGTGCGGGACGCGCATGCCAACAGTCTGCCTCCACGGGTTGGCGTGAACTAAATGAACGGAAGGGTGACCGCCCTCACAGGGCGGGGGATAGTCAGCCCATCGACTCGTCCAGCGCACGGACAGCGACAGGGAGTACGACTCCCGCACCGGGACCACATCCCCGAGCCGCCGGGAGCCCGTCTCCCATCCCCGGGAGGCACCTCTCCCACCACCGGGAGCCTGTCTCCCCGCACCGGGAGCCCCCCAGCTCCCACCGCCGGAAGCCCCCAAGCCTCCAGCCCGGAAGCCCGCCGGCTTCCACCGCCGGGAGCCCCGGCTCCCACACCCCCGGGAGCCCCGCTCCCACCGCCGGAAGTCCCCCAGCTACCGGCTCCGGGAGCCCGCCGGCTCCCGACCCCGGGAGCCCGCCGCGGCTCCCGACCCCGGGAGCCGGTCTCCCACCCCGGGAACCCGCCGGTTCCCACCCTGGGAGACCGTCTCCCGAAATTCCCCCGGTCGTGAGCCGCACGCCGGAGACGAACGAGCCGACGATGTCGTCGACGAGGAGGGCCGCCGTGGCCAGCAGCACTCATACGGCACCTAGCGCACCCGCCAAGCGGGACCGCACCCACTACCTGTACATCGCCGTGATCGTGGCCGTGGCCCTCGGCATCGCCGTGGGCCTCATCGCCCCCGACTTCGCCGTCGAGCTGAAGCCCATCGGCACCGGCTTCGTGAACCTGATCAAGATGATGATCTCGCCGATCATCTTCTGCACGATCGTGCTGGGCATCGGCTCCGTACGGAAGGCCGCGAAGGTCGGCGCCGTCGGCGGTATCGCCCTCGCCTACTTCACGGTGATGTCGCTGGTCGCCCTCGGTATCGGCCTCGTCGTCGGCAACATCGTCGAGCCGGGCACCGGCCTCGCGGTCACCGACGCGATCAAGGAGACCGGTCAGGCGCAGGTGTCGGCGGAGGCCAAGGACACCACCGAGTTCCTGCTGGGCATCATCCCGACGACGATCGTCTCCGCCTTCACCGGCGGCGAGGTCCTCCAGACGCTGCTCGTCGCCCTGTTCGCCGGCTTCGCGCTGCAGGCCATGGGTGACTCCGGGCAGCCGATCCTCCGCGGTGTCGAGCACATCCAGCGCCTCGTCTTCCGCATCCTCGCGATGGTGATGTGGGCCGCCCCGATCGGTGCCTTCGGTGCCATCGCGGCCGTGACCGGTTCCGCGGGCATCGACGCCCTGAAGAGCCTGGCCGTGCTGATGCTCGGCTTCTACATCACCTGCTTCCTCTTCGTCTTCATCGTGCTCGGCGCGCTGCTGAAGGCCGTCGCCGGCATGAACATCCTCACGCTCTTCAAGTACCTGGGCCGTGAGTTCCTGCTGATCCTGTCCACCTCCTCCTCCGAGTCGGCGCTGCCGCGCCTCATCGCGAAGATGGAGCACCTGGGCATCAGCAAGCCCGTCGTCGGTATCACCGTCCCGACCGGCTACTCCTTCAACCTCGACGGCACCATGATCTACATGACCATGGCGTCCCTGTTCATCGCCGACGCCATGGGTACGCCGATGTCGGTCGGCGAGCAGATCCCGCTGCTGCTCTTCCTGCTGGTGGCCTCCAAGGGTGCGGCGGGTGTCACCGGCGCCGGCCTCGCGACCCTCGCGGGTGGTCTGCAGTCGCACAAGCCGGCCCTGGTGGACGGTATCGGCCTCATCGTCGGCATCGACCGCTTCATGAGCGAGGCCCGCGCCCTCACCAACTTCGCGGGCAACGCGGTCGCCACGGTCCTCATCGGTACCTGGACCAAGGAGATCGACAAGGAGCGCGTGAGCGAGGTTCTCGCCGGGCAGCTGCCGTTCGACGAGAAGACGCTGCTGGACGACGGGCACGGGTCCGCGGCGGCGCCCGCGGCTGAGCCTGACGGTGAGAAGGAACTCGCCAAGGCGTAGGTCGGCCTGTAGCTGCCGGTCGAGTCCGGCTGGTCGCGCGGTTCCCCCCGCCCCTCACGGGGCACGGGCCGGCTCCCCCCGAGAAGGCCCCCCGAGAACGCCGTACGGCCGGGTCCTCCCCCGTAGACCCGGCCGTACGGCCACCAAGCCGAACAACTGAACAAGCTCCCCGAACACCGAGCGGCCAGGTCCTCCCCCTATAGACCTGGCCGCTCGGCTTTTGCCGTCTCCTCCCTCGGTGTCCTTCCTCGGTCTCCTTCCTCGGTCTCTTCCCTCGGTCTTCTCGGGCTTTCCTTGACGTCGGCGTCAAGGAATACGGTCCTCGTATGCGCATCGGCGAGCTGGCGGCACGGGCCGGGACGACGACACGGGCGTTGCGGTACTACGAGGCGCGGGGGCTGTTGCCCGCGCGGCGGAACCGGAACGGGTACCGGACGTACGACGAGGAGGATCTGAAGCTGTTGCGGCAGATCCGGACGCTGCAGGACTTCGGGTTCGACCTGGAGGAGACGCGGCCTTTCGTGGAGTGTCTGCGGGCAGGGCATCCGCAGGGCGACTCGTGCCCGGCGTCGCTGGCGGTGTACCGGCGGAAGCTGGACGAACTCGACGCGCTGATCGGTGAGCTGGCGGCCGTGCGGGCCTCGGTCGGCGAGCAGTTGACGCGGGCCGAGCAGGCGCGGGAGCGGCTGGCGGCCGAGGCGGAGGTTCCGGGGGGTCCGGAGCCGGGGTGTGAGCTGGGAGGCGGGGAGCTGTGATCAGGGCGGCGGGTGTGGCCGAGGTGACGGACGCGGACTTCGAGGCGGAGGTGATCGGGGCGGAGTTGCCGGTGCTCGTGGAGTTCACGGCCGACTGGTGTCCGCCGTGCCGGCAGATGGGACCGGTGCTCAGTGCCCTCGCCGCGGAGGAGGGGGAACGGCTGAAGGTGGTGCAGCTGGATGTGGACACCAATCCGGAGACCACCCAGGCGTACAAGGTGCTGTCGATGCCGACCTTCATGGTGTTCCGCGACGGTGAGCCGGTGAAGGCGATGGTGGGGGCGCGGCCGAAGCGACGGCTGCTGGAGGAGATTTCCGACGTCGTCCCGGCGAATTCGGCCGACGGTCCGTAGCGGATCGGTTCGGGCCACCGCGCGGTAAGCCGCATTCGGAGATTCGGGGATTCGGACCTGCAGGGATTCGGGGACTCGGAAGGCGGGATCGTGCGGTCGACGGCACGGGCCGGATCGTCATGCCGACCGCGCACACGACCGTGCGTCCGGCCCGGAGCGGCTTCACACGGGGCCACCGAGCCCCTGCCACCGCCGGGCCGGTCCGGCGGCGCGCCGCACACGAAGAAATCCCCCGGGCGATTGCGCCCGGGGGATTTCTCTGCGTATATTGAATGGTTCGCGACTTCAAGAGAATTGGTCGCAAAGAAGTTCAGTGAGCACAGTGTATCCGGGCGGGAGTGGAATTGTCAAACACCGGCTTTTCGCAAGATGAATTGCGGCGCGAGCAGGAATTCATCGATGGGCTGTACGCACGCGTGGACGCTCTGCGCGGTGCGACCGAGGGCTCGGTCACGGACGCGCTCGCCCAGGGCAACACCCCCAAGCAGGCTCGCCTCGAACGGGACATCCTGGTCGCCGAGCGTTCGGGGATGCTGGCCACGCTGAACGCCGTGGACGGCTCGCTCTGCTTCGGCCGCCTCGACCTCGCCGACGGGGCCGTCCACCACATCGGCCGGATCGGGCTGCGCGAGGACGACACCGAACGCACCCCGATCCTGATCGACTGGCGGGCGAAGGTCGCCCGCCCCTTCTACCTCGCCACCGGCCACACCCCGATGGGCCTGCGCCGCCGCCGGCACATCACCACCGACGGCCGCCGGGTCACCGCCCTGCACGACGAGATCCTCGACCTCGGCGACGAGACCCGCACCGGGTACGAGGACCCCACCGGCGACGCCGTCCTGCTGGCCGCCCTCAACTCGGCCCGCACCGGCCGCATGGGCGACATCGTGCAGACCATCCAGGCCGAGCAGGACCGCATCATCAGGGCCCCGCACCAGGGGGTGATGGTCGTGGAGGGCGGCCCCGGAACGGGCAAGACCGCCGTCGCCCTGCACCGGGCCGCCTACCTCCTCTACGAGCAGCGCGAACTGCTCGCCAAGCGCGCCGTTCTGATCGTCGGCCCCAACCCCGCCTTCCTCGGCTACATCGGCGAGGTGCTGCCGTCGCTGGGCGAGACGGGAGTGCTGCTGTCCACCGTCGGCGAACTGTTCCCCGGCGTACGGGCGACCGCGACCGACACCCCGGCGGCGGCCCGGGTGAAGGGCGGCGCCGCCATGGCCGACGTGCTCGCGGCCGTCGTACGGGACCGGCAGACGCTGCCCGACCCGGTGATCGCCATCGAGCACGACCGGGAGATCCTCATGCTCGACGACGACCTCGTAAGGGTCGCCCGTGAGCGCACGCGTGAGGCGAAGCTCCCGCACAACGCGGCCCGTGAGCACTTCGAGGGTTACATCCTCAACACCCTCACGGAGATGGTCGCCGAACGCATCGGCACCGACCCCTACGACGGCGCGAACCTCCTCGACGCCAGTGACATCACCCAGATCCGCGACGAACTGGCCGAGAACCCCGAGGTCTGGTCCGCCATCGGCCGGCTGTGGCCCCGGATCACCCCGCGCCGCCTGATCGCGGACTTCCTCGCCGAGCCGGACGCCCATCTGTCCCAGGAGGACGCCGACGCCGTACGCCGCCCCGTCACCCGGGCGTGGACGGTCGCCGATGTGCCGCTCCTCGACGAGGCCGCCGAACTGCTGGGCGAGGACGACCGGTTGGCGCGGGCCCGGGTCGAGCGCGAGCGGGAGACGCAGATCGCGTACGCGCAGGGCGTGCTGGAGGTGTCCTACGCGTCCCGGACGTACGAGTTCGAGGACAAGGAGGACGGCGACCCCGACGGCTCGGAGGTGCTGTCCGCGCACGACATCATCGACGCCGAGCGGTTCGCGGAGCGGCACGAGGAGGACGACCACCGCAGCGCCGCCGAGCGGGCGGCGGCCGACCGGACCTGGGCGTTCGGACACATCATCGTCGACGAGGCGCAGGAACTGTCGCCCATGGCCTGGCGGCTGCTGATGCGCCGCTCGCCGACCCGCTCGATGACCCTCGTCGGCGACCCGGCCCAGACGGCGGAGGCCGCCGGTGTCGGCTCCTGGGCCGACATCCTCGCCCCGTACGTCGAGGACCGCTGGGAGCACACCCGGCTCGGCGTCAACTACCGCACCCCCGCCGAGATCATGGCCGTCGCGGCCGGAGTGGTCCGCGCCGAGCGGCCGGACTTCGAGCCGCCCAGCTCGGTGCGGTCGACGGGCGTACGGCCCTGGGCGCGCCGCGCGGCGACGAAGGAACTGCCCGCGGAGGTGGCCAAGGCGGTGGCCGAGCTGACCCCGGCCGAGGGGCGGCTCGCGGTGATCGCGCCGCGCGAACTGCACCGGGCGCTCGCGGCCCGGCTGGACGACGTGACGGCCGGCGCGGAACCCGACCTGACCAAGGCCGTCGTCCTCCTCGACCCCCGGCAGGCCAAGGGCCTGGAGTTCGACTCCGTCCTCGTCGTCGAGCCGGGTCGCTTCGGTACGAGCGATCTGTACGTGGCGCTCACCCGGGCGACGCAGACGCTGGGCATCGTGCACGCGGAGGGGCTGCCGGGGGCGCTCGCGGAAGAACTGACGGTGGCCTGAAGTCGACGGGCGGGGTGCCGTCTGCCAGGTACCCGGCAGACGGCCTTCCCGTCACCGTCACCACAGGTGCATCGGGGATCACCAACCCGTAACAGTTCCGGTCATCGTCACTGCTTGTGCACGCTTCATGCGGTATGCGTGTCGGTCATGGAAACACATCCGTTCGCGGCCGCTCCGGCCGGCGGCCCCGGTCTGGAATCGCTGCGCGTGGAGCCGTTGCTGACCTCGGAGTTCGACGCGGACCCGGGCAGCGTCTACGAGCGACTGCGGAGCACGTACGGCCCCGTGGCACCGGTGGGGCTGATGGGGGTGCCGGCGTGGCTGGTTCTCGACTACTCAGAGGTGCTGGAGGTGCTGCGCAACGAAAGTGTCTGGCGGCGCGACATCCGGCACTGGCGGGCCCGGACGGAGGGGCGGCTGCCGAAGGGCTGGCCGCTCCTCGCCGGGTACGAGGTCCGGCAGACCATGTTCTTCGACGACGAGGAACACCGGCACGCCCGGCTGAGCCACCACTCGGCGATGCGGCCCTTCCAGGACGGGCACTCGCCCGAGGGCTGGGCACTGCGCGCGGCCGTCGCGCGGTACGCCGACGAGCTGATCGCCATGCTCGCGGCCGAGTCCGGGACCACCGGCTTCGCCGATCTCGCGGCGCAGTACACCCGGCCACTGCTCCTCATGGTCACGACCAAGCTGTTCGGCTGCCCCGTCGAACTCGGCGACGAGATGGTCATGGACCTGTGGCGGATGCTGGACGGCGGGCCGGACGCGGGGCCGGCGACCGGGCGGGCGCTGGGCGCGATGACCCGGCTGGCGGCGCATCGGCGGGCCCGTCCCGGGGAGGACCTGACCTCCTACATGCTGCTGTCCGACCCCTCGCTGAGCGACGAACAACTGGGCCGTGAGCTGTTCATGAACGCGGTCTACCTCAACGACATCACCGGGAACATGGTCTGCAACACCCTCCTCGAGGTGCTGCGGGGCAACGCGACCGTCCGCCGGAGCCTGTCCGACGGGCAGCTCGGGGAGACCGTGAACCGGGCGGCGCTGGTGAATCCGCCGACGGCCAACCTGTGCTTCCGGTTCGCGGCGCGTGACGTGCGGCTGGGGAACTACTGGATCCGGGCCGGTGACATCGTGTCGCCGTCCGTCGCGGCCGCGCACCGGGATCTGCTGCGGATCGGCCCGTCCCACGTCGTGGAGTCCACCATCAGTACGCGGGCGCATCTTGCGTGGGGGGCCGGGCCCCACCAGTGTCCCAGCGCCGCGCGTGAGCTCGCGGGGACGATCGTCACGACCGCGGTCGGGCGGATCTTCGACCACTTCGCCCGTGCGGAGCTCACGTTGCCGCCGGATCAGTTGCCGTGGCGGTCGGGGCCGGTGGTGCGGGGGCTGCGGTTGCTGCCGGTCCGCTATGAGCTCGCCGCGCACAGTGCGGCTCGGGTGCCGGTGGCTCGGCGGGGGGACGAGGTGGCGCCGCCGGTGGCTCCACCGGCGGCGCCGGGTGCGGAGCCGGTGGGGGAGCGGTCGGGGAGTGGGTTGCTGGGGGCGTTGCGGCGGATGATGTTCGGGGGGCGCAGGGGCGGCTGACGGCCGCCCGGGTGCCTTTTCCGCCCCCGCCGCCCCTACCCGTCCCATCCCAGGGGCTGCGCCCTTCCGACCCCCACCTGCCGGTCCGTCGTGGTTGCTCGCGCAGTTCCCCGCGCCCCTGAAAGCGAAAAGCACGGGGCGCAGCCCCTGCTTTTCAGGGGCGCGGGGAACTGCGCGACCAGCCCCCACCCACCCGCACCTGACAACGCACCCCCGGGGTCGAAGGGGCGCAGCCCCTGGGGATGGGACGGGTAGGGGCGGCGGGGGCGAGGAAAACTACGCCGGGCGGAGCCAGAGGGTGGTCAGCGGGGGCAGGGTGACGCGGATGCTGGCCGACTGGGCGTGCCAGGGGTGGGGCTCGGGTTTCACCGGGTCGGGGGTCGTGGTGTCGGTGCCACCGTAGGCCGCCGCGTCCGTGTTCAGGATCTCGCGCCAGGCCGGGACGTCCTCGGGGACACCCAGCCGATACTCCTCGCGGACGACGGGGCTGAAGTTGGAGACGGCCAGCAGCGGCGAGCCGTCCTCCGCGAACCGCAGGAACGCCAGGACGTTGTCGTCCGCGGAGTCGCCCGTGATCCAGGAGAACCCGGCGGGTCGGGTGTCCTGCTGCCAGAGGGCGGGGGTGTGCCGGTAGGCGCCGTTGAGGTCACGGACGAGGTCCCGTACGCCCCGGTGGTCGGCCTCGGCACCGTACGCGGGGTCCATGAGCCACCAGTCGGGGCCGTGCGCCTCCGACCACTCCGCGCCCTGCGCGAACTCCTGGCCCATGAAGAGGAGTTGCTTGCCGGGGTGCGCCCACATGAAGCCGAGATACGCGCGGTGGTTGGCCCGCTGCTGCCACCAGTCGCCCGGCATCTTCGACACCAGTGAGCCCTTGCCGTGCACGACCTCGTCGTGGGAGATGGGCAGGACGTAGTTCTCGCTGTACGCGTACACCATCGAGAAGGTCATCTCGTGGTGGTGGTGCTTGCGGTGGATGGGGTCCTTGGCCATGTAGTCCAGCGAGTCGTGCATCCAGCCCATGTTCCACTTCATGCCGAATCCGAGGCCGCCGAAGCCGCCGGGACCGGTGTGGTGGGTGGCGCGCGTGACGCCGTCCCAGGCCGTGGACTCCTCCGCGATCGTCACGACGCCCGGCACCCGCCGGTACACCGTCGCGTTCATCTCCTGAAGGAAGGCGACCGCGTCCAGGTTCTCCCGGCCGCCGTGCTCGTTCGGCGTCCACTGGCCCGGCTCACGCGAGTAGTCGAGGTACAGCATCGACGCGACGGCATCCACCCGCAGCCCGTCGATGTGGTACTCCTCGCACCAGTAGAGGGCGTTCGCCACCAGGAAGTTGCGCACCTCACGACGCCCGTAGTCGAACTCCAGCGTCCCCCAGTCGGGGTGCGCCGCCCGCTGCGGGTCCTCGTGCTCGTACAGCGGACGCCCGTCGAACTCGGCCAACGCCCAGTCGTCACGCGGGAAGTGGGCCGGCACCCAGTCCATCAGGACGCCGATCCCGGCCCCGTGCAGGGCGTCGACCAGGAACTTGAAGTCGTCGGGCGTGCCGAGGCGGGCGGTCGGGGCGTAGAACCCGGTGACCTGGTAGCCCCAGGAGCCGCCGAAGGGATGCTCGGCGATGGGCAGCAGTTCGACGTGGGTGAAGCCGAGGTCGGAGACGTACGCCGGTAGCTGCTCGGCGAGTTGCCGGTACGTCAGTCCCGGGCGCCAGGACGGCAGATGCACCTCGTAGACCGAGAACGGTGCCTCGTGCGCGGGGGTCTGCGTCCGCCGGGCCAGCCACTGCTCGTCGGTCCACTCGTAGTGCGAGGCGTGGATGACGGAGGACGTGTTCGGCGGAACCTCCGTGCGGCGGGCCAGCGGGTCGGCCCGGAGCGTCTTCGAGCCGTCCGGCCGCGTGATCTCGAACTTGTACAGCTCGCCCTCGCCGATCCCGGGCACGAACAGCTCCCACACACCGGAGGAGCCCAGCGAACGCATCGGGTAGCCCGTGGCGTCCCAGAAGTTGAAGGTCCCGGCCAGGCGCACGCCGCGTGCGTTCGGCGCCCACACCGTGAAGCGGGTGCCGGTCACGCCCTGGTGGGTCATCGGCTCGGCGCCGAGCGCCCGCCACAGCTCCTCGTGCCGCCCCTCACCGATCAGATAGAGGTCCAGCTCGCCGATCGCGGGCAGGAAACGGTACGCGTCCTCCGTCTCCTGCTCCGTCCCCTCGTACGAGACCAGCAGGCGGTACCCCTCCGGCACCTCCCGCAGCGGCAGCAGCGCGGAGAAGAACCCGCCCCCGTCGTCGTGCAGCTCCGCCCGCAGCGACTCCACCGCCACACTCACCCCGAGCGCGTAGGGCCTGAACGCCCGGAACACCACACCCCCGGGCGCGGGGTGGGCCCCAAGCACCGAGTGCGGCGCGTGATGGGTCCCGTCGAGCAGCCGCTCGCGATCGGCGCCGTCCATCGCGGGGGAGAAGACGGGCTGGGCGAGGGCGGGTTCGGCACCGGGGATGCCGACCGGCTCGGCGGCGGAGGGCTGGGGCACCGTCGGCCCGGCGGCGTCCTGCTCGGGGACCGACGGCTGGAGGGCCACCGACTCGGCCGGCACCGGCCCGGCGACGGCCTGCCTGGGCACCACCGGGTCGGGGGCTGTCGGCTCGGCGGCGGCCTGCTTGGGGAGTACCGGTTCCGGGGGCGGCGCATCGGCGGGCTTCGGCACGGGAGTGGACGTTCCGGCGCCCGGCGGGACGGCAGGGACCAACACCGCCCTCTCCGCCCGTCGCGGCGACTTCACGGCCCTCTTCGCGGCGTCGGCCTTCCTGGCGGCGGCCTCGGTGGTCACAGCTTCCTCGGCCACGGTCTTCTTGCCCGCAGCCTTCTTCGCGACGGTCTTGTTGCCCGCAGCCTTCTTCGCGACGGTCTTGTTGCCCGCAGCCTTCTTCGCGACCGTCTTCTTGACTGCTGACTTCTTCGCGACGCTCTTCCTGACAGCCGCGGGTTTCGTGACAGCTGTTTCCGCGACAGCCGTGTCCGTGTCAGCCATGTCCTGCACGGCCGCTTTCGCGACAGCCGTCTTCGCGACCGCTTTCTTCGCGACAGCCGTCTTCGCGACCGCTTTCTTCGCCACCGCCTTCTTCGCGGCGGACTTCCTGGCGGGGGCCTTCTTGGCGAGGGCCTTCCCGGCCACGCCCCCGGCCTCGGCCGACTTCCTCGGTGACGACTTCTTGGCGACCGCCCTGCCCTCGGCAGGCTCCTTCGCCGTCGGTGTCCCCTCGACGGCCTTCTTGACCGCCGCCTTGACCTCGGCCGTCTTCCCGACCGTCGACGTCCCGCCGGCCACCTTCTCGGCCGGTGGTGTCTTCTCGGCCGGCTTCCGGCCCCTGGCCGTTCCCTCGGCAGCCTTGGCCGTGCTCCTGGCCGCCGCGTTCGTCGCCTTCGTCGCCGCCTTTTTCGTCGCCGTCTTCTTCGCTGTCGCCTTCTTCGCCACGGTTTTCTTCGCGGCCGTCTTCTTCGTGGCCGTCTTCTTCACCGGGGCGGGCCCCTCGGCGGTGGGGCCGGTGTGCTGGGTGCTGTCGTCGGACGGCGGGCGGGGAGTCACAGGTACTGCCTCCTCGGCAGGGGCTGGGGTGGGGCGGTGTCAGGGGGTGTCGGCGTTGGGGTCCGTGGCCAGCCGGTGGACGGCGGCCAGGGGCACCGGTAGCCAGTCGGGGCGGTGCCGGGCCTCGTAGAGGACCTCGTACACGGCCTTGTCGGTCTCGTAGGCGCGCAGCAGTACGGGATCCATACGTGGGTCGGCCCCGGCGACGTCCGCGTAGCCGGAGCAGTACGCGGCCCTGCAGGCGGCCGCCCAGTCGGCGGCCGACGGCTGGAGGGAGTGCGCGGCGTAGTCGAAGGAGCGGAGCATGCCGGCGACGTCACGGGCGACGGGCTGCGGCATCCGCCGCTCGGCCAGCGGCTTCGACGGCTCGCCCTCGAAATCTATGAGCGACCACTCCCCGGAGGGCGAGCGGAGACACTGCCCGAGATGGAGGTCGCCGTGGATGCGCTGGGCGGTCCAGGCACGCCCCTCGGCGGCCAGGTCGGCCAGGGCTTCGAAGGCCGTGTGCAGACCGGGTGCGTACGGCCGCAGCGCGGGTACGGCCTGCGCGGCGGCCTCCAGGCGTCCGGTCATCCCGTCGACCAGCGACTCCAGTTGCGCCCGCCCCAGGGTGACCGTGGGCAGGGCCCGCGCCAGCGCGGTGTGCACCTCGGCGGTCGCCCGCCCCAGTGCCCGCGCCTCGGCGGTGAAGTCCTCGCCCTTGACGAGCATGCTCAGCGCCAGTTCCCAGCCGTCCGCCGCGCCGTGCAGGAACGGCTGGAGGACGCCCAGGACGTGATGGCCGTCGGCGCCGGCGGTTCGGTCCAGCTCCGCCACCATCCAGGCCACCGGCGCGGGTACCCGGGGGCAGCCCTCGCGGGACAGCTCCATCGGCAGTTCGAGGTCGGGGTTGTCCCCGGGCACGACCCGGCGGAACAGCTTCAGGATGAACGTATCGCCGTAGACGATCGAGGAGTTGGACTGCTCCGAGGTCACCACACGCGGCACCAGGCCCTCGGGGATGTCGTGCCGCATGTCCCGCCCGCAGCGCACCTCACCGACCTGCGCCCTGGCCCGCATCGCCTCCAGGAGGACGTCGGCGAGGCGCGGGTCGTGCAGCGCCTCGTAGACCGTCCGCCCGGCCAGCGGTCCTTCGGCCACATGCCCGATCAGCGCGGGCGCCAGCCATGGCGGCAGCGCCTCGCGTACGCCGAGCAGCAGTTGGTAGCAGTCGCCGGGGTGGGCCGGGGCGCCCTGGGACGGCACCAGCGGCTGGTGGGCGCGTACGAGGAGATGCAGCAGCCCGGCCTTGGCGGCGGCCGCCGGCAGCAGTTCGGTGGCCGCCACCAGACTGAATCCGGTGACCGGCCGCCCCTTCCCCGCGAACCAGCGCTGCCGTGGCAGCCACTCCCGCAGCAGCGGCTCCAGGGAGGTGAGCAGCCCGGGGGCCGGCTCTGTGGCGGGCGGTGGAGCAGGACTTGGCGCGGTGGGGTGCGTGGCAGCTTCCGACATGGCCTCGCGTCCTTTCCCCGGTGGCGGGGTGTTCCTGTCTGCGTGCCCCGGGCGGGCTGGGGGAAACCGGCCCGCCCGGGGTTCCGGTCGGGCTTACACGGCGTCCTTCCGCAGGCGGAACCAGTAGAAGCCGTGGCCCGCGAGGGTGAGGAGATAGGGCAGTTCACCGATGGCGGGGAAGCGCACTCCGCCGATGAGTTCGACGGGGTGGCGTCCTTCGTAGGCGCGCAGGTCGAGTTCGGTGGGCTGTGCGAAACGGGAGAAGTTGTTGACGCACAGCACCAGGTCGTCCCCGTCGCCCTCGGTCGAGGGCGCCTCCCGGAGGAAGGCGAGGACGGCCGGGTTGGACGACTGCAGTTCGGTGTAGGTGCCGAGGCCGAACGCGGGGTTCTGTTTGCGGATCTCGATCATGCGGCGGGTCCAGTGCAGCAGTGACGACGGCGACGACATGGACGCCTCGACGTTGGTGACCTGGTAGCCGTAGACGGGGTCCATGATCGTGGGCAGTGACAGCCTGCCGGGGTCGCAGGAGGAGAAGCCGGCGTTGCGGTCGGGTGTCCACTGCATGGGGGTGCGTACGGCGTCGCGGTCGCCGAGCCAGATGTTGTCGCCCATGCCGATCTCGTCGCCGTAGTAGAGGATCGGCGAGCCGGGCAGGGACAGCAGCAGGGCGGTGAAGAGTTCGATCTGGTTGCGGTCGTTGTCCAGGAGGGGGGCGAGCCGGCGGCGGATGCCGATGTTGGCGCGCATGCGCGGGTCTTTGGCGTACTCCGCGTACATGTAGTCGCGTTCTTCGTCGGTGACCATTTCGAGGGTGAGCTCGTCGTGGTTGCGCAGGAAGATGCCCCATTGGCAGCTGGAGGGGATGGCGGGGGTCTTGGCGAGGATTTCGGAGACGGGGTAGCGGGATTCCCTGCGGACCGCCATGAAGATCCTCGGCATCACCGGGAAGTGGAATGCCATGTGGCATTCGTCGCCGCCGCTGGGGAAGTCGCCGAAGTAGTCGACGACGTCCTCCGGCCACTGGTTCGCCTCGGCCAGCAGCACGGTGTCGGGGTAGTGCGCGTCGATCTCCTTCCGCACCCGCTTGAGGAAGTGGTGGGTTGCGGGAAGGTTTTCGCAGTTGGTGCCCTCCTGCTGGTAGAGGTAGGGCACCGCGTCCAGGCGGAAGCCGTCGATGCCCAGGTCCAGCCAGAACCGCAGCGCCGAGATGATCTCCTCCTGTACCGCCGGGTTCTCGTAGTTGAGGTCCGGTTGGTGGGAGAAGAAGCGGTGCCAGAAGTATTGCTTGCGGACGGGGTCGAAGGTCCAGTTGGAGGCTTCGGTGTCGACGAAGATGATGCGGGCGTCCTGGAACTGGTCGTCCTTGTCGGCCCAGACGTAGTAGTCGCCGTAGGGGCCGTCGGGGTCGTTCCTGGATTCCTGGAACCACGGGTGCTGGTCGCTGGTGTGGTTCATGACGAAGTCGATGATGACGCGCATGCCGCGTTGGTGGGCGGCGTCGACGAACTCGACGAAGTCGGCGAGGTCGCCGAACTCGGGGAGGACGGCGGTGTAGTCGGAGACGTCGTAGCCGCCGTCGCGCAGGGGCGATGTGAAGAAGGGCGGGAGCCAGATGCAGTCGATGCCCAGCCACTGCAGGTAGTCCAGTTTGGCGGTGAGGCCCTTGAGGTCGCCGATGCCGTCGCCGTTGCTGTCCTGGAAGGAGCGGACGAGGACCTCGTAGAAGACGGCGCGTTTGAACCAGTCGGGGTCCCGGTCCTTCTGCGGAGTGTCCTCGAAGGTGTCCGGAACGGGCTCGTTGACGATCATTGTGTGGGTGACCCCCCGATCTGCGGGTTGGACGGTCGCAGGACGGTCAGTACGTGGGCGGGCGTGCGGCCCGGTTCTAGACGTACGTAGTTGTTCCTGCCCCAGGTGTAGACCTCGCCGGTGAGCTCGTCGCGCACCAGCACGGACTCATGCCAGTCCAGGCCGAGTTGCGGCATGTCCAACGAGACCGTGGCCTCCTGGGTGTGGTGGGGGTCGAGGTTGACCACCACCAGAACCGTGTTCGAGCCCGCCCGCTTCGAATAGACGATCACCGCTTCCTGGTCGGCGTGGTGGAAGTGCAGATCCCGCAACTGACGCAGCGCCGGACTTCGACGCCTGATCTCGTTGAGCTTGCCGAGCAGTGGTGCGATCGTACGTCCGTCTTGTGCGGCTGTGTCCCAGTCGCGGGGGCGGAGTTGGTATTTCTCGGAGTCGAGGTATTCCTCGCTGCCGGGTTTGAGGGGTGTGTTCTCGCAGAGTTCGTAGCCGGCGTACACGCCCCAGGTGGGGGAGAGGGTGGCGGCCAGGACGGCGCGGAGTTCGAAGGCGGGGCGGCCGCCTTCCTGGAGGAAGGCGTGGAGGATGTCGGGGGTGTTGACGAAGAAGTTGGGCCGCATGTAGCTCGCGGCGTCCCCGGCGAGTTCGGTGGCGTAGTCGGTGAGTTCCTGTTTGGTGGTGCGCCAGGTGAAGTAGGTGTAGGACTGCTGGAAGCCGGTGGCGGCCAGGGTGTGCATCATGGCGGGGCGGGTGAAGGCCTCGGCCAGGAAGATGACGTCGGGGTCGGTGGTGTTGACGTCGGCGATGACCTGTTCCCAGAAGAGCACCGGTTTGGTGTGGGGGTTGTCGACGCGGAAGATCCGTACGCCGTGGTCCATCCAGTGGCGCAGGATCCGGGTGGTCTCGGCGACGAGGCCGGGCAGGTCGGCGTCGAAGGCGATGGGGTAGATGTCCTGGTATTTCTTCGGCGGGTTCTCCGCGTAGGCGATCGTGCCGTCGGGGCGGTGGTGGAACCACTCGGGGTGTTTGTGCACCCAGGGGTGGTCGGGTGAGCACTGCAGGGCGAAGTCCAGGGCGATTTCCAGGCCGAGGGCGCGGGCTTCGGCGACGAAGAAGTCGAAGTCCTCGAGGGTGCCCAGGTCGGGGTGGACGGCGTCGTGGCCGCCCTCGGGCGAGCCGATCGCCCAGGGCACGCCGACGTCGTCGGGGGTGGGGGAGAGGGTGTTGTTGCGGCCTTTGCGGAAGGTGGTGCCGATCGGGTGGATCGGGGGGAGGTAGACGACGTCGAAGCCCATCCGGGCGATGGCCGGCAGGCGGCGGGCGGCGGTGCGGAACGTGCCGTGGGGCTGCTCGGGGGTGCCCTCGGACCGTGGGAAGAACTCGTACCAGGAGCCGAACAGGGCCCGTTCCCGTTCCACCAGCAGCGGCAGCGGCTCGGAGGACGTGACCAGTTCGCGCAGGGGGTGGCGGGTCAGGACCTCGTCCACCTCCGGCGCCAACGCCGCCGCCAGCCGGGAGGACGCGGGCCGGGCGGTGTCCCGCAGCGCGTCCACGGCGGCGAGGAGCGTGCCTCGTCCGCTCCGGCCCTCGGGGATGCCGTCGGCGGCGCGTTCGTGGAGGCGGGCGCCCTCCTCCAGGACGAGTTCGGTGTCGATACCGGCCGGGATCTTGATGCGGGCGTGGTGGCGCCAGGTGGTGATCGGGGCGCCCCAGCCCTCCACGGTGTAGGACCAGACGCCCTCGCCCGGTACGGAGACGGTGGCGCCCCAGCGGTCCGTGCCGGGGGCGAGTTCGCGCATCGGGGTCCAGTCGGCCGGGCGGCCCTCCGGGTCCCTGAGCACGACGTTGGCGGCGACCGCGTCGTGGCCCTCCCGGATGACGACGGCCGAGATCTCGAACGCCTCGCCCACGACGGCCTTCGCCGGCCGGCGGCCGTGGTGGACGGTCGGCCGTACGTCGAGAACCGGTATCCGCCCGATGGTGGGGGCGCCCGGTGTCGCGGGGGTCTTCGGGGGTGGCGTGACCGGCGCGGGCGGGCCCGTGTGCGCCGGGCGTGCGGGGCGTGCGGCGGTGCTGTCGGGTGTGGCGGTGGTGGTACTGGGCGTCGGGGGTGGTGACGAGTGGTGCGTGGCGGGCATGACCGCTCCTGTCCGCGTCAACGTGGGTGGGCGGATGAGGGTGTGGGGAGGTGGGGCCAGCGGGACGTACCGGTGGAGCCTTCCCACACAGTGCGGGTGGGCATTCCGGCACTTTGTTAACTACTCACGCGTATGTCTACACACAAGACCGGCCTCGTCCGAGAGGGGCGAGGCCGGTCACTGTAGTCGCTCTGGGTAAAGAGCCGTTCACCTGTGGTGTTACGGGCTCCTACGAGTTGTCGACGTGGAGAAGCTTGTTCGGGGAGCCCGGATATTTGTCCTTGACCTTGCCTGAAATCGAACGCTCCACCAGCGCCCTGCCCACGTCGGCCGGTGCCGCCCGTGGATGGTCGGCCAGATACAGGGCCGCCGCGCCCGCGGCGTGCGGGGAGGCCATGGACGTACCGGAATGGGTCACCTTCCCGGTGTTGCTCCGGTGGGACGCGGAGGTGATGGACACACCGGGGGCGAACAGGTCAAGACTCGGGCCCCAGTTCGAGAACGTGGCGCGGACGTCCTTCTTGTCGGTGGCGCCGACCGTGATCGCCTGCTTGACGCGGGCGGGCGAGTAGAGGCGCGCGGCGAGGCCGTCGTTGCCCGCGGCGACCGTGTACGTGACCCCGGACGCTATGGAGTTGCGTACGGCCGCGTCGAGCTGGGCGTTGCCGTGCCCGCCCAGGCTCATGTTGGCCACGGCCGGCTTCCTCGCGTGCTTGGTGACCCAGTCGATGCCCGCTATGACCTGGGAGGTCGTCCCCCCGCCCGCGTCGTCGAGCACGCGTACGGCGACGACCTCGGCCTTCTTGGCGACGCCGTAGGCGGTGCCGGCGACGGTGGCCGCGACATGGGTGCCGTGTCCGTTGCCGTCCTGTGCGGTCCGGTCGTTCTGGACGAAGTCCCAGCCGTTGGCGGCCCGGCCGCCGAAGTCCTGGTGCGTGGTCCGGATGCCGGTGTCGATCACGTACACGGTGACGCCCTTGCCCGCCGACTTCGGCCAGGTGTAGCTCTTGTCGAGCGGCAGGTTCGACTGGTCGACGCGGTCCAGGCCCCACGCGGGCGGGTTGGGCTGCCGACGGCCGGACGCGACCTGGCTGCTGTCGTAGGTGACCTTCGTGTCCTGGACGACCGAGGCCACGCGGGGGTCCGCCGCGAGACGCCCGGCCTGTTTCTCGTCGGCCCGCACGGAGTAGCCGTTCAGGGCCGTGCTGTACGTGTGGCGTATTTCCGCCCCGTACTTCGCCGCTATGTCCTTTCCGGCCTTCGACGGGGCCTTCGTTCCCGCCTTGAGGGTCACCAGGTAACTGCCGTTGACGGAACCGGGACCCCCGGCTCCCTGGACGAGCCCCTCCGCGGCGGCCTGTGCGGGCAGGGAAATGGCCGAAAGTGCCGCGGCCGTCATGACCGCGGTGAGCCCTCCCGCCCAGCGCGTCCGCCTGATTCTCGCCTCTGCCGGGTGACGCATGTGTGAGAACCCCCTCCTCGAACCGGCGCACCAACACCAGGGTTCTCCGGAAGCCGGTCGTGGCGGGCTGCCGGAGTGCGCCCGATTCGGCCGAGGTCGGCCGGTACGCCACCGGGCAGCCTCTCGTGCGGTGTGAAGCACCACAAGGCCGCACGGAGGGGTGTAATCGGCCATATCGCCCGTGGGGTACATGTGAAGTTGCGGCGGGGATGCGGCGAATTCAGGACTGAACTCCCCGGGGTGGACTGCCCGGCGGGGCGGCCGGGGTACGGATGCGCCGTAATCGCATACCGAGGGACGCCCCGTGGTTGCCGGGCCCCCGCGCCGCTACCGTCAGGGGGTGACGAACGGCGCACAGCGGAGTGCGTCCCCCGGCCCGTACGTCCTGGCGCGAAGGTGGAACCCTCTGTGAAGGCCATCCGCAGATTCACCGTCCGACCCGTCCTGCCCGAAGCCCTCCATCCGCTCAGCGAGCTGGCGCGCAATCTGCGCTGGTCCTGGCACGCGGAGACCCGTGACCTCTTCCAGTCGGTCGACCCCGAGCGCTGGGCCTCCTCCGGCGGCGACCCCGTGCGCCTGCTCGGCTCCGTCTCCACCCGGCGGCTCGCCGAACTCACCGAGGACCGGCGCTTCCTGCGCCGGCTGACCGCCGCCGCCGACGACCTGCGTGACTACGTCACCGGGGACCGCTGGTACCAGGAGCAGGGGCGGGGGGAGGCGCAAGGGCAGACACGGGCACAGACGTCCGAACTCCCGTCCGCCATCGCCTACTTCTCGCCCGAGTTCGGCATCACGGCCGCGCTGCCGCAGTACTCCGGCGGCCTCGGCATCCTCGCCGGCGACCATCTGAAGGCGGCCAGCGACCTCGGCGTCCCGCTGATCGGCGTCGGGCTGCTCTACCGGCACGGCTACTTCCGGCAGTCCCTGTCCCGGGACGGCTGGCAGCAGGAGCACTACCCGGTGCTCGACCCGAACGAACTGCCCCTGGTGCCGCTCCAGGAGGCCGACGGCTCACCGGCCCAGGTCGGCCTGGCACTGCCCGGCGGACGCCGACTGCACGCCCGGATCTGGCAGGCCCAGGTGGGCCGGGTGCCGCTGCTGCTGCTCGACTCGGACGTCGAGGAGAACGACCTCGGCGAACGCGGCGTGACCGACCGGCTCTACGGCGGCGGCAGCGAACACCGGCTCCTCCAGGAGATGCTGCTCGGCATAGGAGGAGTGCGGGCCGTACGGACGTACTGCCGTCTCACCGGTCACGCCGGGCCCGAGGTCTTCCACACCAACGAGGGTCACGCCGGCTTCCTCGGCCTGGAACGCATCGCCGAACTCCGCGACGAGGGGCTCGACTTCGACGCCGGACTGGAGGCGGTCCGCTCCGGCACGGTCTTCACCACCCACACCCCCGTCCCCGCCGGCATCGACCGCTTCGACCGCGAGCTGGTCGCCCGCCACTTCGGCCCCGACGCCGAACTCCCGCGCATCGACGTGGGCCGCATCCTGGGGCTGGGCATGGAGACGTACGCGGGCGGCGACCCGAACGTCTTCAACATGGCGGTGATGGGGCTGCGGCTCGCCCAGCGCGCCAACGGTGTCTCCCTGTTGCACGGGCAGGTCAGCCGGGAGATGTTCTCGGGACTGTGGCCGGGGTTCGACCCGGACGAGGTGCCGATCACCTCGGTCACCAACGGCGTGCACGCCCCGACCTGGGTGGCCCCGGAAGTCTTCCGCCTCGGCGCCCGGCAGATCGGTGCCGAACGGACCGAGGACGCCATGACGGTCGGCGGCTCGGAGCGCTGGGACGCCGTGGGCGACATCTCCGACCAGGACATCTGGGACCTGCGCCGCGACCTGCGCGAGCAACTGGTCGTGGAGGTACGGGAACGACTGTCCGCCTCCTGGCGCCAACGCGGCGCCGGCACGGCCGAACTGGGCTGGATCGACGGAGTCCTGGACCCTGACGTCCTGACCATCGGCTTCGCACGCCGCGTCCCCTCGTACAAACGTCTGACCCTGATGCTGCGCGACCCCGACCGGCTGATGGAACTGCTGCTCCACCCGGAGCGTCCGGTGCAGATCGTGATCGCGGGCAAGGCGCACCCGGCGGACGACGGCGGGAAGCGCCTGATCCAGGAGCTGGTGCGGTTCGCGGACGACCCGCGCGTCCGCCACCGGATCGTGTTCCTCCCCGACTACGGCATGGCGATGGCCCAGAAGCTGTACCCGGGCTGCGACGTCTGGCTCAACAACCCTCTCCGCCCCCTGGAGGCGTGCGGGACGAGTGGGATGAAGGCGGCGCTGAACGGCTGTCTGAACCTGTCGGTGCTGGACGGCTGGTGGGACGAATGGTTCCGGCCGGACTTCGGCTGGGCGATCCCCACGGCGGACGGTACGGCGACGGACGACGACCGCCGGGACGACCTGGAGGCGTCGGCTCTCTACGAGCTGCTGGAACAGCGGGTCGCCCCGCGGTTCTACGAGCGCGGGCAGGGCGGCCTGCCCGACCGCTGGATCGAGATGGTCCGCGAGACCCTGACGCATCTGGGCCCGAAGGTGCTGGCCGGCCGTATGGTCCGGGAGTACGTCGAGCGCCTGTACGCTCCGGCCGCCCGAGCCCACCGGTCGCTGGTCCCGGACGTGGCCCGGGAACTGTCCGAGTGGAAGGCGCGGGTGCGGGGCGCCTGGCACCGGGTGACCGTGGACCATGTGGAGACCTCGGCGGCTCCGCTCAGTACGGCCGCCGAGCTGGGCGCGACGCTGGTGCTGCGCGTCAGGGTCGGTCTGGGCGAGCTGGTCCCGGACGACGTCGAGGTCCAGGCGGTCTCCGGCCGCGTCGACACCGACGACCGCATCACCGACGCGACGTACGTCCCGCTGAAGCCGACGAGCGGCCCCGACGACGAGGGCCGCTGGGGGTACGAGGGCCCGCTGTCCCTGGACCGCACGGGCTCCTTCGGCTACACGGTCCGCATCCTGCCCGCCCACCGGCTGCTGGCCTCGGCCGCCGAACTGGGGCTGGTGGCGGTGCCGTCGGAGGAGATGGGGGAGCAGGCGGGGGTGTTGCTGCGGTAACGGCTCCTACCGTGACCGCGCCCCGTATGGGCAGTGCCTGTACGGGGCGCGGTCACGGCCCATGGGGGCGCCGGGCAGGTGCCCTCGCGGGTGACATGTGGACATGGGGCACTTCGCGCGGGCGAGGGCAGGGCTCGTCCCATGTCTGTGTCAGCGACCTGCGGCGCTGTGGACTGCGGCCCGGATCACGCCTTCGGGTCCCCCGCCAACCGCCGCAACACCACCCCGCACCGCCGCGCATACGCATGCTGCAACCCCCTCGTCGCCGCCCCGCCCGCCCGTGCGTACCACTTCGCGCCCCGGCTGAAGGCCGTGACCGTCAGCCAGACCGTGCCGTCTCCGGTGCGGTCGACGACGAAGGCCTCCTCGCCGCACTCGGGGTGGCCGGGGAGCGTGCCGTAGGCCCAGCCCTTGCGGCGGGGCTCGTCCACGGTCCACACCACCCGGCACGGGGCCTTGATGACGCCGCCCAGCGTCACCGTCACGTCGACTCCGGGGGCCGCCTCGGGGGCGGAGGCGCGTATGCCTACGCCCAGGGCGCGGTGCATCTCCCAGGTGCGGACGGCGTGCGCGGCCCGGTCGAACACGTCCGTGCCCTCGCCTATGCGGGAGCGGACGTGCATGGGGTTGAAGTCGGGCGGGCAGTGGCCGTCGCGGGTCGCGCCGACCGCGTCGTACGTGAAGGGACCCTCGGGGAGCGGGCCGTTTGTTGCGGGCATGGCGCAAAGCCTAGGGCGGCACCCGGAGTCGCCTTCTCTCCGGGTACCGCCCCAGTCACCTATACCTGCACCACCACGTCAGGTCAGGCGTTGACGTTGACCGCCGCCCACGCCGCGTTCACCGCCGCGTACTCCGTGCTGCCGGAGCCGTAGAGGGAGGACGCCGCGTTCAGGGTCGCCGTGCGGGCGCCCTTGTAGTTGGTCGTCGAGGTCATGTACGTGCTCAGCGCCTTGTACCAGATCTGGACGGCCTTGGCGCGGCCGATGCCGGTGATCGTGGCGCCGTTGGAGGTCGGGGAGTTGTAGCTCACCCCGTTGATGGTCTTGGCGCCGCTGCCCTCGGAGAGGAGGTAGAAGAAGTGGTTCGCCGGGCCCGACGAGTAGTGCACGTCCAGGCTGCCCAGCGACGACGACCAGTAGTTGGCCGAGCTGCCGTCCTTGCTGGGCTGGTCCATGTAGCGCAGCGGGGTGCCGTTGCCGCGGATGTCGACCTTCTCGCCGATGAGGTAGTCGCCGACGTCGGAGGAGTTGGCCGCGTAGAACTCGACGGCCGTGCCGAGGATGTCGGAGGTGGCCTCGTTCAGGCCGCCGGACTCGCCGGAGTAGTTGAGGCCGGCCGTGTTGGAGGTCAGGCCGTGGCTCATCTCGTGGCCGGCCACGTCCAGGGAGGTCAGCGGCTTGATGTTGCCCGCGCCGTCGCCGTACGTCATGCAGAAGCAGCTGTCGTCCCAGAACGCGTTGACGTACGCGTTGCCGTAGTGGACGCGGGAGTAGGCGGCGACGCCGTTGTTCTTGATGCCGTTGCGGCCGAGGACGTTCTTGTAGAAGTCCCAGGTGACCTGGGCGCCGTAGTGGGCGTCCACGGCGGCGTTCTGGTCGGTCGAGGAGCTGGTGACGCTGCCGGTGCCCCAGACGTCGTTGGCGTCGGTGAACAGCGTGCCGGCCGAGGACGACGTGGCGCGGGCCTTGTTGTACGTCTTGTGGTTGCCACGGGTGGCGTCCGTCAGGTTGTACGTCGAGCCCGACAGGGTCGTGCCGATGGTGACCGAGCCGTTGTACTTGCTGTTGCCGGTGCCGGTCTGGATGGCCTCGAACTCGTACAGCTTCTTGCCGGTCTCCGCGTCGGTGATCACGTGGAGCTGCTGCGGGGTGCCGTCGTGCTGGAAGCCGCCGACGACCGTCTCGTAGGCGAGCGCGGGCTTGCCGCTCGCCGCCCAGACGACCTTGCGCGGGGCCTTGTCGGCCTCGGTCTTGGTGGAGCCCTCGGCCTTGGCGGCCTTCAGCGCCTGCTTCTCGGCGGTGGCCTTGGTGACGTCCGCGGTGAGGTCGGAGACCTTGACGGCGGCCTTGGTGGCCTTGGTCACGCTCTTGATGTCGCCGGCCTTGGACTCGTGGACGACCAGGTCGCCGCCGAGGACCGGGAGGTCGCCGAACGTGCGCTCGTAGCGCGTGTGGACCGTGCCGTCCGCGTCCTTGAGGACGTCGCGGACGACCAGTTCCTCCTTGGCGCCCAGGCCTATCTCGTCGGCGGTCTCGGCCGTGGCCGCGTCCGCCTTCTTGATCAGGGCGGTGCGCGCGGCGGGGGTCAGCTTGACCGGGGCACCGGCAGGCTGGGCCTTGTCCGCGACGGGCGCGGGCTGGGCGGTGGCACCGGAGGTCAGCCCGGTGGTCAGCAGCGCACCGGCGGCGACAGCGGTCGCGAGGGCCAGCGTGGTGCTCTTGCGACGCGCGTAGAACGGAGTCACTCATGCTCCTTGGTGGGGGAGACCGAACGGTATGGGGGTGCCGTCCGGCGGAACTGAAGTTACGAGTGCGGCGGTTGGGTGAATCGTGACACCCGGGCGCGTACATGTCAGGAGGGCAAGGTGATGTTGGCCGAAAGTCAACCGTCCTGAAATATTGCCGCTATGTAAAACCGCTTCGAACACGGCAAAGGCGCAGCAAAGCAGGCCCCGGAGAACGGCAAAGCAGCGCCCGGAGAACGGCAAAGAAGGCGCCGCCCCGGGGAGTTGGATCCACCGGGGCGACGCCCTGTCACTTCACGCTCACCTCAGGCCCCGTACATGAAGGGCCGTGGCGCGCCCTACGGGAACGTCAGCTTCCAGCCGCTGATGTGGCCGGTGTCCCGGGCCGCGTTGTCCTGGACCCGCAACTGCCAGACACCGTTCGCGACTTCGGAGGACGCGTTCACGGTGTATGTGGTGTTGAGGTTGTCCGAGCTGCCGCCGGTGCCGTACGCCTTCATGGTGTACGCCGTGCCGTCGGGGGCGACCAGCTGGACCTGGAGGTCACCGACGTAGGTGTGGACGATGTCCACGGCGACCGCGAGGTTCGAGGGGGCGTTGCCGGTCCGGCCGGAGACGGTGATCGGCGAGGTGACCGCCGCGCCGTTGTCCGGAATCGACACGTCGGTCGTGCTCTCGAACGAGGTACCGCCGCCCCCGCCACCGCCGGGCCGCGAGCCCACGTTGATGCCCGCCCACGCGTTCTGCACCGCCGTGTACTCGGCGGACGTGGTGCCGTACAGCTCACCGGTGACCGCGAGCGTGCCGGTGCGGGCCGCCGCGTAGTTGGTCGTCGAGGTGAACTTCGTGGTCAGCGCCTTGAACCAGATCTGCTCCGCCTTGGCGCGGCCGATGCCCGTCACCGGGAGACCGTCCGAGGTGGGCGAGTCGTAGTTGACGCCGTTGATGGTCTTGGCGCCGCTGCCCTCGGAGAGGAGGTAGAAGAAGTGGTTCGCGGGGCCCGACGAGTAGTGCACGTCGATCGAGCCGATGCCCGAGTACCAGGCGTCCTTGGACGAGCCGTCCTTGCTTGGCTTGTCCATGTAGCGCAACGGCGTGCCGTTGCCGTTGATGTTGATCTCCTCGCCGATGAGGTAGTCACCGACGTCGGAGGAGTTCGCCGCGTAGAACTCGACCGTCGAGCCGAAGATGTCCGAGGTGGCCTCGTTCAGACCGCCGGACTCGCCGGAGTAGTTGAGACCGGCTGTGTTGGACGTGAGGCCGTGGGTCATCTCGTGCGCGGCCACGTCGATCGACGTCAGCGGGTTGGCGTTGCCCGAGCCGTCGCCGTACGTCATGCAGAAGCAGGAGTCCTGCCAGAATGCGTTGACGTAGTTGTTGCCGTAGTGCACGCGCGAGTAGGCGCCGACGCCGTCGCCGCGGATGCCGCTGCGGCCGTGCACGTTCTTGTAGTAGTCCCAGGTGAGCGCCGCGCCGTAGTGGGCGTCGGCGCCGGCCGACTCCAGGTTCGACGGGGCGCCGTTGCCCCACACGTCGTCGGGGCCGGAGAACAGGGTCCCGGTGCCGGAGGTGCCGCGGTTGAGGTTGTACGTCTTGTGGCCGCCGCGCGCGCCGTCGGTGAGGTTGTACGTCGAGCCGGACTGCGTGGTGCCGAGGGTCACCTGGCCGCTGTACACCGTGTTGCCGGTGCCGGTCTCGACCGCCTCCCACTCGTACAGCTTCGCGCCGCTGGTGGCGTCGGTGACGACGTGCAGCTCCTGCGGGGTGCCGTCGTGCTGGAAGCCGCCGACGACCGTCTCGTAGGCGAGGACGGGCTTGCCGCTCGCGGCCCAGACGACCTTGCGGGGCGCGCGGTTGATCTCGGGGCTCTTGGCGTCCTCCGCCTTCGCCGCGCCGAGCGCCTGCTTCTCGGCCTTGCCGGTGGTGACGGTGGGCGTCAGCGAGGGGACCTTGATGGTCGCCTTGGTGGCCTTGACGATGCCCTCGGTCTCGCCCGCCTTCGACGTCTCGACGACCAGGTCGCCGCCGAGGACCGGGAGGCCGTCGTACGTCCGCTCGTACCGCGTGTGCACGGTGCCGTCGCGGTCCTTGAGGACGTCACGGACGACGAGCTTCTCCTTCGCGCCGAGGCTCAGCTCCTCGGCCGTCTCCGCCTTCGTCGCGTTGGCCTCGCGTATCAGCTCGGCCCGCTGGGCGGGGGTGAGCTTCATGGAGAGCGCACCCGGGTCGGCCTTGCCCGCAGCCGACGGTGCCTTCTCCGGGGCGGCGGTGGCGGCGCCCGACTGGACGGCCGCGGCCAACAGGGCGGTGACGGCGACGAGCGCGCCGGCGGCCGCGCGCCGACGAGGGCTGCGGCCGAAGGTGTTACCGGTGTGGGAGGTGCGTCTGTGGGACTGGCGTCTCAACACTGACTCCTTCTGCATGGCCGCGGTTCGCGCGGCCAGGGGAGACCGGACGGCTGGTGGCCGCCCGGGCAGAACAAGGTGAGAACTGGTGAACGCTTAACCACATGCGTGGGGGGTGCTTCGCGGCACGGCCGGACCTTCTTGTGAGGTTGCTGTGTCGCGGTTGTGGGCAGAGTGGCAGGAGACTGCGGGTCCTGTCAGGAGCGCGTCAAGAAGTTGGCCGGAAATGGTCCGTTGCCCGGTTGGTCATGTTCGTTATACGGACTGTTCGCCGTGGGCCACTTGAAGCGTTCCGGTGCGTACGGTTTCCTGCACTTCTTTCAGCCGAGGCCCAGTTCGTGGCGCCACCGCCACGTCAGCGCGAGGCAGGTGCGGCCCGCCGCGAGGGTGCCCGGGTGGGTCGCGTAGCCCTGGACGTTCTCCTCGGTGAAGGGGATGCCCTGATAGGCCGTGCCGGTGCGGCTGCCGACGACAAGGACGCCCTCCTCGTTGCGTTCGCCCATCGCCGCGAAGATCTCGTCGAAGGCGGGCGCGTCCCACACACAGACCAGGCAGATCTCGGGCTTCCAGGGCAGCGGGTCCAGCCCCAGCCCGAGGAAGCGCACGCGGGCCCGGCCCTCGCGCACGGCCCGCTGGAAGTCCGCGTACGGCTGGTCACGCTCGTAGTCGATCGTCACGCCGCCGTCGCCGGTGGCGTCGGCCGCGCCCAGGAATTCCTCCGCGTACTCGCGCATCGTGTTGCGCCACAGGTCGAGGTCGGACCGCCAGACGGGCAGGGCGTCCGTATGCGGCTGGAACTCCCCGGCCGGGACGACGTGCGTGATGCCCGTGGCCACGGCGACCTTGCCCGCCTCACGCCGGTGCAGGAAGAAGTACGGCCGGCCCTCCTCGACCCGGATCGTCAGGGTGCTGACTCCCGGGAGCGCGGCCCGTGCGCCCAGCGCGAAGGGGCTGCCCAGCCTGCGCCGGTAGGGCCCGGCCGACGGCCTGCCCCCACCCTTGCCCCTGCCGCGCAGATCGCGCAGCGCCGCCTCGTACGCGAGAGCCTCGCCGGTGTCCAGGCCGTCGAAGTAGCGGCTGAGGGAGAAGGTCAGGTCGAGCCCGGCCTCCGGGGCGTCCGCCGGCGGGGCGGCGACCTCCAGCAGGCGGTACGAGGGGCCGTTGAACCAGACGGCGGGGCGGTCGTACGCCTCGATCGCCGCCGAGTAGGCGGTCAGTCGGCCGGTGCGCTCGCCGCGCGGCCAGTAGCGGTGCAGCGTCGCGCGGGAACCGTTCAGCCGCTCCTCGGGGCGCGCCTCGCGCAACGTCATCCGGATGGCGTCCAGGGGCAGCGGCCGGGGCGGGATCCAGCCGGGCCGGGTCAGCAGGGGCAACTCCGGGTACGCGCGGTGCTCCGCCTGGACGCCGTGGCACGCCGTCGTCAACTCCGGCCGCCGGACCCGTAGATGCTGCCGGGTGCGGACGAACAGCGCGACACTCCGTTCCCGGCTCGCCAGCCGCTGCGGCGCGTACGCGAGCACCGCCGCCACGACCGTCACCAGCAGACCGGCAACCGCGAGCACGGTCTCCAACTCCATGACGTCCCCCGTCAGATCGGCCTTGATCATTCAACCAGGAGAAGGGAGCGGGGTGCAGTCCGTCGGGGGCCGAAACACCTGCGGCGGGGCCGTTCGTCTCGTCGCTGTCACCGCCAGGCCCCCTCTCACCGTCGGCGCGGTGGATGCCGTCAGGCCGCCCCCTCCCCGTGCCACCTCTGCCACAGCGCCGCGTACGCGCCCTTCGCCGCCACCAGCTCCTCGTGTGTGCCGAGTTCGGTGAGCAGACCGTCCTCCATGACGGCCACACGGTCCGCGTCGTGGGCCGTGTGGAGGCGGTGGGCGATGGCGATGACCGTGCGGCCGTGGAGGACGGCGGCGAGGGCGCGCTCGGTGTGACGGGCGGTGGTGGGGTCGAGGAGGGCGGTGGCCTCGTCGAGGATGAGGGTGTGGGGGTCGGCGAGGACCACGCGGGCGAGGGCGAGCTGCTGGGCCTGGGGGCCGTCGGTGCGGCGACCGCCCTCACCGAGGCGGGTGCCGAGACCGTCGGGGAGGTCGCGGACCCAGTGGTCCGCGCCCACGGCCGTCAGCGCCGTCCACAACTCCTCGTCCGTGGCCGCCGGTTCGGCGATCAGGAGGTTGTCGCGAACCGTGCCCAGGAAGACGTGGTGCTCCTGGGTGACGAGGACGACCTGGCGGCGCAGACGTTCGGGCCCGAGATCGACGACGGGGACACCGCCGACCGTCACCGTGCCCTCGGTCGGCGCGTCGATGCCGGCCAGGAGGCGGCTCAAGGTCGTCTTGCCGGCGCCGGACGGGCCCACCACCGCGAGCCGTTCGCCCGGCCGCACGGTCAGGTCCACACCGCGCAGCACCTCACCGCCCCGCTCGTAGGCGTAACGGACCCCGGTCACGTCGATGCGGTCGTCCGCCGGTTCCGGGGTGTCGGCGGCGGCGACACGCGGGGCACCGGCCAACCCCTCCACCCGGGCGAACGAGGCGCCGCTGCTCTGCAGCAGCTCCACCCGCATCAGGATCTCGTCGAGCGGGCCGCTCAGCTGCTGCAGATACAGGGCCGCCGCCACCACCGCGCCCAGGCTGACCGAACCGCGCGCGAGCAGCACCCCGCCGACGAGGAGGACGAGCACCTGGGGCACGAAGTACGAGACCTCCACGCCCGGGAAGAACACCGTGCGCAGGAACAGGGTGTGGAACCGGCGCCGCCGGGACACCTCCAGCGCGTCCCGGCTCGCGGTGGTCCGCCGCCGCTCCAGCCGCAGCGCCTCGACCGTACGGGCCCCGGACGCGGTCGCCGCGACGATCTCCGCGACCTCGGAACCGGCCGCGCCCTCCGCGAGATAGCCGGTACGCGCCCGGCGCAGATACCAGCGCAGCACCACCCCGATACCGACCAGACCGGACAGCGCGCACACGCCGAGCAGCGGATCCAGCGCGAACACCGCGCCGATCAGGAACACCGCCTGCACCGAGCTGATCAGCAGCTCCGGACCCACGTCCCGCAGCGTCCTGCCGACCGCGTCCACGTCCGCCGTGCCGCGCGCCGTCAGATCACCGGTCCCCGCCCGCTCCACGACCGACGCCGGCAACGCCAGCGTCCGGTCCACGAACTCCTCGCGCACCCGCGCCAGCGTCCGCTCCCCGAACCGGTGCCCCACGAACCGGGCCCAGCGCGCCAGCAGCAACTGCGCCACCGCGCACAGCAGGATCACCGCCGCCAGCCGGTCCACCGCTGCGACGCCACCCCCGCCGCGCACCTCGTCGATGATCCGCCCAAGCAGCCACGGCCCGGCCAGCCCCATCGCGGCCGCCGCCCCGTTCAGCCCCAGTACGGCGAGGAACGCCCGCCCGTCCGCCCGCACCAGCCGTACGGTGGCCCGCCGTACTGCGACCGCCTCCGCGACGGGCAGCCGGCCCGAGGCGGGGGGTGTGAGTTCCGTGGTCACCGTGCGACCTCCTCGACCGTGCTCTCGGTCGGGTCCGCTTCCTGGCCCGAACCGTCTTCCTGCCCCGTGGCGTCTTCCTCCCCGGGACCGTCTTCCTCTCCCGCGTCCCGCGCCACCAGCGCCCGGTATCCCGCCTCGCCCGCGAGGAGTTCGCGGTGGGTGCCGACGGCCGCGACCTTGCCCTCGACCAGGTGGAGGACGGTGTCCGCGTGGTCCAGGACGAGGGGCGAGGTGGTGGTGACCAGGGTCGTACGTCCCTCGCGGGCGGCCCGCAGCCGCTGGGCGACCCGTGCCTCGGTGTGGGCGTCGAGCGCCGAGGTCGGCTCGACGGCGAGCAGGATCTCGGGGTCGGCCACCAGCGCCCGCGCCAGCCGTACGCGTTGGCGCTGCCCGCCGGAGAGGTTGCGGCCCCGGGCGTCGATCGCCGAGTCGAGGCCGTCCGACAGGCCCTGCACGATGTCCTCGGCCACGGCCGCGCGCAGCGCCCGCGCGGCCGTCGCGTCGTCGACGTCGCCGTGTCCGCCGAGCAGGTCGCGCAGCCGGCCCGCGAACAGGTCGGCCTCGTGGTCGGCGACCAGGATCCGCGCGCGGACCTGCGCCAGCGGGATCGCGTCGAGCGGGGTCCTGCCCCAGGTCGCCGCGGTCGGCGCGTACCGGCCGAGCCGGTCCACCACGGCCGCCGCCTCGGCCGGCCGGTCGGCGGCCAGCGCGACCAGCCGCCCCGGCGGCACCCGTACACCCGACTCGGGGTCGTGCAGCGCCGAGGGCTCGGCGGGCGCGTCCGTGGTGCCGTGGTCCGGCAGCGGCTCCAGGGTCACGAACCGGATGACGCGCCGCGCGGCCACCACCCCGCGGCTCACCTCGTACCCCCAGGCGACGAAGTACGACACCGGCCGCACCAGCACGGTGACGTACCCGTACACCGCCACCAACTCGCCCACGGTGATGGCCCCCTGGGCGGCGAGCCGGGCCGCCAGCCAGGTCACCACCGCGAGGAACAGCGTCGGCAGCCCGACCCCGAGCGCCTGCATCCAGCTGGTCACCGCCCCCACCCGGTACCCCTGCGCCCGCAGCCGCTGCGAGTCCCGGTGGAACGCGTCGGCGACCAGCCCCTTGCCGCCGAGCCCGTTGAGGACGCGCAGCCCGCCCGCGAGGTCCGCGATCCGCGCGGTCAGCACGCCCTGCCGCTCCCGGTACTCCGTCTCCGTGCCCTGCAGCCGCCGCATCAACGGGCCCACGATCACGACCATCAGCGGCATCCCGAGCAGGACGACCGCGGCGATGGGCAGGGAGACCGACACGAGCAGCCCGGCGACCACCAGATACGCGGCGAACGCGCCGACCCCCGGGCCGATGACCGTCAGCGAGGAGGAGATCGTGTTGACGTCTCCCACGCCGATCGTGACGACCTCCCCGGCGCCGACGCGACGCGGCAGCGCCGCCCCCAGCCGGACCGCGTGCGCCACCACGACCTTCACCGTGCGGAAGTTGGCGTCCATCCGCACCCGGGTCATCGTGCGGTGGCGCATGACGCTCAGCCAGGCGTTGAAGGCGCCGACGCCGAAGAGCGCGGCGGTCCAGCCGGCGAGTGCCGGATGGTCGCCGGGTTCGAGTCCTTCGTCGATCGCCCGGGAGAGGAGGTACGGGGTCGCCGCGAGCAGGATCATCCACACACAGGAGATCAGGGAGCCGAGTGCGGAGCGGCCTGCCTGCTGTCTGACCAGCCACCACAGGTAGCGGCTGCCGCTGCGGCAGTCGGGTGTGCCGGGGTCCTCGTGCGCGTTGATCATGGGCCCCCGATTCTCGTGTGGGACGGGTCGTGGTTCGGCTGCGGGTGGTGGGGCTGGTCGCGCCCACGTGGCCGGCCGCATGGTGATACAGCCCCGCGCTCCTCAAGAGGGCTTCGCCCTTCTCACGGGGCGCGGTTCGTCACGCCAGGCTGTCCCTCCACGCCCGGTGCAGGTCCGCGAAACGGCCCGTGCCCGCGATCAGGTCCGCCGGGGTGCCGTCCTCGACGATGTGGCCGTGTTCCATCACGAGCACCCGGTCGGCGATCTCGACCGTGGAGAGGCGGTGGGCGATCACCACGGCCGTACGGCCGCGCAGCACCGTGGACATGGCGCGCTGGACCGCCCGTTCGCCGGGGACGTCGAGGGAGCTGGTCGCCTCGTCCAGGATGAGGACGGCCGGATCGGCGAGCAACGCCCGTGCGAAGGCGACGAGTTGACGCTGACCGGCGGAGATTCGGCCACCGCGCTTGCGTACGTCGGTGTCGTAGCCGTCGGGCAGGGCGGTGATGAAGTCGTGGGCGCCGATGGCCTTGGCGGCGTGCTCGATGTCCTCGCGCGTGGCGTCGGGGCGGCCGATGGAGATGTTCTCGGCGACCGTGCCGGAGAACAGGAACGACTCCTGGGTCACCATGATCACCCCGCGCCGCAGCTCGGGCACCGGGAGGTCGCGCAGGTCGACGCCGTCGAGGAGGACCCGCCCGGACGAGGGGTCGTAGAAGCGGGCCACCAGCTTGGCGAGGGTCGACTTGCCGGCGCCGGTGGAACCGACCACCGCCACCGTGCTGCCCGCCGCCAGGGTGAGGTCGAAGCGGGGCAGGACCTCGCCGCCGGTGCGGTACGCGAACCGCACGTCGTCGAACACGACCTCGCGGCCCGGGAGTTCGCAGGCCGCCGCCGGCAGCTCCTTCGGCTCGGCGGGCTCCGGGACCGACGGGGCCTGGGCCAGCAGGCCCGCGATCTTCTCCAGCGAGGCCGCCGCCGACTGGTACGAGTTGAGGAACATGCCGAGCCGGTCGATCGGGTCGTACAGCCGCCGCAGATACAGCACAGCCGCCGCCAGCACACCCAGCGCCAGAGTCTGGGACGCCACCCGGTACGCGCCCCACAGCACGATCGCCGCGACCGTGATGTTGGCGACGACACGGGAACAGACCACATAGCGGGCCATCTCCAGGATCGCGTCGCCGTTCTTGCGCTCGTGGTGCCGGTTCAGGGCACCGAACTCCGTGTCGTTCGCGGCCTCCCGGCGGAACGCCCGCACCGGCCGGATGCCGTTCATCGTCTCCGCGAACTTCACGATCACCGCGGCGATCGCGCTGGACCGGGCCGTGTAGACGCTCGCCGCGCGCCGCCGGTACGTCCGCACGAACCCGTACAGCGGCACGAACGACGCCAGCGCCGCCGCGCCCAGCCCCAGGTCCAGCCAGAGCAGCATCGCCGAGATGTAGACGAAGGCGAGGATCACACCGATGAGTTCCTGCAGCCCCTCGTTGAGCAGTTCGCGCAGTGACTCGACGTCCGTGGTGGACCGGGAGATGAGCCGGCCCGAGGTGTACCGCTCGTGGAAGTCGATGCTCAGCGCCTGCGCGTGCCGGAAGATCCGGCCCCGCAGATCCAGCAGCACGTCCTGGTTCACCCGCGCGGACGCCCCGATGAACGCGTACTGCAGCCCGCCGGCCGCCAGCGCGCACAGCAGATACCCGACACCCACCGCGATCAGCGGCCCGTGCCGGCCGTCCCGGAGCGCCGGTACGGCACTGTCGATGGCGTACGCCACCAGCAGCGGGCCCGCCTGCACCGCCGCCTGCTGGAGCAGGAGCAGCATGCTCGCCATGACCACCCGGGCCCTCATCGGCGCGAGCAGGGAGCGCAGCAGGGCGAGGGTGGCGCCCGGGGGAGTGGGGAGGTCGTCGTGGTCGAACGGGTCGCCGGCGGACGCCCGGTGCGCGGCGGCCGGCCGGTCGCCGCCGGGCGGCTTCGCCAAGGACGTCGCCCTGCCGGACTCGCCGTTCGACTCCTCGTCCGGGTCCTTGTCCGGCGCGGTGGTCATGGGCGCCGTCATCGCTCGTCCCCCTCGGTTCCGGACATCAGATGGGCGTACTCCGTGTTCGTGTGCAGCAGTTCCTGGTGGGTGCCCACCGCTGTGACACGCCCGCCCGAGAGCAGGGCCACGCGGTCGGCGAGCAGCACCGTCGACGGGCGGTGCGCCACGATCAGCGCGGTCGTCTCCGCGAGCACACGGCGCAGTGCGGCCTCCACCGCGGCCTCCGTGTGCACGTCCAGCGCCGACAGCGGGTCGTCCAGCACGAGGAAGCGGGGGCGGCCGACCACCGCCCGCGCCAGTGCGAGGCGCTGCCGCTGGCCGCCGGAGAGGCTGAGGCCCTGCTCGCCGACCTGGGTGCCGGTGCCCTGGGGGAGCGCGTGGGCGAACTCCGCCTGCGCGATGGCCAGGGCGCGGTCCAGTTCGGGTTCACCCGCGTCCGGCGGGGCGCCCATGAGGACGTTCTCGCCGATGGTCGCCGAGAAGAGGGTGGGTTCCTCGAAGGCCACCGCCACCTTCGCCCGCAGTTCCTCACGAGACATCTCGGTGATGTCCTCGCCGTCCAGCGTGATGCGGCCGGACGTCACCTCGTGCAGGCGGGGAACGAGAGCGGTGAGGGTGGTCTTCCCGGAGCCGGTGGCGCCGACCAGGGCCATGGACTCGCCGGGGCGGATGTGCAGGTCGATGCGGTCGAGGGTGGGGGCGCTGCCGGGGGCGGCGTCGGGATAGCGGAAGGTGACGTCGTGGAACCTCAGTCCGCTGCCCACGGCGGGGGCGGCGGGGGCGTCGGCCCGCGTCGTCGACTCCGGCTTCTCGTCCATCACCTCGAAATACCGCTCCGTCGCCGTCGCCGCCTCCTGGCTCATCGCCAGCAGGAAGCCGATCGAGTCGACGGGCCAGCGCAGCGCGAGGGCGGTGGAGAGGAAGGCGACCAGCGTGCCCGCCGACAGTTCACCGTCCGCGACCTGGACGGCGCCGAGGACCAGCGCCGCGCCGATGGCCAGTTCGGGGAGCGTGATGATGACGCCCCAGATCGCCGACAGGAGGCGGGCCTTGCGCAACTCCGTTCCCCGCAGGGTCCGCGACAGCTCGCGGAACGCGCGGGCCTGGCTGCGGTGCCGGCCGAACCCCTTGATGATGCGGATCCCGAGGACACTCTCCTCGACGACCGTGGTGAGGTCGCCCACCTGGTCCTGCGCGAGGCGCGCGACCTTGGCGTACTTCCTCTCGAAGAGGACGCAGGTGACGATCACGGGGACGACGGGCCCGAGGATGACGAGCCCGAGGGTCCAGTCCTGGATCAGCATGATGGTGACGCCGACCACGATGGTCACCGCGTTGACCAGCAGGAACGTCAGCGGGAAGGCGAGGAACATCCGCAGCAGCATCAGGTCGGTCGTGCCGCGCGAGAGCAGCTGCCCGGAGGCCCAGCGGTCGTGGAAGGCGACCGGGAGGCGCTGCAGATGCCGGTAGAGATCCGCGCGCATCGACGCCTCGACACCGGCCAGGGGCCGCGCCACGAGCCAGCGCCGCAACCCGAACAGCAGCGCCTCGGTGAGGCCGAGCAGCAGCAGGTACAGCGCCCCGAGCCACACGCCCGCCGGGTCCCGGTCGGCGATCGGCCCGTCCACCATCCACTTCAGGACGAGCGGGATGAACAGGCCCACGCACGAGGCGACTATCGCGACGAACGCGGCGACGGACAGCCGCGCCCGCACGGGCCGCACGTACGGCCACAGCCGCAGCAGCGTGCGTACGGCGGACCGCCCCTCGGCCCTCCCGGGTGCCTCGGCCCTCGCGGGCTCCTCGGGCGGCGCGGCGGTCTCGGGTTCCTCGGTCGGGTCGGGTTCCTCGGCGGTTGCACGTGTCGTGGGCATCAGCAGCGAGCCTACGGATCGGCACTGACATCGCCCACCGAGTTTTGGCCGGACCGCGGTCGGTCGTAAGACCTACGGCCTGCCTGGGCGCGAGGGCATAGCGGCAGATCAGAGGGGCCGTAGCCGCACATCGACCGATCGGCGGACGTCCGTTCGAGCGTGACGGCCGATGTGCGCGCGCGGGCTCCGCCGGGATTCTCGACACACGCCACACAGGTCGTCCACACCCGTCATCGAGGTCACCGGCCTCCGCTCCCGATCTTCCTCCAAGGGTGGGCCCAGGCGGCCGGATACGGCAGCAGACCGGCCGCGACGCTCTCCCACACGGTCCCCGGTTCGGTGAGCAGCTCCGGTTCGTCGGGGGCGAGGTCGGCCTGTTCGCGGGAGTCGGCGGCCAGGTTGTACAGGTGGTCCGCCCCCGCGGCGTCCCGGTAGTACTTCCAGTCGCCCCGCCGGAGCGCCCGGTCGGCCCGGACCCGCCAGAACAGCTCGCGCTCGGGCACGTCCTCGCCGCGCAGCAGGTGGCCCGCCCGACCCGTGGCGTCCAGCGGGTACGCCGCCTCCGGCCGGGCGCCGCCCAGTTCCACGAGGGGCGCCGTCCAGTCGGGGGTGAGAACCGGCTCGTGGCTGACCTGACGCCCGTCGATCCGGGCGGGCCGGCGCAGCATCGTCGGCACCCGGATGCCGCCCTCCAGCAGCACGAACCTCTCGCCGCCGGGGGCCAGTCGTAGGAGTAGCGCTCGCCGCCGTTGTCGCTGAGGAAGTTGGGACGCCTGCCGGTGGCCGTGGCGGGCGTCGCCTCGAAGGGGCGTTCGGGGGTGGCGGCCTCGGCGGCCTCTGCGGTGGCGGCCGTACCGGCGACGGGAGTCACCGCACCGCCACCGACGAGACCACCGAGGGCACGACGGGACATCTCGGGCATGCGATCGAGTCTGATCAGTCGGCAGCCCCTTCTGGCCAGGAATCCGGCGCGGAGTTCATGGACCTGCCACAGGCCCGAAACGTCGCCTCAGCCGATCACCCGGAGCAACAGCACACACCGCGCCGGCACCGTCACCGCCTCCCCGGCCCGGTGCACCACCCCCGGCCCCTCCACCTGCTCCTCCCGTGACGTGTCGACGACCACCTCGTACCGCTGCGCCCACGGTGTCCCCGGCAGGACGAAGCTCACCGGGCGGTCGCCGGCGTGCAGGACGGTGAGGAAGCTGTCGTCGACGATCGGGGTGCCCCGGGCGTCGCGGCCGGGGATGTCGCGTCCGGAGAGGTACATGCCGAGGGTCGCGGCCGGCGCGTACCAGTCCCGTTCGGTCATCTCGGTGCCGCGTGCCGTGAACCAGGCCAGGTCCCGCAGCCCGTCCGCCGAGTGGGCCCGGCCGGAGAAGAAGGCCCGGCGGCGCAGCACGGGGTGGTCGTGGCGGAGGGCGATCAGGCGGGCCGTCAGGTCGAAGAGGGCCTTCCAGGCGGGGTCCTCCAGGAGGCTCCAGTCGAGCCAGCTGATCTCGTTGTCCTGGCAGTACGCGTTGTTGTTGCCGCCCTGGGTGCGGCCCAGCTCGTCCCCGGCGACCAGCATCGGCACGCCCGTGGACAGCAGCAGCGTCGTCAGCAGGTTCCGCAACTGCCGCCGCCGCAGGGCCCGTACACGCTCGTCGTCCGTCTCGCCCTCGGTACCGCAGTTCCAGGAGCGGTTGTCGTCCGAGCCGTCCCGGTTGCCCTCCCCGTTCGCCTCGTTGTGCTTGCGCTCGTACGACACGAGGTCCCGCAGCGTGAAACCGTCGTGCGCGGTGATGAAGTTGACCGACGCGTACGGCCGCCGCCCGCCCCACGCGTACAGGTCGCTCGACCCCGACAGCCGGTACCCCAGATCCCGCACATCGGGCAGCGCACCCCGCCAGAAGTCCCGGACGGCGCCCCGGTAGCGGTCGTTCCACTCCGTCCACAGGGGCGGGAAGGCGCCGACCTGGTAGCCGCCCGAGCCCACGTCCCACGGTTCGGCGATCAGCTTCACCCGCCGCAGCACGGGGTCCTGGGCGATGACGGCGAGAAACGGGGACAGCATGTCGACGTCGTGCATCGAGCGCGCGAGCGCGGCGGCCAGGTCGAAGCGGAAGCCGTCCACGCCCATCTCCGTCACCCAGTACCGCAGCGAGTCGGTGATCAGGCGCAGGACATGGGGCTGGACCACGTGCAGGGTGTTCCCGCAGCCCGAGTAGTCCGCGTACCGGCGGGCATCGCTCTGCAGCCGGTAGTAGCCCCGGTTGTCGATGCCGCGCAGCGACAGGCTCGGGCCGCGCTCGTCGGCCTCGGCCGTGTGGTTGTAGACCACGTCGAGAACGACCTCGATCCCGGCGGCGTGCAGCGCCCGCACCATCCGCTTGAACTCCCCGACCTGCTGCCCCGTCGTGCCCGACGAGGCGTACGCCGCGTGCGGGGCGAAGTAGCCGATGGAGTTGTAGCCCCAGTAGTTGCGCATGCCCCGGCGCAGCAGATGGTCCTCGTGGGCGAACTGGTGCACGGGCAGCAGCTCCACCGCCGTCACGCCCAGCTTCACCAGGTGCTCGATCGCGGCGGGGTGCGCGAGCCCGGCGTAGGTGCCGCGCAGTTCCTCGGGGATGCCCGGGTGGGTCATGGTGAAGCCGCGTACATGGAGCTCGTAGATGACCGAGTCCGCCCACGGGGTCTTCGGCCGGCGGTCGTCGGCCCAGTCGTCGTCGTCGTGGACGACGACACCCTTCGGGACGTGCGGCGCCGAGTCCCGCTCGTCGCGCACGGTGTCCGCGACATGCTGCTCGGGCCAGTCCCGGACATGCGCGTACACCTCAGGCGGCAGTCCGAACTCGCCGTCCACGGCCCGCGCGTACGGGTCGAGGAGGAGCTTCGCCGGGTTCCAGCGGGCGCCGGTCCACGGGTCCCAGCGGCCGTGCACGCGATAGCCGTACCGCTGCCCGGGGCGGACGCCGGGCACGAAACCGTGCCAGATCTCATGGGTCAGCTCGGCCAGTCTCAGCCGGGTCTCCTCACCCGCTTCGGAGAACAGGCACAGCTCGACGGCCTCCGCCCCGCCCGCCCACAGCGCGAAGTTGGTGCCCGCGACCCCGTCGGGGCCCACCCGGAACCGCGCGCCGAGCGGCGTCGACGCCCCCGGCCACACGGGCCTCGTCTCCGGCGCCGGCTCATCGCGCCGACCGCCGTTCAGCACGGTGGCCGGACGCGCGGCCGGTACCCCGCGCGTCCCCCGCACTTCCTCCTGCTCGGCTGCGCTCGACACCTCAGGCCTCCCGCGGCTCGGTGGGGCGACGGAAACGGGGAGCCGGCCGTCCCTTCACCGCTCCCCATCACGTCGTCCTCCCAAGTGTTCTGCCCAGAGCACGCCTCGCACTCACGTTTCCCGGGGGCGTGCGCCGTCGTTGGGCCGCACGTGAACCACGCACAGACGCACGCGCGCCGCGCCGTGGCCGCCCTGGCCGCCGCACTCACCTGGGCAGGCCTGCTGGCCGGGGCCGCCGGATGCACCGCCGGACCGCCACTGACCAGCGAAAAGGCGCCCGACGACACGATCCGGGTCACTCCGGAGGACGGCAGCAAGGGCGTGCGCCCGGAGCAGCGCTTCGAAGTACGGGTGCCCAGCGGGCGCCTGGAGTCCGTCAAGGTGGTGAAGTCGCAGGACGCGCAGGAGTCACCCGTACCGGGCCGGTTGTCCGCCGACGGGCTGAGCTGGCGCCCCACCGGCTCACCGAAGCTCGCGCTGGCCGCCAGGTACACCGTCGACGCGGTCGCCCTCGACGGCCACGGCCGTCGCTCGGCACGGCACGTCACCTTCACCACCTCCGTCCCCGACGAGCGCTTCATCGCGTACGTCACGCCGGAGAACCGGGCCACCGTCGGCACCGGGATGATCGTCTCCCTGGAGTTCAACCGGGAGATCGAGAACCGCGCGGCCGTCGAACGCGCCGTCGACGTGACCGCCGAACCGCCCGTCGAGGTCCGCCCGCACTGGTTCGGCGGGGAACGCCTGGACTTCCGCCCCGAGACGTACTGGAAGCCCGGGACCAGGGTCACCGTCGGACTGCGGCTGCGGGACGTCGTGGGCGCGCCCGGCGTCTACGGCCAGCAGTACAAGACGTTCTCCTTCACCGTCGGCCGCCACCAGGTCAGCGTGGTCGACGCGGCGAAGCACACCATGCGCGTGGAACGCGGCGACGGCGTGCTCGCCACGCTCCCCGTCACGGCCGGGGCGCCGAAGACGACGACGTACAACGGGAAGATGGTCGTCACCGAGATGCTGGAGGTGACTCGGATGAACGGCGCCACCGTCGGCTTCAGGAAGGCGAACGGCAAGGGCGAGTACGACATCCCGGACGTCCCGCACGCGATGCGCCTCACCACCTCCGGCACCTTCCTGCACGGCAACTACTGGGCGCCGGACGCCTTCGGCCGGGCCAATGTCAGCCACGGCTGTGTGGGCCTGCGCGATGTGAAGGGCGGCGATTCCGGCACCCCCGCCGGCTGGTTCTTCGACCGCAGCCTCATCGGGGACGTCGTCGAGGTGATCAACAGTGACGACAAAACGGTCTCTCCCGACAATGGGCTCGGAGGCTGGAACATGGGGTGGAACGCATGGAAAGCGGGTGCGGCGGTGAAGTAGACGGACATAGCGCCGACATGGGGGTACGCGCGTGATGATTGAAGTTGGGACTGAACGGTGACATTCACCGAGGCCAAATCCTCCCGATCATCTGGTTAATGTACGGGCGTACGCGCATGTGGTGCGTAGGGGTGCGGGCCTGATCAGGCCGTGCGAGGGGAGAACAGAGAGTTGAACGGGCGACCGATATCGGGGGCGTCGGTTGGCGCGCGGACGCGGCGGCGCAAGGGGGCCCTGGCCGTGCTGCCGGTCCTGATGCTGCTCGCGGTCACCGCGTGCGGCGGAGGCGGGGGTTCGGACACCGGCTCCGGCGACGACAAGGGGAAGGGCTCCGACAGGACCGCCTCGGACAAGGCGGCCACCAAGGCCTCGGAGGCGGTGGTCTCCATCGCTCCGAAGAACGGCGCCGATGACGTGGCCACCAACGGCGCCCTCAAGGTGAGCGCCGCCAAGGGCAAGCTGTCCGAGGTCACGGTCGAGAACGACAAGGGCGAGAAGATCGCCGGCGAGATATCCGGCGACGGCGCCACCTGGACGCCGTCGATCCACCTCAACTCGGCCACCGAGTACAAGGTGCACGCCGTCGCGAAGGACTCCGAGGGGCGTGAGGCGGCCGAGGACTCGTCCTTCACCACGTTGACCCCGAAGAACACCTTCGTCGGTATCTTCACCCCCGAGGACGGGTCGAAGGTCGGCGTCGGAATGCCGTTCTCGATCCGCTTCACGCGGGGCATCACCGCCCCGGAGGACGTCGAGAAGGCCATCACCATCAAGACCGAGCCGGCCGTCGACGTCGAGGGCCACTGGTTCGGCAACGACCGCCTCGACTTCCGCCCGGAGAAGTACTGGAAGGCCGGCACGAAGGTGACCGTCGACCTCAACCTCGACGGTGTCGAGGGCCGCGACGGCGTCTACGGCGAACAGAGCAAGAAGGTCTCCTTCACCATCGGCCGCAGCCAGGTCTCCGTCGTCGACGTCAAGAAGCTGACCATGAAGGTCTCGCGGGACGGCAAGGTCGTCAAGACCATCCCGGTCACCACCGGCCAGCCCGGCATGGAGACCTGGAACGGCCAGATGGTCATCAGCGAGCGCCTGCGCGTGACCCGGATGAACGGCGAGACGGTCGGCTACGGCGGCGAGTACGACATCAAGGACGTGCCGGACGCCATGCGTCTGACCAACTCCGGCACCTTCATCCACGGCAACTACTGGGGCGGCGGCGCCTTCGGCAACTACAACGCCAGCCACGGCTGCATCGGCCTGCGCGACACCCGCGGCGGCTACGACCGCGGTGCGCCGGGCGCCTGGTTCTTCGACCACTCCATGGTCGGCGACGTCGTGGTCGTGAAGAACTCCAACGACCGGACCGTGGACCCGGACAACGGCTACAACGGCTGGAACATGGACTGGGACAAGTGGAAGGCGTAGGCGCCTCCTGAGAGCCCGAGATCCTGACGCACGGCCCCGGTGTGATGTACCGCACCGGGGCCGTTGCCGTTAGTCGCCGTTAACCTGCCCTCATGACTGTGCATCTCGAAGTCGCCGAAGGCGTGGGCACGATCCGCCTCGACCGGCCGCCCATGAACGCCCTGGACATCGCCACCCAGGACCGCCTCAAGGAACTCGCCGAGGAGGCCACGCGCCGCGACGACGTCCGCGCGGTGGTGCTCTACGGCGGGGAGAAGGTCTTCGCGGCCGGCGCGGACATCAAGGAGATGCAGGCCATGGACCACGCGGCGATGGTCGTCCGGTCCCGCGCCCTGCAGGACTCCTTCAGCGCCGTGGCCCGCATCCCCAAGCCGGTCGTCGCGGCCGTCACTGGCTATGCGCTGGGCGGGGGTTGCGAGCTGGCGCTGTGCGCGGACTACCGGATCGCCGGGGAGAACGCGAAGCTCGGCCAGCCGGAGATCCTGCTCGGGGTGATCCCGGGCGCGGGCGGCACCCAGCGGCTGTCCCGCCTCGTCGGCCCCTCCAAGGCCAAGGACCTCATCTTCACCGGGCGCATGGTCAAGGCGGACGAGGCGCTCGTGCTCGGTCTGGTGGACCGGGTCGTCCCGGCGGACGAGGTGTACACCGCCGCGCACGAGTGGGCCGCCCGGCTGGCGCGGGGGCCGGCGATCGCGCTGCGGGCCGCCAAGGAGTCGATCGACGCGGGGCTGGAGACCGACCTGGAGACCGGGCTCGCGATCGAGCGGAACTGGTTCGCGGGACTGTTCGCCACGGAGGACCGCGAGCGCGGGATGCGCAGCTTCGTGGAGGAGGGGCCGGGCAAGGCGAAGTTCGTCTGACGGCGGTGGATCAGGGCCGGGGGTCCGGAAACCGGCCCACAAGTTCCGCCGAACGACTTGCAGTTGACGCGATGTATGACCCGCGTCCCCCGAAGGGGCGGTTTGCCCGTTCCTTAAGGCAGTCTTAAGAGAGCCTTGCCCAAGGCTCTTGGCGCTGACCGGAGTTCAGGGTGTCGGCGCAGGTCGGACGGGCTGTCGCGGGTGGTTTACTGCCTCTGGCATATGCCATCCGAAACCTCCGGAATGGTTGGTTCCGGGGGTTGTATTCCTGCGGAACGGCCCCGGAGGAGGCTCGGGACGGCCATGATGGGGGCATGGCGGGGCTGGAGGGTATCGAACAGCCGCGGCGGCACGGGAGTGCGACCGCGGCGCGTTGGTCACCTGCGATCGAGGACGAACGGGCGCAGAAGGCACTGGAGTTGTTCGGCAACCCGACCGAGGCAGAGGTTCCGCTGCCGTCCCGTCCCGAGTCCGCGGCCACCGCCCGGCGGCTCGCCCAGGTTGTCATCCTCCGCCAGTGGCGGCTGTCGCCGAGGATGACCGAGGACGCGGTCCTGCTCGTCTCCGAACTCGTGGGCAACGCCGTGCGCCACACCGGCGCCCGCGTCTTCGGACTGCGCATGCGCCGCCGGCCGGGCTGGATCCGGATCGAGGTCCGCGACCCCTCGCGGGGACTGCCCTGTCTGATTCCGGTACAGGAGACGGACATCAGCGGGCGCGGGCTGTTCCTGGTGGACAAGCTCTCGGACCGCTGGGGGGTCGACCTGCTGCCGCGGGGGAAGACGACGTGGTTCGAGATGAGGGTCGCCGACCGGTAAGGGGTGCCCGAAGCCCTGGCAAGGAGGCGGGGCTGTGACACGGTGCGGCTCCGCCGCGCGGGCGCGACCAGCCGCGGACGACCCGCGGTCGCAAGCCGGTGGAAGCGCCCACGGCGCGCGGCCCCCAGGTGCCCGGCGGCAGCCGCCACGCACCTCCGTCGATCGGGCCAATCGCCGGAATTCGCGGCGGACCTCCCTATAAAGGTCGCGTGACCACGCCCCGCACCCCCCTCATGCAGTGCAACCTCGTGCAGCGCGCCCTCCTCGCGGCCGCCGTTCTCGCCGCCGTGGCCGCGTGCGGCGCCGGGACCGGGACCAGTGAGCAGCAGCAGAGGATCCGGGCCGACCGGGCCATCGCCGAAGCCGAAGCCGCCGAGAGGAAGAAGAAACAGCGGACGGCGGTCAGAGGACTGCGCGGCATGCCGCCCGTGCTGGACCCCAGGGACGTCTATGCCGCCGACCGCCCGAACCGGCTCTCCCCAGTGGTCGAGGACTTCCCGTCCCGGGTGTACGTCCCCAACAGCGAGTCCGACACCGTCACCGTCATCGACCCGAAGACGTACGAGATCATCGAGACGATCCCGGTGGGCCGCCAGCCCCAGCATGTCGTGCCCTCCTGGGACCTGAAGACCCTGTGGGTCAACAACAACCGGGGCCACACCCTCACCCCCATCGACCCGAGGACGGGGAAGGCGGGCAGGCCGGTCGAGGTGCACGACCCGTACAACCTGTACTTCACCCCCAACGGCGAGTACGCCGTCGTCATGGCCTCCCTCGACCGCGAACTCGTCTTCCGCGACCCGCACACCATGAAGCGGGTCAGGACCGAGCCGGTCACCTGCTACGGCGTCAACCATGCGGACTTCTCGATCGACGGCACGTACTTCATCGTGTCGTGCGAGTTCAGCGGTGAGCTGCTGAAGGTCGACACCGCGAAGATGAAGGTGATCGGGCAGCAGAAGCTCCCGTTCGAGGGGGCCATGCCGCAGGACGTGAAGATCTCGCCGGACGGCAAGCGGTTCTACATCGCCGACATGATGGCCCACGGCATGTGGGTCCTCGACGGCGACAAGTTCGACGAACCGAAGCTCCTGCCCACCGGAAAGGGCACCCACGGGCTGTACGTCGGCCGCGACTCACGCGAGATGTACGTCTCCAACCGGGGCGAGGGCTCCGTGTCCGTCTTCGACTTCACCGAGAACAGGCTCACCAAGAAGTGGCACCTCCCCGACGGCGGCAGCCCCGACATGGGCGGCGTCTCCGCCGACGGCAAGGTCCTGTGGCTCTCCGGCCGCTACGACTCCGAGGTGTACGCCATCGACACCCGCAGCGGGGAGCAGCTCGCCCGCATCCCCGTCGGCAGCGGCCCGCACGGCCTCGCGGTCTACCCGCAGCCCGGCCGCTACTCGCTCGGCCACACCGGCATCTTCCGCTGACGACCGCCCGGCGACCGGAATCTCCCGGTGACACACGACAACCGGGCGGGCTGACACGCCGCCGTACGGGTGATGATCCGCGGCCCGGCGCCGCGCAGCCGAGATCGTGCTCACCATGATCACAACTCGTCTGCGGCGCCGGGCCGCCGCCGTCGTCCTGTCCCTCTCCGCCGTCCTCGCGACCTCCGCCGCGACCGCTCCGGCACAGACACCGACCACCTCTTCGGCCAAGGCCGCCGCACCGGCCTGCCCCCAGTTCGACGACCCGGTCCACGCCGCCGTCGACCGCCGCGTGGACGTCGACCGCATCACCCCCGAGCCCGCCTGGCGCACGACCTGCGGCACGCTGTACCGCAGCGACAGCCGGGGCCCGGCGACCATCTTCGAGCAGGGCTTCCATCCCAAGGACGTCATCGACGGGCAGTACGACATCGAGCAGTACGTCCTGGTCAACCAGCCCTCGCCGTACGTCTCCACGACCTACGACCACGACCTGTACAAGACCTGGTACAAGTCCGGCTACAACTACTACATCGACGCCCCCGGCGGCGTGGACGTCAACCGGACGATCGGCGACCGGCACAGGTGGGCCGACCAGGTCGAGGTCGCCTTCCCCGGCGGGATCAAGCCGCAGTACGTCATCGGCGTCTGCCCGGTCGACAAGAAGACCAGGACGGAGAAGATGAGCGAGTGCGAGAGCAACCCGCACTACGAGCCCTGGCACTGACACCCGCCGGGGTCCCCACGGCTCGACGGGTGGCCCTATCGGGCGCTGAGCAGTATCTCGGAGCCCACCGGCAGATAGCCGGCCGACTGGAACGCCCGCACGCTGCGGGCGTTCCCCGGCGCGATCTGCGCCCACAGCGGCTCGGCGACCAGATGCCGTGCGGCACTCACCAGCGCCCGGCCCAGCCCCCGGTGCCGTACGTCCTCGTCCACCTCGACCGAGACCTCCAGCCGCCCGGCGATTCCCCGGCCCGTCGTCAGGACTCCGCCGTCCGCAGCCCAGACCCGTACGTCGTCACGGCGTCGCCGCGCGTACGCGACGCGGGGGTGTCCGGCGTCCTCGATCTCCTTCAGCGCCAGCGGCGGTTCGCCCGGCAGGGGCGAGGCGACCAGCATCGCGTCGATGGTCTCGGATGTACGGCCCGTCCGCTCCATGAGGGCCGCCAGGAACCGTGGGTTCATGCTCGCGGACAGCGCGTCGCACTCCGCGGCCGCCAGGCTCTCGTACACCCACCGGGGATCCTCGTCCGTGAAGACGACGGAGTGTGCGGTGAAGCAGAGGACGCCCGCGTCCCGGGGAGAGTGCTGAGCGACGACGGTCGTACCGCCGTCGGCCGGCGGGAAGACACCTCTGGCCACCGCGTCCAGAATGTCCCGCAAGCGCTCCGTCACCGGACTCCTTCGCCGTGCTCCTTGAGTCTCCACCCACTGGAAGGCCCACACTCGCAGACATGATCGAGAACGGCACCGGCCTTTTCACCATCGGGCAGCTCGCCCGCGGCTCCGGTCTGTCCGTCCGCACGATCCGCTACTGGTCGGACGAGGGCGTCCTGCACCCGGTCACCCGCAGCGAGGGAGGCTACCGGCTGTACGACGCCGAGTCCGTGGCCCGGCTCGAACTCATCCGCACCCTGCGGGAGCTGGGCCTCGGCCTGGACCACGTACGGCGGGTGCTCGCGGGCGAGACGACCGTCGCGGAGGTGGCGGCCACGCATGTGGCCGCGCTGGACGCGCAGATCCGCGGCCTCAAGGTGACCCGGGCGGTGCTGTCGACCGTGGCGCGACGCGGCTCGACCGCGGAGGAGATGACCCTGATGAACAGACTGGCCCGGCTGTCCGCCGCCGAACGAGGGCGGATCATCGACGACTTCATGGAGGAGACCTTCGGAGGACTCGACACCGCGGACCCCGACATCCGTACGAGGCTGAGGTTCAGCCTCGCGGATCTGCCGGAGGACCCCACGCCCGAGCAGGTGGACGCCTGGGTGGAGCTGGCCGAGATGCTTCAGGACCCGGGGTTCCGGGCGCGGATGCGGCAGACGGTCGAGTTCAACGCGGCGGACCGGGGGCCGGACGTGCCGTCGGGCACCTCCCTGTGGTTCATGAGCCGCCTGGTGCAGCTCGCGGGGGAGGCGCTGCGGGACGGCGTCGACCCCGCCTCGCCCGCCGCCGACCAGGTGCTGACAGGACTGCTGGGCGACGCCGACCGGGCCGTCCTGCTGGAACGCGTCACCTCGGCGGCCCATGCCGAGCTGGCCCGGTTCCGGGAGCTGGCCGCGCTGGTGCGGGGCGTGGAACCGCTGTCGGCGCACACCGAGGAGTTCGCGTGGGTGGTCGCCGCACTCCGCACTCGCGTGGCCGGTTAATCTGACCTGCGTCAGTAGGACTGTCAGCAGGACTGCCTGAGACAGGCAGGGCACCAAGAAGGGGCGGATCGGTGGCGGACATCGAGGCAGCGCGCAAGGAGTTCCAGCGGATCGACGCGGACGGTGACGGGTTCATCACCGCCGCGGAGTTCAAGACCGCCCTGGCCCAGGAGGGCGACTGGAACGTCACCGAGTCCGTGGCGGAGGTCATCATCCGCACCCGCGACCTCAACGGCGACAAGCTCCTGTCGTTCGACGAGTTCTGGGCCCACCTGGACAAGTGAGCCACAGGTGAATGGGGCGCCCCACCGCACCGAGCGGTGGGGCGCCCCATTCGTTTGGCTCAGCTGTTTGGCTCAGCGCGCCAGAGTGCCCCATCGCCCCCATCGCCCCCGGTCGTGCGAGGAGGGAGGGCCGCGTCTGTGAGTTCAACGAGGCGTCGTCGAGTGTCCTGGATGTGACCGGCAGGAGCTGACATCGATGCCCCGCGGCATGGGGCTCTCCGGAGGTGCGGGGGAGTCGGCCCGGTCGCAGACCTGTGGCGGTCCGGCCGGTCCGGCCGGTCAGGGCTCCCGGATCCGGACCAGTGGCGTCCGCCTTTCCCGGCACAGTCCCCGCCTCACCCCTCGCGCGTTCCGTTCCCGCTCTAGCTGTTGCTGTTCGAGCGGCCGAAGAACTCGATCTCGGCTATGGCGACCTGCTTCTTGTCGTCGGCGCCGTAGGCGGAGCGGATGGTGAAACGGACGGTCTCGGCGTCGCCGACGCGGAACTTACGGCTCTGGCCGCCGGCGGTCTGGTCGAGGGTGAGGATCTTGGTGGAGGTGGAGCCGTCGGCGGCGGTGATCGTCGCCTCGATGCGGTGCGGGCGGGCCGACTCCGCGCGCTGGTCCGGCTTCTTCGAGACACCCGGCGTGATGACCACGTCCAGCAGCCTGACGGGCTGCTCGAAGTGGGCCTCGATCCACTCCCCCTCGCCGGACTGCGTGACACCCGGGCCCCACCACGTGTTGCTGTACGTGTCGAAGGCCAGATCCGGCTTGTGACCGGGGAACGAGCGGGACGCCTTGGAGCTGTCGGGGAGGACCGAGGCGCGCTTGGCGAAGTGGTCGCGGGCCGCCTGGTAGCCGTCGTCGGCCTGGAGCGCGAGGGTGACGATCAGGGTGAGGACGAGGGCGGCGACCACCCAGTTGAGGATCCGGCCGAAGCCGCGGCGCAGGCGGGGGCGGTCGCCCGCCCACGGGGTCTGTGTGTTGTGGCCGTTCAGCATCCGGCGCCACCACGGCAGCCGTCCCGGTGCCTCCGTGCGCCCGGCCATCGGCATCGCGCAGCGCGCGCAGAAGTGCCGGTCCGGCCGGGTGGGGGTCCCGCACCAGGGACAGGGCACGCCGCCCTCCGTGCCGAACTCCGGTCCGGGGGTGCGGACTTGGGGCCGCTGCACGTCGGGGCGGCCGGGCAGTACGGGTGCGACGGCCGGTTCCGCCGGGGCACGGGGTTCGGGGTCGGCCACCGGGACCAGGAGGGACCTGGCCCGCTCGGCGGCGGAAGGGGTGTGGGCGTGGGAAGGGGGCGGCGAGGCCGGCGTCGGGAGGGGGGTGGTGGGGGCCTCGTCGTCGTGGTGGGGGTGCGCGGCCGGGTGGCCCGGTTCGGGGGTGGGGGAGGAATGGGCGGGCGGGGATGCGGGGGTGGCCGTCACGGTCGGGGCCTCGGTCTGGACGTTGGCCTGGGCCTGGGCCTGGGCCGTGGGAGGTGCCGGTGTCCTGTCGGCGGGCGACGGATCGGGGGCGGGGTGGGTGGGCGCGGTGGCTGCGGTGGGCGCGTCCGCGCGGACCGTCGTGCCGGCCTCCGGGGTGCGGACGCCGGTGGCGGCGGTCGCGGTCGCGCCCGCCTGGGCCGGGTCGTGGCCGGTGCGGGCCGTACCCGTGCCGGCGCCCGGGTGGGCGAAGGCGTCCCAGCCGCGCTCGTCGTCGTCGGCCGTCGTGCGCCCGGCGTTCGCCGGAGCCGGAGCCGGAGCCGGAGCTGGGGCCGGAGCCGGAGCCGGGGCCGGGGCGTCGGTCTTCGGGTGTCCGGTGCCCGCGCGGTCGGTGGGTTCGCTCCCGGTGCCGCCCGTGGTCGCTCGGGCCGGGGTTCCGGACCAGCCGAGTACCGCGCCGCAGGCGTCGCAGAAGGACTGGCCGGGCTCCCCGCGGGTTCCGCATTCGGCGCAGCTCCGGGCCTGGCCGGTGCCGGGGGTCTGGCTGGTCATCTCTCGGGGATCCTTTCGGCGGCGGTCACCTGGACCGTGTAGGGCATGTGGGCGGGGCGGGCGGCGGCCACGAGGCTGTCCAGCCGGTGTTCGTCCGCGGGGGTGGGGTCGGGCAGGCGAAGGGCCACGTGGAGGCGGGGTCGGGCTTCGCCGGGGACCGGGCCGAGGGGGCGGGCGTCCCAGGAGGCTGCGCCGCTCTCGGTGATCTCCGGGGTCACGCCGAACACCAGGCGCACCGCCTCGGACAGCCCGCGCCGCGTGCCGCGTACGCGGTGCAGGTACGCGGCGGCGGCGACCGCGGCGCGCAGGCGGGCCTCCGGTTCCGTGCCGTCGGTCTCGGCGCCGACCCAGCCGGCGAGCCACTGGGTGAAGTCCACGGGGGCGAGCGACGGCGTGAAGTAGGAGTCCAGGCAGTCGAGGACGGACAGGATCGGGGCGAGTACGTCGTCCAGCCCGCCGATGAAGCGCTGGGCGAGGTCGTCGTCGGCGAACACGGCGGGCAGCATGGTGCCGATGGGGGTGGGGGAGCCGAGGCCGTCTATGGAGCCCCTCATGTGTGGTCGCCTCTCGGTGAGGTGCCTGGTAGCTCGGGGCCTGCTGTTCTTCGGCGGCTGCGGGTTGTCTTTGGTTGCTCGCGCAGGTCCTGGCGCCCCTGACGGGGCGCGGCCCTCACGGCTTGTCCCCGATCACTCGGACCCGGTGGTCGAAGGAGAAGACCAGGGACGGCGGGGAGAGGTCGATGCGGTTGGTGGGGTCGCCTCGCTTGCCGGTGAGGGGGTCGGCGGGGTGGAGTTGGACGTCGTCGACGAGTTCGACGCCGGGGACGCGTTGGAGCACGGCGAAGACCTCGCCGGACTGGACGGGGCGGCCGAAGGGCCAGCCGCGGCCGTCGGCGCCGCCGGTCAGCGGATCGAGATGCCGGTAGAGCGCGTCGTGGGCCTGGCGGCGGACCCGGTCGGTGTCGGTGCCGCGGAAGGCGTGCAGCGTCGCGACGACGGTGACGCCCTGGTAGAAGGGCGGGCCGACCGCCAACCGTGTGCCTATCAGGCGGCGTTCGTCCAGATGGCGGGTGATGCGGCGCAACAGCGCGTCGCCGGGGACCAGTTGCTCGAAGCGGAGGCGGCCGCCGGGGTCCGGGACGGCCTGCGGTACCACCAGCACCCGCACCGCGTACGCCCCGTGCTCGCCCTCCTCGCCCTCCAGACAGGTGATGCGGGCGGTCTCGGGGGCCGCGCGGCGGGCGAGCTCCTCGTAGTCGCGCAGGGTCACCGCGCGTTCCTGGGCGCGCAGGGTGATCGGCGCCCGGACCTTCGCCTCCTCCACGGTCTCGGCGTCGACACCGCCGCGCGCGGCCTCGCGGTTGACGACCTCGGACACGTACGGGACGGAGGTGCGCAGCACCCGGATGGCGCCCCGGGCGACGTTGCCGGCCCTGCCGCCGCCGGTGCGGTAGCGCACGGCGCGGATGACGGAACCCTTGGGCGCGGCGGCCCCGTACGCGCGCAGGGTGCCGTCGGGCTCCCTTACCGCCGGGCCGAAGGCGATCTCGCCGGTGGCCGAGTCGAGGGTGATGTGCCGGTCGTACGAGGTGGACGCGGCGAAGGACGGGACGACGTCCCAGTCGGTCCAGCCGTCGTGCTCTGCGGTCTGCAGCAGGACGGGCGGGGTGTCACCCACCACCGGGAAGTGAGCCAGGCGCAGCCGCTGTCCGGGCAGGCCGGTGGACTCGCCGAGCGCCTCGTCGTACACGGTCTCGGCGTGGACGGCGGTGGTGGTGCCGCCGATGGTGAAGGCCTCGGACGCACGGACGGTCGGTGAGGTGGTGTAGAAGGGCTGGCCGGGCAGGGGTTCGGTGACCCGGCAGCGCAGCCAGCCGGCCTCCTGCCCGCCGGTGCGGGACAGGGTGTGCCCGCCGGGCATGTGCAGGACCACCTCGCCCGGCCGGTTGAGGCCTCCCGTGCCGTCGCGGTCGACCTCGCACGCCGTCCAGCCGTCCTCGGTCCACGCCTCCCAGACCAGCGGCGGCTGCCGCGGGTCCACGCCGACACCGTCGACCACGCTGTCCAGCTCCAGCACGATCGCGCAGTACGGCACGGCGGCGGTCAGCCCGAACAGCATGCAGTCGCCGGGCCTCGGGGACTCGGCGAAGCACATCAGGTCCTTGCCCTCGGCGAGGTCGGCCGTGCGGTCGGCGACCGGCTCACCGGGTCGCTGGGTGACCAGATACCGCAACTCGCAGGGCACGACGGACAGTTCGCGCTCGGTGGCGAAGACGACCGCCTCCTCGCTCTCGGTGCGCAGGGTGGCGACCTCGGTGCCCACGGGCAGCGGCACCGGCTCCTCCTGCGGCGCGGACAGCCAGAAGGTCACGTCCGTGCGGGCCGCCGAGGGCGGGAACAGGGTGATGCCCACCAGGTCCAGGAACGCCAGATGGTTCTTCTCCGGCACCCGGTTGAGCCGGTAGACGATCTGGTCGGCCATGTGGGCGACCGTCTCCACCAGGGTGACGCCGGGGTCGGAGACGTTGTGGTCGGTCCACTCCGGGGCCCGCTGCTGGATGTAGCGCTTGGCGTCGTCGACGAACTGCTGGAAGCGGCGGTCGTCGAGGTTCGGGGAGGGCAGGGCCATCAGCGGTCGCTTTCGGGACGGTCGGAGCCTTCGGAAGCCAGGTCCGGCTCGTCGTGGGAGGGGATGACGTAGAACGGGAAGACCAGGCTGCGCGGGTTGTTGGTGCCGCGGATCGCGTAGCGGACGTCGATGAACAGGACGCCCTGGTCGGCGCCCGCCGTCACCTCGACGTCGGTCACCTCGATCCGCGGCTCCCAGCGGTCGAGGCTCGCGTACACCTCGTGCTGGATACGGCCGGCGGTGGCCTCGTTGACCGGCGCGAACACCAGGTCGTGGATGGCGCAGCCGAACTCGGGGCGCATCGGCCGCTCGCCCGGCGAGGTGGCCAGGATCAACCGGATGGCCTCCTCGACCTCGCGCTCCCCGCTGACCAGGGCGATGCCCCCGGTGGGTCCGATGCGCAGCGGGAACGCCCAGCCGGATCCGACGAACTGCTCGGCCATCAGCGGGCCACCCTTCTTCGTGGAACGTGGGACTCCCCGTCGAACTCCCCGGCGGACTTCTCGCCGGTCTCCTCGGCGGCCTTCCGGGCAGTCACGGGACCGCATACGGAACCGCATACGGGATCGGCCTCGGCATCGGTTTCGGGATCCGTCTCGGGACGGCATACGGAATCGGTCACGGGATCGGGTACGGCTTCTTGTTGACCAGCACGATGCCCGTGATGTCCACGTTGGCCGCCCGGAGCGCCGCCTGGCCGACGGCGTTGATCTGCACGGTCCCGGCCGCGCTGATCGTCGCGGCACCGGCCGCGTTCACGGCGACGGCGCCCACCGCGTTGATGTTGACCGCACCGCCGAGCGACCTCAGGCCGACCATGCCCTGGCCCTGGAGGTTCAGGGGTCCGCCGCTCCTGATGGTCACGGACCGCAGCGCGCTCAGCGTCAGATCGGTCCCGGCCTTCACGGACACCGAGGTACCGCCCGTGATGCTGACGGCACCCTTGCTGTCCACCGTGATCTCGGTCTTCGTCCGGTCGAGGTTGATGATCAGCCGGTCGTTGCCGCTGGCGATGCGGACGCCCTGCTTGCGCAGGCCGGTCTGCTGGCTGAGCAGGTCGACGCGGTTGCCCTCCCGGTCGGACAGGGTGTGCCGGATCGCCTTCTTCTTGACCGGGTCGTGCAGCCACACGTCCTTCACGGGGGTCGGCTTGTCGATGCCGTTGTAGAGGCCGCCGATGACGAAGGGGTGGTCGAGCGCGCCCCGGTCGAAGGCGACCAGCACCTCGTCGCCGACGTCCAGCGGGAAGATCCCGCCGCCGCCCTTGCCGCCCATCTGCACGGTCCGCGTCCAGTCGCTGACGTACGTGTCGTCCAGCCACGGGAACTGGAGCTTCACCCGGCCCTGCTTCAGCGGATCCTGTACGTCGGTGACCAGCGCGTTGGCCACACTGGGCAGCCGGGGTGAGCCGGAACCGCCGCCGGACGCCAGCCCGAACAGGGAGCGCCACTGCCGGCCGCTGACGGTCACCCAGGTCTCGTAGTGGCTGCCGTCGCCGAAGGAGTGCCGTACGGAGGTGCAGGTGTACTTGCCCTCGAAGGGGGCGCCCACCTCGGTGAGCGTGACCGGCACGCCGGGCCGCAGCTGGGGGTTGCCGCGCACGGTGACCTCCAGCTCGGCGAAGGAGGAGGTGATGTCGTCGGCGAGGGAGGCGGCGGCGTGCGTGACCTCGCTCTGGAGGTCGTACGGCGTGTCGGTCTCGACCAGCTTCGCGGCCGTGAACGCGGCCGCCGCCTTCTGCGGGGTGGTGCCGATGGCGATACCGGGGTTGGCCTTCGCCGGGGTCGTCGCGGTGAGCTTCTTCTTCGTCGTGACGTTCCAGCCGCGCGCCTCGACCTTGCCGACCTGGTCGGCGGCGGTGACGGCGGCCCGGCAGCGCAGGATGTCCACACCGGCCTGCAGCACGAAGGGGCTCTTCTCGCCGGGCGTGCTCGTCGGGGGCGCGCCGGACGCCGGCTTCGGCTTGACGAACTGGAACTTCCCCTTGGCGTCCAGCGACATCACCATCTCGTTCTCGTCGGCGAGCCGCGCGAGGAAGTCCCAGTCGGTCACATTGGACTGGCTGATGAAGTCGTAGACGGTCTTGGTGGACTGCACCTGCCCGACCGGGATGCCGTTCATCCCGGCCAGCTTGCGGGCGATGTCGGCGGCCGTCTGATTGCGGTACGCCGCCACCCTGCGCACCCGCATCAGCCGGTGGCCCGGGTCGTAGCCGCGGACGACGGTGAAGGTGCCGGTGCCGTCGTAGTCGGTCTCCATGCCGGTGACCTCGCCGGTGAGCAGCGGGGACGCCGCGCCCTGCCCGTCGGCGACGGGCGCGATGACCACCTTGCTGCCGAACCTGACGTTCAGTTTGCCCAGCAGCAGCCCGTGCGGGTCCCGGAAGGTGAGCCGGAACGCGCCGGGCACCCCGGCCCCGAGATCGACCCAGCCGCCGACCAGCAGATCGGCGTACTCGGTCGGCAGCTTCGCGCCGTCGAGGGTGACATGGATGACGTTGGAGAAGGACGGCTTCACCATCACAGACCCACCTCCTCGGCAGCCGGGAGGACGAGTTCGATGCCGGTGGGCAGCCGGGTCGGGTCGTCGATGCCGTTGGCCTCGGCGATGGCCCGCCACGCCGAGGCGTTCCCGTACTCCCGCCACGCCAGCGACTGCAGCGAGTCGCCCGCGACGACCCGGTGCACGCTCTGCGCGGTGAGCGCGCCCGATGTCGGGTTCTGCCCCTTGGTCGTACTGGGGATCTCGTGCAGCGACATCCGGCAGGTGGCCCGGATCGGCACACCGGTCGTCCCGAACAGGGAGTACGTGACGTCCACGGAGCTGACGTACGCCGTGAAGCGTGCCGTGGAGAACGACCCCCACTGGAACACCACCCAGGGCGGCGACGGCTGCTTCGCGGCGAGGCTCTTCGCCGTCACCTCGCAGCACGACAGCAGCGACTCCACCTTCTTCAGCACCGTGGTGCCGCTCGGCTTGGCGGAGGAGTCGAGGAAGATCTCGACGTTCATCTGCCGGGCCTCGGGTCCCATGAACTCCGGGAGGGCGCCGTCGCGTACGGCCGCGCTGATCGTGGTCTTCCACTGGGCGCCCCGGCGCAGCGTCAGCTCCGCCGGGTTGAACTCGAAGCTGAACGTCTTCATAAGACCGCCCGGCGTCGTGCTCGTCCCGACCGGCGGCTCGTGAATGGCCAGTGTGGCCCGCACGAGGCTCTTGCCCGCGCCGCCCTTGCTGCCCTTCGCCATGTTCTGTTTCCGCCCCTCAGTCCGTGAACCCGTGGTGCGTGATCTCCAGGACCTCGGTCGCCACGCTCGGGTTCGCCGGGTCCAGGGACGGCCCCTGCCAGCTCACCGGCAGGACGTCGATCAGTCCCCAGTGCGCCACCTCCGAGCCGTCCGCGCGCAGCGCCGCGATCTGGGCCGTCGGCCGCTTCACGCCCGTCGCCACGGACGAGATCCACGCCGCGACCTTCGCCGTGTCCGGCGTCAGCGGCCTCGTCAGCCGGATGTTCGAGAACGTCACACGCGACGGGAACTGCCAGACGAACCCGTTGTTCCCGCCCTCCTGGCGGTGCTCGATCTCCACCGTCGAGGACAGCCCTTCACACCCGTTGAAGTAACCGAGGCTCTCGCCGTCGATGGTCAGCGTGAAGAAGATGGTGGAGCCCGGGTCGAGATCGCGGGGCATCGGGGAGGGCCTTTCTGGTGGTGCGGGGGCGGCGGCCGACCGGGCCGGTGTGGGTGGGCGGCGGGTCGGTGGTGGAGTCGGTGGTGATCAGTGGCGGGGGTCGCGGAGTTTGCCGATTCGTTCGCGGTCGAGACGGAGTTCGGTGCGGACGAGGCGGGTGATCCGGCCGATGAGCTTGTGCGTCAGTTCGTCGAGCTGGAAGTCGGTGAGGGCGCGGGGGTCGAACGGGGCCTTGGAGGAGGCGTCGTTGTCCACCGCGGAGTAGGGGGGCGGGAGGTCGGCCGACGCGGTGCGGTGGGCTGTGGTGGTCGTGCCGGCTGTGGTGGCCGTGGTGGCTGCGGTCGTTGCGGTCGCTGTTACGGGTGAGGCGGCTGTGGTTGTGGTGGCGGGCGTGGGACGGAGGGGGATTCCTGGGGCCCGCTGGATTGGTGCGGGTGCGGGTGCGGGTGCGGGTGTGGGGGTGATGGGTGTGGTGCCGGGTGTCTTCGGGGCGTGGGTGGTTGGGCGCTGGGCGACGGCCGGCCTGGCGGGGAGGGCGCTCGGTCGCCGGGGTGCCTGCGAGGGCGTCGTGGGGGCGACGGTGAGGGGGAGCGCCGTACGGGACGGGGCGGTGGGCTTGCCGGGCTTGTCGGGCTTGTTGGCTGTGAGGCGTTGTACGGCGGGGCCGGTGCCCGGCGATGAGGGTCGGCCGTTCGTGGAGGTGGGGCGGCGCAGGGGTATGGCGGTCCGGGGCGCCTGACGCTGGATCGCGGGGGACGCCGTGGTGGTGGGCAGGGCCGAGGTGAGGGCGCGGGTGGGGGCGAGGGGGCGTACGGGGGTGGGGATGGGGGTGGGCGAGGGCAGGGGGGAAGGCGTTCTGGACTGTGGTGCTGAGGGAGAACCTGATCGCCCAGGGAGTTGCCGGGGTGGGGTGTGGGGCGGCTGTGGGGAGGGTGGGGCTGATCGCGTGTTTCCCCGAGTCCCTTCAGGGCGGTGTCCGTGGCCCGTGGTCGTCAGTGGGACGACCGGGGGGTGGTGCGGTGCTGCCGGTGAAGAGGCCGAGACCTGAGGAAGCGGGCCCGGGGTGGGGTTCGCCTTCGCCCGGTGTGCCGTTGCCGCCCGCTGCAGGGGAGGGGGGACGGGGAGGCCTGAGCCGCCGGGGGGCGTGCGCTTGGAGAGGGGCTTCGCGTCCTCGGGCGGGGTGGAGAGGGGAGCACCGAGCAGGGGACGCTGACGGGGGGTGGAAGCTCCGGCGTGGGGTCGGTCTGGCGGGGCCGGGGCCGGGTCTTGGGGTGCGGGTGCGGCGGATCCGGGTGGCCGAGGGGTGGTCGCGGCGGGGGGCCGGGGGGCCGGGCTCGGGTGCGTGGGTGTGGGGGCGACCGTGGGGACGGGACCCGAGGTGGGTGTGCCGAGGCCTATGCGCCTTGTTCCGCCGGCGGCGCTCCGTTGTACGGGGTGGGTGCCTGGGGCGGTGGTGGGGGTGATGCCGGGGCCGGGCGTTGTCGGCCTGGGGCTGGAGAGGTTGGTGGTGTCGGCTGCTGCCGCCCGTTGGATGTGGGCATGTGGGGAGGTCGGGGTGCCGGCTGATGTACCGGCGGGGGTCGTGCTGCCGGCGCCGGCGCCACTGGCGGTGTCGAGGCTTGTCGAGGTGTGGGTGGAACGAGGTGGCCCTTCAGCCGGGTTGGCCGTGGTCCCACTGGGGAGTGCCGCAGAAGTCCCGGTGCCCGCCGCCGAGGGGTGGACGGGCGCGGTGTCGGTGAGGCTGCCGGTGCTGTCCACCGGTCCGGGGGAGTGCACCCTGAGGGGGGCGGGCGTGGTGCCCGTACCGCCGGGGTCGGCCTTCGCCCGTTGGACGTTGACGGCTGTGCTGCCGGAGGCGGAGCCGGTCGCCGTACCGCCGGGGCTGGAGACCGCGTTCGGGGAGGCGGCCGGTGTGCTGCCGCGGCCGGTGGCCGCTCTCTGGACGACGGTCACAGGATCACCTGTGCTGGAGGGTGCGCCGTCAATCGAGCCGACTGCCGCTCTGCCGAAGCCGGTTGCCGTTACGCCGGGACCGTTTGCCGCAGTGTCGCGACCGCGCACTGCCGGGCTGGGGCCGGGCGGTGTCGCGGCCGGGGTGGTCGGGGCTCCGTCGGGCTCGACTGCCGTACGGCTGGGACCGGTCACCGCTCGCTGGACGTTCACAGCTCCGCCGGAACGGCCGGTCGAGGTGCGCCCGGGGCTGCCCACCGTCCTGCCGGAGCCGGAGCCGGAGCCGGAGCCGGAGCCGGAGGTGCTCGTCCTGCCGGGCGGGGTGCTGGTGGGTCTGGCCGGCGTGGCATCGGGGTTCATCGCCGCGCGTTGGATGGCGGCCGCCGGATTGCCTGGGGCGGTTCCGCGGGGGGCCGGTGCGGGGGCGCTCGGTGCGGGGCGGTGGCCTGTCGTCGTGCCGGGCGTCGTGCCCGCCGTGTTGCCGAGTCCGGCCACGGGCCGCTGCGCGTCGACCGCCGCTGTGTTCGGGCTGGTCGGCTTCCCATCGGGGCCGCCCGATGTTCCGCGAGAGGCGGTCGGTGCTCCGGCGGAGCCGGTGGCCGTCGAGTCGCGGCCGGCGTGCGTACCGCCGGACCCGGTCGACGCCCGCTGGACGCTGACCTCGGCGGGTCCGGCGGGGAGCGGGGTGCCCCCAGAGCTGGGGCCCGTCCCGCCGGGGCCGGTCGCAGTCCCGGCAGGGTCGGCTGCCGTTCGGCCGGAGCCCGCTGGTGTACTGCCCGAGTCGGTCGCCGCCCGCTGGATGTCGAGCCCCGCCCGACCGAGGTCGGCTGCCGTCTTGCCGGGGCGCCTGGTCGCGTCGGCGAAGCCGCCCCGGGAGGTGTCGACGCCGACAGCCGCTGCGGGAGGCGCCGTTGCCCCGAGCGGGCCTCCGGACGCGCCGACCGGATCCGCACCCGAGTCGGCCGAGTCCGACGTGTTACGCGCGGACGCCGTACCCCCCGATGCCGTATTCCCCGACGGGCTGTCGCCGGACACCGAACGCTGCGGCGAAGCACCGCCGGAAGCCATGTGCCCGGACGAAGAATCGCCCGAGGTACCGCCCGGTGTCGTATGCACACCCGAGGTACCGCCCGACGCCGTACGCCCAGTCGAGGCAGCCCCCGAAGCCGTACCCCCCGGCGCCCCAGCCGCCCCAGCCGCCCGGGGAGCCTGCGGGCGTGCTGTCGGCAGCGTCCGTCGCCGGACGGCGGGCGGCGCGGCAGGGGACTTGGTCAACAGGGCCGGGCGGGTGGTGCGGGGCGGTACGGGGGTCACCCGGGGGCCGGTCGGGCGGGACGGTGTGACCTGGTAGGGCGCGCGCTGTACCGGCCGTGGGTCGGCGGGCGGGTCGGCACGGGCCTCGGGCTCCTCGTACGCCACCGGCAGGGTGCGCGAGGGAAGTTCGAGTCCGGCGACGGGTGCCGCCGATGTGGTGAGGACGTCCTTGACCAGCCCGCCCGGCGCTTCGGGCAGGACGGCATGGGACAGGGTCCCGGTGAAGGACGGGTTCTGCCAGGTGCTCAACCGCCCGCTGAACCCGGCGTCCGCGACAACGGCCCGCCCCCCGATGGCCCGCTGAATAGGGGCGAGCCCCTCCCAACCACGGCCCGAGGCAACACCACCGACCGAGTCGGTTCCACCGACCGAAGCGCCCCCGCCGACCGAGTTGCCCCCGCCGGCCGAAACAGCCCCACCGACCGCGGCGGCCCCCATTGCCCCGGACGCACCGGTCGGCGACGTCAGGCCGTCTCCCGACCCGGCGCCGAACGAACCGCTGCCCGCACCCGCCGGATTCCCCTCGGAACCCGCGGGCCCAGCGGCGGACTTCACCTCGCCGACCGAGCCGGCCCCGGCCGCAGAGCCCACGCCGGTACCGACGTCGCCCGAGACGGCTCGACCACCCGAGCCGTTCCCCTCACCCGAGTCGGCCCCGTCGGCTCGACCCCGGCGCCCCGCCGGCCCGGCGGCACCCCGTAGGCGATCCAAGAAACCCACGTGTCAGCCCTCCGCCCCGCCCCGTGTCACGAGGGACGCGATCTGTTCGGTGTAGCGGCGGCGGTCGTGGTGTTCGAGGTCGAGGATCTCCTCGAAGCTCCAGTGGAAGTGGTAGGCGACGTACGCGATCTCCTCGTGCAGCCGGTCGGTCGCGTACGTCACGATTCCCCCAGGCGGCTCCCGCCGAGTTCGACCTCGAAGGGCTCGGAGCAGTGGGGGCACTCCACGGCCGCACGGGTGTGACCCTCCGCGTTGACCTGCCGGTAGAAGTCCTGCAGGAACGCGAGGTCGGACGCGAACATGTTCTCCACGATCCCGTCGTGGACCATCGGCAGGTTGCCGAGTCGGGTGATGACCCGGCCGAGCAGCACGACCGACAGATACGCCGGGTTCTCCTGGACGCGCACGTCCCGGAGCGGGATCAACTCGTCCCGGGCGGTGGCGAGTCGCATCACGCCCTCCCGGTGGACGTTCCCCGCCTCGTCGACGTAGCCGCGCGGCAGCTCGAACGGGAACTCCGTCCGCAGCCGCTGCGCCACCGGCGCGACGGCCGGAGCCGACGCGGGGGCAGGAGCAGGAGCAGGAGCAGGAGCGGATGTGGAGACGGGGGCGAAGGCGGAAGCGGCCGGAGTCGCCTCCGCGCCCATGCCCGCACCCATGCCCGCACCCGGCACGTCCACGATCGAGCCCGAGCCCGCGCCCGCCCTGGCAGCCGAACGCCGCATTACTCGATGACCAGTTCTTCGAAGACGATGGTCACGGTCTCGGTGAGCGCGGACGCCTCGCCGGCCTTGAGGGTGCTCGCGTCGATCTTGCTGCACCAGGCGTTGCGCATGTTGTACCGCTTCACCGGATTGTTCTGATAATCCATCATGATGATGGACGCGTTCTTACGTGCCGAGCCCATCTGACCGTTGATGGAGTCGTTGATCCACGTGTTGAACGCGGCCGACTGGGTCATACCGCGCACCACGGTGCACTGCCCGTTCTTCTGCACACCGGGCAGCAGATTGACCTCGGGTCGGCCCTGGGCGGAGTTCTGCTGGTACGTGATGACGTCCTGTTCGAGGGTGAGGCCGCTGACCTCCGCGAGGTACTCGACCATCACCCCGTCGATCTGGAGGCCGAAGTTGTGTGAGGTAAGGGCGTCACCCGGCGCGAGACTCATCTGTTCTCTGTCCTTCTAGGGGTCTTGAGGTGTGGCGGACGAGGGCTGTGATGGGGAGGGGCACCGAGTGCTACTCCTCCAGCTCTCCGTTGCCGCTGGAGAACTGGGCCAGCCGGAAGATCACGAACTCGGCGGGCTTGACCGGGGCGATACCGATCTCACAGATGACCCGGCCGAGGTCGACCGACTCCGGCGGGTTGGTCTCGTCGTCGCACTTGACGTAGTAAGCGTCCTCGGGCCGCTGGCCGAAGAGGGCGCCGCTGCGCCACTCGTTGACCAGGAACGCGGAGACGTTGCGCCGGATCCGGGCCCACAGCGCGTGGTCGTTCGGCTCGAACACCACCCACTGGGTGCCGATCAGGATCGACTCCTCCAGGTAGTTGAAGTACCGGCGGATGTTGAGGTAGCGCCAGGCCGGGTCGGAGGACATGGTGCGGGCGCCCCAGACGCGGATGCCGCGGCCCGGGAAGGCGCGGATGCAGTTGACGCCGATGGGGTTGAGGAGGTCCTGCTCGCCGCGGGTGATCTGCAGCTCCAGGTCGACCGCGCCACGTACGACCTCGTTGGCGGGCGCCTTGTGCACACCGCGCTCGAAGTCGTTGCGGGCCCAGACGCCGGCGACGTGACCGCTCGGCGGGATGACGCGGGACTGGCCGCTGGCCGGGTCGAAGACCTTGATCCAGGGGTAGTAGAGGGCCGCGTACTTGGAGTCGTACCCGGCGGTCTCCTGGCGCCAGACCCGGATCTGCCGGGCGTTGAGGCCGGGCGGCGGGTCGATGACGGCGACCCGGTCGCCCATCAGCTCGCAGTGCGCGATCAGACCGAGCTGGACCGCCTTGACGGCCTCCAGGTCGATCACGCCGCGCTGGTAGGCGGCCATCAGGTCGGGCACGGCGACCATCGAGATCTCGTCCACGGCCTCCAGGCCGCCGAAGCCGGTGCGGTCGGCGGAGTCGCCGAGGTACTCGGCCGGGCCGGGGTGACCGCCGTCCGTCGCGGCGGGCGCGACGACGGCCGGGGCGGCGGGGGCCGCCAGCGCCACGGTCTGGTTGTCGGGGCGCGCGAGCTGCGCGGCCGGCGCCGTCTCCTGGACCGCGATGAGCTTGGAGCGCTCCTTGACCTGGGTGACGACGTAGTTGCGCCCGCCCTTCTTGGCGGTCACGTCGAACGTCTCCACGGCCTTGTCGCCGTCCTTGACGACCAGCTTGAACCGCTCGGCCGGGCCCTCGCCCTCGGGGTCGGCGACCTCGACGCTCAGCGAACCGCCGGCGATGGCGGTCACGCTGAACGTGCCCAGCTGCTTCGGCTCGCCCGGCGGCAGCGCGGCCGGCGCGGCGGCACCCGTCACGGCTGCCGGGCCACCGGCGGACGCGCCGCCCTGGTCCGTGCCGCCGACCCGGACGACGTACGCGGCGCTGCCGCCGTTGTTGAAGAACCCGTACACCGAGTGCGCGAGGTAGTAGCCGTCGGTGAACTCGCCGAAGGCGGCGACGTACTGGGACCAGTTGGTCACCAGCGTCGGCTCGTTCAGCGGACCGGTCGGGGCCAGGCCGACGAAGGCGGCCACCGAGGTACCCACACCCTCGATGGGACGCGAGCCGCTGGCCACCTCCTCGACGTAGACGCCCGGCGACAGGTAGGACGGCATGCTCTGCTCTCCTTGGGGTACGAGACAGGTCGCCTCTCACCCTCACGCGCGAAGCGCGTCCCCTGAAACGTCCTCCGGTACCTGATCGGGGGCACATCCGTTGCCCCCAGGGGCAGTCCGGCCGATCGGCGGGAACGCCCCGGGGCAGCCTGCTCGCGCACACCCGGCGGCAGCACCCCGCACATACCCCGCGAGCGTCCCCGGGCCCGTGCGCGATGCCCTTTGGGGCACCGCGACCGTGCACTTTCTCCTCCTGACCCGGCCCCCGCCCTCCCGGTAGCGTCCTGACGTGAGCCTCTGGACTTCCCTCGAACCCGCCTCCGCGACCGTGGACCCGGGGAGCAGTGCGACCGTTCGGCTGCGTCTGCGCAACACCGGTGACGTGGTCGACGAGTACCGCTTCGAGCCGGTCGGTGACATCGCGCCGTGGACGACCGTGGAGCCGCAGACGCTCCGCCTGTATCCGGGGACGACGGGGTCGGTGGAGCTGCGGTTCTCTCCGCCCCGTACCTCGGACGCGACGGCGGGACCGAACGCGTATGCGGTGCGCATCACGCCGACCGAGCATCCGGAGGCGGCGACGGTTCCCGAGGGGAGCCTGACGATCACGCCGTTCACCGAGGTGCGGGCGGAGCTCGTGCCGCCGACGGTGAAGGGGCGGTTGCGGGGGCGGCCCAAGCTGGCCATCGACAACCTGGGCAACACCAAGGTCACCGCGTCGGTCAGCGGCAGCGACAACGGTGACCAGCTGTCGTACGACATCCATCCGAGCAATGTGCAGATCGAGCCCGGCCGTGCCGCGTTCGTGAAGGCCACGCTGAAGCCGCGGCAGATCACCTGGTTCGGGTCGAAGGAGGAACGGCCGTACACCTTCGCGGTGAAGCGGTCGGGAGTGACGCCGCTCGACGTCGAGGGCACCTATGTGCAGCGCAGCTTCCTGCCCGGCTGGCTCGCCACCTGCCTCGGCATCCTCCTGGCCCTCGCGATCACCTTCCTCACCCTGTGGCTCGCCTACAGGCCCCAGGTCATCAGCGCCGCCACGGAGCTGCAGAAGACCGGCGTCAGCACGCTGCCCCCCAGCCCTTCGGCACCGGTGTCGACCCCTCCGCCGCCCACTCCCTCCGCGCCCCCCGCCTCCTCGGCACCCCCGCAGGCGACGGAGACGGAAGCCGGCAGCGACGGCGGGAACGGCAGCGGCGGCAGTGGCGGCGGCTCCGGCGGTGGTTCCGAGGAGAAGAAGAAGCCCGCGCCCACGGCCGCGACCGCCGTACGGCAGCTGGCCGCGGCGGACCCGGGCGGCCGGCACATCTGCTACCGAGCCTTTGTGACGGGCAAGGGCTGGACGGCCCCCGAGTGCGACGGCGACACGGCCGGCACGGTGGGCCAGGGCAGGTCGCTCAAGGCTCTCAACATCGCGGTGTCCGGCGTCAACGGCACGGCCAGTGCCGCGTTCGTCCACAACCCCGATTCGACCAACGGCCAGGGCCATTACCCGAAGCCCTGGTCGAACGCACCCGACGGCCTCGACAACTACTTCGGCAGCTCCAAGGCGGGCGCCCCGGACATGCTGGGCTTCACCATCAACGTCGACAACGGCGGCCGGGGGGTCTGCCAGTCGGTCCACCAGAAGGACCGGGGCTGGCAGAACCTGGCCTGCGACAAACCCGGCGAGGGGGAGAACTACATCTTCGGCGGCACCCTCGACAACGGAATCTGGCTCGAAGCGGTCAAGTTCACCGTGTGACAAGGCTGTTGGGGCAAGGCCGTTGGGGCGGGCGCCGGTGGCCGCCGGGGCAGCCGAGCCTGCCCCGACGGCTCCTGACCGGACGACGCCCGCCGCGTAGCGTCCCTCCGTGAGCCTTTGGACTTCTCTGGAACCCGCGTCGGCCGCGGTGGACCCCGGTGGTACTACGACCGTTCGGCTGCGTCTGCGCAACACCGGTGACGTGGTCGACGAGTACCGCTTCGAGCCGGTCGGTGACATCGCGCCGTGGACGACCGTGGAGCCGCAGACCCTGCGGCTCTACCCGGGCACGACGGGGACGGTGGAACTGACGTTCGCTCCGCCCCGTACCCCGGACGCGACGGCCGGCCCGAACCCGTACGCGGTGCGGATCATCCCGACGGAACATCCGGAGGCGGCGACGGTTCCCGAGGGGAGCCTGACGATCACGCCGTTCACCGAGGTGCGGGCGGAGCTCGTGCCGCCGACGGTGAAGGGGCGGTTGCGGGGGCGGCCGAAGCTGGCCATCGACAACCTGGGTAACACCAAGGTCACCGCGTCGGTCAGCGGCAGCGACAACGGTGACCAGCTGTCGTACGACATCCATCCGAGCAATGTGCAGATCGAGCCCGGCCGTGCCGCGTTCGTGAAGGCCACGCTGAAGCCGCGGCAGATCACCTGGTTCGGGTCGAAGGAGGAACGGCCGTACACCTTCGCGGTGAAGCGGTCGGGAGTGACGCCGCTCGACGTCGAGGGCACCTATGTGCAGCGCAGCTTCCTGCCCGGCTGGCTCGCCACCTGCCTCGGCATCCTCCTGGCCCTCGCGATCACCTTCCTGACGATGTGGTTCGCCTTCCAGCCCAGGGTGACCAGTGCCGCCACCGAGTTCACGGAGGCCGGTGTCAGCACGCTGCCTCCCTCGGCCTCGCCGCAACCGCTGGAGTCCGCGAAGCCGGAGCCGACGCCGGAGCCGGAGGCGGAATCGGCCCCGTCCGAGAAGGCGGACGACGACGGCGGTGGTGGTGGCGGTGGTGGCGAGACCGCCGGGCCGACCGAGCAGGCTGAGGAGAAGGACGAGAGCGTGCTGCCGGCGCGCAACATCCTCCTGCGCAACCTCGCCACCAAGCTGTGCGCCGACGTCCCCGGCGAGGGCAACGGGCGGAGAGACGGCCGGGTGCAGCAGTTCACCTGCGACGACAGCACGGCGGACAACCAGCTCTGGCACCTGGAGGTGAAGGCTGAGAAGAAGGCGCCCGACGGCAGTGATCTCTTCCAGATCCGCAACGCCAAGGACCAGCTCTGCATGGACCTGCCGAACTACGGAGAGAACCCGATCCATACGAAGATCACGGAGTTCACCTGTGACGGCACGACCAGCGACAACCAGTTGTGGTGGCTCGACCCGCAGCAGAGCGGCGGCTACTGGATCCGCAACTTCGCGAGCAAGAACAGGTGTCTCGAAATCGCGGGCAACGAAGACACGCGCGACGAGGTGACCTTGATGCTCTTCCACTGCACCGTCACCGACGACCAGGAATGGCAGATCGTTCCTGGCGCGGGGGCCTGACCATGAGCCTCTGGACCTCCCTCGAACCCGCCTCCGCGACCGTGGATCCGGGGAGCAGCACGACCGTTCGGCTGCGTCTGCGCAACACCGGTGACGTGGTCGACGAGTACCGCTTCGAGCCGGTCGGGGACATCGCGCCGTGGACGGCCGTGGAGCCGCAGACGCTGCGGCTGTACCCGGGGACGACGGGGACGGTGGAACTGACGTTCGCTCCGCCACGCACCCCGGACGCGAAGGCGGGCCCGAACCCGTACGCGGTGCGGATCACGCCGACCGAGCATCCGGAGGCGACGACCGTCCCCGAGGGGAACCTGACGATCACACCGTTCACCGAGGTACGCGCGGAGCTCGTGCCGCCGACCGTGAAGGGGCGGTTCAGGGGTCGGCCCGAGCTCGCCATCGACAACCTCGGCAACACGAAGGTCACCGCCGCCGTCAGTGGCAGTGACAACGGTGACCAGCTGTCGTACGACATCCATCCGAGCAATGTGCAGATCGAGCCCGGCCGTGCCGCGTTCGTGAAGGCCACGCTGAAGCCGCGGCAGGTCATCTGGTTCGGTTCCAAGGAGGAGAGACCGTACGCGCTCGCCGTCCAACGGGCGGGCGTCGCAGCGCAGTCCGTCGACGGCACCTATGTCCAGCGGGGGTTGCTGCCGGGCTGGCTCGCCACCTGCGCGGGAGTCTTCCTGGCCCTGGCGATCACCTTCGTGACGCTGTGGTTCGCCTACCAGCCCAGGGTCACCAGCGCCGCGACCGATCTCCAGCAGGCCGGCACGACGGCCCTGCCGAGTGCCAGCCCGTCCGCGATGGCCCCGGCGCCGAGCATCTCCGCGGCGCCGCTGCCCTCGGAGACCCCCGAGGCTCCCCAGCGGGAGGAGGAGCCCGAGGACCCGGGTCCGGGATCCGGTTCCGGTTCCGGTTCGGGCTCCGCCTCCGGGGGGTCGGGAGCGGGGTCGGGGTCGGACAAGGAACCGGACACGAAACCCACGACGAAGAAGCCGGCCGCCGCCAAGGGGTTCAGGATCATCGGCCAGGCCTCGAACCGCTGCGTCGACGTCACGGACGCGAAGAACGGCAAGGGCAAGGACGGCACCCCGCTCCAGATCTGGGACTGCGCCGGTACCGCCAACCAGAAGTGGGACTTCCGGGGCGACGGCACCGTGCGCTCCCTCGGGCTGTGCATGGACGTCGCCTGGGGTTCCCGCGACGACGGCGCCGTCATCCAGGTGGCCAGGTGCAGCGGCAACCCCGCCCAGCAGTTCGTGCTCAGCACGGCCGGTGACCTGGTCAACCCACAGGCCGACAAATGCGTCGACGTGAAGGACAACGGCACCGGCGACGGCGCCAGGCTCCAGCTGTGGACCTGCGCGGGCACGCCCAACCAGAAGTGGCGCGTGAAGTAGCCCTCCCGGCGGGGCGTCCTCACCGCGGCGCTCCCGCTGTCCTCACCGGGGGCGCTCTCGCCGTCCTCACCGCGGCGCCCCGCCCGACTGCTGCCGCGCCGACTACCAGTTGCCCTCGCCCGGCACCAGCCGCCCGGCCTTGCGGTACTCGCGCTCCGCGCCCTCCCGCAGGTCGGCAGTGGTGACCGCCCCGGCGCGCCCGGCGGCGGCGTAGGCGGCGGTGACGACCGCGCTGCGGATGGAACCGCCTGCCAGCTCGAAGTCACGGGCGACCGCCGCCGGGTCGGTGTCGTCCGCGCGGGGCACCGCGGCGAGGCTGTGCCGCCACAGGGCCAGCCGCTGGGCGGCGTCCGGGAACGGGAAGTCGACCACCAGATCCAGCCGTCGTGTGAACGCCTCGTCGATGTTGGCCCGCAGATTCGTGGTCAGCAGGGCGATGCCGTCGAAGGACTCCAGACGCTGGAGCAGATAGGCGCTCTCCATGTTGGCGTACTTGTCGTGGGAGTCCTTGACCTCCGACCGTTTGCCGAACACGGCGTCCGCCTCGTCGAAGAGCAGCACGGCGTCCGTGCGGTCGGCCTCCGTGAAGATCCGTTCGAGGTTCTTCTCGGTCTCGCCCACATACTTGTCGACGATCGAGGAGAGCTGCACGACATAGAGGTCCAGGCCGAGTTCGGCGGCCACGACCTCCGCCGACAGCGTCTTGCCGGTGCCCGACTCGCCCGCGAAGAGCCCCAGGACCCCGTGACCCCGGCCGCCCCCGGCACTCAGCCGCCAGTCGCCGAGCACCCGGTCGCGATGGCGGGCGCGCAGCGCGAGTTCCCGCAGCTGGGCGAGGGGCTTGTCCGGCAGGACGAGGTCGTTCCAGCCGACGTCCGGGCGGATCCGGCGGGCGTGCCGCTCCAGACCGGAGGCGGACTGCAGCCGCGCGGCCAGCCGCAGATGGGCGGCGGTCACCTCGGTGCCGTCGAACGCCGCGAGGTCCACGGCGGCGCGGGCCGCCCGCGCGATCCGGTCACCGCCGAGCCGGTACGGGGCGACCGTGGCCGCCAGGTCGAACCCCGGCCCCTCCGACCCGGCACCGAGCGCCGCCGACCAGGCGTCCACCGCGCCCGAGGGCGGCCGGGGCACGTCGAGGACCAGCGGGTCACGGTCGCACCACTGCGGGTCGTACGGCTGCGTCCCGGCGAACAGCACGGACACGTCGGCCGCCGTCAGGGCCCGGACGAGCGGCCCCGGCTTCTCCGGCAGCGGCGACACCACGACCGCGCAACCACGCAGCCGGGCCTCGCGCAGCAGCCGGGGGAGGAGCACGGCCCCCTCGTCCTGGGCCGCCGGGGGCGTGAAGTGCAGCGCCTCCATCCCCGCCGCACGAAGTGCCGCCGAGGCACGCACCAGCCCGTCGCCCTCACGGTGCTCCCGCAGATGGACGGTGACCGGGGCGGCGGCCAGCCGGGCGGCCAGCCTGGCGGTGAACCCACCGTCCTCCACGGACACGGACAACGATGGGGACAACGACGGGGACGGAGACAACGACGGAGACAACGACGGGGACGGGGACGGGGACAACGACGCAGGCGCGGCCGAGGACGAAGGCTCGTCCAGGGACGACGGCGGCGACGGCCACGCGAGCGGGCGGACATGACCGACGAGCCCCGCGTCCAGCGTGTCGTCGCCCAGCAGATGCGCGACCAGCCGGTCCGGTACCCGCAACACCCGCCCGAGGAAGGGACGTTCGGTCTCCTCGACGGTCAGCAGTCCGAGCGCGCTCAGTGGCGCCGAGGGCAGGAACCGGGCCCGCCCCCGAGCGAGATGCACGGGCAGACCGCACAGGTCGAGTGCGAGCCCTATGGTGGCCCGACGCCTGCTGACGTCGTCGTTCAGATACCCGTACAACTGCTCGTAGGAGCGGTCCAGATCGGGCGCCAGGGCGATCAGCAGGATCCGTGTGTCCAGCTCGGTGAGCCCGAGCCGCCCTGAGAGCCGCTCCAGCGGACCGTCCGGGGCCGCCTCGGCGGCCTCGAAGCCCTCGAACACGGGGGCGTACGACCCGGCCGACGGCCCCAGCAGATGCCGTACGCCCTCCTCGGACACGTACAGCCCCCGCAGCGGATCACCCGCCGTCGGATCCCCGGCACTGCGCTGGGCCACCAACTCGGCGACACGGTCGCGCAGTCGGGCGAGCCGGAGGAGGAGGGTGCCGGTGGTGGGGGAGGTGTGAGCCGGCAGCGAGCCGGGAGACGCGTGAGTGCTCACCGCTGCCGTTCTCCGGTGCTGGTGCTGGTGCTGGTGCTGGTGCTGGTGCCGGTGCCGGTGCCGGGTACGGACGTCGGACGGCGGCCCTGCCGCTCTCCGGAGATGGGCGCGGACGCCAACTGCCCCGGCCGGTGGGCGCGTTCCTCGGAGCCCTCCGGGGAGCCGTCCACGCCGCGTACGCGGATCGCCGCACCCTCGGTGACCGGGGGACCGGCGTCGTACTCGGGGAAGGCCGGGAAGGGGGCGGTGACGACGAGGTCGAGGGACGGCTTCAGCTCGCCGCCCAGCGCGGACCAGATCTCGGCGAGCGACCGCGACTCGGAGTGCAGCCCCGCCACCGACACCGGCACGGACAGGCCCAGCGCGCCCAGCGCGCCCGGAAGTTCGGCGGGCGGCAGCAGCTCGCGTGGCAGCAGGTTGGCCAGCACCGCGGAGAGCAGCCGGTGTTCGTCCTGGGGCTGTTTGGTCCACGCCGTGACCAGGTACGACAGCCGGAACCAGCGGGGCGGCTGCCGACGGCGTACGACGATGTCGCGCTCGTCGCGGACCGGCATGTGGCCGCGCTGGCGGCGGGAGACGTCCTCGCGGATGTCGTACAGATAGGTGTTGACGGCGGGCGCGTTGCGCCGGGCCGCCCAGTCGCGGGTCGGCGCCTCGAAGGAGACGTCGATGCCGGAGCCGGCCAGGGCACCACCGCCGATCAGTCCCTTGAGGACCTCGTCCACCTCGTGGATCACGGTCGTGCTCCTGCTGTGTCGTGTGCCTTTCCGTCGATCCTGTCCGCTGCGGCGCCGCCCTTCCAGACGCGCCGGGGACGACGAGGGGGCACGGTGTCCTGCCCAGCGGGCCCGGTGGGTCTGCCCGTTCGATCAGATGTAGCCTTCCCGGAGGGCATAGGCCACCGCGTGCGCCCGGTTGCGGAGATGCAGCCGGGTGGTGAGCCCGTGCATCACGTTCTTGACGGTGCGTTCGGAGTAGGAGAGTTTGCTCGCGATCTCGCCGGTGTCCATCCCCTCGGCGACGAGCCGGAGGACGTCGATCTCACGCGGCACCAGGCCGGACAGCGGCGCCCCGGTGCGGCCGGCCACGGAACGCTGCAACGTCCCCACCTGGTTGATCAGCCGGCCGAGCAGATCTGCGGGCAGATCGCCGTCCCCGCGCGAGGCCGCGAGCACGGCCTGCGACAGCCGGTGCGCGGTGGCCTCGTGGCGCCACACGATGGCCCCGACCCCGCACTCGATGACGTCGAGCAGTTCGGTCTCGCGGATCAGGCTCACCACCAGGACGGCCCGCGCCCCCTCGCTGCGCACCATCCGGCGCAGCGCGGACAGCAGTGGCTCGTCCGGCGTCTCCCCGACCAGTACGGCCACGGTGCCCGGCCGTACCTGGGCGTCGTCCACCAGGTCGATCACCGGGTGCCCGCGCAACTGGCTGAGCACTCCGGCGCGGGAGAGCGGGTCGAGGGTGTGGACCACGACCGGGACACGGCGCCGGGGCTCCTGGTGCTCCGCTGTGACGCCGGCCGTGGGCGCCGTCGTGTCCGCGGTCCGGAATGTGCTGCGCAACCGTTTCTCCCGTATGCACGAAATCGCCGCTCCTGTGAGGGGAGTGGCTGATGGGCTCGATTCACCCTTCTGTGTGTCGTGTGCGCTGCGCAATCGTGGAGGACCACGAGACACACCACGAGATTCACCACAGGACGACCGGCCACGGTGCTTTCCCGCCGACTGTCCGCGGCCGGTGCACCGCAACGGTCCAAGCCCCGTCTACGGAAGCGGATGACGACAGGCCCGCGACAGCTCATGACAGGCACGACAGTTCATGACGGTCCATGACAGTCACGACAGGAGACAGCGATGTGCGCGCCGGAACCGCTTCTCGAACGCCGTGAGCCCCTGGAGCTGCTGGCCGCCGAGGCCGCCCGCGCCCGGACCGGCTCCGGCCGCCTGGTGCTGCTGCGGGGCGCCACCGGCACCGGTCGCACCGCGCTCCTGGAGGCCGCCGCCGAGCACGCGGCGGCCAACGGCATGCGCGTCCTGCGGGCCCGCTGCTCGCCCGACCACAGCTCCGTACCGTTCGGCGCGGTCTTTCAACTCCTCTCCCACGGGCCGGAGTTCGACCAGGCCGTGGGCGAGGCGCCGGACCCGCCGGGCACCCAGCCGCACCGGGGCAGGCCCGCGCGCCTGTGGCGGCTGCTGCGTTCCTACGCGGCCGAGTCCCCGCTGCTCGTCGCCGTGGACGACGCGCACTTCGCCGACACGCCGTCCCGCAGCTGGCTCGTCGAGGCCGTCCGCCGCATCGACCGGCTGCCGGTGCTCCTGGTGGTCACCGAGCGCAGCCAGTACGACCTCGACCCCCCGGCGGACGGTCTCGCGCACGCCCTCTCCCCTGCCCTCGTGCACACCCGCACCCTGGCCCCGCTGAGCCCGGACGCCGGGGCGCGGCTGGTCCGTTCCGTCCACGGCGACGCCCCGTCGGACTGGGTGGACGCCTGCTTACGTGCGGGCGCGAGCAGCCCCTTGCTGCTGCGCGCCCTGCTGTCCGACCTCCGCGACGCCGACCCCGAGGCCTCCCCGGCGGCCCTCCCGGACACCTGCGCGGCGCTCTATCCGGGCACCTACGCCGCCGCGGTGTCCTGGTGGCTGGACAGTGCCGGGCCCGCGACCACCGGGATCGCCCGCGCGCTCGCCGCTCTGGACGACGAGGACGCCCCCGTACCGGCCGACGCCGACCTGCTCGCCCGGACGGCCGACGCCGACCCCGCCCGCGTCCCCGGCTGGCTCACCGCGATGACCGGTCTCGGCCTGCTGCGCCCCGACCCCGAGGGACGGCCCCGCTACGCCCACCCCCTGCTGCGGGACGCCGTGCTCGGCGGCTGGGCCGGCGCCGACCGGCAGGCCGCCCACCGCCGGGCGGCCGAGGCGATGCTGCACCGCGGCGACCACGCCGAGGCCGTCGCCGGCCAACTGCTGCGCTCCGGCCCCGTCGGCGAGGCCTGGGCGACCGGCGCCCTGCTCGACGCCGCCGACCTCGCCGTCCGTGACGACCGCGGCGACGACGCCCTCGCCTACCTCCGCCGCGCCCTCGACGAACCGATGCCGGCCGCCCGCCGCACCGTGGTCCTCACCGAACTGGGCTCCCTGGAATACGCCACCGTGCGCTCCACCGCCGGCATCCCCCGGCTCGCCGAGGCGATGCGCCTGCCCGGCCCGCCCCGGGAACGCGTCCACGCGGCGGTCGCCCTCGGCACCGCCCTGGCCCGCCGGGGCGAGGCCCGCGCCGCCGTCGACGTGCTGCGCGGGCTGCGCGACGAGCACCTGACGGGCCACCCGGACCTGATCCGCACGGTCCAGACCGCCTCCGCGCTGCTCTCCGACCACGACCAGGGCGTACGGCAGGAGGTGTACCGCTGGCTGCGCGAGACCGCCGAACGCTCGCCCCACCTGGTCGGCACCGCCGGACAGGCCCTCCTCGTCCGCTACGAGGCCACCGCCGGCCTGATCTCGGCGGCCTCGGCGATGCACCGCGTCCGGGCCCTCCTCGCCCAGCCGGCCGACCCGCTGTCCGAGGTCTTCCTGCTGGGCACCGCCGCCGCCGTCGCCCAGTGGGCCGACCGGCTCGACGAGGCCGAACGCCTCGTCCACCGCGGCCTCAGCGGCCAGCGCACCTCCCTCCTCCACCCCATGCATCTGGCCCTCCTCAACGTCCGTATCGACATCGCCGCCGCACGGGGCGCCCACGAGGAGGTCCTCGCCGACCCCGAGGTCGCGCGCGCGGTCGCCGGCCGTCCCGAGTCCCCCAACGCGCTGGCCCACGCGGTCATCGCCCTCGTGGAGACCGGCCGTACGGACGAGGCCGCCCGCCTCGCCGACGCCTTCGACCTCCAACGCGCCCACGACTCCTGGGAGCTGAACCGCTTCCTCTACGCCCGGGGCCTCCTTCGCGTCGCCACCGGCGACCCGGCGGCCGCCCTCGACGACTTCCTGGAGTGCGGCCGCCGCCAGTGCGCCCGGGACGTCGTCAGCCCCGTCGTCACGCCCTGGCGCACCGCCGCCGCCGAATGCCACCTCGCCCTGGGCCGCCCCCACGAGGCCCTGGCCCTCGAAGAACAGGAACTCCGCCTCGCCACCGTCTGGAACACCCCCCGCGTGCTGGGCCGAGCCCTCTCCGCCCTCGGCACGGCGACGGGCGGCCGCCGGGGCCTGGAGCTGGGGGACCGGGCGGTACGGATGCTGCGCAAGGGAGCCGACGGGGCGGCGGAGGAGGCCGCGGGGGCGGCCGGGGCCGAGGTCGTGACGCTGGGGGGCGCCGCTTCGGGGGCCGGCGGCCGGCTGTCGGCCAGGGGGCCCGCCGCGGCCGGGGGCGGCTGGAGGCAGGGCGGAGCACGGGTGATGGCGACGGCCGTGCACGGCTGGGCGCCGGGCGGAGCCTCCGCACGGGCCGTGGGCGGCTGGGCGGTGGGCGGAGCGTCCGCGGTGCCGTCGATCGGAGGCTGGGCGGCCGTCGAGGCGCCGGACGGAGTGCAGGACGGAGCGTCGGACGGTGCGCCGGGTGGAATGCCCGGTGGGATGCCGGTGGAGACGGAACTGATACCGGCGCTCGTGGCGCAGGGGCGGGCTCTCGCCTCCCTCGGGGAGCGGGCGCGGGCCCGTGACGTCTTCCGGGAGGCCGCCCGACGTGCCGAACGCCTGGGCGCGCTCCGCCTGCGCGCGGTCGCGGAGGAGGCCCTGCGCGAGGGCGGCGCCCGCCGCACGGCGGCGGCCCTGACCGGCCCCTCCGCCCTCACCGCGGCCGAGCGCCGCATCGCCGAACTCGCCGCGCAGAGCCGCACGAACACCGAGATAGCCCAACTCCTGCACCTCGCCCGCCGCACCGTCGAGACCCACCTGACCAGTACCTACCGCAAGCTCGGCATCCGCCGCAGAGCAGAACTCGGCACGGCCCTCGCGAACCCGGGCGAGAACACCTGACCGGCACCCGGCGTGGTGCGGACGTCTTGTACGCCGCCCCGAAGTCGGCGCCGGGCTCCCTGAACCGGAGACCGGGCGCATGCGTAACGAAGAACCGGGAGCACCCACGCGTAGCCGACACATCCGAGGAGTACCCATGAGCAGCACCCCGCGCCTGAACGACTGGCTCACCACGCGCCAACCCCTCGTCCTGGGCCTGTTCCGCATCGTCCTGGGCCTGCTGTTCGCCAGCGAGGGCGCAGCCACGGTCTTCGGGATCCTGGACCGCAAGGCGAGCCCGGTCGGCGACTGGCCCTTCTGGTACGCCGGAGTCATCGAGCTGACCTGCGGCGTCCTCATACTCCTCGGTGTCGCGACCCGCGGCGCCGCGTTCCTCAGCTCGGGCGTCATGGCCTTCGCCTACTTCACGGAACACCAGAAGGACGGCCTCTTCCCCCTCCAGAACGGCGGCCTCGCCCCCGTCCTCTTCTGCTGGGGTTTCCTCCTCCTGGTCTTCACCGGCCCCGGCGCCCTGTCCCTGGCGGGCCTGACCGGCCGCGAGGCGGCCCCCCGCCGCGTCACCGAGTCGTCCCGGGCGACCGCGCCCTGACCCTCGACTTCTGCTGGGGCTTCCTCCTCCTGGTCTTCGCCGGCCCCGGCGCCCTGTCCCTGGCGGGCCTGACCGGCCGCGAGGCGGCCCCCCGCCGCGTCACCGAGTCGTCCCGGGCGACCGCGCCCTGACCCTCGACGGCATGCGCTTGCCTGCTTCGCCACCCACACCAAGGACACCCCGATCGCCGCGCTGGAACTGCGTCGGCGCCGGCGCGCCCGCGCCGAAGACCGCATCCGCGCCGCCCGCGCCACCGGCCCGCGCAGCCTCCCGCTCCACGACATGGTGCAGAGCCAGATCCGGCTGGAGATCGTCCAGATCGCCCCGGACCTGCTCGCCCGGAAGCCCATGCTCGCCCGGAAGCCCATGCTCGCCCGGCAAGCCCCGTCCCCGGAGCCCCGCCGCCTGCGCCCGCGGCTGTTCTCCACCGCCACCCAGCTCATCACCACCGGCCGCCGCCGCATCCTCCGTCCCGCCCGCCGGCGGCCATGGAGCAGTGTGATGTAGACCGGCCGGTGCGGCAGGCTAGGTACCACTCGGCCTCTGTGCTCGCTCCGCGACCAGCTTCTCCAGCACCGCGACGGTGTCGTAGGCGGTCGGCATGGTGGCCACCTCCTCGCTCAGTCGGAGTGCTTCCGCTCGGTGGCTCGGGTCCTGCAAGAGCCTGAGCAACTGCTCGCGGACCTGCCCAGCCGTTATCTCGCTGTGGTGAACGAAGAATCCTGCGCCCTCCCGCTCCAGTGTCCGACCACGCAGTTCCTGGTCGGCAATGTAGGTGGAGAGGATGAGCTGCGGGACCGCGTAGGTCAGGGCGGTGGAGAAGGTGCCCCAGCCACCGTGGTGGATGACTGCCGAGCAACTTGGCAGCAGGGTGTGCAGCGCCACGTCGTCGACGACGACGGCATTGGCCGGGACAGGGCCCAACTCGGCTTTCTGCTGAGGCAGAACCGTGACCACGACTTCGATGTCGAGGTCGGACAGTGCATCGAGAATCGTGGGTATGGAGATGTAATCACCGGCATACGCTTCGGTGTTCATGTTGCCGAGCGTGAGGCAGACGCGCGGGCGCTTGGGCGGCTCACGTAGCCAGTCCCAGAGCACGGCCGCGCCGTTGTAGGGCTGGTAGCGCAGCGTGAGCTGCGGCAACGGGGTAGCCGGGCGCAGGCTCGGCGGAAGAAGATCCAGGGTGTAGTCGCCCTGCAGGAGTTGCTCGTCAGAGACGATTCCGTATGGCCGACCGCGCTCGTTCATCCAGTCGGCGAGCGGGTCGACCCGCTCGCTCTCAGGGAGTTCTGCCATGAGGCGCACATAGCGGCTGCGGGCTATGCCGAAAACATCGGCGCACCACAACATCCGCAGATGCAAGGCTCCCGCAGCGCGGGCGGCCATGGCCCCGGCGTACGAGAGCGGATCCCGAACCACCACGTCCGGCCGCCAACTCTGCGCCAGAGCCACCAGTTCGTCCATAACCGGATCGTTGAACAGGGCATAACCGTACGGGACGCTCAGTTCGTAACATTCGCGCAGGGTGGCCACATCCGTTTCGCCCTGCGCGAGTCTGCTCCAGTTGGTCAACTCGCTGTCCTGTGTCTCACGGGCCGCGGCAAGTCGCGGATGCATCGTATGGTCACGGCCGACTGGAGCCGCGACAAGACCGGTCCCGGTGATCACGTCTGTGAAACCTGGGCTGTTCGGCATCATCACCTCGTGCCCGGCTGCCGTTAGAGCCCAGGCGAGCGGTGCCATGCCATAGATGTGGGACTTCTCCGGCAGGCATGTAAACATGACCTTCATAAAGAATTCTTTCCTTCCTGGGCCTATTTGCGGAACGCTGTTGTGCGGATGGATTGCATGGAGAGGGTTTCCTGGCGGACCTTCCCGACGGCTGCGGTCGGAACCAAGGCTGTTTCAGCGTGATGTATGGCATTGAGGGGCTCCGGTGCCGGGAGGTTCCTCTAGGGAAAGCCCTAGTCATCGCCGAGGTTCTACTCGTGGGCCGGCAAGGCCAATGAAGATCTGTGCTTCAGTGGGTGGGCTGTGCGGTCGACCGGACGTCGGGCCGGTAGCCGGTGAGCGGTGGCCCGTGCCTAGTGAACTGGGAGAATTCTGATGCAAGTCGACGGCGTTTACATAGACTCATTGGGTGTCGATCTCCACGAGTGGGCTGACGCGGAGCAGGCGGTTGCGGACGGGCTGCTCTCGCAGGAAATGCTGACCACCACCGGCCTCACGGGTGCCTGTGTGGCCGGTGAGACGCCCGCCATGGACCTGGCTGCGAACGCCGCGCGGCAGGCCCTGAGCCGGTCGAAAATCCAGCCCGACGAGATTTCCGTGCATCTGCACAGTGCTGTCGCGTACCAGGGACCCGAGGGTTCCTATCCGCCCGGCTACATCATGCGGGAATTGGGGCTGGGAAATATTCCGGCATTCTATCTGCGGCAAGGCTGCAACGGAATGCTTGGAGCGCTGGAGATCGCCATCGGGCAGATCACAGGTGCTGCCGCGGCCGAGTCGGTGCTGATTACCACCGGGGAGAACTTCAGCTCTTCTGGAATTAACCGATGGGCCGACGGTCAGAATCAAACATATATCCTGGGCGACGGTGGCGCGTCGGCGTTGGTGAGTGCCGACGAGGGTATCGCCGAAGTGAAGTCACTGAACGCCGGGGTTTTGCATCGGCTGGAGCGGTGGCACCGCGGCAACGGACCCTTGTACGACGATGGAACTGCGGCATCCGACATGACTGCGATGACCCAGCAGACCATGGACTTCTACGAGTCCGACCTGTCGATCACGGAGACGTTTGAATGGATGACGCGGTTCGACCTGGAAATCATGCAGAGAACGCTGGTTGATGCCGGTCTCAACGCATCCGACGTCTCCAAGGTTCTGACGACCCATGTCGACAGGCGCGTCGTCGAGTACGCAGTGATGGCGCCCCTCGGGCTGCCGATGTCACGGTCCGGCTTCGAGTTCGGCAAGCGGGTCGGACACGTCGGAGGAGCAGACGTGTTCCTCGCCTTGGAGCACATGATCCGCACCCGCGAGGTCGGCCCGGGTGACAACGTGCTGCTGATGTCGCACGGCCCGGGCTGGATCTGCACAGCAGCGGCCCTGACCATCACGGAGTCACCAGAATGGGAGTTGGGCTGACAGCGAGTCCGCGGTGGCGCCCACCTGAGGTGGAGGCGTGACAGGGGTGCGTGCAGGGCAGGCCGACGACCCTCTAGAGGGCGCCATGGCAGAGAGCTTCACCTCGAACGAGGTCACCTTCCGGCTGGCCCGCTTCCGCCGAAGAGTGCCGAGGTCCCGGGCCGCTCCGCATGCCGTACTCGGCCTATGGGGTGTCGGACAGGACGTCCTGGAGTCGGGCGGGCGAGGACCGCTGCTCGCGGAGGCGTTGGCCCACCGCCGGGGCGTCAGGGAGCGCGCGGGCGGGATCGGGAAGACGGCGTGGTACGCGGCCGCAGGCGTCGCTCGTCCTCTGCGGGTCGACCCGCGGACGAGCACGTGGTCGCGGATCGGACGGCCAGGGGGAAGGCGAGTGCAGGGGGACCTCCACGCCTGTCCCAGGGGCGTTCCGGGGACTTTCCGCCGCGTGGACAGGGAAGGCCCTGACAGCGCTGAAAGAAACGAACGCGCTGGTCAGGGCCTATCCCCTCAGCACTCGATGATGTTCACCGCAAGCCCGCCCCGGGCCGTCTCCTTGTACTTGACGCTCATGTCGGCGCCGGTCTCCTTCATCGTCTTGATGACCTTGTCGAGGGACACCTTGTGGGTGCCGTCGCCCCGCATGGCCATGCGGGCGGCTGTGACGGCCTTCACGGCGGCCATGCCGTTGCGTTCGATGCAGGGGATCTGGACGAGGCCGCCGACGGGGTCGCAGGTGAGGCCGAGGTTGTGTTCCATGCCGATCTCGGCGGCGTTCTCGACCTGTTCGGGGGAGCCGCCGAGGACTTCGGCGAGGGCTCCGGCGGCCATGGAGCAGGCGGAGCCGACCTCGCCCTGGCAGCCGACCTCGGCGCCGGAGATGGAGGCGTTCTCCTTGAAGAGCATGCCGATGGCGCCGGCGGCCAGCATGAACCGTACGACTCCGTCCTCGTCCGCGCCCGGGACGAAGTTGATGTAGTAGTGCAGGACGGCGGGGATGATGCCGGCCGCGCCGTTCGTGGGGGCCGTCACCACCCGGCCGCCCGCCGCGTTCTCCTCGTTCACCGCCATCGCGTACAGCGTGATCCACTCCATGGAGCGGGCCAACGGGTCGCCCTCCGCCCGCAGTTGACGGGCCGACATGGACGCGCGGCGGCGTACGCGCAGACCGCCGGGCAGGATGCCCTCGCGGGACATGCCGCGGGAGACACACGCCTGCATCACGCGCCAGATGTCGAGGAGACCGGAACGGATCTCGTCCTCGCTGCGCCAGGCCCGCTCGTTCTCCAGCATCAGGGCGGAGATCGACAGACCCGTCTCCTTCGCCACGCGGAGCAGCTCGTCGCCCGTGCGGAAGGGGTACTTGAGGGGCGTGTCGTCGAGTTTGATGCGGTCCGCGCCGACCGCGTCCTCGTCGACGACGAAGCCGCCGCCGACGGAGTAGTACGTCTTCGACAACAGCTCCGTGCCCGCCGCGTCGTAGGCCCAGACGGTCATGCCGTTGGCGTGGTACGGCAGCGTCTTGCGGCGGTGCAGGACCAGGTCCTTGTCGAAGGAGAAGGGGATCTCGTGGTCGTCCAGGAGGCGGATACGGCCCGCCTCCTTGATCGCTTCCACCCGCGCGTCGGCCGACTCGACGTCCACCGTGCGCGGTGAGGCGCCTTCCAGGCCCAGGAGTACGGCCTTGGGGGTGCCGTGGCCATGGCCGGTGGCGCCCAGCGAGCCGTACAGCTCGACGCGCACCGAGGCCACGCCCGCGAGCAGCTCCTCGTTGCGCAGCCGCCGGGCGAACATGCGGGCGGCGCGCATCGGGCCGACCGTGTGGGAGCTGGACGGGCCGATGCCGATCGAGAACAGGTCGAAGACCGAGATGGCCACGGTGACTCCTCAGAACGGGGGAGGTTGGTGCAGGGGGTGGGGCACCGCGCACTCCCCAGTGTGCGGTGCCCCGGAAGAGCGGGACTACGTACCGATGAAGTCGGGGTTACTTCCCCAGCCCCGGGTACAGCGGGTGCTTGTCGGCGAGGGCCTTGACCCGGGTCCTGAGGGCCTCGACGTCGTACGACGGCTTCAGCGCCTCGGCGATGACGTCCGCGACCTCGGTGAAGTCCTCGGCGGTGAAGCCGCGGGTGGCCAGGGCCGGGGTGCCGATGCGGAGCCCGGAGGTGACCATCGGCGGACGCGGGTCGTTGGGGACGGCGTTGCGGTTGACGGTGATGCCGACCTCGTGGAGACGGTCCTCGGCCTGCTGCCCGTCCAGCTCGGAGGCGCGCAGGTCGACCAGGATCAGATGCACGTCGGTGCCGCCGGACAGGACGTCGACACCGGCCTCCCGGGCGTCCGGGGCCGTCAGCCGCTCGGCGAGGATCCGCGCGCCCTCGACCGTACGGCGCTGGCGCTCCCTGAACTCCTCGGAGGCCGCGACCTTGAAGGACACCGCCTTCGCCGCGATCACATGCTCCAGCGGACCGCCCTGGAAGCCCGGGAAGACGGAGGAGTTCAGCTTCTTCGCGAACTCCTTCTTCGCCAGGATGATGCCGCCGCGCGGGCCGCCGAGGGTCTTGTGGGTGGTGGAGGTGACCACGTCCGCGTACTCGACGGGGTTGGGGTGCAGTCCGGCGGCGACCAGGCCCGCGAAGTGCGCCATGTCCACCCACAGATACGCCCCGACCTCGTCGGCGATCCGGCGGAACTCGGCGAAGTCCAGCTGACGCGGGTACGCCGACCAGCCCGCGATGATCACCTTCGGGCGGTGCTCCTTGGCGAGCTTCTCCAGTTCGGCCATGTCGACGAGGCCGGTGGCGGTGTCGACGTGGTAGGCGACGACGTTGAACTGTTTGCCGGAGAAGTTCAGGCGCATGCCGTGGGTGAGGTGGCCGCCGTGGGCGAGGTCGAGGCCGAGGATGGTGTCGCCGGGCTGGGCGAGGGCGAAGAGGGCGGCCTGGTTGGCGGAGGCGCCGGAGTGGGGCTGGACGTTGGCGTATTCGGCGCCGAAGAGGTCCTTGAGGCGGTCGATGGCGATCTGTTCGGTGACGTCGACGTGTTCGCAGCCGCCGTAGTAGCGGCGGCCGGGGTAGCCCTCGGCGTACTTGTTGGTCAGGACGGTGCCCTGGGCCTCCATGACCGCGACGGGGGCGAAGTTCTCCGAGGCGATCATTTCCAGGGTGGACTGCTGGCGGTGCAGCTCGGCGTCGACGGCGGCGGCGACCTCGGGGTCCAGCTCGTGCAGGGGCGTGTTCAGAAGCGACATGCGTACGACCTCGTCCTCTCAGCCGGCGGTGTGGGCGACGTACTCGTCGGCGGTGAGCAGGTCGTCCGGCTCCTGCGCGACTCGTACCTTGAACAGCCAGCCGCCCTCGAACGGGGCGGTGTTCACCAGCGACGGGTCGTTGACGACGTCCTCGTTGATCTCGGTGATCTCACCGGAGACCGGTGAGTACAGGTCGCTGACCGACTTCGTGGACTCCAGTTCGCCGCAGGTCTCGCCCGCGGCCACGGTGGAGCCCACCTCGGGAAGCTGGGCGTAGACGACATCGCCGAGCGCGTTCGCCGCGAACTCCGTGATGCCGACCGTCGAGACGCCGTCCTCGGCGACCGACAGCCACTCGTGCTCCTTGCTGTAACGCAGCTGCTGGGGGTTGCTCATGGCCTGAATTCTCCTGTACGCGGGGGAGTGGTGAGGAAGGGGGGGGACTGCTGAAACCGCTGTTGAGCAGCGCGGATGTGCCCAGTGTCACTCTCGGGGTCCACACGGGTGCCGCTTCCGAACGACTACGTGTACGACCTCGCACACGACTACGGGCGGACGACTACGAAGGTGTCACTTCTGCCGCTTGTAGAACGGCAGCGCCACGACCTCGTACGGCTCGTGGCTGCCCCGGATGTCCACGCCCACACCGGCCGTGCCCGGCGCGGCGTGCGTGGCGTCGACGTACGCCATGGCGATCGGCCTGCCCAGCGTCGGGGAGGGAGCGCCGGAGGTGACCTCGCCGATCACCTTGCCGTCGGCGACGACCGGGTATCCGGCGCGCGGCACCCGGCGGCCCTCGGCGACCAGGCCGACGAGGACGCGGGGCGGGGCCGAGGCGGCGCGCTCGGCGGCCGCAGTCAGCGCCGTACGCCCGACGAAGTCGCCCTCCTTCTCGAACTTCACGACGCGCCCGAGCCCGGCGTCGAACGGCGTCAGCTCGGTGGTCAGCTCGTGACCGTACAGCGGCATGCCCGCCTCCAGGCGCAGCGTGTCCCGGCAGGACAGCCCGCAGGGCACCAGGCCCGCGCCCTCGCCCGCCTTGGTCAGCGCCTGCCACAGCTCGACGGCGTGCTCCGGCTTCACGAACAGCTCGAAGCCGTCCTCACCGGTGTACCCGGTCCGGGCGATCAGCGCGGGGACCCCGGCGACCGTGCCGGGCAGCCCCGCGTAGTACTTCAGACCGTCGAGGTCGGCGTCGGTGAGGGCGGCCAGGATGCCGGGCGACTCGGGGCCCTGGACGGCGAGCAGCGCGTACGCGTCCCGGTCGTCCCGCACCTCGGCGTCGAACCCGGCGGAACGCTCGACGAGCGCGTCCAGCACGACCTGGGCGTTGGAGGCGTTCGCGACGACCATGTACTCGGTCTCGCCCAGGCGGTAGACGATCAGGTCGTCGAGGATGCCGCCGTCCTCGCGGCAGATCATGGTGTAGCGGGCGCGGCCGGGCTTCACACCGCCGATGTTGCCGACCAGCGCGTGATCGAGCAGCGAGGCGGCCTGCGGGCCGGAGACGGTGATCTCGCCCATGTGGGAGAGGTCGAAGAGGCCGGCCTTCGTGCGGACGGCGGTGTGCTCGTCGCGTTCGGAGCCGTAGCGCAGGGGCATGTCCCAGCCTGCGAAGTCGGTCATCGTCGCACCGAGCGAGCGATGCAGGGCATCGAGCGCGGTACGGCGCGATCCAGCGGTGGGGCTACTGCTCATCGGTTCTGCTCCCAGGGCATGACAGGCGAGGGCGATCCTCCCCATCTGTCATCGGAACCTGAGAGGTTCACCACGACCGCACGTACTGGTGGTCATGGTTTGCACCTTGGGTGGAGCCGTCCTCTGCGCAAGAAGAGGTGCGGCCCGCTTTTCAGATGTGCCTCGCCCACGCGGTATCTGAGCCTGAGAGATTCAAGGGAGGGACTTGCTCCTTCGGCGCCCCAGCGAGACTGCTGGGAGCTCTCCCGCGCGGATTCAAGCGGCCGGTATGCAGTTGGCGCGCACATCATTGCACGCATCGACGTGGTGCGGCAGGGGGACCTTTCACAGGTGGGGACACGACGAGCACAGGCAGACACAGCGGTCCGTAGCAGTCTTGTGGCCATACGAGGACTGAACCAGGAGGGATCGGGCATTACCTTTTCTTTACGGTCTGTGGGGATGGGACTCCATACCCATTCCCCTGGGGAGGACGATCACGGTGAACAGGACCACGGCGTACGCGACCACTTCGGGCATCGCCATGCCCAAGCAGCCCGTCGTACCGGCCGGTGAGGCGTGCGGCCCGTTCCCGAGGCCGGTCGTCCGCGACCTCAGGGAGCGTGCTGGGCGGAGCCCCCACGGACTGTCCTTCGGACCGGACGACCTGGTGGTGGTCACCGGGCTCCCGGGCAGCGGCAAGTCGACGCTGATGCGGCGGTCCGTGCCCGGCGTCCGGATCGACTCCCAGGACACCCGGGACCGCTTCGACGCGCGCTTCGCCCGCCACCTGCCGTACGCGGCCTACCGGCCCTTCGTGCGCCTCGCGCACTACGCGGGCCTGCGGCGTGCCCTCCGCTCGGGGGAGGGCGTCGTCGTGCACGACTGCGGGGCGCAGGCGTGGGTACGAAGTTGGCTCGCGCGTGAGGCCAGAAGGCGGGGCGGCACCCTGCATCTGCTGTTGCTCGACGTGACGCCCGACGAGGCGCGGGACGGGCAGCGGGAGCGGGGAAGGGGCGTGTCGCGGTACGCCTTCGCCCGGCACAGGGGGGCGATGAGGCAGCTGCTGCGGGCGGCGGAGCGGGGCAGGCTGCCGGAGGGGTGCGGGGCAGCGGTGATCATCGATCGGGCCGCGGCGGACGTCTTGAAGCGGATCGACTTCGGGGGGTGAGATCCGGGAGAGCGTCGGGGGTGCTGTGCGTCGCGGACCGCGGGTACGGCGTGGCTGGTCGCGCCCACGCGGCCGAGCCGCCGGTCGGCGCTGTCCCGCGTTCCTTGAGGGGCGCCCCGGCGAGTCGGTGGCATTAAGGTGCAGGGACAACAGCATCACGGAGCAAAGCGGTAGGCAGCAGATGGACTTCCCGGCGGACTTTCCGGCACAGGCACATCCCCACGGGCACGGCGGGTGGCCCGGCAACGAGCTCGAGGAGGTGCTGTCCGCGTCGCTCGGCGTGCCCCAGGCCGGGGCGCGGATCGTGGAGGTGCTGGCCCGCAGCTTCGTCTGGGTGCCGCTGCCGGAGGGCGGCGGGCCGCAGAGCGGTCAGCTCGATCTGCCCACGATGGAGTTCGACGGCCAGGCGTATGTGCCGGTCTTCAGCTCCGAGGAGCAGTTCCGCCAGGTCGCCGGCAGTCACATGTCGTTCACGATCGCCCCGGCCGTCGAGTTCGCGCGCGGCCTGCCCCCGCAGATCGGCCTCGCCCTGAACCCGGACGGTGTCGTCGGTATGCCGTTGCCGCCGCCCGCCGTGGCCGAGCTGTGCCGGGCCGGGCGGACCCCGCTGGACGGATCGGCGAACGGCGCCCGCGTACGGCTGTTCGAGCCGGACTGGCAGGACGACCCCGTGGACTTCCTCGCGGCCGCCTCGGCCGAGTTCGCCGCGACCGGAGTGGTCCTCTCCGCCCGCCGCTGCCTCGCCTCCGTCGAGACTGCCGACCCCGTCATGTTCATCGGCGTCGAACTGGCCTCCTGGGAGGCCGACCGCGCACTCCCCCTGGCCGGCCTCGGCCGTGCCCTGACCAAGACCCCCGTCCCCTGGCCGGTCAACATGGTCTTCCTGGACGTGGCCCAGGACCCGGTGGGGGACTGGCTCCGCGAAAAAGTACGGCCCTTCTACCAACAGGGTTACTGACCGGATTCATTTACGGGCGCGGGGAACTGCGCGACCAGCCACGACGGCGCCGCGGCCCGCAACGCACAACAACCCCCGAGCCCTGACCGGCTCAACCTGCACACCACCTAAGCTGGTTCCTATAACCAGGGTCCAACACCAACCACGGTCCACATCGAAGGGCGGCCAACGTGAGCGCGAGCGGCAGCCGCATCGCCACCGGGCAGGTCGAGCACATGCTGCGGCAGGTGACGCCCGGGCGTTACGACGCCTACGAGGCGCTGCTGCGTGCCCTCGCCACCCCGTCCTCCGGCCAGATCTGGATGCTCCTCTGGCACGGCCAGGCCGGCTCCCCGGACGCGCAGTACGGGAACATGGAGGTCGACGGGTTCAACTACGCCCCGTGCGTCACCTCCGCCCAGGAGCTCTCCGCCAGTGGCTGGAACCGCAGTTACGAGGTGGTCGACGGCCTCGACGTGGCCCGCACCCTCTACCCCGACCACTACGGCCTCTGGCTGAACCCGCACGCGCCGGGCGGCGGCGTCGGCATCCCCTGGCTCGACCTGCGCCGGATCGCCACGGGCCTGGAGCGCCAGCCCGCGGGCCCGCTCCGGCTGTCCGAGCCGGCCATCGAGATCCCGCAGTTCTACGCCCTGCTGACGCAGAACGCCCACCGCACGCCCGCCGTGCGTTCGCTGCGCCGCGCCTGGGTGCAGCCCGCGCTCGGCGCGCCGTACCTGGCCATCGGCCTCGACGTGTACGACACCTCACCGCCGGCCGTCGACTCGGTGCGCGGGATGATGCAGCAGTCCATCGGCGCGGTCCCCGACGGCCTGCCCGTCTCCACCGTCGCCATGTCCGACGAGTACGACCCGGTCGCCATGTGGCTGCGGGCCGGCGCCCGCCCCTTCTACGACCGCGAAGCCCATGCGGCCCCGGCGCAGGCCCCGGCGGCGGGCGGATACGGGTACCCGCGCGCGTACTGAGCGCTCGCGCTCCGCGCAGGCCGCCTCGCCCCTTCATGCCGTGGCCCGGGTCACGTGTCACTGTCGTGCCCACCGCTCAACAGAGCGTCTCGTCCGGATAGCGGAACCCTGCTGGCCACATCACGGTTGCGCATACATTCGCCGCCGGGTCTGGTGCCTGATCGCGCGACCGTTGAAGACTCCCCCAGAGCGATGGGGGGATCGGACGAACGCGCTGTTCATACGGCGAAGTTCGATGCCGCGTCTCCCCTCGTACCAAGCAGTAACACAGAGCGACAGAGAGAACAGCAGTGGTGACGGACCGCACCGCAGATCCGGGCGGCCGTCAGGCACAGTCGGCAACCACCGGCACGGGCAAGCACGAGGGACGATGACCGCACCCATTGAGACGACCGGATCGCAGGCCGAGGCGCAGCCCGAAGCCGTGCTGGAAGGTGTCGAGGCCAAGAAGATCGAGGGCCGTTCGCTAGGCCAGATCGCCTGGACCCGCTTCAAGCGCGACAAGGTGGCGGTCGCCGGCGGTCTCATCGTCGTCCTGCTGATCCTGATCGCGGCCCTCTCCCGGCCGCTGCAGTCGATGCTGGGGCTCGACCCCAACACCTTCAACCAGGATCTGATCGACGCCAACACCTCCCTGCCCAAGGGCGACTTCGGCGGGATGAGCTGGGACCATCCGCTCGGGGTCGACCCCAAGTTCGGCCGTGACATCCTCGCCCGCGTCCTGGAGGGCTCCTGGGTCTCCCTGGTCGTCGCCTTCGGCGCGACGATCCTGTCCAACGTCATCGGAGTGGTGCTCGGCCTGGTCGCCGGCTACTACGGCGGCCGGGTCGACACCATCGTGAGCCGACTGATGGACACCTTCCTGGCGTTCCCGCTGCTGCTCTTCGCCATCGCCATCTCCGCGACGCTCCAGGGCGGCGCCTTCGGTCTCGAAGGACTGCCGCTCCACATCTCGGTGCTCATCTTCGTCATCGGTTTCTTCAACTGGCCGTACATGGGACGCATCGTGCGCGGTCAGACCCTGGCACTGCGCGAGCGGGAGTTCATCGACGCCTCGCGGGGGATGGGGGCCGGCGGCCCGTACGTCCTGTTCAAGGAGCTGCTGCCCAACCTGGTCGCGCCGATCATCGTCTACTCGACGCTGCTCATCCCGACCAACATCATCTTCGAGGCGTCGCTCAGCTTCCTCGGCGTCGGTATCCAGCCGCCGCAGGCCTCCTGGGGCGGCATGCTCAACGACGCGGTCGACTTCTTCCAGGTCGACCCGCAGTACATGATCGTTCCCGGCCTCGCGATCTTCATCACGGTGCTGGCCTTCAACCTCCTCGGTGACGGCCTCCGGGACGCCCTCGACCCCCGCAGCCGCTGACGTCTGCGACCGCGGCCCGGTTGTGGCCCGTAGTCCCACGCAACTGTCCAACTACGAAGGAGAACCCGACCATCATGCGAAGGTCAGCAATGGCCGCTGTCGCGGTTGTGAGCAGCGCCGGCCTGCTTCTGTCCGCCTGCAGCAAGGCGGAGGACGGCACGGAGGACACCCCCAAGGGCGCCGGCGCCAACGCCGCGACCAAGGGTGTCGTCAACGAGTCCACGGCGAAGGGCGGCACGGTCACCTACGCCAGCTCCGACGCCCCCGAGTCCCTCGACCCGGGCAACATGTACTACGCGTACGGCTTCAACTTCAGCCGCCTCTACGCGCGTCCGTTGATGACGTTCAAGCCCGGCGCCGGTGAGGCGGGCAACGAGCTCGTCCCGGACCTGGCAGAGAGCGCGGGTACGCCCAGCGACGGCGGCAAGACCTGGACGTACAAGATCCGCCAGGGCGTCAAGTACGAGGACGGCACCGCGGTCACCTCCAAGGACGTCAAGTACGCCGTGGAGCGCTCGAACTTCTCGCGTGACGTGCTCTCGCTCGGTCCGAACTACTTCCAGCAGATGCTGGACGACCCGAAGAAGTACAAGGGGCCCTACGCCGACAAGAGCGACAAGGGCATCTCCTCCATAGAGACCCCGGACGACCACACGATCGTCTTCAAGCTCAACAAGCCGTTCTCCGAGTTCGACTACCTGGCGAGCATGCCGCAGACGGCTCCGGTGCCGAAGGCCAAGGACACCGGCGTCGACTACACCAAGAAGGTCGTCTCCACCGGCTCGTACAAGTTCGAGAAGTACGACGAGGGCAAGCAGATCGTCCTCGTCCGCAACACGGAGTGGGACGCCAAGACGGACCCGCTGCGCAAGCAGTACCCGGACAAGATCGTGGTGAACCTGAAGGTCAACAAGGCCACCATCGACAAGGACGTCATGGCCGGCGACACCATGATCGACATCCAGGGCACCGGTGTCGACGCCCAGACCCAGGCCGAGGTCCTCAAGGACAAGGACAAGCTGGCCAACACGGACAACGCGTCCGGTGGCCGCCTCGTCTACACGGCGATCAACACCAAGGTCGCGCCGTTCGACAACGTCGACTGCCGCAAGGCCGTCGAGTACGCGATCGACAAGACCGCCGTGCAGACCGTCATGGGCGGCCCGAAGCGCGGTGACATCGCCTCCACGGTGCTGCCCCCGGACGTCACGGGCTACGAGAAGGCCGACCTGTACGCCACCCCGGGCAACAAGGGTGACGTCGCCAAGGCCAAGGAGAGCCTGAAGGCCTGCGGCAAGGAGGGCGGCTTCAAGACCTCCATCTCCGCCCGCACCGACCGTCAGGGCGAGGTCGACGCGGCCACCGCGATCGCCGAGGCGCTGAAGAAGGTCGGCATCCAGGCCGACATCAAGCAGTACCCGTCGGGCAAGTACTTCTCCGACTACGCGGGTGTGCCGTCCTTCAACAAGAAGAACGACATCGGCCTCATCATGATGCAGTGGGGTTCCGACTGGCCCACGGGCTACGGCTTCCTGCAGCAGATCGTGCACGGCAAGGCCATCGGCCAGTCCGGCAACACCAACCTGTCGGAGCTTGACGACCCCGCGGTCAACAAGCTGCTGGACGACGCGATCGGCAACACCGACGAGGCCGCCCGCACCGCCGCGTACACCGAGGTCGACAAGAAGGTCATGGAGCAGGCCGTCATCGTGCCCCTGACCTACTTCAAGGTCCTGCTGTACCGCTCGCCGTACGCCACCAACCTGGTGTCGTCCTCGGCCTTCAGCGGTCAGTACGACTACCTCAACATCGGTGCCAAGGAAAAGAAGTAGCCCCGGAAGGCAGGTGAAGGCATTGGCGCCCGCGGGTGATCACACCCGCGGGCGCCGGCGCCGGTCCTCGTGATCTCGTACATCATCCGCCGGACGATCGCGGCGGTGATCCTGCTGCTCGTCGTCTCCGCGGTCACCTTCGGCATCTTCTTCATCCTGCCGAAGCTCGCCGGACAGACCGTCGACCAGCTGGCACAGCAGTACATCGGCAAGAACCCCTCGCCCGAGGACATCGCGGCGGTCAAGCGGAACCTCGGCCTGGACCAGCCGGTCTACGAGCAGTACTGGAACTTCATCAAGGGCGTTGTCTCCGGTGCCACGTACGACCTGGGGCCCACCACGGTCCGCTGTGACGCCCCCTGCTTCGGCTACTCCTTCAAGGACCACCTGGAGGTCTGGCCGCAGCTCACCAGTCGGCTGCCGGTGACCATCTCGCTAGCCGTCGGCGCCGCCGTGCTGTGGCTGCTGGGCGGTATCACGGCCGGTGTCATCTCGGCCCTGAAGCCCGGCTCGTTCTTCGACCGGGCCGCGATGGGCGTGGCGCTCGCGGGCGTCTCCCTGCCCATGTTCTTCACCGGACAGCTCGCCCTGCTGCTGTTCAGCTACAAGCTGGAGATCTTCGGCAGAATCTACGTCCCCTTCACCGAGAACCCCTCGCAGTGGGCCAACACCCTGTTCCTGCCGTGGTGTTCGCTGGCGCTCCTCTACTCGGCCATCTACGCCCGGCTCACCCGCTCGGGCATGCTGGAGACGATGAACGAGGACTACATCCGCACCGCGCGGGCCAAGGGCCTGCGTGAGCGCAAGGTGGTCGTGAAGCACGGTCTGCGGGCCGCGCTGACCCCCCTGGTGACCGTCTTCGGCATGGACGTCGGCCTGCTCCTCGGCGGTGCCCTCATCACGGAGTACGTGTTCTCCCTGCACGGCATCGGCGAGTACGCGGTCCAGTCGATCAGCGCCAACGACCTGCCCCCGATCCTCGGGGTGACCCTGCTCGCGGCGTTCTTCGTCGTCTTCATGAACCTTGTGGTGGACCTGCTGTACGCCACGATCGACCCGCGGGTGAGGCTCTCGTGACCGAACTGTCCAAGACCGGGGCCGCCGTCGGCGAGCCCGCACGCGCCGGGGACGCCCCCCGGGCGTTCCTCGAAGTGCGCGACCTCAAGGTGCACTTCCCGACCGACGACGGCATGGTCAAGTCCGTCGACGGCCTCTCCTTCCAGCTGGAGAAGGGCAAGACCCTCGGCATCGTGGGCGAGTCCGGCTCCGGCAAGTCGGTGACCTCGCTGGCGATCATGGGCCTGCACCGCCTCGGCGCACGCGGCAAGAACGTGCAGATGTCCGGCGAGATCTGGCTCGACGGCAAGGAACTCGTCGGGGCGAGCCCCGACGAGGTGCGCCGGCTGCGCGGCCGCGACATGGCGATGATCTTCCAGGACCCGCTGTCCGCGATGCACCCGTACTACAAGGTCGGCAGCCAGATCGTCGAGGCGTACCGCGTCCACCACGACGTCAGCAAGAAGGTCGCCCGCAGGCGCGCCATCGAACTCCTCGACCGCGTCGGCATCCCGGAGCCCGACAAGCGGGTCGACGGCTACCCGCACGAGTTCTCCGGCGGTATGCGCCAGCGCGCCATGATCGCCATGGCCCTGGTCAACAACCCCGAACTGCTGATCGCCGACGAGCCCACGACCGCCCTGGACGTCACCGTCCAGGCGCAGATCCTGGACCTCATCCGGGACCTGCAGAAGGAGTTCGGCTCCGCGGTCGTCATCATCACGCACGACCTCGGCGTGGTCGCCGAGATCGCCGACGACATCCTCGTGATGTACGGCGGCCGCTGCGTGGAACGCGGGCCGGTCGACGACATCTTCTACGGGCCGCAGCACCCCTACACCTGGGGCCTGCTCGGCTCGATGCCGCGCATCGACCGCGCCCAGACCGACCGGCTCATCCCGGTCAAGGGCCAGCCGCCGAGCCTCATCAACGTCCCCTCGGGCTGCGCCTTCAACCCGCGCTGCCCCTACGCGGACCTCCCCAAGGACAACATCACCCGCACCGAGCGCCCCGACCTGCGCGAGGTCGGCGGCCGGCACTTCACCGCCTGCCACCTGTCGCAGGAGGACCGTACGCGGATCTGGACCGAAGAGATTGCGCCGAAGCTGTGAGCGAGACCGATACCCGGGCCGCCGTGCCGGCCCAGCGTGACGACGACGAGACACCGCTGCTCAGGGTCGAGGGCCTGGTCAAGCACTTCCCCATCAAAAAGGGCCTGCTCCAGCGGCAGGTCGGGGCGGTCAAGGCCGTCGACGGCATCGACTTCGAGGTACGCCGGGGCGAGACCCTCGGCGTCGTCGGGGAGTCCGGCTGCGGCAAGTCCACCATGGGCCGGCTCATCACCCGTCTCCTGGAGCCGAGCGGCGGCAAGGTCGAGTTCGACGGCACGGACATCACGCACCTCAAGACCGCCGGGATGCGCCCGCTGCGCCGCGACATCCAGATGATCTTCCAGGACCCGTACGGCTCGCTGAACCCCCGGCACACCATCGGCACCATCGTCTCGGCGCCGTTCAAGCTCCAGGGCGTCGAGCCCGAGGGCGGGGTGAAGAAGGAGGTCCAGCGCCTCCTGGAGCTGGTGGGCCTGAGCCCCGAGCACTACAACCGCTACCCGCACGAGTTCTCCGGCGGCCAGCGCCAGCGCATCGGCATCGCCCGCGCGCTCGCCCTCAAGCCCCGGATGGTCGTCGCCGACGAGCCGGTCTCCGCGCTCGACGTGTCCATCCAGGCCCAGGTCGTCAACCTGATGGACGACCTCCAGGACGAGCTGGGCCTGACGTACGTGATCATCGCGCACGACCTCTCGGTGGTCCGCCACGTCTCCGACCGCATCGCCGTGATGTACCTCGGCAAGATCGTGGAGCTGGCCGACCGGGACTCCCTGTACGCGACGCCGATGCACCCGTACACCAAGGCCCTGCTCTCGGCCGTGCCGATCCCGGACCCCAAGCGTCGGAACGCCAAGAGCGAGCGGATCCTGCTCAAGGGCGACGTTCCGTCGCCGATAGCGCCGCCGAGCGGCTGCCGCTTCCACACCCGGTGCTGGAAGGCCACGCAGGTCTGCACGACCACCGAGCCGCCCCTCGCCGAGCTGAGGCCCGGCCAGCGGGTCGCCTGCCACCACCCCGAGAACTTCGAGGACCAGCAGCCCCAGGACGTCGTCCTGCTGACGGCCGCGAAGGAGGCGGGCGAGCTGGTACCGGACGCGGTCAAGAAGACCGAGGCGCCTGAGGCGCCTGAGGCGCCCGTGGAGCCCGAGGCGCCCGCGGAGACCAAGGTCGCCAAGGCACCCGAGGCTCCCACGGAGACCAAGGTTGTCAAGGAGCCCGAAGTCGCCGAGGAAACCGACGACAAGTAAGCAAGAACGAGCCCCTCGCCTTGCAATGTAAGGCGGGGGCTCGTTGTTGCGTCACAATGTACGGGTGTCTCCCTACCCGCTCGACCTGATCGGCATCTTCGTCTTCGCCATCTCCGGCGCGCTGCTGGCCGTCCGCAAGAACTTCGACGTCTTCGGTATCGCCGTCCTCGCGGAGGTGACCGCGCTCGGTGGCGGGCTGTTCCGGGACCTGGTCATCGGCGCCGTACCGCCGGCCGCCTTCACCGACCTCGGCTACTTCCTCACCCCGCTGCTCGCCGCCCTCCTCGTCTTCTTCCTCCACCCGCACGTGGAGCGCATCCAGACCGGGGTGAACGTCTTCGACGCGGCCGGCCTCGGCCTCTTCTGCGTCGCGGGCACGACCAAGGCGCACGAGTACGGCCTGGGTCTGACCGCCTCCGCAGCCCTGGGCCTCGCCACGGCGGTCGGTGGCGGTGTGCTCCGTGACGTCCTCGCCAACGAGGTGCCCTCGCTGCTGCGCTGGGACCGCGACCTGTACGCCGTGCCCGCGATGGTCGGCGCCGGATTGATCGTCCTGTGCATCAGCCAGGACGCCCTGAACCCCCTCACGTCGGCACTCGCCGCGGTCACGGCCTTCGTGCTGCGGCTGCTGGCGATGCGGTACCACTGGCGGGCGCCGAGGGCCTGGAACCGGCGGTCCGCGGCGGTCGAGGAGGGGTGACGAGCGGGTCCTCCGGCCGGGGCGGACGGCTGCCTCCGGCCGGGGCGGCCAGGTCTCTCCGGCCGGGACGGCCAGGTCTCTCCGGCCGGGGTGAAATGTCACCGCAACACATAAGCTACCGCTTAGTATCTACTTGTTGTACGGTACCGCCATGGCTCAGGCATCCCAGGCGACCATCGGTAACAGCGAGTTCGACCGCGACACGACGGCCACGCGGCGCGATGAGGGCGTCTACGACATCGACCTCTCCGCAGGCTGGACCATCACCGGCGCCGTCAACGGCGGCTACCTCCTCGCCGTCCTGGGCCGCGCGCTCGCCGACGCGCTTCCGCACGGCGACCCGTTCACGATCTCCGCGCACTACCTGACCGCCTCCCGGCCCGGCCCGGCCGTCGTGCGCACGGCCGTCGTCCGCACCGGACGGACGCTGTCGACCGGCCAGGCCTCGCTCTTCCAGTACGACGACGAGGGCCGCGAGGTCGAGCGGATACGCGTCCTCGCCTCCTACGGCGACCTGGACACCCTCCCGGACGACGTCCGTACGACGGCGAAGCCGCCCGCGATCCCGCCGATCGAGCAGTGCTTCGGCGCGGAGGATGCCCCCGCCCCCGTCCCCGGTGGCTCCGCGCTCGCCGACCGGCTGCTCCTGAAGCTGGACCCCGCGACACTCGGCTGGGCGCTGGGGGCGCCCTCCGGCAACGGCGAGATGCGGGCCTGGTTCGGGCTCGCCGACGGCCGGGACGCCGACCCGTTCACCCTGCTCCTCGCGGTGGACGCGCTGCCGCCGACCGCCTTCGAGCTGGGCGTCATGGGCTGGGTCCCGACGGTCGAGCTGACCGTCCACGTCCGGAGCCGTCCGGCGCCCGGACCGCTCCGGGTCGCCATCGTCACCCGCAACCTCGCCGGCGGCTTCCTGGAGGAGGACGCAGAGGTCTGGGACAGCGCGGACCGGCTGGTCGCGCAGTCGCGGCAGCTGGCGCGCGTCAGGCTGTCGGACTGAGCGGCCTGCGGCCCAGCCGGGCCGCCATCCGGCCGTAGGCGTCGGCCCCTCCGGGGCCGACGCCTACGGTTCGAAGGGACGGCCCTCACGCGGTCCGTCCGGCAGGGCGACCCGCGCCGCCGCGAGGGAGTGCTCGGCCGGTTCCGGGTCGACCGCGACCGGTCGCCCCAGGCCCCGGAGAGGTCCCAGGTGTGCACCACGATCTCCATGACGTACGCGGACAGCACGTCCCGCCCGGGGATCTCGCCCCACGGGACCCGCACGGGCACCGCCATCCGCTCGTCGCTCTCCCGGGCTCTGAGGACCCGGGGCCTGATCTCCCCGTACGCGCTCGGCCTGTCGTCGTCCGGGACACCGTCGACGAGCATCTGTACGTCGAGCCCGTCCCCCTGCTCACCGCAGATCGCGATGCGACAGGTGCCGCCGACGATATGGCTGAGCAGGGTGCGCACGTCGTACTCGTTCCTGCTCCTCCAGGCGGCCTGGCTGGCGGAGCCGCCCGAGGGCGACGGCGAGAGCGAGCGGCTGACCGCGCGGCTGTCGTACGGAGTGCCCGGCGAGGTGCGCCAACTCCTGGTCCTCGCCGACCACCTGGAGGTGCTGGACCCTCCTGAAGCGCGCGCCGAACTGGCGGCCGCGGCCGCCTCTGTCACGAGCCTGTATCAGGGCCGAGTTGCGAGAGAAGCGTGAAAGGCCAGGTCAGATGTGGTGAGTTGGCGATCGCTTTGCTCTTCGCACAGGTTTGGCACAGCGCGAACCCAAGAGAGCCCAAAGCTGCGTTGATTCGATGCCGCCCACGAACTCTTCATCGTTCTTGGAGCTGTCTCTCATGAAGCGTGCACGTCTCGTCCCCGCCGTCGCCCTGCTGGCGGCCGCACCCCTCTTCCTTGTGGCGTGCGGCTCCAGCGACTCGTCGTCGTCCACCTCGAACAACGGCAACTCCGGCCAGCAGAGCTGCCAGGCCCCGTCGGGCGCTCCGTCCGGTGCCCCCTCGGGCGCCCCCTCCGGCCAGCCTTCCGCGAACGGTCAGGCCCCGTCCGGTGCCCCCTCGGGCCAGCCGTCCGGTGCCCCGAGCGGTGCCCCGAGCGGCGCCCCGGGGGGTGGCGGCCAGAACGGCGGCCCCGGCGGCGGTGGCGGCTGCGGCGGCGGCCCCGGCGGCGGCGGTCAGCCGGGCCAGGGCGGCCAGGCTCCGAGCGGGGCACCGAGCCAGGATGCCTCGGCGTCTGCGTCCAAGGACAGCTGACCGGCAGGCTGAACGGCAGGCAGGCAAGCAGGAGGGCGCGCCCGTTCACGGGCGCGCCCTCCGTGTGTTCGGGCAGTTCAATCCAGCCAGTGGCGACAGCCGATGCTGATCAGCCGCATACGGCGGCTCGCCAGCCGGGTCACCCGGAGGCGCTCCTCCTCCGTCTCGTCCAGGGCCGCCAGGAACAGTGAGGCGGTCACCAGCATCTGATCGACGTACAGGCCCGCGAGCATCAGCCGGTCGTCGTCGGTCCACCCGTGGGTCTCCGGCCGCTTGGCCAGTTCGCCGCGCACCTCCTCGGTGAACCGGGCCAGCTGTCCCTGGATGGCGTCCCGCACCGGCTGGACCCCGCTGTGCCGTTCGCGCGCGATGAATCTGACGTGTGCGGGGTACGCGTCCACGTGGCGGGCGATCAGGTCGACGGCGCGCTCGATGAGTTCGTCGCTGTCGCCCACCGCCGACATCAGATCCCCGAGTACCGGGTGCAGGCTGCCGAGCACCTCATCGACCAGTGCGACACCGAGGTCCGCGGTCGACCGGAAGTGCCGGTAGAACGCGGTGGGGGCGACGCCCACGGCCCGGGTGACCTCGCGAAGCCCCAGACTGCTGAGGCTCTGCTCCTCCAGCAGACCGAGCGCGGCGTCCATGAGTGCCTGCCGGGTCCGCTGTTTCTGGACCTGCCGGATGCCGGGAGTGTGACTCATGCCATGCAGTTAACAACTGTTCTCCGTAATTGCAAAGCCGGGCGACACGCTAGACTTGGCAGTCAGTGAACAGTTGTAACCACAACCGTTCACCCAGCCGTGACGAACGCGATTCGTGACGAACCATTCGTGACGAACGATCCGAAACGACGAACCGAATCGACGAACCGAAACGAGAGGCGAATCCGCCATGTTGTTCCTCGTCGCCGCACTACTGCTGCTGGGTGTCGTCCTGGGCACCGTCGCCCATGTGCCGCTGGCCGTCTCGTCCGCCCTGGCGGCCGGAATCGCCCTCTGGCTGGCGGCCTTCGCGTACCGCGAGCGCCACGCCCGCCACAGCCGCACCACCGACTGACCGTCCGTCCACCACCGACCGGCCGTCCACCGGACGACCTTCCCCGAGAGCCCGTTGGGAGCAGACCGACCATGCAACTCACCGCCGCACGTCAGCAGACCGGGACCACCACCACCCGCACCGGCCGCCGAGGCCGGGACGCCGACGGCATGGCCGTCGCCTCCTTCATCCTCGGCCTGCTCGGCCTCCTCGTCCTCAACCTCTTCCTCGGCCCCATCGCCGTCGTCCTGGCCGCGGTCGCACTGAAGCGGGGCACGACCAGGCGGGGCCGTGCCTTCCTGGGCCTGGGCCTGGGCATCGCCGACCTCGTGATCCTGGCCACCCTGATGCAGACGACGAACACGGTGTCCTGGAGCTTCTGAGAGCGGAAAGTCCCTGGCCGGAACTCTGGGCAAGCGTTCCGCAGGTCCGAACGGATCGGCGCGGCCGACAGTGCCGGGCGCCTTACGGCCAAGTCCGCGAGCACCCCGAGGTCACCCGCACGGGGCCCCGTAGAATCGGCTCACCATGGCTTACCTCGACCACGCGGCGACCACCCCGATGCTCCCCGAGGCGGCAGAGGCCCTGACCGCCCAGCTGAGCGTCACCGGCAACGCCTCCTCGCTGCACGCCTCCGGCCGCCGAGCGCGGCGCACCGTCGAGGAGGCCCGCGAAACCCTCGCCGAAGCCCTCGGAGCCCGCCCCAGCGAGGTGGTCTTCACCTCCGGCGGCACCGAGGCCGACAACCTCGCCGTGAAGGGCCTGTACTGGTCCCGTCGCGACACCGACCCTGCCCGCACCCGCGTCCTCGCCAGCCCCGTCGAGCACCACGCGGTCCTCGACGCCGTCCACTGGCTCGGCGAACACGAGGGCGCCACCGTCGAGTACCTCCCCGTCGATCCGTACGGCAGGGTCCACCCGGACACCCTTCGCGAGGCCATCGCCCGCAACCCCGACGACGTGGCCCTGGCCACCGTGATGTGGGCCAACAACGAGATCGGCACGATCCTGCCGGTCCGTGAACTCGCCGACGTGGCAGAGGAGTTCGGCGTCCCGCTGCACGCCGACGCGGTCCAGGCCTTCGGCCAGGTTCCGGTCGACTTCGACGCCTCCGGCCTCGCCGCCATGACCGTCTCCGGCCACAAGATCGGCGGCCCGTACGGCATCGGCGCGCTGCTGCTGGGCCGCGAGTACAGCCCCGTACCCGTGCTGCACGGCGGCGGCCAGGAGCGCCACGTCCGCTCCGGCACCCTCGACGTCCCGGCCATCGCCTCCTTCGCCGTCGCCGGCCGGCTCGCCGCCGAGCAGCACGAGTGGTTCGCCCGGGAGATCGGCGCCCTGCGCGACGCCCTGGTCGAGGCGGTCCGTACGGCGGTGCCGGACGCGATCCTGGGCGGTGACCCGGCCCCGGCGGGACGCCTCCCGGCCAACGCGCACTTCACCTTCCCCGGTTGTGAGGGCGACTCCCTGCTCCTGCTGCTCGACGCCCAGGGCATCGAGTGCTCCACGGGTTCCGCCTGCACCGCCGGCGTCGCCCAGCCCAGCCACGTCCTCCTCGCCACCGGCACCGACCCCGACCTGGCCCGCGGCACCCTCCGCTTCTCCCTCGGCCACACCTCCACGGAGGCGGACGTGGAGGCGGTCGCCAAGGCGATCGGCCCGGTGGTGGAACGCGCCCGCAACGCGGGTCTCAGCTGAAGAACCATGCCCGGCACGTGAGTTGACGGCGGGGCCGCGGTCACCGAGTCCGCGGATACGCGACCCCGCCGCCGTCCTGGGGCTCCCCGGCCCAGGGCATCAGGTGCCGCAGCCCGACGCCGACACGATCCGAGCGGCAGGCCCTAGCTCTCCATCACCATGAGGCCGGCCATCATGCCCTCGTCCTCGTGCTGGAGGAGGTGGCAGTGGAGCATGTACATGTATGTGTCGTCCGCGAAGTCGGTGAACTCCATGGCGATCTTGATGGAGCCGCCGCCGACCACCTCGTAGGTGTCGAACCAGCCGAGATCGACTCCGGTCGGTTCCTCGCCGTTGATCTCGATCAGCTGGAACGGCACGTCGTGCAGATGGAACGAGTGCTCCAGCATCGTGTTGTTGGTGATCGTCCAGATCTCCTTGGAGCCGAGCGTCGTCATGATCGTCGCCATGGAGTCCATGGTGGTGCCGACCGCCCCGTTGATCGCCATCTCCAGGCCGTCCTGGTCGAGGGTGATCTCGCGGGCGGTGAAGCTCGATGTGTCGTACCGCTCGATCGTGTTGAGCGAGGACGGCAGGTCGTCGGGGCTGTCCGAGGCGTCCGGGGTGACGGTGAGGAAGTCGAACGTACCGCTGCCGCCACGGACCCACCCGGTGGTGATGACGGCCTGCAGCGTGACCGCGTCGCCGAGGTCCATGACGAACTCGGCGCGACCGCCCGCCACCAGCCGGATGGACTTCACCTCGGTGGCCTCGGTGAGATAGCCCTGCTCGGTGGCGACCTGGGTGAGCGTGCCGCCGTCACCGCGCTGGACGGTGATGATGTCGGACGGCGAGGCGTTGAGCACCCGGAACCGGGTGCGGGTCCTGGTGGCGGTGAACGTGAGCGTGGTGTCGTCCACGTTCGTGCCGTTGCACAGCACCGGGAAGCTGAGGGTGTTGCGCAGATAGCCGTTCAGGTCGTACTTGATGTCGCCCGCGGCGTCGGTGGCCAGGCACTGCAGGACGATCGGGATGTCGTCGACGCCGTACTCGCTCGGCAGCGCGGCGGACGCGTCGGTCTCGTCCTCCACGATGATCAGACCGGCCAGACCGTGCACGACCTGCTCGGCCGTGGTGCCGAGCGCGTGCGGGTGGTACCAGAGTGTCTTGGCCTCGTCGAGGATCTCGAAGGTGGGGGACCAGGTCTCCCCGGCGGCGAAGGCGTTCTGCGGGCCGCCGTCCATGTCGGGCGGGATGTGCGCGCCGTGGAAGTGGACGCTGGTGTCGGCGTCGAGGTCGTTGGTGATGTTCAGCAGGACCGTGGAGCCGGTGGTCCACTTCATGGTGGGGCCGAGGTACGACCCGTTGTAGCCGGCGGTGTCGCTGGTGACACCGCTGAGGACCTCGTGGGTGCCCGTCTGGGCGGTCAGTGCGAACGTGGTGGTGCCGTCGGAGGCGGTGCCCTCCAGGAGGTCCGGGATGTTCAGCGAGGCGGTGTTGGTCGCGGCGCCCGCCTTGTTGCCCTTCGCGTCGGTCAGCAGCGAGAAGGTCGTACCGGCCACCGCGACCGCCGCCAGCCCGGCCCCCGCCATACCGCCGAGGAACTTGCGGCGGTGCAGTCCCTTGCCCTTGCGGTGTTCGCCCTTGGGACGACTGGCCGTGCCGCTGGTGGGCTCCATGTTGTTCGTCATGAGCCGGGATGCTTGACCTGAGGACTGTGTGAAGACTGGGGCGAAATTAGGAGCGGACCGAGCGGGCTGTGAGATCGCGGTGAGCAGTGACCTTCCTCAACTCCTGTGTGGGGAGGTCGGGTTGAGGCCGCCGCAGGTCGAGTCCGTGGCGTGGGACGTATCGGACGGCCGCTGAGCGGACGGCTCCCGCCGGACACGTTCGTGTGATGCCTGTCACATTCCGACTGGTCTGTGTCGCCGCTGTCCCGGCCCCCTCGCACCGCTGTGACCTGACTGTCCGCCCCGCCGATGCGACGGCTGTCGGGGTCGGCCGGGCGACGGGGTCAGGTGGGCGTCGGGGCCATGCGACGGGGTCAGGTGGGCGTCGGGGCCATGCGACGGGGTCAGGTGGGCGTCGGGGCCATGCGACGGGGTCAGGTGGGCGTCGAGGCCATGCGACGGGGTCAGGTGGGCGTCGAGGTCTGGGCGGCTGCCGCCGCGCGCACCAGCTTCATGTAGCGGTCCCAGTCCCAGCCCTCGCCGGGGTCGGTGTGGTCCGTTCCCGGGACCTCGACGTGGCCGAGGATGTGCTCGCGGTCGACAGGAATGTCGTACCGCGCGCAGACACGGGCCGTCAGCCGCGCGGAGGCCTCGTACATCTCGGCGGTGAAGTCCTCGGGGCGCTCGACGAAGCCCTCGTGCTCGATGCCGACACTGCGCTCGTTGTAGTCCCGGTTGCCCGCGTGGTACGCCACGTCCAGCTCGCGGATCATCTGTGTGACGTGGCCGTCCTTGCGCACGATGTAGTGCGCCGCCGCGCCGTGCTCCGGATCCCGGAAGACCTTCACGGCACTGTCGAAACTCCCCTGGGTGACATGGATGATCACCATGTCTATGCCGAAGTCGTCCGGCCGGTCCGCCAGCCGCCAGTTCGCGTCCGACGCCGAGACCCACTTCGCACCCGTGTAGTCGACCTCGCCCTCCTTGCGCGGCTTCGCGACACCGGGCACCCGCCACCACGCGCGCTTCAGCTCGTCCTTGGCCACGACGGCCGTACCGACGGCGGCCACGGCCGTGCCGATGAGCAGCGCCCGGCGCCCGACGCGTCGGCCCCCGTCCCCGCCCGTGCCCCCGGAAGCGCTGCCCTTTGATGCCTTTCTGGTGCCCACGAGAGCGTCAACGGATACTCGCGGGCTTCGGTTCCCGGCGCCCCGTACCCTGGAGGGGTTATGACTGAGACCTCACAGCCCCGCCCCCTTCGCGTGCTCGCCGCCATGTCCGGCGGAGTCGACTCCGCCGTGGCCGCCGCCCGCGCGGCCGAAGCCGGGCACGACGTGACGGGCGTCCACCTCGCCCTCTCCGCGAACCCGCAGTCGTTCCGCACGGGCGCGCGTGGCTGTTGCACCATCGAGGACTCGCGCGACGCCCGCCGCGCCGCCGACGTCATCGGCATCCCCTTCTACGTGTGGGATCTCGCCGAGCGCTTCCGCGAGGACGTCGTCGAGGACTTCGTCGCCGAGTACGAGGCCGGCCGCACCCCGAACCCCTGCCTGCGCTGCAACGAGAAGATCAAGTTCGCGGCCCTGCTCGACAAGGCCCTCGCCCTGGGCTTCGACGCGGTCTGCACGGGCCACTACGCCCAGGTGGTCGTCAGGGACGACGGCACACGCGAGCTGCACCGCGCCTCCGACATGGCCAAGGACCAGTCGTACGTCCTGGGCGTCCTGGACGACAGGCAGCTCGCCCACGCGATGTTCCCGCTGGGCGACACGCTGACGACGAAGGACGAGATCCGCGCGGAGGCCGAGCGCAGGGGGCTGGCCGTCGCCAAGAAGCCCGACTCCCACGACATCTGCTTCATCGCCGACGGCGACACCCAGGGCTTCCTCGCCGACCGGCTGGGCCGCTCCGAGGGCGACATCGTCGACGAGTCCGGCACCGTCCTGGGCACCCACGAGGGCGCGTACGGCTACACCATCGGCCAGCGCAAGGGCCTGCGCATCGGCACCCCCGCCCCCGACGGCAAGCCGCGCTACGTCCTCGACATCTCCCCGGTGGACAACACGGTGACCGTCGGCCCCGCCGCCGCCCTCGACGTGGACGCCCTGACCGCGATCAGGCCCCGCTGGTGCGGCGCGGCCCCCAGCGGCCCCGGCACCTACACCGCCCAGCTCCGCGCCCACGGCGGCGAGACGGAGGTCCGTGCCGAGCTGGTCGACGGCACCCTGGAGGTCACCTTCACGGAGCCCGTCCGCGGCGTGGCACCCGGCCAGGCGATCGTCCTGTACGACGACACGCGTGTCGTGGGCTCCGCGACGATCGCCTCCACCACGCGCGCGCGGGCGGGCCTCGCGTAGGCCCACGGCCACGATCGTCCCTCCCCGGGTAGCCGTCTCCGTGTGCGCGGAGCAGGCTGCTTGGTGAGCTCTCGAGCTCTTCCAGGAGGCCTTCGCGGGCCGCAGGGACGTGAAGGAGGTCGCCATGACAGCCGCAGATCCGGCAGAACAGGCTTCAAGCCCGTCCGGGGGCCCGTCCCCGGACGGGCCCGGAGACCCGTCCCGGGATCCGTCCAGGAACCGTCGGAGTCTCAGCCACCGGATGCGGTACGCCCTGCGCCATCCCCGGCGCGTGCCCGCGCACGCCCACCGGGTGGCGCGTGACACCTGGCTGCGGCTGCGGCATCGCGATCACATCGAGTTCTACCGGGCCGTGATGGCCGCCGACACGGCACGCAGCCCGGAGGCCGCCGTCGGCCACAACCCGTCCGTCGAGAAGTGGGAACGCATCGGCCGGATGCAGTTCGACTACCTCCTGCGGCACGGCCTGGAGCCCCGGCACCGGATGCTGGAGATCGGCTGCGGGAACCTGCGGGCCGGGCGCCTGTTCATCGACCACCTGGACGCCGGGAACTACTACGGGATCGACATCTCGCCGGCCATCCTCATGGAGGCCCAGCGCACCCTCGTGCGAGAGGGTCTGCAGTCCAAACTTCCTCACCTGGCGCTCGTCGCCGACCTCACGTTCTCGTTCCTGCCCGCCGCCCACTTCGACGTCGTCCACGCGCACAGCGTGTTCTCCCACTCCCCGCCGCACGTCATCGAGCAGTGCCTCGCACACGTCGGCCGCGTCCTCGCCCCCGGCGGCTACTTCGACTTCACCTTCGGCCGCACCGAGGGCAAGGAACACCAGGTGCTCCACGAGGACTTCTACTACCGGACCGACACCCTCGTCGAGCTCGCCCGGCGGCACGGCCTGTCCGCCCGCCTCATGGACGACTGGGAGGACCTGCCGCACCGCCAGTCCAAGATCCGTGTGACCGTGGCGGAGGAAGCCGGTGGGCAAGGGAGCCCCGATGTCGGTGCCGCCCCCTAACGTGGACGCATGAACATCTGCGTCTTCCTCTCCGCCGCCGACCTCGCCGAGCGTTACACGCGCCCCGCGAAGGAGTTCGCCAAGCTGATCGGCAAGGGCGGGCACACCCTGGTGTGGGGCGGTTCTGACGTCGGGCTGATGAAGGTGGTCGCCGACGGCGTGCAGGAGGCGGGCGGCAGACTGCTGGGCGTCTCGGTCGAGTTCCTGGCGGCCAAGGCGCGGCCCGGCACCGACGAGATGGTGATCGCGCGGGACCTCGCCGAGCGCAAGCGGCTGCTCCTGGAGAAGGCCGACGCGGTCGTCGTCATGGTCGGCGGTACCGGCACGCTCGACGAGGCGACCGAGATCCTGGAGCTGAAGAAGCACGGCCACACCGAGATGCCGGTCGTGCTTCTGAACACCGCCGGCTTCTACGACGGCCTGAAGGAGCAGTTCCGGCGCATGGATGACGAGGGCTTCCTGCCCCGCCCGCTCACCGACCTGGTCTTCTTCGCGGAGGAGCCGGTGGGGGCGATGGCGTACCTGGAGGAGAGCCGGGGCGTCGCCTGAGCCGTTTCTCGTCCCGCTCCGGTGATGCGAGCATGACCGCATGGCTACTCATGTGATCACCGGGGCGGGTTCCGGCATCGGCGCGGCCGTCGCCCGACGGCTGCACGAGCGCGGGGACGACCTCGTGCTGCACGCGCGCGACGCGGGGCGGGCGAAGGAGCTGGCGGCGGAGTTCCCCGGGGCGAGGACGCTGGTCGGTGACCTGGCGGACCCGGACAAGATCTCCTGGGCCTTCTCCCACCAGAGCCTGCCCGACCACGTGGACTCGCTGCTGCACATCGCGGGCGTGGTCGACCTCGGCCCGGTCGGTGAACTGACGCCCAAGGCCTGGCGCCACCAGCTCAACGTCAACCTCATCGCCCCCGCCGAGCTGACCCGTCACTTCCTGCCCCAACTCCGGGCCGCCCGTGGGCACGTGGTGTTCGTCAACTCCGGCGCGGGCCTGAACGCGCACGCGGACTGGTCCGCGTACGCCGCGTCCAAGCACGGGCTCAAGGCGCTGGCGGACTCCCTGCGGTGGGAGGAGCACGGGAACGGGGTGCGGGTGACCACGGTGTACCCCGGGCGTACCGCCAGTCCCATGCAGGCGAAGGTGCACCAGCAGGAGGGCAAGGAGTACGACCCGTCCCGGTGGATCGCCCCCGAGTCGGTCGCGACGACGATCCTCATGATCCTGGACCTGCCCCGGGACGCGGAAGTGAACGACCTGACGGTGCGCCCCGGGAGCGTCCAGTAGCTCGGGGACGACTGCGATCGGGCGGCTGCGGGTGGTTCGTGGTTGCTCGCGCAGTTCCCCGCGCCCCTCGAAAAGCAGGGGCTGCGCCCGTGCTTTTCGCCTCTGAGTGGCCGTAGGCCCTCAAGGGGCGCGGGGAACTGCGCGACCGGCCCACACCGGGCGCGCGGCTGGGGCCGAAGGGGCGCAGCCCCTGGATGAGGGCACCTCCCGCTCGAGCGAAGCCGAGAGTGGGGGAGGGACGGGTAGGGGCGGCGGGGGCGAGAAACGTAGGCTTCGGGGCGTGAAACAAGACTTCGGCTTCGGCCCCGCCACCGGCATCGGCTCCATGCCCGGCGGTGACGCCCGGGAAGCCGCCAGGACCGTCACCGGGACCTTCGAGTGGCCGGAGACGGGCATGGCGTACCTGCCCGAACTCCCCGGCAGAGGCCCCGGCGCCGACATGATCGGCAGAACCGCCGGAATGCTGGTCGAGCTGTACGCGCGCGTGGAGCCCAGCGGCTGGCGCATCGGCGACCGACCGGGACGCGACACCAAGCGCGCACGTTCGTGGCTCGGCGAGGACCTGGACGCGCTGGAGGAGTTCACCCAGGGTTACGAGGGCCCGCTGAAGGTGCAGGCCGTCGGGCCATGGACGCTCGCCGCCGCGCTGGAGCTGAGGAACGGCGAGGTCGCCCTCTCCGACCCCGGCGCCTGCAGAGACCTCGCCGGCTCGCTCGCCGAGGGCCTGCGCCAGCACCTTGCCGAGGTCCGACGACGCGCACCGGCGGCCCAACTCGTCCTCCAGCTCGACGAGCCCTCCCTCATCGCCGTCCTGCGCGGGCAGGTGAAGAGCGCGAGCGGCTACCGCACGCACCGCGCCGTCGACCGCCAGCACATCGAGGCCACCCTCAGGGACGTCATCGGCGTCCACGCTCCCGAGGGGGCGGTCGTCGTGCACTCCTGCGCCCCCGACGTCCCGTTCGCGCTCCTGCGCAGGGCCGGCGTCACCGGGATCTCCTTCGACTTCACCTTGCTCACCGAACGTGACGACGACGCCATCGGGGAAGCGGTGGAAGGGGGCACGAAGCTGTTGGCCGGTGTCGTGCCGACCACGGAGGGCCCATTGTCGGACCCTGCCGGTAGCGTCATGGGTGTCAGGGCGCTGTGGCGCAGGCTGGGGCTGCATCCGGGGCTTCTCGCGGAGGCGGTCACGGTCACTCCGACGTGCGGACTCGCGGGCGTCTCCCCGGAGTACGCGCGCCGGGCGCTCGCCCACTGCGCCAAGGCGGCGAGATCTCTCGCGGACAACCCAGAGTAACGGGAGGACGAAACGGTGGCCGGCGACAAGGACGCACAGCCCACATCGGTACCCGCCGAGGCAGCGGTACCCGCCGAGGCAGCGGTGCCCGCCGAGGCAGCGGTGCCCGCCGAGGCAGCGGTGCCCGCCGAGGCAGCGGTGCCCGCCGAGGCACGCGAGAAGCACGCGCGGCTCGCCGAACAGATCGAGGAGCACCGCTTCCGGTACTACGTGAAGGACGCTCCCGTCGTCAGCGACGCGCAGTTCGACGAACTCCTGCGCGGCCTGGAGGCGTTGGAGGAGGAGTACGCCGAACTGCGCACCCCGGACTCGCCGACACAGAAGGTCGCCGTCGAGTACGAGACCGACCTCGCCGAGGTGGAGCACCGCGAGCGCATGCTCTCCCTCGACAACGTCTTCGACGACGCGGGCCTCGCCGCCTGGGCCGACCGGGTGGCCAAGGACGTCGGCACGCCCGACTACCACCTGCTGTGCGAGCTCAAGATCGACGGCCTCGCGGTGAACCTGACCTACGAGGACGGCAGACTCACCCGCGCCGCCACCCGTGGCACCGGGCGTACCGGCGAGGACATCACGCCCAACGTCATGACGATCGCCGAGATTCCGCACCGGCTGAAGGGCGACCGTGTCCCGCGGCTCGTCGAGATCCGGGGCGAGGTCTACTTCCCGATGGCGGCCTTCCTCGGCCTCAACGAACGCCGAGTGGCGGCCGGTGAGAAGCCGTACGCCAACCCCCGTAACTCCGCCTCGGGTTCGCTGCGCCAGAAGGACCCCAAGGTGACGGCCACCCTGCCCCTGCACATGGTCGTTCACGGCATCGGCGCCCTGGAGGGCTTCGACGGCGGTTTCACCCGTCTCTCCGAGGCCTACGGCCTCCTCAAGTCCTGGGGCCTGCCCACCGCCGAGCACAACAGGGTGGTCGACGACCTCGACGGCGTACGGGAGTTCATCGCCCACTACGGCGAGCACCGTCATTCCGTGGCGCACGAGATCGACGGCGCGGTCGTCAAGCTCGACGAGATCCGTCTGCAGGGCCGTCTCGGATCGACGGCGCGCGCACCCCGCTGGGCGATCGCGTACAAGTACGCGCCCGAAGAGGTCAACACCAAGCTCATCGACATCAAGGTGGGTGTCGGCCGCACCGGCCGGGTCACGCCGTACGCCCAGGTCGAGCCGGTCACGGTGGCCGGCTCGGAGGTCGAGTTCGCCACGCTGCACAACCAGGAGGTCGTCAAGGCCAAGAACGTCCTCATCGGGGACACGGTCGTGATCCGCAAGGCCGGTGACGTCATCCCCGAGATCCTCGGGCCGGTCGTGGACCTGCGCGTCGAAGGCGAGACCCGCCCGTTCGTGATGCCGACCGAGTGCCCGGAGTGCGGGACGACGCTGAAGGCGATGAAGGAGGGCGACATCGATCTGCGATGCCCCAACGCCCGCAGCTGCCCCGCCCAGTTGAGAGAGCGCGTCTCGTATCTGGCGGGCCGGGAATGCCTGGACATCGAGCACTTCGGCGGGGTCGCCGCCGCCGCCCTCACCCGGCCCCTGGAGCCGGCCGACCCGCCCCTCGTCGACGAGGGTGACCTCTTCGACCTCACGGTGGAGAAGCTGCTCCCCATCAAGGCGTACGTCCTGGACGCCGACAGCGGTCTGCCGAAGCACGATCCGAAGACCGGCGAGCCGAAGGTCGTCACGGTCTTCGCCAACCAGAAGGGCGAGCCCAAGAAGAACACCCTCGCGCTGCTCCAGAAGATCGAGGAGGCGAAGAGCCGTCCGCTCGCCCGTTTCCTCAACGGGCTCTCCATCCGTCACGTCGGACCGGTCGCCGCACAGGCCCTGGCCCGTGAGTTCCGTTCGATCGACCGTATCGAGCAGGCCACGCAGGAGGAGCTCACGGCGGTCGACGGCGTGGGCGCCATCGTCGCGACGGCACTGGAGGAGTGGTTCGCCGAGGAATGGCACCGAGAGATCATCCGTAAGTGGAAGGCGGCCGGTGTCCCTCTGGAGGAAAAGAGGGCCGGCGAGGACGAGGGACCGAGGCCCCTCGAAGGGCTGACGGTCGTCGTCACCGGCACACTCGAACACCACACGCGCGACGGGGCCAAGGAGGCGCTGCAGAGCCGGGGCGCCAAGGTGACCGGCTCGGTGTCGAAGAAGACCTCATTCGTCGTAGTGGGTGAGAACCCGGGCTCCAAGTACGACAAGGCGATGCAGCTCAAGGTGCCCGTCCTGAACGAGGACGGCTTCGCCGTACTGCTCGAACAGGGACCGGACGCGGCGGCGGAAGTCGCGCTCCCGATCGAGGAGTAGGGGTTGAAGGCCACCCGTTCGGCGCATACCAGATGCATACGGGTGGCCGGTCGCATTCTGGCAACCGACGTCGACCGCTGCCCGTAGAAGCCTTGTGCGGCCTACTGTTGAGGTGTGCGCCTGCCGTGCCCGGACGCGTGGTGGGTTCTCGGACGCGGTGCCGTTGAGGTTGTCGGGAGCAACGGGCTGCGTGGCGTGGGCACCGCCGGCTGTGAGAGGGACGGGAATGGAACCGACCGAGAGCGTCGCCCCGGACTCACGGCTGCGCCGCGTGTCCGGGGCCTGGAGATGGGGGCGCTCCCTGCTCATGGGAGGACGCCCGTTCGAGGGAAACCGAGAGCGGGGCCCCGGGCAGGCGTCGGCGGCCAATTCCCCGGTCGGGACGGCACGGCCGCCGAGCCGTGAGAGCACGAGCGCACGCGGCCCCCTCGTTCCGGGCCCGGCACAGCTCGCCGCCGGCACGGCGGCCGGCTCGGGCGGAGCCCCTGCCGTCACCGGCGCGCTCAGCGAGGGCCGCGGACACGAACTGCCGGGCCACGACGCCGAACGGCAGCTGTCCTGGCCCGCGCTGCCCGCCCTGATCGTGGGCCTCGCCGGCGCCATCCTGGGCGCCGGCTTCTACCGGGCGTTCGCCGGGCAGCATGCTCTCTTCCCGGCCGGCGCGGTCGGCTGGTCCCTCGCCCTGCTGACCGGCATCATCGTCGGCCATCTCGTCGCCATGGGCCGCGCCCGCTGGTGGGGCGGCACCGGCTCCGGCGCCGCCCTCACCCTCGCCGTCCTGCTGCTGTACGGCTGGGTGGCCGCCGGGATGGTCAGCCTCACCGTCGTCGTCCTCGTCGGCATCGCCCGCCGGGGCCGCTGGCGCCAGGGCGTCCTGCACGGCGCGGTCGACATCATCGGCATCGGTGCCGGCGCGCTCGTCCTGAAAGTCTTCGGCCGTGTCCCCTCCGTGGAGCGGCCCTGGGACCCGGACAGCTGGAACCTCTACTCGGCGCCCCAGGTGGCCCTGGTCGCCATCGCCTACCTCGCGGTCAGCCGAGCCCTGCTCTGGTATCTGGCGGCACCGCGCGGCGGACTGCCCACCGTCGCGCGCACAGCCCTGGTCAGGCAGGGGCTCGTCGCCGTCGCTCTGCTCGGCATCGCCCCGCTCGTCTGCGTCGTCGCCATAGCCCAGCCCCTGCTGCTGCCGCTCTTCGCCATCCCCCTCATCGCGCTCGACTCCACCCTGTGGATAGCCCGCGCCCGCGCCGAGGAGCAGCTGCGCGACCCGCTCACCGGGCTGCCGAACCGCCAGTGGCTGCTGGAACGGACCTGGACCGCCCTGGACGACGCCGAACGCATCGGAGCGAGGTCGGCGCTGATGCTGATCGACCTCGACCGTTTCAGGTCGGTCAACGACACACTCGGGCATCTCGCGGGCGACCGGTTGCTGTTGCAGATAGCCGATCGGCTGCGGGTCGCCCTGCCGCGCGGAGCGGAGGTCGCGCGGCTCGGTGGTGACGAGTTCGCCGTACTGCTGCCCGTCGCCGACTCCACGACGTCCGCGTCGCGGGTCGCCCGCAACCTCGTCGCCGCGCTCGGCTCACCGCTCGACCTCGACGGGCTCACCCTCGTCCTGGAGGCCAGCGCCGGGCTCGCCGTCTTCCCCGACCACGCGCTCGACGCGGAGGGGCTGCTGCGCCGGGCGGACGTGGCGATGTACCAGGCGAAGCGCGACCGTACGGGCGTCGAGGTGTACGAGTCCAAGCGGGACTCGAACACCCCGGACCGGCTCGGCCTGCTGGGCGATCTGCGGCGCGCGCTCGACGCGCACGAGGTCGAGCTGCACTACCAGCCGAAGGTCCGCTTCGACGGGCAGGTCGCCGGTCTGGAGGCGCTGGTGCGGTGGGTGCACCCCGAGCGGGGGAAGGTGCCGCCGGACGAGTTCATAGCGATCGCCGAGTCGTCCGGACTGATGCCGCATCTGACGGAGTACGTCCTGGACACCGCGCTCGGACAGGTGGCGCGGTGGCGGGCACAGGGGCTGCACGTACCGGTCGCCGTGAACGTGTCCCCGCGCGATGTCCACACCCCCGGCTTCGCGGGTGCGGTGGCCGCGCGGCTGGCCCGCCACGGGGTTCCCGCCGGGTCGTTGCAGCTGGAGATAACGGAGCATGTGCTGCTCGAGGACCCGCAGCGGGCCGCGGACACCCTCGCCGGGCTGACCGGGCACGGGGTGAAGATGTCGCTCGACGACTTCGGGACGGGGTATTCGTCGCTGGTGCATCTGCGGCGGCTGCCGGTGAGCGAGCTGAAGATCGACCGGTCGTTCGTGGCTCGGCTGGCGATCGACAACGAGGACGCGGAGATCGTGCGCTGCACGGTCGATCTCGCGCATTCGCTGGGGCTGCTCGTCGTCGCGGAGGGGGTCGAGGACGACGAGACGTGGGAGCGGTTGCGGGACCTGGGGTGTGACGCGGTGCAGGGCTGGCTCGTCGCCGCCGCGATGCCGCCGGAGGAGGCCACGGCCTGGTTGCGGGCTCGGGGGTCCCGGGGGTGGCAGCGGCCGAAAGCGGCCTTGCCCGCGGCGACGGCGGACGAGTAGTTCCCTTCGCCCCCCGAGGGGTGCCACGCGTAGTTGTTCGGCTGCGGGTGCGTGGGGGCTGGTCGCGCAGTTCCCCGCGCCCCTGAAACGCCGGGGCCGCGCCCCGGCTTTTCGTCGGCCCGCAGGGCCGGATCCTGTTGGGGGCGCGGGGAACTGCGCGAGAAGCCCCACCGGACCCGCACCCGCCCACGAATCCGTAACCTCCCGAGCTTCGAGGCGTCCGAGTCCAAACCCGTGCGCGGGCAGCATCGCGCGCCCCATAGGATTGGCGCCAAACCACATTCACTCACCCCAGAGGATCGCTGCATGCCTGGCATCACGCGCGAGGAGGTCGCCCACCTCGCCCGGCTGGCGCGTCTGGAGCTGAAGCCCGAAGAGCTCGAACACTTCGCGGGCCAGCTGGACGACATCATCGGCGCGGTCGCCCGCGTCAGTGAGGTCGCCGACCAAGATGTACCGCCGACCTCGCACCCGCTGCCGCTGACGAACGTCATGCGCGCGGACGAGGTCCGTCCGTCGCTCACCCCCGAGCAGGCACTTTCCGCCGCCCCGGCCCAGGAGCAGCAGCGTTTCAAGGTGCCGCAGATCCTGGGGGAGGACTGATCACGTCATGACCGACAGCATCATCAAGCTCACCGCGGCGGAGATCGCCGCGAAGATCGCCGCCGGTGAACTCACCGCCGTGCAGGTCACCGAGGCCCACCTGGCCCGGATCGAGGCCGTCGACGAGAAGGTGCACGCCTTCCTGCACGTCGACCGCGAGGGCGCCCTCGCCCAGGCCCGCGCCGTCGACGAGAAGAAGGCCAGGGGCGAGAAGCTCGGCCCGCTCGCCGGTGTTCCGCTCGCGCTCAAGGACATCTTCACCACGGTCGGTATCCCGACCACCGTGGGCTCGAAGATCCTCGAAGGGTGGATCCCGCCGTACGACGCGACCCTCACCAAGCGGTTGAAGGACGCCGACGTCGTCATCCTCGGCAAGACCAACATGGACGAGTTCGCCATGGGGTCCTCCACCGAGAACAGCGCGTACGGGCCGACCGGCAACCCCTGGGACCTCACCCGTATCCCCGGTGGCTCCGGCGGCGGTTCCTCCGCCTCCCTCGCCTCCTACCAGGCACCCCTCGCCATCGGCACCGACACCGGCGGTTCCATCCGTCAGCCGGCCGCCGTCACCGGCACGGTCGGCGTCAAGCCGACGTACGGCGCGGTCTCCCGCTACGGCATGGTGGCGTTCAGCAGCAGCCTCGACCAGGGCGGGCCCTGCGCCCGTACGGTCCTGGACGCGGCGCTCCTGCACGAGGTCATCGCCGGGCACGACCCGCTGGACTCCACGTCCATCGACGCCCCGGTCCCGCCGGTCGTCGAGGCCGCCCGCAACGGCAGCGTCGCCGGGATGCGCGTGGGCGTCGTCAAGCAGTTCCGCGGCGAGGGCTACCAGGCCGGTGTCGTCCAGCGGTTCGACGAGTCCGTCGAACTGCTGAAGGAGCTGGGCGCCGAGATCGTCGAGCTGGACTGCCCGTCGTTCGACCTGGCGCTGGCCGCGTACTACCTGATCGCGCCGAGCGAGTGTTCGAGCAACCTCGCCCGCTTCGACGGGCTGCGCTACGGCCTGCGTACCGGCGACGACGGCACGAACTCCGCCGAGGCGGTCACCTCCCTCACCCGTGAGGCGGGCTTCGGCCCCGAGGTGAAGCGCCGCATCATGCTCGGCACGTACGCGCTCAGCTCCGGCTACTACGACGCGTACTACGGCAGCGCCCAGAAGGTCCGTACGCTCATCACGCGCGACTTCGAGAAGTCGTTCGAGAAGGTCGACGTCATCGTCTCGCCGACCACGCCCACCACCGCCTTCCCGATCGGCGAGCGCGCCGACGACCCGATGGCGATGTACCTGGCGGACCTCTGCACCATCCCGACCAACCTCGCGGGCAACGCCGCGATGTCCCTGCCCTGCGGCCTCGCGCCGGAGGACGGGCTGCCGGTCGGACTGCAGATCATCGCCCCGGCACTGAAGGACGACCGTCTTTACAAGGTCGGCGCCGCCGTGGAGGCCGCCTTCGTGGAAAAGTGGGGGCACCCGCTCCTCGAGGAGGCTCCGTCGCTGTGACCAACGCACTGTCCAAGGCCAAGGACTTCCAGAAGTCCAAGTCCGGCACGTACGTGTCCATCGCCACCACCGCCTTCGGCGCGTGGGGTATCGCCAAGCGGATCAAGAAGGCCCGCGCCGAGCAGGACACGCTGCGGCTGATCGACTCGACGGTCGCCGCCGTCGGCATCGTCACCGGCCTCGCCATCCTGTACCGCGAACTGAAGCGGCTGGGCGACGACGACGTCCTGCTGGGCTGAGAGGGAAGTTCAACCGTGACCACCACGACCGACCTGGTGTCGTACGAGGACGCGCTGGCGTCGTACGACCCCGTCATGGGCCTCGAGGTCCATGTCGAACTCGGCACCAGGACCAAGATGTTCTGCGGCTGCTCGACCGAACTCGGTAGGGACGCCAACACGCAGACCTGCCCCACCTGCCTCGGCCTGCCCGGCGCGCTCCCGGTCGTCAACGCCATCGGCGTCGAGTCCGCGATCAGGATCGGTCTCGCGCTGAACTGCGAGATCGCCGAGTGGTGCCGCTTCGCCCGGAAGAACTACTTCTATCCGGACATGCCGAAGAACTTCCAGACCTCCCAGTACGACGAGCCGATCGCCTTCAACGGCTACCTCGACGTACAGCTGGAGGACGGCGAGACCTTCCGCGTGGAGATCGAGCGCGCCCACATGGAGGAGGACACCGGCAAGTCGACGCACGTCGGCGGTGCCACCGGCCGCATCCACGGCGCCTCGCACTCGCTGCTCGACTACAACCGCGCGGGCATCCCGCTCATCGAGATCGTCACCAAGCCGATCGAGGGCGCGGGCGAGCGCGCTCCCGAGGTCGCCAAGGCGTACGTCCGTGAGCTGCGCGAGGTCATCAAGGCGCTCGGTGTCTCGGAAGCCCGCATGGAGATGGGGCAGATGCGCTGCGACGTGAACCTGTCGCTGCGCCCGCACGGCCGTGAGAAGTTCGGCACACGTTCCGAGACGAAGAACGTGAACTCTCTGCGCAGCGTCGAGCGTGCCGCCCGCTTCGAGATCCAGCGGCACGCGGCCGTCCTGAACGACGGCGGGACGATCATCCAGGAGACCCGGCACTTCCACGAGGACACGGGGTCCACGACCTCGGGCCGTGTGAAGGAGGAGGCCGAGGACTACCGGTACTTCCCCGAGCCGGACCTCGTTCCGGTGGCCCCCTCGCGCGAGTGGGTCGAGGAGATCCGGGCCTCGCTGCCCGAGCTGCCGCTGGTCCGGCGCAACCGGCTCCTCGCGGAGTGGGGCATCTCGGGCACCGAGATGCAGGCCATCCTCAACGCCGGCGCACTGGACCTGATCGTCGCCACCATCGAGGCCGGGGCGGACTCCGTCTCCGCCCGCAAGTGGTGGATGGGCGAGCTGGCCCGCAGCGCCAACGAGTCGGGCACCTCGCTCGACGAGCTGGCGATCACGCCGGAGCAGGTCGCCCGGGTCACCGCGCTCGTCGCGTCCGGCGACCTGAACGACAAGCTGGCTCGCCAGGTCATCGAGGGCGTCCTGGCGGGCGAGGGCACCCCGGACGAGGTCGTCGACAAGCGCGGTCTGAAGGTCGTCTCCGACGAGGGGGCCCTGACGACTGCCGTCGAGGAGGCCATCGCCGGCAACCCGGGCATCGCCGACAAGATCCGTGGCGGCAAGGTGGCAGCGGCCGGAGCCCTGGTCGGCGCGGTCATGAAGGCCACCCGGGGTCAGGCCGACGCGGCTCGCGTCAAGGAGCTGATCCTGGAGCAGCTGGGCGTCAGCGAGAGCTGAACGGGCGACCGGTTCACTGCGTATCCCTGAGGGCGGCACATCACTGCGATGGGCCGCCCTCAGGCGCGTGCACGGCAGTGACACAGGGCGACAGAGTGCCGCCGTTTGTCCTGTGAGGTGCCTCCCATCCCATGTGAGGAGAGCCTCAAAGGGGCCAAAAGATCACATTGCGGTGCAACAGTTGCCGGGAATTGCTCATGTCTCCCCCCTTTCAGGAGCACGATCCGTGGCAGCCCTCGCGCGCTGGTGTGTCCGGCACCGTCTCGTCGCCGTACTTCTGTGGCTTCTTGCGTTCGCCGGCACGGCCGCCGGCGCCGCCGCAGCGGGAGCCGCGTACTCGAACGACTACAAGACCCCCGGCACCGAGTCCAGCCGCGCCACCGAACTCCTGAGCGAAGGCTTCCCCGGCGTGAGCGGCGACAGCGCCACCGTCGTCTGGCACACGGACAAGGGGTCCGTACGGGCCGCCGCCGTCGAGCAGACGATGACCCGGACCCTCGACGAGATGGCCGACCTGCCGGGCGTCGCCGCCGTGACCGACCCGTACGACGGCGCCGACGGCGGCCGGATCAGCGAGGACGGGCGTACGGCGTACGCGACCGTCACCTTCGACAAGCCGGCCGAGGACGTGGACAAGGCGCAGGCCGAGGCCGTCGTCGACGCCGCGAAGGGCGCCGAGGGCGCCGGGCTCCAGGTGGAGCTGGGCGGCACCTCGATCGAACTCACCGAGTCCTCCGGCGGGCACCTCGCCGAGATCGTCGGCGTGCTCGTCGCCGCCGTCGTGCTCTTCCTGGCGTTCGGCTCGCTCGCCGCCAGCCTGCTGCCGATCGCGACCGCCCTGGTCAGCGTGGGCACCGCCTACGCGGGGATCACCCTGCTCGGGCACGCGATGACGGTCGCCGACTTCGCGCCCATGCTGGGCACCCTGATCGGCCTCGGCGTCGGCATCGACTACGCGCTGTTCATCGTGACCCGGCACCGGCGCGGGCTGAAGCGGGGGCTGTCCGTCGAGGAGGCCGCGCGGAACGCGGTCGCGACCACCGGACGGGCCGTCGTCTTCGCGGGCGCCACGGTCTGCATAGCCCTGCTCGGCATGCTGATCCTGCGGCTCGGCTTCCTCAACGGCGTCGCGATCGCCGCCTCCCTCACCGTGGTCCTCACCGTCGCCGCCTCCGTGACGCTGCTGCCGGCCCTGCTGTCGTTCATCGGCATGCGGGCCCTGAGCCGCCGCGAGCGCCGCCGCCTCGCCGAGCACGGCCCCGAACCCGAGCTGCCCACGGGCTTCGCCGCCCGCTGGTCCGCCTTCGTCGAACGGCACCCCAAGAAGCTCGGCGCGATCGCCCTCGTCGTCATGACCTTGCTCGCCCTGCCCACGCTCGGGCTGCGCCTGGGCACATCCGACCAGGGCAACGACCCGGCGGCGACGACCACCCGCCAGGCCTACGACCTCCTCGCCGACGGTTTCGGGCCCGGTGTCAACGGCCCGCTCACCCTCGTCACCAAGGTCGACGGCGCCGCCGACAAGCTCGCGCTCGACAACCTCGACACCACGCTGAGGGCCACCGAGGGCGTCTCGGCGGTGACCCCGGTGACGTACAACGCCGGCGGTGACACCGCCTACCTCACCGTCGTACCGGAGTCCTCCCCGCAGTCGGCGAGGACCAGCGGCCTCGTCGAACGGCTGCGCGACGAAGTGCTGCCGCGCGCCGAGACCGGCACCTCGCTCGATCTGCACGTCGGCGGGGTGACCGCCGGGTACGACGACTTCGCGGACGTCATCGTCGGCAAGCTGCCGCTGTTCGTGGGTGTCGTCATCGGCCTCGGCTGTCTGCTGCTCCTGCTCGCCTTCCGGTCCATCGGGATACCGCTCAAGGCCGCCGCGATGAACGTGGCCGCCGTCGCCGCCGCCTTCGGCGTGGTCGTCGCGATCTTCCAGTGGGGCTGGGGGAGTGAACTGCTGGGCCTCGGCAGCGCCGGACCGATCGAGCCCTTCCTCCCCGTGATCATGGTCTCCGTCCTCTTCGGGCTCTCCATGGACTACCAGGTCTTCCTGGTCAGCCGGATGTACGAGGAGTGGCTGGAGACCGGCGACAACCGGCGCGCGGTCCGGGTGGGCCTCGCCGAGACCAGCCGGGTGATCAACTCCGCGGCGGTCATCATGATCTCCGTCTTCCTCGCCTTCGTACTCAGCGGCGACCGTGTGATCGCCATGTTCGGCATCGCCCTCGCCGCCGCCGTAGCCCTCGACGCCTTCGTCCTGCGTACGCTGCTCGTCCCCGCCCTCATGCACCTGCTCGGCGGCGCCAACTGGTGGCTGCCCCGCTGGCTCGACCGGCGCATGCCGCGCATCAGCATCGAGCCGCCCGAATCCCGCGCCGCCCATGAGAGGCTGGCCGCCGCGACGGACGCCGAGGCGGCGGACGTACTGGCGGGGGACGCCGGTGAGGTACCGGCGCGGGACGCCGACGCGACGGGCGTACGGGCCACGGACGTACGGGCGAAGGAGCGACAGCCGGATGTACGCGATATCCCTGGGTGACGACGGGGCCGAACTGCGGCCCCTGGAACCCTGGCACGCCGAGGAGTTCCTCACGCACCTGGAGCGAGGGCGGGACTTCGTCAACGAGTACGTCCCCTTCGGCCAGAGCGCCACGGACGTGGGGTCCGCGCACGCCGTCCTCCAGCGCTACGCCGACATGCGCGCCGCCGACACCGGCTCCCTGCACGGCATCTGGTTCGACGGCAGTCTCGTCGGCGGGGTCCTCTTCCTCAACTTCGACGCGGAGAACGCCAACTGCGAGGTCGGCTGCTGGCTGGAGCCCGCCGGCACGGGGCGGGGCCTGGTCACCCGCGCGATGCGGATCCTCATCGACTGGGCCGTCGACGTTCGTGCCATCCACCGCGTCGAGTGGATCGCCGCCTCCGGCAACACGCCGAGCCTGAACGTGGCACGGCGGCTCGGCATGGTCAGGGACGGTGTACAACGGGAGAGGTATCCCCATCGAGGTGTCCGGCACGACTTGGAGATATGGTCCGTCCTGGCGCCCGAATGGCGTGCGGCACGTGATCGCAGTGCTCACAGCGATCATTAAGAAACCTCTCAGACAACATTCGTACGGTGCGAGGTATGGGAACCAAGACAGTTGACGAGACCGGTGCCGATACGGGCGCCGAGGCCAGGAACGACGACGAGTCGGTGAAGGGCGCCGACGTCACCAAGGACGACGCGGCGACGGAGGAAGCCACGACGGACACCGGCGACTCGGTCGAGGCCGACGACTCCGACGAGACCGGAGAGTTCGACGAGGAGTTCCCGCCGGCCGTCGCGAAGACGTCGCCGGGTGTGGGACAGGGTGCCGCCGGCATCGTGTCCGTGGTGCTGGGCCTGGTGTCGCTGACCGGCGGCTGGGTCGGCACGGTCGCCTCCGCGCGCGCGGAGATCACCGGCCAGATCGAGATGCAGGCCGCGACGAACGCGACCGTCGCCACGCAGCTCCAGGCGGTCTACGGCGATGCCTGGCAGGCCTCCGCGCTGTGGGGCGGCATCTTCGCGCTGGTCGGGCTGCTCGTCGGCGTCGCCGTGCTGGTGCGACCCGCGTTCGGCGACCCCGACCAGGTACAGACACCGTGGATCAAGTCGGTGGCCTGGGCCGGCGTCGCGGTCGGCTTCATCGGGCTGGTGCTCGCCGCCCTGAAGTACTCCGACATCCTGCTGGGGCTGCCGAGCACCTGACGCCCGCTTCGGCAGGACGGCTTCTGAGGGGCCTTAGGCCCGTCGTAGGTATCCCTACGACGGGCCTAAGGCCCCTCACGCGTTCAAGATGCGGAACTCTCCCGATGTGGCCGCCCCGCCTTGGAGACGAAGGTTGAGACATCGCAGAAAGCGAGCCGAGACCGACTCTTCACCAGGGGTATCCAGATGTTCCAGTACGAGCTCCAGCAGATCCGTTCCGCAGAGCTGATCCGTGAGGCGCAGCACAACCGTCAGGTACGCGAGGCCCGCCGCGCCCGCCGCGAGGCCGCACACGACTCCAGGACGACGGCGAGGTCCGCGTCGGGGGAGGGGGACAAGGACGCCGAACGGCCGGTGCTCGGAGAACGCATACGCCGACTGCGCTTCCCCCGCGCCGCGTGAGCGGGGAGAAGGGCCGCGAGGGCGGGGGCGTCGGCGGCGGGGGAGCAGAGGCCGGACGTGGGGGTGCGGAAGCCGGATGTGCGGCGGGCGACCGCCGTCCGGCTGTCCGGGGCCTGCGGATAATCGGTGCCGAAGTGTCCGAGGGTCGTGCGATGCTCGGCGATGTGGAGACCAGGTCCGTCAGTCCCGTGTTCGTCGGTCGCGCCGACGAACTGGAGGTGTTGCGCGAGGCGTTGGCCCGCGCCGGTGGAGGCGTCGCGCGGGCGACGGGGCACGGGGGAGGCGAGGGCGGGCCGCAGGCACTGCTGCTCGGCGGTGAGGCCGGGGTGGGCAAGACCCGTCTGGTGGAGGAGTTCGCCGGTGAGGCTGGGCGCGGGGGCGCGGTCGTCGCGACCGGCGGCTGCGTCGAGATCGGCGCCGACGGGCTGCCCTTCGCACCCTTCTCCACCGCGCTGCGCGCCCTGCGCCGTCGGCTGCCCGACGAACTGGCCGCCGCGGCTGCCGGACAGGAACAGGAACTGGCCCGACTGTTGCCCGAGTTGGGCGAGACCTCGCGCGCACGGCACGACGAGGAAGGCACGGCCCGCCTCTTCGAGCTCACCGCCCGCCTCCTGGAGCGCCTCGCCGCCGACCGGACGATCGTCCTCGTCCTGGAGGACCTGCACTGGGCCGACGCCTCCACCCGCCACCTCCTCTCCTACCTCCTGCGCACGCTGCGCACCGGCCGCCTCGTCGTCCTCGCCACCTACCGATCCGACGACATCCACCGCCGCCACCCGCTGCGCCCCCTCCTTGCCGAACTCGACCGCCTCCGTACGGTCCGCCGCATCGAACTGCCCCGCTTCGACCGCGCCGAGGTCGGCCACCAGCTCGCCGGCATCCTCGCCGCCGAACCCGACCCGGAACGCGCCGACGAGATCTTCGAACGCTCCGACGGCAACGCCTTCTTCGTCGAGGAACTCGCCGTCGCCGCCCACGACGGCGGCTGCCCCGGTCTCACCGACTCCCTGCGCGACCTGCTCCTCGTCCGCGTCGAACGGCTCCCCGAGGATGCCCAGCGGATCACGCGCATCGTCGCCGAGGGCGGTTCCACCGTGGAGTACGCCCTGCTCGCGGCCGTGGCCAGGCTCCCCGAGGACGAACTCATCGAAGCCCTGCGGGCCGCCGTCGGCGCCAACATCCTGCTCGCCGCCCCCGGCGACGACGGCTACCGCTTCCGGCACTCCCTGGTCCGCGAGGCTGTCAGCGACGACCTGCTGCCCGGCGAACGCTCCCGCCTCAACCGCCGCTACGCCGAGGTCCTGGAAGCCGACCCGACACTTGTCCCCGCCGACGGCCGCGCCACCCGCCTGGCCAGCTACTGGTACCACGCCCACGACGCCGCAAAGGCCCTGCCCGCCGTCCTCGACGCCTCCACCGAGGCCCGCTCCCGGCACGCCCACTCCGAACAACTGCGCCTCCTGGAACGGGCGATGGAGCTGTGGGACGCGGCCCCCGACGCCGTACGGGCCGCGCTGCGCCCCGTCGACTACACCGAGGTGTACCCGCCCTGCGGCTGCGCTCCGGGCACCCACCCCCTGCGCTACCTCGACCTGATGGCCGAGGCGGCCGTCGCCGGACGGCTGTGCGGAGAGCGGGAGCGGGCCCTGAGAATCACCCGGCGGGCCCTCGACCGGCTCGCGGACACGGACAACCCCCTGCGCGCCGCCTGGTTCTGGGTGCAGCGCTCCCTGCTGACCGAGGGCCTGGCCCGGGGCGACGGCTGGAAGGAGCTCGCCACCGCCCAGGAACTGGTCCGCGGCCAGCCCCCGTCCGAGGTGCACGCCGAGGTGCTCTCCCGCGTCGCCGCCTGGTCCATGCTCCACGCCCCGGGCCCCGACGCGCTCTCCGACGCCCAGCGCGCCGTCGAGTACGCGCGCATGGTCGGCGCCGAGGACATCGAACTCAATGCCCGCCTCACCCTCGGCGGCCTGATGGTCGACGCGGGCGACGTCGAAACAGGCATCACGGAGATGAAGGCCGTCCTTCGGCGCTCACTCGAACGCGGTCCCGCCGCCGTCGTGGGCCGCGCCCATGTGAACCTTCCGTCCTGTCTGGAGGGCGTCGGCCGCTCGCAGGAGGCCGCCCGCCTGCTGCGCACGGGACTCGACGTCACCCGACGCATGGGTCTGCGGGACTCCGAGGCCTGGATCTGGGGCAACCTCTCCGAATCGCTCTTCTCCCTCGGACAGTGGGACGAGGCGATGGAAGCCGCCACGAAGGCCGGGTGCACCGGGACCAGCACCAAGATGCGCGGCGGCAGCTCCCTCTCTCTCGCCGCCCTCGCGCTCGCCCGCGGCGACACCGCCGATGCCCGGCGCCAACTCGCCGCCGCTCAGGGTTACTTCGGCACCCACAACCCCATGCCCCAGAACAACCTGCCGTTGTCCTCCCTCACCATCGGCATCGCCGCCGCCGAGGGCCGCCTCCCGGACGCCCGCGCCGAACTGGCCCGCGTCCTCGACGTCGGCTTCCCCGTCGGCACCCAGTGCTACGCCTGGCCCCTGCTGCTCACCGCCGCCACCGCCGAGGCCGACGCCCGCGCCCTGCCGACCGCCGGGCCCGGCCGGGCCGACGTCCTCGACCGGATCTTCACCGTGGTCAAGAAGCTCACCACCGGCGCACCGGTCTGGCTCGCCCACGAAGGCTGGATCCGCGCCGAACTCCAGCGCGCCGAGGGCGTGACGGCCCCCGGCACCTGGTCCGACGTCGTCACCGCCTTCGAGTCCCTGGAACGGCCCTACGACCTTGCCCGCGTCCGGCACCGACTCGCCGAGGCGCTGCTGGCCGAAGGCGCGGACGACGAGGCCCGGGACCGCGCGACGGAACTGCTGCAGCTGGCCGCCGCCGTCGCCGACCACCTCGGCGCCCGCCCGCTCGCCGACGAGGTCGCCCTCCTCGCCCGCCGCGCCCGTCTCACCCTGAGCCGCGCCCCCGAGCCCGCCCTCACCCAGGCCGACCCCGTCGCCGCGCTCGGCCTCACCGGCCGCGAACACGACGTCCTCCGCCTGGTGGCCGTCGGCCGCACCAACCGCCAGATAGCCGAGGAACTCTTCATCTCCCCGAAGACGGCCAGCGTCCACGTCTCCAACATCCTCGCCAAGCTCGGTGTCTCGGGCCGGGGCGAGGCGGCGGCGGTGGCCCATCGGCTGGGGTTGTTCCCGGAGGGGGCCGGGGAGCGGCTTGCGGCGGGATGATGGCAGGGAGGACCGCCGAGGCTCCGCTGTTCGACCGGGACCGACCGCCCGCCGCCTCGCGGCCCTGGGGGAGGGAGAGCTGTGTTCAACGCCTTCGAGGAACTTTTCGCACCCGGCCGCAAGCACACCCGTGACGAGCAGAAACGGCTGGAACTGACCCGTGAGGACGTAGGGGACAACGACCCCGGACGTGGACCGATAGACCTCGCGTCCGGGAAGGTCGTCGTACGGCGGCCCGAGCCGGTGGCGGAAGAGGCCGAGGAGCGCCTCGCAGAGGAGTAGGGGCGGGCGGTCTACTTCACCTCCAGCTCCAGGATCTTGTCGTCGCCGCCCTCCGGGGAGCCCCGGCCGTCCGTCTCGCTCGTCACCAGCCACAGCTTGTCGCCGCCGGCGGAGACGACCGTGCGGAGGCGGCCGTAGTCGCCTTCGAGGAAGGCCTGGGGGTCGGCGGAGGTCTTGGTGCCGTCCAGGGGGATGCGCCAGAGGCGCTGCCCCCTGAGGCCCGCCATCCAGACGGAGCCCTCCGCCATGGCGATGCCGCTGGGGGAGGCCTCGTCCGTCTTCCAGACGGCCACCGGGTCTATGTAGCCGGACTTGCCGCCCCTGCCCTCGACCTCCGGCCAGCCGTAATTGCCGCCGGGCTTGATCTGGTTCAGCTCGTCCCAGGTGTTCTGGCCGAACTCCGAGGCCCACAGGCGCTGCTTGCCGTCCCAGGCGAGCCCCTGGACGTTGCGGTGGCCGTACGAGTACACGACGGAGTTGTCGAAGGGGTTGCCCGGGGCCGGCTCGCCGTCAGGGGTCATACGGAGGATCTTGCCGCCGAGGGAGTCCTTGTCCTGGGCCAGGGGGCCCTCGTACCGCTCGCCCGTGCTCGCGTACAGCATCTTGTCGGGGCCGAAGGCGAGCCGGCCGCCGTTGTGGTTCGTTCCCTTGGGGATGGAGCGGAGGATGGTGTCGGGGGCGCCGAGCTGCTCGCCCGCGGGCTTCTCGGGGTCGTACAGCATCCGCACGATCCGGTTGTCGGACTCCGAGGTGAAGTACGCGTAGATCATGTGGTCCGAGGCGTACTCCGGGGAGACCGCGATGCCCATGAGGCCGCCCTCGCCGGCCGGGGCCACGCCGGGGACCTCCCCGAGCACGGTCTCCTCGCCGGTCTCCTCGTCGATTCTGCTGATCGTGGCCTCGTCACGGGAGGACACGAGAAGCCCGCCCTCGGGCAGGGGCGCGAGGCCCCAGGGAGTGTCGAGGTCCTCGGCGACGGTGCGGACCACCGTCACCGAGCCCTTGGCGGGGGGTGCCGCGTCCGCCGCCTGCTCGGGCGGGGGCGACTCGGCACTGCTGCTGCTCGGGGGTGAGCTGCCGGCCGCGTCCGTCTTGTCTCCCTCGTCGGAGGAGCAGCCGGTCGTCACCAGAAGCACGGCTGCGGCCAACGCGGCCTTCACCACTCGACGTTGCACCATCACGATCCCTTCGGCGTGGAGCTTCTACTTGTCTTACACCGCGAGCGCCCCACAGGTTCCACCTCGGCCCGATCAAGCAGATATTTCCCCACGACGCCTGACGCACGACGCCTGACGCACGACGCCTGACGGACGGCCCGGCAGTCGTCCCCTCAGTCCCAGGATCCCCGCGCGGGAGGAAGGCCCGCCACCTCGGCCAGATCCTCGGCCGTGAGGCGCAGGGCGTGGGCGGCAGCGTTCTCCGTCACCCACCGTGCCTGCTTGGTGCCCGGCACCGGGACCACGTGCGGGCCGAGGGACAGGACCCAGGCGAGAGCGACCTGGGCCGGGGTCACGGTCGCCCCGTGCCGGGCCGCGACGCGACGGAGGCCGACGACGAGGGCCTGGTTGGCGGCCATCATGTCGGCGGTGAAGCGTGGGTGGCGGGCGCGGAGGTCGTCCCGCTCGAAGCCCCCGCCGGGCGTCAGGGTGCCGGTGAGGAAACCATTCCCCAGGGGCATGGCGGCGAGGAACCCGATACCGCGGGCCACGCACCAGGGGAGCAGGGAGGCCAGGGCCTCCCGAGACCAGACCGACAGCTCCGCCTGCACGGCGCTCACCGGGAAGACCTGCTGGACCCGCCGGAGCTGGCGGATCGTGGTGTCGTACATGCCCGCGCCCGGCCGACGCCCCGCCCGCGCGCCCACCGCGCACAGGCCCAACGCCCGCACCTTCCCGGCCTGTACGAGTTCCGCCATCGCGCCCCATGTCTCCTCGACGGGGACCTCGGGGTCCGCCCGGTGGAGCTGGTAGAGATCGATGACGTCGGTCTGGAGCCGGCGCAGCGAGGCGTCGCAGGCGCGTCTCACATAGCCGGGGCGGCCGTTGGCCACGATGTGCTGCTCACCCACCAGCAGGCCCACCTTGGTGGAGACGAAGGCTTCCGCGCGGCGCTCCTTCAGTACCCGGCCCACCAGCAGCTCGTTGGTGAAGGGGCCGTACATGTCGGCCGTGTCCAGCAGCGTGCTGCCGAGGTCGAGCGCCCGGTGCACGGTCCGCATCGACTCTTCGCCCCGTTGCCGCGACCCGGTGTACGCCCAGCTCATCGGCATGCACCCGAGTCCTACGGCCCCCACCTCGAGCGTCGCCGCGCCGATCGTCCTGCGCTCCACCTGGTCGTGACCCTCCCTCTCCCGACCCCCAACCTAACCTCTGCCGTGCCGGGTACCTGACATAGCCTCCGGGCATGACTGCTGACGAGACTGCCGACCCGGCCGCGGACGTGACCGCCGACGTGTGGCTCCCCATCCCGCCGGACGAGATCGAGGGGCTCCCGCAGGGTCCCCGCTACCTCTTCTGGGACGGCGGTGAGGACGGCACACAGTCGTATCCGGGCGACCCCGCGGACTGCGTCCTGTACGTGGTGCCCTACATGAAGCGCTGGCCGGTGAAGGTGAACCCGCTGGAGCACATGCGGAACCTGCGGGTGATCCAGACGCTCACGGCGGGTGTCGACGACGTCCTGGCCCGGCTCTCGGTGCTCGCTCCCGGGGTCCAGCTGTGCAACGCGCGGGGAGTGCACGAGGCCAGCACGGCCGAGCTCGCGCTCACCCTGACCCTCGCCTCGCTGCGCGGTGTCCCCGACTTCGTACGGGCCCAGCAACAGGAGTGCTGGCAGGGCGACTTCCGTCCCGCGCTCGCCGACCGGACCGTCCTGATCGTCGGCTACGGCGCGATCGGCGCCGCCATCGAGGACCGGCTCGTGCCCTTCGAGGTGGCGCGGGTGGCGCGCGTCGCGCGCTCTGAGCGCACCACGGCGCGCGGACCGGTGCACTCGTTCACCGAACTGCCCGCCCTCCTGCCGCAGGCGGATGTGGTGATCCTGTCCACTCCGCTCACGGAACAGACGAAAGGCCTGGTCAACGCCGACTTCCTGGCCCGTATGAAGGACGGGGCCCTCCTGGTGAATGTTGCCCGCGGAGGCGTCGTCGACACCAAGGCGCTGCTCGCGGAACTGGACAACGGACGCATCACCGCGGCACTCGACGTCACCGACCCGGAGCCGCTGCCGCCGGGGCACCCGCTCTGGCGTGCGCCCGGCGTGCTCATCAGCCCCCACGTCGGCGGCCCCACCTCGGCCTTCCTGCCGCGTGCCAAAAGGCTGCTGGTGGACCAGTTGGGGCGATTCGTGAACCGGGAGCCACTGCGCAACGTGGTCCTTACGACGGGCGAGACGGACGTCGTGTAATCCACTTCGGGCACCCTCCGCGTTCCTTCGGAAGCGGACCGTGCTCGTGTTGCCAGAGATGGTCACTGAGCGTAGAGGAACTATGTCCCTGAGTGACGAGACTGGTGTATCGTCCCGACAGGGGCTGCGCCGCGCATCGTTCGGCGCCGGGGACGGACTTGAGACAGCGAGGGGGGCGACGGGCGATGCACGGCCTATGGACGAACGATCCGACGCGGCGGAGCCGCCGACGGCGGCCCTGGCGAGCTGCGACGCGGAGGCATCCGCACGGGAGCCACGGCGGCCGCAGCGGTCACGGTCATCACCACGGGCACAACGACCGCAGAAGGCGCACCCACCCGACGCACCGGAGGCGCGACACGGGAGCGGTGCTCACCAGGGAGACCCGGTGAGTCCCCGCCAGTCCTCCGCCTCCACGCTGAGCCCCACGTTCCGGGCGGCCAAGCCGCTGCCCGGTCCGATGCCGCCCGGCGGGCGGTCGTCCGGCCGCGGCGGCGCGAGCCTGCGGGCCCAGCTCGTCCTCGCCCTGCTCTGCGCGGCCTACGCCGTCGGCGCCGCGCTCGGCTGGGGCGATGAGCAAGTCGCCCTTGTCATGGGTGACTTCGGGCTGAGCGCCGCCGCCGCAGCGGCCGCCGTCTCCTGCTTCCGCTACGCGCGCAGGCGCCGCAGCCGCTTTCGCCCCGCCTGGCTGCTGTTCGCCCTCTCCTCCGCCATGGCGGCCCTGGGCAACGGCGTCTGGGGGTGGTACGAGGTCGTCCTGGAGCGGCCCGTGCCCGAGCCGAGCTACGCGGACCTGTTCTTCCTCTGCTTCGCGCCTCCCGCCATCGTCGGCCTGCTGGTGCTCGCCAAGAGGCCCGTGACCAAGGCCGGGTGGGTGTGCCTGGCACTGGACTCCTGGCTCATCGGCGGCTCCCTCGTCACCATCTCCTGGAGCCTTGCGCTCGCCCAGACCGCCCAGCTCGACGGCTCCAGCACCGCGCACACCGCGCTCTCGCTGGCCTATCCGCTGCTCGACATCGCCCTGGTCAGCATGGTGCTCGCGCTGCACTTCCGACGCTCCGCGAGGCATCGCCCCGCGGTCAACACCGCGATCGGCGCCCTCGCGCTCACCGTGATGTGCGACGCCCTGTTCACCTCACCCCTGCTGCACACCAGCTACCGCTCCGGCCAACTCCTCGACGCAGGCTGGTTCGCCGGCTCCCTGCTCCTCGCCTACGCCCCCTGGGTCGGCCAGCGGCACGGACAGGCGGACGAGCGCGGGCGCGTGGTGCACGAACACATCCCGGGCCAGCGCCACGACGTGCAGCCGGGCCACCGCCACGAGGTCCAGCCCGGCCACCGGCACGACGGCCCCCAGGGAGGGCACGCGCACGTGCTCCTCCAGGGAGGAGGTCACGGTCGCAATCCGGCCACTCGCCCCATCGCCGGATCCCTGGCCGCACTCACGCCCTACCTCGCCGCCGCCGTCTGCACCCTGGGCATCCTCTACAACGTGCTCAACGGCCGCAGCGTCGACCGCGTGGTGCTCATCACCGCCTGCACCGTCGTGCTCGCCCTCGTCGTGCGCCAGGGCATCATGCTCCTCGACAACATCACCCTCACCCAGGAACTGGCGCAGAAGGAGAACCACTTCCGTTCCCTGGTGCAGGGCTCCAGCGACGTCATCATGATCGCTGCACCGAACGGCATCCTCCGCTATGTCAGCCCGGCCGCCGCCGGGGTGTACGGCCGCCCCGCGGAGGACCTCGTGGGCAAGGAGCTGGCCTCGATCATCCACCCCGAGGACCTCGGCTGCGTGGTCCACGAGGTGCGCCGCTTCCTCGCCGCCAGTCCGGCCGAGGAACCCACCACCCGCATCGAGTGCCGTTTCAAGGCCGGCGGTGGGGGAGGCTGGCTGAACGTGGAGTCCACGGTCAACCGCCACCACGGCGGCCTCATCTTCAACAGCCGGGACGTGACCGAGAGAGTGCGCCTGCAGGCCCAGCTGCAGCACAACGCCGAGCACGACCCGCTCACCGACCTGCCCAACCGCGCCCTGTTCACCAAGCGCGTCCAGCAGGCGCTCTCCGGCCGCCGCTCCTCCGACCGCGGTATCGCCCTGCGCAACACGGCGGTCCTCTTCATCGACCTCGACGGCTTCAAGGCGGTCAACGACACGATCGGGCACCAGGCCGGGGACGAGCTGCTCGTCCAGGCCGCCCGCAGACTGCAGGACGCCGTCCGGCAGGGGGACACCGCCTCCCGCCTCGGCGGCGACGAGTTCGCCGCCCTCATCGTCGGGGACGGCTCCCGCGACCGCACCGCCCGGGAGCAGCACATCCTGGAGCTCGCCGACCGGCTCCGGGTCGCCCTCTCGCAGCCCTACACCATCGACGGCAACGATGTTCGGGTCGCCGCGTCCATCGGTGTCTCCTTCGCCGAGCCCGGCCTCGGCGCGGGCGAGCTGCTGCGCAACGCCGACCTCGCGATGTACCGGGCCAAGGCGGCCGGCAAGGGCCGTGTCGAGCTGTACAAGCCTCAGATGCAGCAGGACGTCGTACGCAAGGCCGAGCTGGCCACCCGGCTGCGGGCAGCGCTGCACGACGGAGAGTTCATGCTGCTGAACCAACCCGTGGTGGAGCTGGAGACCGGCCGGATCTCGTCGGTCGCGACCGCGGCCCGCTGGCGCTCGTCCCAGGGGGTGCTCTTCACGCCCGCCGAGTTCCTGCGGGTCTCCGAGGACAGCGAGAAGACCGCGGAGCTGGGCCGCTGGATGCTGGAACAGGCCGTCGAGCAGGCCGCCGACCGGCTCACCAGCGGCCTGAACGTACCGGTGTCCGTGCGCATGAGCGCCCGGCGTCTGCTGGACCGCTCACTGCCCCCCGGCTCGGTGGAGACGCTCCTGACCCGCCACGGGCTGCCCTCGGGCTCCCTGGTCGTCGAGCTGTCCGACACCGAGCTGAAGGGCCCGCCGGACGAGCTGGAGCGCAGGCTGAACCACCTTCGCCGCCTCGGTGTCCGGATCGCCCTGGACGGGCTCGGCAGCGGCCACGCGGCCATCACGGCACTGCGCCGGCTCCCCGTCGACGTACTGAAGCTGGACCGCGGTCTCGTCGAGGGGGTCGTGGAGTCCACGCGGCTGCAGAAGATCACTCGTGGGCTGCTGCGCATCGCCGACGACCTGGGGCTGCAGTCCGTGGCCGACGGGGTGGATCTGCCCGAGCAGGTCGTCGCCCTGCGCGCGATGGGCTGCACCCACGGCCAGGGCGCCGCCTTCTCCGGACCGCTGGACGAGTACCGCCTGCGCCGGGCCCTGTCCCTCGGGCACTTCCCGGTGCCCTCCGGACCGGCGGAGCCCGCGTTCGCGGGGGGTGGGGCGGGGGTGTACACAAGTGGTGTGACCGCTGTCTACGGAGGCGGAAGTGCCCTTCGCTCACATAATGAGACTCCCGTCCCACCCACTTGACATGCGGTGCGCGCCGGGGGGAGGGTCAGTGCCATGCGCACTCGAATCCTCGTACTTGGAAAGCGCGTCGGCTGAAGCTGGGACCCACCGGACGGCGATCCGGAATCCCCAGCGACCGTACCCGACGCGCTCCCCTCGCTTGCCTCGTGGCAAGGAGGGGTTTTTTGTTGCACGGGCACCAGTCCGGCGTTAGCCGCACACCGCCACAAACCTCGCAAAACACCCTCAGCATCGAGAAGAGAATGCCGATGACCGAGCAGGCCACCGGGGCCCACCATCCGCAGCCGCGGCCCCGATCCGGAGGACCGTCCACCCCCGTCGAGCACGTCACGGGTGCGCAGTCCCTCATTCGCTCGCTCGAGGAGGTCGGGGCCGACACGGTGTTCGGCATCCCCGGGGGCACCATCCTGCCGGCGTACGACCCGATGATGGACTCCAAGCGCGTGCGCCATGTGCTGGTCCGCCACGAGCAGGGCGCCGGGCACGCGGCCACCGGTTACGCGCAGGCCACCGGCAAGGTCGGGGTGTGCATGGCGACGTCCGGGCCGGGCGCCACCAACCTGGTCACCCCGATCGCGGACGCGCACATGGACTCCGTGCCGCTGGTCGCGATCACCGGGCAGGTCGTGTCCAAGGCGATCGGTACGGACGCCTTCCAGGAGGCGGACATCGTCGGCATCACCATGCCGATCACCAAGCACAGCTTCCTGGTCACCAAGGCGGAGGACATCCCCCGGGCGATCGCGCAGGCGTTCCACATCGCCTCCAGCGGCCGCCCGGGGCCGGTCCTGGTCGACATCCCCAAGGACATCCTCCAGGCGAAGACCACCTTCAGCTGGCCGCCGGCCATGGACCTGCCCGGCTACCGTCCGGTGACCAAGCCGCACGCCAAGCAGATCCGCGAGGCCGCCAAGCTGATCACCGCCGCCAAGCGGCCCGTCCTGTATGTCGGCGGCGGCGTCATCAAGGCGCAGGCGACGGCCGAGCTGAAGGTGCTGGCCGAGCTGACCGGCGCGCCCGTCACCACCACCCTGATGGCGCTCGGCGCGTTCCCCGACAGCCACCCGCAGCACCTGGGCATGCCCGGCATGCACGGTTCCGTGGCCGCCGTCACCGCGCTGCAGAAGGCCGACCTGATCGTCGCCCTCGGAGCCCGCTTCGACGACCGGGTCACGGGCAAGCTGGACAGCTTCGCGCCGTTCGCCAAGATCGTCCATGCGGACATCGACCCGGCCGAGATCGGCAAGAACCGCGCCGCCGACGTGCCGATCGTCGGTGACGCCCGCGAGGTCGTGGCCGACCTGATCCAGGCCGTGCAGAAGGAGCACAGCGAGGGCGGTCAGGGCGACTACACCGCCTGGTGGAAGGACCTCAACCGCTGGCGCGAGACCTACCCGCTCGGCTACGACCAGCCGGCCGACGGCTCGCTCTCCCCGCAACAGGTCATCGAGCGCATCGGACAGCTCGCCCCCGAGGGCACCATCTTCACGGCGGGCGTCGGCCAGCACCAGATGTGGGCCGCCCACTTCATCCAGTACGAGAAGCCCGCCACCTGGCTGAACTCCGGCGGCGCCGGAACGATGGGGTACGCGGTCCCGGCCGCCATGGGAGCCAAGGCCGGAGCCCCGGCGCAGACCGTCTGGGCGATCGACGGCGACGGCTGCTTCCAGATGACCAACCAGGAGCTCACCACCTGCGCCCTGAACAACATCCCGATCAAGGTCGCCATCATCAACAACGGTGCCCTCGGGATGGTCCGCCAGTGGCAGACCCTGTTCTACAACCAGCGCTACTCCAACACCGTCCTGCACAGCGGCCCGGACGACGTCAATCCGAACGCCCGCGGCACCCGTGTCCCCGACTTCGTGAAGCTGTCCGAGGCCATGGGCTGCTACGCGATCCGCTGCGAGTCCCCGGACGACCTCGACAAGGTCATCGAGGAGGCGAACTCGATCAACGACCGCCCGGTCGTCGTCGACTTCGTCGTCCACGAGGACGCGATGGTGTGGCCGATGGTCGCCGCCGGCACCTCGAACGACACGATCATGGCCGCCCGGGACGTCCGCCCCGACTTCGGCGACAACGAAGACGACTGAGCGAGAGAGACTGAACGAGACATGTCCAAGCACACGCTCTCCGTCCTGGTGGAGAACACCCCCGGCATCCTGGCCCGGATCGCCGCCCTGTTCTCCCGCCGCGGCTTCAACATCGACTCGCTCGCGGTCGGTGTCACCGAGCACCCCGAGATCTCCCGCATCACCATCGTGGTCAACGTGATCGAGGAACTCCCGCTGGAGCAGGTGACGAAGCAGCTCAACAAGCTCGTCAACGTCCTGAAGATCGTCGAACTGGAGCCGGGCTCCGCCGTTCAGCGGGAACTCGTTCTGGTGAAGGTGCGCGCCGACAACGAGACGCGCTCCCAGATCGTCGAGATCGTCCAGCTGTTCCGCGCCAAGACGGTCGACGTCTCCCCGGAGGCCGTCACCATCGAGGCCACCGGGTCCAACGACAAGCTGACCGCCATGCTCAAGATGCTGGAGCCGTTCGGCATCAAGGAACTGGTCCAGTCCGGCACGATCGCGATCGGCCGCGGTTCGCGTTCGATCACGGACCGTTCGCTGCGCGCCCTGGACCGGTCGGCCTGACACTCGATACGGGCGGCCGGTGACGCCGGGCCGCCCGTATGCCGAGACCCGCAGACTTTCATTCCGCTCGCCGTCATACGGTGGGACGCAACACCTGCACTCAAGGAGAGAACCCAAAGTGGCCGAGCTGTTCTACGACGCCGACGCCGACCTGTCCATCATCCAGGGCCGCAAGGTCGCGGTCATCGGTTACGGCAGCCAGGGCCACGCCCACGCGCTGTCCCTGCGCGACTCGGGCGCGGACGTCCGCGTGGGTCTGCACGAGGGCTCCAAGTCCAAGGCGAAGGCCGAGGAGCAGGGCCTGCGCGTGGTGACCCCGTCGGAGGCCGCCGCCGAGGCCGACGTCATCATGATCCTCGTCCCGGACCCGATCCAGGCCCAGGTCTACGAGGACCACATCAAGGACAACCTGAACGACGGCGACGCGCTGTTCTTCGGCCACGGCCTGAACATCCGCTTCGGCTTCATCAAGCCCCCGGCCGGCGTCGACGTCTGCATGGTCGCCCCCAAGGGCCCCGGCCACCTCGTCCGCCGCCAGTACGAGGAGGGCCGCGGCGTTCCGTGTATCGCCGCCGTCGAGCAGGACGCCACGGGCAACGCGTTCGCGCTGGCGCTGTCGTACGCCAAGGGCATCGGCGGCACCCGCGCCGGCGTCATCAAGACGACCTTCACCGAGGAGACCGAGACCGACCTCTTCGGCGAGCAGGCCGTTCTCTGCGGTGGTACGGCCGCGCTGGTCAAGGCCGGTTTCGAGACGCTGACCGAGGCCGGCTACCAGCCGGAGATCGCGTACTTCGAGTGCCTGCACGAGCTGAAGCTGATCGTCGACCTCATGTACGAGGGCGGCCTGGAGAAGATGCGCTGGTCGATCTCCGAGACCGCCGAGTGGGGCGACTACGTCACCGGCCCGCGGATCATCACGGACGCCACCAAGGCCGAGATGAAGAAGATCCTCGCCGAGATCCAGGACGGCACCTTCGCCCAGGCGTGGATGGACGAGTACCACGGCGGTCTGAAGAAGTACAACGAGTACAAGACCCAGGACTCCGAGCACCTGCTGGAGACCACGGGCAAGGAGCTGCGCAAGCTCATGTCGTGGGTCAACGACGAAGAGGCGTGACCTCTTGAGGGTCGGCCGTGGCGGGGTTCACCCGGTGCCACGGCCGGCCTGGTTTCCCGTCCGGGTGATCCTTCCGCAGTGGCGTGAGGCGACGCCCCCGGCGCCACTACACTGCTGCACTACATACGCGTCAGGCCCACAGCGTCGTGCGTCTTCCACGCGGTCAAGCGACACCGGGGAATTCCGGGTGTCACTCCCCTCCACCGCCTGCGGCCGTCGGGACGGCCGTCCGCAGCATTGGACTTGTGAGGACTCACGTGAGCGCGAAACCAGTCGTACTGATCGCTGAAGAGCTGTCGCCCGCCACCGTCGACGCGCTGGGCCCGGACTTCGAGATCCGGAACGTCAACGGAGCGGACCGAGCCGAACTGCTCCCGGCCATCGCCGATGTCGACGCCATCCTGATCCGCTCGGCCACCAAGGTCGACGCCGAGGCGATCGCCGCCGCCAAGAAGCTGAAGGTCGTCGCGCGCGCCGGCGTCGGCCTGGACAACGTGGACGTCTCCGCCGCCACCAAGGCCGGCGTGATGGTCGTCAACGCCCCCACCTCGAACATCGTGACCGCCGCCGAGCTGGCCTGTGGTCTGCTCCTCGCCACCGCCCGCCACATCCCGCAGGCGAACACGGCGCTGAAGAACGGCGAGTGGAAGCGCAGCAAGTACACGGGCGTGGAGCTGGCCGAGAAGACCCTCGGCGTCGTGGGCCTCGGCCGTATCGGGGCCCTGGTGGCCCAGCGCATGTCCGCCTTCGGCATGAAGGTCGTCGCCTACGACCCCTACGTGCAGCCCGCGCGGGCCGCACAGATGGGCGTCAAGGTCCTGTCGCTGGACGAGCTGCTCGAGGTCTCCGACTTCATCACCGTCCACCTGCCGAAGACCCCTGAGACGGTCGGCCTGATCGGCGACGAGGCGCTGACGAAGGTCAAGCCGTCGGTGCGCATCGTCAACGCAGCGCGTGGTGGGATCGTCGACGAGGCCGCGCTGTACTCGGCGCTCAAGGAGGGCCGGGTCGCGGGCGCGGGTCTCGACGTGTACGCCAAGGAGCCGTGCACCGACTCGCCGCTGTTCGAGCTGGACGAGGTCGTCTGCACCCCGCACCTGGGTGCCTCCACCGACGAGGCCCAGGAGAAGGCGGGCATCGCGGTGGCGCGGTCCGTGCGTCTCGCCCTCGCCGGCGAGCTGGTCCCGGACGCGGTGAACGTGCAGGGCGGTGTCATCGCCGAGGACGTCAAGCCGGGCCTTCCGCTCGCCGAGAAGCTCGGCCGGATCTTCACCGCGCTGGCCGGTGAGGTCGCGGTCCGCCTCGACGTCGAGGTGTACGGCGAGATCACCCAGCACGACGTGAAGGTGCTGGAGCTGTCCGCCCTCAAGGGTGTCTTCGAGGACGTCGTCGACGAGACGGTGTCGTACGTCAACGCCCCGCTGTTCGCCCAGGAGCGTGGCGTCGAGGTCCGGCTGACCACCAGCTCCGAGTCGCCCGACCACCGCAACGTCGTCACCGTGCGCGGCACGCTCGGCAGCGGCGAGGAGGTGTCGGTCTCCGGCACGCTGGCCGGGCCGAAGCACCACCAGAAGATCGTCGCGGTCGGTGACTACGACGTGGATCTCGCGCTCGCCGACCACATGGTCGTCCTGAGCTACGTCGACCGTCCCGGTGTCGTCGGCACCGTCGGCCGGGTCTTCGGCGAGGCCGGGATCAACATCGCCGGTATGCAGGTCGCCCGCTCCGCGGCGGGTGGCGAGGCGCTCGCCGTGCTGACCGTCGACGACACGGTTCCCCAGCCGGTGCTCGCGGAGGTCGCGGAGGAGATCGGCGCGACGTCGGCGCGGTCGGTCAACCTGGTCTGAGGTTTCCTTCTCTCGCGTAGGCGGGGCCTGGCCACGTGGGTGGCCCGGCCCCGCCTTTTGCGCCCCCGCCGCCCCTACCCGTCCCATCCCAGGGGCGCTGCCCCTTCGACCCCGAGAGGGTGCGCTGTCGGGTGCGGGTGGGTGGGGGCTTCTCGCGCAGTTCCCTGCGCCCCTGGAAAGGGCCTGCGGCCCCTCAGGGGCGCAGGGAACTGCGCGACCAGCCCCCACCGGACCCGCGGTCGGGGGTCGAAGGGGCAGCGCCCCTGGTGATGGGACGGGTAGGGGCGGCGGGGGCGGGTAAACCCGGCGGTGCGGGGGTGGGGGCGCGTGCCAGGATGGCGGTGTGCCGCAGAACATGATCCACGCGCCGTTCGTCGGGCGGGACACCGAGATGGCCCGCCTGAGGGACGTGCTGGACCGGGCCGGGCAGGGTGAACCCCGCGCCGTGCTCGTCGCGGGGGACGCGGGCGTGGGCAAGAGCCGCACGCTGGCGGAGGCGGCGGCGTACGCGGTGGGCAAGGGGACGGCCGTGTTCACCGGCCACTGCGTGGACCTCGGTGATGTAGGTCTGCCGTACCTGCCGTTCACCGAGATCCTCGGTGCCCTCGCCGTGGACGAGCGATTCGCCCCGCTCCTCCAGGCCCACCCGGCGACCGCACGCCTCCTCGGTGGCGGCGCGGACGGCGGTGACCGGCTGCAGCTCTTCGAGGGCATCGCCGCGCTGCTGACGGACCTCGCCGGGACGACACCCGTCCTGCTCGTGCTGGAGGACCTGCACTGGGCCGACCAGTCCTCACGGGATCTGCTGCGTTTCCTGCTCAGCCGGGCCGTGCTCCAGCACCCCGCCCCCGGCGCCCCGGCCCACCGCCTCGCCGTCTTCGCCTCGTACCGCGCGGACGACCTGCACCGCCGCCACCCGCTGCGCCCCCTGCTCGCCGAGCTGGTGCGGCTGCCCGCCGTGGAGCGGCTGGAGCTGAGGCCGATGCCGGACACGGAGGTCGCGCGGCTGGTGCGTTCGCTGCGCGCCGAACCGCTGTCCGAGGCCACGGTCGGCCGGATCGTCGAGCGGGCGGAGGGCAACGCGTTCTACGCGGAGGAGCTGCTGGCCGCGACGGCGGACGAGCCGGGGGCGGTGCTGCCGAGCGGACTGGCCGACGTCCTGCTGATCCGGATCGAGCAACTGCCCCGCGCCGCCCAGCAGGTGGTGCGCACGGCGGCGGTGGCGGGCCGCAGGGTCGGGCACGACCTGCTGCGGGACGCCGTCCAACTCCCTGAGGACGAGTTGGAGTCGGCGCTGCGGGAGGCGGTCGGCCGGCAGCTGCTGCTGCCGGGCGAGGGATCGACGTACCAGTTCCGGCACGCCCTCACCCGGGAGGCGGTCTACGCGGATCTGCTGCCGGGCGAACGGGTGCGGCTGCACGGGGTGTTCGCCGGGCTGCTGGCCCGCCGGGGCCGCGCCGGGGAGAGCGCCGAGCGCGCCCACCACTCGCGCGAGAGCCACGACCTCGCCGACGCGCTGACGGCATCCGTGGAGGCGGCCGACCACGCACACGGGATCGGAGCGCCCGCCGAGGAACTGCGGCACCTGGAGGGAGCCCTCGACCTGTGGTCGTCCGTGGGCGCCGGGGCCCGGCCCCGGGACCTCGACACGGTCACCCTCACCCTGCGCGCATCGTCCGCCGCCGCGCGCGCCGGGGACAACCACCGGGCGGTCTCCCTCACCCGCGCGGCGCTCGCCGGAGCCGGCCCGGACGCGGACTCCGAGTTGGCCGCCCGGGTGCGCTACACCCTCGCCGGTGACCTGATGCGCGTGGACAGCCTGAAGGCCGCGTTCCGGTACAGCAGTGAGGCGCTGGAGATGATCCCCGCCGAGCCTCCGTCCCGTACGTGGGTGTGGGCGGCGGCCACACATGTGATGGCGGCGCGGTACGTGGGGGAGAACGAGGAGGCCGGGCGGGTCGCGAGCGGAGCGCTGCGCGTCGCTGAGCGGCTCGAACTGGGCGACGCCCAGGCCGACCTGATCATCTCCGTGGTCGGTCTCGACCCCCGGAGCAACCGGCGTACGAGGGAGGGCCGGGCGCGGTTGCGCGACGCTCGCGAGCTGGCCCGCCGGGCGGGCAACGTCCCCGTGGAGATGCGTGCGCTGTTCAACCTCGCCACGGGTTGCTTCGAATCCGGTGACCCGGAGGAATGCCTCACCTGGCTCTCCGAGGGGCTGGACCGCGCGGGCCGCACCGGGCTCCTCTCCTCCCCGTACCCGGTGGAGATGCGCTACCTCCACTCCCTCTGCCTCTACACCCTGGGCCGCTGGGACGAGTGCGCCCGCTCGGCCGCCCACGCCGACCGGCTGCCCGCCGCGGCCGGCTACGCGGCCGGTCCCGCCCTGTACGTCGCCCTCGCCCGCGGCGACGAGAGTGCGGTGGAGCGGGCGCGGGCGCTGCTGGACGGGCCGTACGACTGGATGGCGGGCCTCGTCGCGGGCGTCGCGCTCACCGAGGCGGCCGTCCTGCGGCACGATCCGCAGGCCGCGGTCGCGCAGTTCCGTACGAGCGTCGCCGCTCTCTCCGACGAGTCCGGGTCCCGGCCCGACGTGACCGTCCGGCTTGCCGCGCTGGCCCTCGGGGCGGTCGCGGACGCGGTGGCGGAGCGGCGGTCCGCCGGGGACGAGGACGGGGTGCGGGGCTGGGCCGCGACGGGGGAGGAGTTGGTGGAGGCCGCGCGCGCCACCGCCGCCGTGGGGGAGGACGGCGATGAGCAGGGACCTGAGGGGCTGGCCTGGCTGGCGCGGGCCGAGGCGGAGTGGGCCCGGGTGCGTACCGGGCCCGATGTGGGGGCCTGGCGCAGGGCGGTGGACGCGTTCGCGTTCGGCGATCCGTACGAACGGGCCCGGTGCCGACTGCGGCTGGCGGAGGCGTTGTTGGGGGCTGGGGCCCGGGCGGAGGCGGTGGCCGAGGTCCGGGCGGTGGGGGAGACCGCCGATCGGCTGGGGGCCGTGCCGTTGCGCGCCGCCCTGGACGCGCTCGTCCGGCGGGGGCGGCTGGCGGAGGCCTCGGCGGAGAAGGACGTCCCCGCGCTCACCGCGCGGGAGAGCGATGTCCTTCGGCTGCTCGCGCTCGGGCGTACCAATCGGCAGATCGGCGACGAGCTGTTCATCACCGGGAAGACGGCGAGCGTGCATGTGTCCAACATCCTGGCCAAGTTGGGGGCGGCGAGCCGTACGGAGGCCGTGGCCATCGCGTACCGGGAGGGCCTGATCACGACTGGCTCGCCGTCCTGACGAGGCCCTTCTCCTCCTCGGAATCCCGTACCCGCACCCCGCGCAGCGCCCCGACCGCCAGCACCGCGGCCGCCATCAGCACGACGGCCCCCGCTGTCGCCGCTCCGTGCATGCCGGTGGTGAAGGCGGCCCGGGCGGCCGCCGTCAGGGACTCGGCCGCGGGGCCGGGCAGTTGGCCGGCCACCGCGAGGGCGCCTCCGAGGGTTTCGCGGGCCGGGGCGGGCGCGGAGGCCGGCATCTCGTGGTGGTACAGGGCCGTGCCGATGGAGCCGAGGACGGCCATGCCGAGGGCGCCGCCGAACTCCTGGCCGGTCTCCAGGAGGGAGGACGCGGAGCCGGCGCGTTCCACGGGGGCGGCGCCGAGGGCGAGGTCGGTCATCTGGGAGAGGACGGTGACGATGCCGGCGGCCAGGACGCCCGCGCCGGCGAGGACCAGCCAGAGGGAATCGGTGCCGGCGACGGTCAGCAGCGCGTAACCGCACGCGGCGGTCGCGAAGCCCGCGGACACGACGTACGCCCGGTTCACACCCCGCTGGACGAGGAGCGTCGTGGCCGGTGCGGCGACGCCGACCAGCACGGAGGGGAGCAGCCCCCACAGCGCGGCCTCCAGTGCGCTCTTGCCGAGGACGGACTGGAGGTACTGGGTGGTGAAGTAGACCGACCCCATCATCCCGAAGGTCGCCACGAGGTTGAGGACGACCGCCGGGGTGAAGCCGTGGCCGCGGAACAGCGCGGGGGAGATGAGCGGGGAGGCCGTGGTGCGCTGGCGGTGGACGAACAGGGCCGCGAAGAGCAGGCCCACGGTCAGCGAGATCACGTACCGCACGTTCCAGCCCTCCGTCGGGATCTCCTTGAGGCCGTAGATGACGGGCAGGACGGCCGCCATGGACAGCGGGACGCTCAGCAGGTCGAAGCGGCCGGCGTCCGGATTCCTCGACTCGGGGAGCAGACGCGGGCCGAGGAGCAGAAGCAGCGCCATCGCGGGCAGGTTCACCAGGAAGACCGAGCCCCACCAGAAGTACTCCACCAGTACGCCGCTGAGCACCGAGCCGAGCGCCACGCCGCCCGCCATCACACCCGACCAGATGCCGATCGCCTTCGCCCGCTGGCCGGCGTCCGTGAACATCGTCCGGGTCAGCGCCATCGTCGACGGCATGAGCGTCGCGCCTCCGACACCGAGCACCGCGCGCGCCGCGATCAGCGTCTCGGCGCTGTTCGCGTACGCGGCCACCAGCGACGCCGCACCGAACGCCGCCGCGCCGAACAGCAGGAGCCGGCGGCGGCCGATGCGGTCACCCAGGGAGCCCATCGTCATCAGCAGCCCGGCCAGCACGAACGCGTAGATGTCGAAGATCCACAGCAGTTGGGTGCCGCTCGGTTCCAGGTCCGCGCTGATCGCCGGGACCGCGAAGTACAGCACCGACACGTCCATCGAGACCAGCAGCAGCGGAAGCATCAGGACCCACAGGGCGGTCCATTCGCGGCGTCCGGCTCGCGCCGCAGGAGTGTTGTTCGTCGTCATGACGGTGACTGTACGGGTGTCTTATACGATCGTCTAGTACAAGCGTATAAGACAGATGTATGGATCGTGTGGATGGGTGGATGGATGAGTGGGCGGGTGGGCGGGTGGGCGGGTGGGCCGGGCACGGGACGTGCAAGTCGACTTGGGCGGCTCATACGCCCGTCTGGGACGCTTGTATGGCTCCAGGGCTACGCTGACCTCCATGGGACACCGTGAGGATCTGCTCGAAGGCGCCAAGCGCTGCCTGCTGGCGAAGGGGTTCGCGCGGACGACGGCGCGCGACATCGTCAAGGAGTCCGGGACGAACCTGGCGTCGATCGGCTACCACTACGGCTCGAAGGACACGTTGCTGGCGCAGGCGTACGTGGCCCTGGTCGGCGACCTGTCCGAGGCCTTCGACGTGGAGGAACCGGTGACGGGCGGTGCCGAGCCCGGGTCGGTCGAACGGTTCCAGGAGGTGTGGGGGAACATCATCGACACCATGCGGGGGCCCGGTTCGATGTGGCGGCTCAGCATGGAGATCATCGTCATGGGCGATCAGATGCCCGAGCTGCGGGACCACTTGGCGCTGGCGCAGCGGGAGGCCGCGCGGGGCCTGATCCCGATGTTCATGGGCGGCCGGGAGGAGGACGCCACGGAACAGGACGTGGACACCCTGGGCGCGTTCTTCGTGACCCTGATGACCGGGCTGATCGCCCAGTGGACCTTCGACCCGCCGAGCGCCCCCGAGGCCGACCGGCTCGCCGAGGGGCTCCGCCGGGTGATGGAGACCGCGGCGAAGCGCGGGGGTGCGGGGGGCGTCCGGGCCTAGGGCAGGCCCAGGGCGCTTCTGATGGCTCCTGGTCGGAGATCATCCGGCCGATCGGCGCCGCGCGAGGTGACTCGTGAGGTGTCGGCTGCCTCACCGGGCTCGTCCACAACCGCTCACGAACGGCTTCAAGAGCCGTCAAGAACGGCCTGGGCCCGGACACCCACCTCAGGCGAGGCCCCCCGGGCAACCTCTTAGGCCGCCCGCCAGAGCGTCATGTCCGCGGTGACGAAGCTTGCCCCGTCGTCCCCGAGCGCGGTCGCCTTCACCTGGATCACCAGCAGGGCGATGTCTCCGGAAGGGTGCTTGACGCAGAACTCGCTGCCGGCCGCCGCCCCGGCGAGGGTGAAGCTGCGGCTCTTGGCACCGGTGAGAGCGATACGGCACGTGTCCAGGGTGGCGCCGGGATCGGCGTACATCATCGTGATCACGCTGGTGTCGCTCTCCAGCGCGCAGCCGATCTCCTCGCAGGTGAAGCGGACGTCCCCCTTGCGGTCCTTGCGCAGGTCCCCCTTCCGGATGTCGAGGGAGTTCTCCCTGGTCAGTAACTGCCCGGGATTGGCGGTGGGTTGAGGTTCCCGGGGCGTGGTCGGGGAGGGGGTCGCGGTCTTCGACGTCCGGTCACCGGTTCCCGAGTCCGCCGCATCCGCCCCTGAGCCCGCACCCGATGGGGCCGACGGGGACGCCGAGGACCGTGTGGACCCGCCCGCACCGGGCGTCGAGGAGGAGGCCGTGCTCCGGTCGCGGTACCGGTCCACCCCTTCCTTGACCGTCCATGCCACGCCTGTCAGCAGCAGCGTGCCCGCGCTCACGGCGACGGCTGTGATCAGCGCGGTCCGTCGGCGGCGTACCCGCCGCTCGGCCGGTCCCATCGGTCCCGTCTGCCTCGTCGGGCCTGTCCACCCCGCCGGCCCCATCGGGTGCGGCGGTGCGAGCAACGGCATCGTGTGCACCGGGGTGGGGACGGGGACCGGCGGCGGAGCCGAGACCTCCGGCCCCGTGACCTCCCGCCAGACGGCCGGGCCGCCGCCCGCGTCGGCATCCCGGCCCAGTCGCTGTCGGCACCACTCGACGACCTCCGCCGGGGTGGGCCGGTCCGCCGGGTCGACGGCGAGACACCGGGCCATCATCGGGCGGAGCTGCTCGGGCAGCACGGACAGGTCGGGCTCCGAGTGCACGATCCGGTACAGCACGCTGACCGAGGGGCCGTCCCCGTAGAGCGGCACGCCCAGTGCCGCGAACGCCGCGGTCTGGCCCAGCGCGAAGACGTCGGTGGCCGTCGTGACGTCACCCCCGGTCGCCTGCTCGGGAGCCATGAACTGGGGCGTGCCGACCGCGGTGCCCGTGGCGGTGTTCGAGGTGAGCCCGGAGGCCAGCGAGATACCGAAGTCGATCACCCGGGGGCCATCGGCGGCCAGCAGCACGTTCGACGGCTTCAGGTCGCGATGCACGATGCCCTCGTCGTGGATGGCCTGCAGCGCCTCGGCCACCCCCGCCATCAGCCACAGCACCGCGGGCACCGGAAGCGGCCCGCGCCGGGCGACGGCCTCCGCCAGGGAGGGGCCGGGCACGTACAGCGTGGCCAGCCAGGGGGGTACGCCGTCCGGGTCGGCGTCGATCAGCTCGGCGGTGTACGCGCCCCGCACCCGCCGGGCCGCCTTGATCTCCCGGCCGAACCGCCGCCGGAAGGCCGGGTCGTCGGCCAGCTCCGGGCGGACCACCTTGATCGCCACCGGCCGGCCGCCCTGTGTGTGCGACAGGTAGACCCGTCCCATGCCACCCGCGCCGAGCCGGGCGGCGAGGCGGTAACCGGCTACCTGCGGAGGGTCGTCCGCCTGGAGCGGCTGGAACACCTCAGTCGCGTTGTTCAACGCCCACGTCCCCCTGATCCCCGATCCCCCCGGCCGGTCGCTCCGATGAGCTGACCGACGGAAGCAGCCTAAAGGTTGCTGTGTGCATGCTGTTCGGAGTTGTGGCACACGTGATCAGTTGGTGATCGTCTGCTGTTCGGCGGGGGATCGGGGCGAATCCGCCTAGGCCGGTACGAGCCTCCCGGCACGCATCTCGATCGAGCGGTCCGCGAAGTGGCGTACGACCGCGCGGTCGTGACAGATGAACAGGTATCCCAGGTTCAGCTCGTCCTGGAGGTCGGCGAGCAGGTTGAGGACCCCGGCCCGCACGGACGGGTCGAGGGCGGACACCGGCTCGTCGAGGACCAGCAGGCGGGGCTCGGAGGCCAACGCTCGTGCGATACCGGCGCGTTGACACTGGCCGCCGGACAGCTCGTGCGGGAAGCGGTCTCCGTAGGCCGGGTCCAGGCCGACCCGGTCGAGGAGTTCGGCCACCCGCGCGGGGCCCGTCGCGTCCCAGCGGCCCTGGACGCGCAGGGGTTCCGCCACCGCGTCCCGGATGCGGTGGCGAGGGCTGAGCGAGCCGTACGGGTCCTGGAAGACCGGCTGCATACGGGGGCGGAGCGGGCGCAGTTCGCGGTCGGTGAGCGTCGTCAACTCGCTTCCCTCGAACCGGACTTCGCCCCCGTCCGGACGGCGCAACTGGAGCACGGCGGCGACCGTGGAGGACTTGCCGCAGCCCGACGGGCCGTTCAGGGCCAGGGTCTCGCCCGCCTCCACCGCGAAGGACACCTGGTCGACGGCGGTGACCGTGCCGTAGCGGACGACCAGGCCGCGCACATCGAGCAGGGGGTCACTCCGGTTCATACGGCCTCGGCCTCCTGGAACAACTCGGTCGGGGGATACGGGACTTCGTCCCAGCGGTGGCAGGAGACCTCATGGCCGTCGGCGACCGCCCACGGTTCCGGTTCCTCCCTACGGCAGCGGTCCGCGACGAGCGGACAGCGTGGCGCGAAGGCGCAGCCCGGTGGGAGGGCGTCGGGGGTGGGCGGGGAACCGGGGATGGAGGGCAGCCGACGGCGAAGACCGGCCGGGGGCCGGGGACCGTCACCGTCATCGCCGCGACCGCCGCCGGCCGAACCGACGGGACTGGCCGGGCCGACGGGACTGACCGAACCGACGGGAGTCACCGAACCGACGGGAGTCACCGGGCGGACGGGACTGGCCGGGCCGACGGGAGTCACCGGGCCGACGGGGCTGGCCGGGCCGACGGGAGTCACCGAACCGACGGGACTGACCGAACCGACGGGAGTCACCGGGCCGGCCGAACTGGCCGGGCCGTCGCCGCCGTCGTCCGGTGGCAGCGATGCCAGCAGGCCCGCCGTGTACGGCGCCCGCGGACGCCCCAGCACCTCCTTCGCCGAACCCTGTTCGACCTGGCGGCCGGCGTACATCACCAGCACCCGGTCGGCGTGCTCCCGGACCACGCCCAGGTCGTGGGTGACCAGCACCAGCGCGGCGCCGACCGCCTCCCGTTGTTCGCCGAGGACCCGGAGCACCTGTTCCTGGAGTTCCGCGTCGAGCGCGGTCGTGGGCTCGTCGGCGACCACGACGTCCGGTTCGTTGATCGTCGCCATCGCGATCACGGCCCGCTGGCGCATACCGCCGGAGTACTCGTGCGGATACGCCCGCGCCCTGCGGACGGCGTCGGGAATCCCCACCCGGTCGAGCGCGGCGACCGCCCGTGCGCGGGCCTCCTTGCGCGAGACACCCGCCACCGACCGTACGGCGGCGGCGAGTTGGTCGCCCACGGGGTGCACGGGGGAGAGGGCGGAGAGGGCGTCCTGCGGGACGAGGGTGATACGGCGGCCGCGCTGGGCGGCTAGATCCGTGTCACCGCGCAGCCGCACGGTACCGCTCGTCGTCGAGCCCCTGGGCAGCAGCCCGAGCAGTGCCCGCGCCGTCAGGGACTTACCTGCGCCCGACTCGCCGACCAGGGCGAGCACTTCGCGTGGCCGCACGTCGAAGGACAGTCCGCGCACGGCTTCCACCCCGTCGAACGCGATCCGCAGCCCGCGCACCGACAGCAGTACTTCGGACTCCGGCGGCACCTCGGACTCCGGCGGCACCTCGGACTCCGGCGGCACGTCGGACCCCGGTAGTACGTCGGACTCCGGTAGTACGTCGGACTCCGGTAGTACGTCGGACTCCGGCGGTGCGTCAGACTCCGGCAGTACGTCGGACTTCGGCTGCGACGTCAACGCTCTCTTCCCCCTTCGCGGTGCGCGCACGGCTGGGTTTCTTCGTACGGCGACCCGTGCGCGTCTCCGCGTACGCCGCCCCCGACACCGCGAGACCGGCCAGCAGGGCCAGGGCGACCGCCGGGGCCAGGGCCGCCCACGGGGCGCGTTCCACGTACGCGCGGGACTCGTCGAGGAGCAACCCCCACTCGGGGGCGGGTGGTTGGGCGCCGAGGCCCAGGAAGCCCAGGGATGCGAGGGCCAGGGCGATGCCCGGGAGACGCAGGACCGCGTGGCGGGCGACGGGGGCGGCGACGGACGGGAGGACGTGCCGCGTGAGAATCCACAACGGCCCGGCACCGATGGCCCGTTGGGCGGTCAGGAAGGTGGAAGCGCGGACCTCCTGGACCAGTGCCGCCGCGTGCGCGGAGAGGGCCGGCCAGGAGATCAGTGCCACGGCGAGAGCCGCGCCGCCCGTGCCCGGGCCGGCCGCCGCGGCGACGAGGATGCCGACGATCACCGGGGGCAGCGCGTTGGCGATGTCGGCCGCGCCCGCGGCCACGCCGGGCAGGAAGCCGAGCGCGAGGGAGACGAGGAGGCTCAGTACGCAGACCGCCGCCGCGGTGCCGACCGTGGAGGCCGCGCCGTGGCCGAGGCGGGCCAGCACGTCACGGCCGAGCCCGTCCGTGCCGAGCGGGTGCGCCCAGGTCGGCGGAAGCAGCCGGGCGGTGGTGTCCACGGCGTACGGGTCGCGCAGCAGGCCCCAGCCGACGGTGACCAGGAGGACGGCTGCCAGGACGAGCGGTATCGCGGGGTGGGCGCGGACCGGGCGGGCCGGCGGGAGGGTGAGGCCCGCGTCGCGCAGGGCTGGGCCGAGGAGGCGGCGCCGGGCCAGGGCGGCCAGGGCGCCGGCGACCAGGCCCAGGGCGAGGAGGGCGAGGACCGAGCCCTGGAGGAGGGGGAGGTCCTGGGACTTGGCCGCGCCCAGGGCCGTACGGCCGATGCCGGGCACCGCGAACACCGTCTCCACGGCGACCGCTCCGCCCGTCAGGCCGACCGCGGCCATGCCGAACTGCGGTACCAGGGGCGGCAGTACGCGGCGCAGCGCGGCCGCCGAGACACGGGCCCGGCTCACGCCCGCGCCGCGCCACAGCTCCACCCAGCGTTCGTCGAGCACGGCGGGCAGCGCGTCCGCGACCAGGCGGCCCAGCAGACCGCCGGCCGGGACACCGAGGGCGATCGCGGGCAGGACCAGGTACTCGGGGCCCGCCCAGCCCGCCGTCGGCAGCAGGCCCAGCCACACCCCGCACACCAGCAATGCCACCGTGGCCAGCAGGAACTCGGGCACGGCGGCGAGCATCGCGGCGAACGCGCCGGCCGACCCCCGGCCCCGCACGAGCACCGGGGCGACCAGCGCGCAGGCCAGCAGCACCGCGACGGCGAAGGCGGCGCCCATCAGACCCAGGGAGACCTGGAGGCCGGAGACCACCGAGGGGAGCACGTCCGTGCCCGACACCCACGAGGTGCCGAGGTCGCCGCGCACCAGCCCGGCGGCCCAGTTCCCCAGCAGGGAGAGGGGGCCCGCGCCCAGGCCGAGATCCTCACGGATCGCGGCCAGCGCCTCGGGCGTCGCCTCCTGCTCGGCCGACCGGGCGCGCAGCACGGTCAGCGCGGGGTCACGGCCGGACAGCCACGGCAGCAGCCCGACGACGGTCAGGACGGCGAGGAGACAGACGAGGCGGGTCGGCCCGGCGGGACCGACCCACTTCCGGGCGTGCCTCGCGGCACGTCCCACGGGTGACGGGGCGGACGTACTCCCCAGGGCACGTCCGACGGAGGGGTCGGTCGGCTTCCCCATGGCGCGTCCGACGGGTGAGGGGTCGGTCGGCTTCCCGTCGGCCCGGCCGGCCCGCGCCGGGCCATCCGGTCTCCCTGCGGATCGCTTCACCTGACGTAGGTGTCCGCGGTGACCAGCTCCCGCTCGCGCGGGTCGTGCGCGGCGTCCACGACTCCGGCCGCGTCGCCCTGGATGACCCGCTCGTGCAGCAGCGGCACGGCCGCGTCGGTGGTGAGGACGGCGGCCTCGGCGTCGATGACGGCCTGGCGGCGGGCGTCACCGGCGGTGGTGTCGGAGGCCTTGCCGAGGGCCGCGTCGACGGTCTTGTCGGCGAGCTGGGAGATGTTGAAGGAGCCTTCGGAGGCGAAGTCGCTGTAGAGGTACGCGGCCGGGTCGCCGGAGTCGAGGACCGTCGCCCGGGAGAGGATGAACGCGTCGAACTCGCCCGCCAGCGCGTCGGACTCGATGTTCGCGTACTCGCGCACGTCGAGCTTCACCTTGAACCCGGCCTTCTGCAGCTGCTGCTGCAGCGTGGCCGCGACCTCGGGCAGCTCCGCACGGTCGGTGAAGGTGCCGATGGTGATCGACCTGCCGGAGGGGTCACCCGCCTTCGCGCGCTTCACGGCCGACCGCAGCTCGGCGGCCCAGGGGAGCGCGGGCCCGAGCAGCCCCTCGGCGACATCCGCCCGTCCCTCGTACACCCCCTCGACGATCGACTTCGCGTCGACGGCCTCGCGGGCGGCGGCGCGCAGCGAGGCGTCCTTGAAGACGCCCTTGCGGGTGTTCAGGTAGAGGGTGTTGGTGCGGGGCATCGGGACCTCGGTGATCAGGTCCTGGTCGAGCACGGCTGCCTGCGACACCGGAACCGCCTCGACGATGTCGGCCTCGCCGCTGCGCAGGGAGGCCGCGCGGGCGGTGCCGTCCGGCACGAACGTCACATCGATGCCGGGCGCCTTGGCCCTGCCGTCCCAGTAGCCGTCGTAGCGGTCGAGGGCGGCGGAGGCCGTGCCGTTCACCTTGGTCAGCTCGAAGGGGCCGGTGCCGGCGCCGACCGGGTTCACCGTCTTCCCCTCGTACGCCTTCGCCGCGAGGATCGAGAGCTGCGGCGAACTGAGGCGCTGCGGGACCAGAGGGTCCTCGGCGGCCGTGGTGACGGTGACGGTGTTGCCGTCGGCCTTCGCGGTCAGCTCCACGCCGTCGAGAATGCGGGGCTTGGGAGCGGCGGTCGCCGCCTCGGTGAGGGAGTTGACGACGGCCTTGCCCGTCAGCTTCGTCCCGTCGTGGAACGTCACGCCGTCCCGGATCGTGAACGTCCACTTCTTGCCGGACCGCTTCCACCCGGTGGCCAGCGCGGGCAGCGCGTCGCCCTCCGCGTCCAGCTTCACCAGGGTCTCGGCGGTCGACCAGCGCGACAGCTTGAACGCGTCGTCGGACAGCGGCGACAGGCCCGAGCGGGGCGGCAGCATCATCGCCACCCGTATCCGCCCGCCTTCGCCCGAGGCGCCGCCCTCGTCGGCGCCCGTCGACGAGAAACAGCCCGTGAGCAGGGCGGAGGCCGCGGTGGTGACCGCGGTGAGAGGGACGAAACGGGCCGGGAGGCGCACGGGACACTCCGAGTAAAGGCGTGGTCAAAGATTCAACGTGCCCGACCGTAGCACGATGACAATCATTTTCAGAAGTGCGTTTTTGCGCCACCGGGACGGGTGGGGGAACGCGTCAGAGCCGCGCCCCCTTGAGCGCCATGTGGAGCAGCAGCCGGTCCTCGCCGTCGGACAGGTGGAGGCCCGTGAGCTGTTCGACGCGGGAGAGTCGGTAGTAGAGCGTCTGGCGGTGGATGCCCAGCTCGGCGGCGGCGCGGCCCGCCTGGCCCGCGTGGTCGAGGAACACCTCGGCGGTGTGGGCGAGGTCGCGGTGCGCGGGGGTGAGGAGGAGGCGGACGCAGGGGTCCCGGGGTGTGTCGGGAGGCAGTGCGGTCAGCAGACGGTACGGGCCGATGGAGCGCCACTCGGCGACCGGGCCCAGACGCGGATCCGCCAGCGCCGCGCGGGCCGCCGCCGAGGCCTCCCGCCAGTCGGTGCCCAGTTCGGCGAGGCCCGAGCGGGCACCCGAGACACCCGCCGCCGCGTGCGCGCCCGCGCGCTCCAGGAGCCGGGCGGCGGCCGTGAGCGCCGGGGTCGCCACGTCCGCCGAGCGGAGCCGCACCAGCAGGGCCAGGCCCTGGCCCGCGGCACCCCACGGCACCGTGCACAGCGCGGTCGCGCCCGGCACCGTACGGAAGGACGGGGCGTCGTCCGGGTCCGCGGACGGCCAGGGGGCCACACACACCAGGGTGTGGACGCCGTCGCCGCGCGGGCCGAGGGCCGCGCGCAGCTCCGCCACCGCCATGTCGCGCTCCCAGTCGCGCTCGGCGGTCAGGACCGCGCGCAGCTCCCGGGTGAGGTCGGCGCCGGCCTGGGCCTCGTCCGCGAGGAGGGCGCCGATGCGCGCGGCCACCGCCATGGCCGCGGACAGCTGGGCGTCGGTCGGGCCCGGTTCGCCGTCCAGGAGCCAGACGTACCCGAGGGCGACACCCCGATGGCGTACGGGGAGACAGATGCGGCCCCGGAGCACTCCGGCCGCCGGAGTCGGGGGGATGCGGACCGGGGCCGTGGCCCGGGTGATGCCGAAGCCCTCGAACCACTCCCGTACCACCGCCGTCGAGCGGCGGGTCAGGATCGAGCGGGTGCGGACCGGGTCCAGGTCCGACGGATCGAGGTCGCCCTCGCTGTCGTACGCGCCGAAGGCGATCAGCTCGAAGTCGCGGTTCTCCAGCGTCGCCGGGGCGCCGAGCAGCTCGGAGATCTCGTCGACGAGCTCCTGGTAGTCACCCACGTGGTGGAACGATGTGGTTTCCGGTGTCACCCGGGCATTCTCCCGCATTTCCCGAAGGCCTTCATACATTTGTCTGAGATCTGCGGCACGGATGCGTGACAGCTGTCGATGGTCGGCGATCGGGCGGATCCTTAGGTTTCACGGTGGTTCTGTCTGCTGGTCTGTGGAGGTGCCCCGTGTTGGGTCCCGTGATTCTCGCCGCGTCGCGCAGCGACCGGATACGACGCCTGATCTCGGCGGCGCCCGTGACCAAGCAGGTCGTCGACCGCTTCATCCCCGGTGAACGGGTCGACGACATCGTCCCGGTCGTCCGGGACCTCACCGGCAAGGGCCTCGAAGTGACGATGGACGTCGTCGGCGAGGACATCACCCGCCCCGAGCAGGCCGCCGCCGCCCGCGACGCCTACCTGGAGCTGATCGACCGACTGAGGGAACTGGACCTCGGTGAACGCGTCGAGATGTCGGTCAAGCTCTCCCTCTTCGGCCAGGCCCTCCCCGGCGGCCACGAGCTGGCCCTCGCGGGCGTCCGCCCGGTCGTCGAGGCCGCCGCCGCGATCGGGACGACGGTCACGCTCGACGCGGAGGACCACACCACCCTCGACTCGATGTTCGCCATCCACGACGAGCTGCGGCGGGACTTCCCGCGGACCGGCTGCGTCATCCAGGCCTATCTCTTCCGCACCGAGACCGACGCCCGCCGCCTCGCCGCGAACGGCAGCCGGGTGCGGCTGGTGAAGGGCGCGTACAAGGAGCCCGCCGAGGTCGCCTTCCAGCACAAGGCCGAGATCGACAGGGCGTACGTACGGATCCTGAAGATCCTCATGGAGGGGACGGGGTACCCGATGATCGGGTCCCACGACCCGCGCCTGATCTCCATCACCCAGGAACTCGCCCACCGGGCCGGGCGCAAGCTCGACGAGTACGAGTTCCAGATGCTGTACGGCATCCGCGGCGACGAGCACCTGCGGCTCGCCGCCGAGGGACACCGCATGCGCGTCTACACCGCGTACGGCACCGACTGGTACGGCTACTTCATGCGCCGCCTCGCGGAGAAGCCGGCGAACCTGCGCTTCTTCGTCCGCTCGATGGTCAGCAAGGGCTGAGCCCGGAACCACCGCTCGCGACACCGCTCACGTCAAGGAGACACGGAACCCATGGACGCTGTGACCCAGGTCCCCACCCCCGTCAACGAGCCGGTGCACGGCTACGCCCCCGGCTCGCCCGAGCGCGCCCGGCTGGAGGTCAAGCTGAAGGAGCTGGCCGAGAACCCGGTCGACCTGCCGATGACCATCGGCGGCGAGAGGCGGATGGGCGGCGGCGACCGCTTCGACGTCGTGCAGCCGCACCACCACAAGGCCCGCCTCGGCACCTACGGCAACGCCACCGGGCAGGACGCCCAGGACGCCATCGACGCGGCCCTCGCCGCCGCGCCCGCCTGGCGTGCGATGTCCTTCGACGACCGCGCCGCGATCATCCTGCGCGCCGCCGAGCTGCTCGCCGGTCCCTGGCGCGAGACGCTGGCCGCCTCCACGATGCTCGGCCAGTCGAAGACCGCTCAGCAGGCCGAGATCGACTGTCCCTGCGAGCTGGTCGACTTCTGGCGCTTCAACGTCAAGTACGCCCGTGACCTGCTCGCCGAGCAGCCCCCGGCCAACTCCCCGGGCGTCTGGAACCGCCTCGATCACCGGCCCCTCGAAGGCTTCGTCTACGCGATCACGCCCTTCAACTTCACCGCGATCGCGGGCAACCTGCCGACCGCCCCGGCCCTCATGGGCAATGTGGTCGTCTGGAAGCCGTCGCCGACCCAGACCCATGCCGCCGTCCTGCTGATGCAGCTGCTGGAGGAGGCGGGGCTCCCCAAGGGCGTCATCAACCTCGTCACCGGCGACGGCATCGAGGTGTCGAAGGTCGCGCTGGTCCACCGCGACCTCGCCGGCATCCACTTCACCGGCTCGACCAGGACCTTCCAGTACCTGTGGAAGACGGTCGGCGCGAACATCGAGAAGTACCGCTCGTACCCGCGGCTGGTCGGCGAGACCGGCGGCAAGGACTTCGTGGTCGCCCACCCGACCGCCGACCGCGCGATCCTCAAGACCGCCCTCACCCGGGGTGCCTTCGAGTACCAGGGCCAGAAGTGCAGCGCGACCTCCCGGGCCTACATCCCGGCGTCCATCTGGAACTCCGGCTTCAAGGAGGAGTTCGCCGCCGAGGTCGAGTACCTGACCATGGGCGACGTCACCGATCTGTCCAACTTCGTCGGCGCCGTCATCGACGAACGCTCCTTCGCCAAGAACAAGGCCGCCATCGACCGCGCCAAGTCCGACCCGACCTGCACGATCGTCGCGGGCGGCTCCTACGACGACTCGGTGGGCTGGTTCGTCCGCCCGACCGTCGTCGAGTGCACCGACCCGGCGAACGAGGTCTTCACCACCGAGTACTTCGGCCCGTTCCTCGCCGTGCACGTCTACGAGGACGACCGGTACGAGGAGATGCTGACCCAGATGGAGTCGGTGTCCGCCTACGCCCTGACGGGCTCCGTCATCTCGGGCGACCGCGCGGCGGCGGCGTACACGATGGACAAGCTCCGCTACGCGGCCGGCAACTTCTACATCAACGACAAGTCCACCGGCGCCGTCGTCGGCCAGCAGCCCTTCGGCGGCGGCCGCGCGTCGGGTACGAACGACAAGGCCGGGGCCCCGCAGAACCTGATGCGCTGGACCCTGACCCGCGCCATCAAGGAGACCCTGGTCCCGCCGACCGACTACACGTACCCGCACATGGGCTGACCTCCGACGCCCGGCGCGGCCCTCGTCCTCGCCCCCGCTCCCGCGACCCGGGAGTGGGGGCGTCGTCGTGTGACAGAAGTGAAAAGGCCAGGTCAACGGCGTGTGACTCAAGCCACCGTCTCAGATAGTAGGAAGTCCGATTAATTGTAGAGACAGATGCGCCGGCCTCACTTAGCTTTGTAGGAGCCGAACGTCTCGCTCGATCCAGCGAATGGCGGTCGTGAGCCGGAGCCCGAGGCAGGCAACCCCTGCGGCCCCGCTCCCCGCCCCTTCCGGCGTCTCGTACACCGCCCGTTTCCGTACTCCGGATTGCCTCGAAGGAGTCGATTCCCCATGGCCGAGACGACCGTCCGCCGCCGAGTCCGTCACGTTTCCCGGACCACCGAGTCCGACCGCAAGAACGCCGCAGCCGCCCTCCAGCGTGCCCTCGACCGCAGGGACAACGGCGGTTCGACCGGGCACTGAGCAACTCGCACGATCAGGTGCCGAACCGCCCGCGCTCGCGGGCGCTCGGTGCCTCCCGTCAGCCGGGAGCCGCACCCTCCCCCACTCTCTCGGCTTCGCTCGAGCGGGGGACCCCCATGGGGTGCGGCGTGGTCGTGGGTGGACGTCCTACGCGCCGCGCCGCACCTCGAAGTGGTCGATGCGCTCGCCGTCCTGCGCCAGCGCGGACACCTTCAGGGCCGGTCGCGCGCCGCTCTGCGCCTCCACCGAGAGCAGGGAGAAGCCGCGGTAGCGCACCCGTGACCACTCCACCGTCTCCGCCCTGGACCTCCGCGACCTGGTCCACTCGAAGGTCTCGACGGCGTCGTGCCGGGTGACGTGCCCCTCGTAGCTCTCCTTCACACCGGACGGGAAGCCGTACAGGTCCCGTCCGCCGCCGCCCGCCGTGACGTACACGATCCCGTCCCTCGTCGGGTCGGTCGACGCGCCGATGGGCACCGCCCTGCCGACCTTGCCGTCCTTGACGGCGTCGGTCCGCTCGTAGACGTGGTTGTGGCCGTTGATCACCAGGTCCACTTCGTGCTTCGCGAACAGCGGCAGCCACATGTCGCGGATGCCGCCGTCGGAGGCGTGCGAGGACGTCGAGTAGGCGCAGTGGTGGAAGAAGACGACGACGAAGTCGATGTCCTTGGCCGCCCGCAGCTCACCCAGCTGCTCGTCCAGCCACTTGGTCTGCCGGCCGCCGGAGTAGCCGAAGTTGGCGGGGATCTCGTAGGACACGTCGTTCGCGTCCAGCGCCACGAAGCCGACGTTGCCGTAGGCGAACGCGTACACCCCCGGTGCCGAACGCGGGTCGAAGCCGCTGTCCGGGAGGGACCAGCGGGCGAGCTGGCCGCCGTAGCCGTCCGGCGAGTACCAGGCCTCCATGTCGTGGTTGCCGGTCGTCACCATCCACGGCACGGACCTGGCCACCGACTCGTTCTGCTTGAGGAACAGGTCCCAGAACGCGGGGTCGTAGCCGTCCGACTCCACCCCCTTGCCGTTCCCGTTCGCGTAGCAGATGTCGCCGGCGTGGAGGTGGAAGGCGGGCTTCCGGCGCACGATCAGGTTGTCGTTGGCGGCAGCCGCCTTGCCGACGCCCTGGTCGCCGAACGCGGTGAACACGAACTTCTCGGGGGCGGCGGGCGCCGTACGGAAGGTGCCGATCGTCGAGCGGTGGGCCGGGGAGGCCGGGTCGAAGCCTTCGTGGCCGACGCCGTAGTAGTACGTCGTGCCGGGGCGCAGGCCGTCCAGGGCCGCGTGCAGGTAGTACTGCTCCAGCTCCAGGCGCACACCCTCGACCCCCGGCGTGTGCAGGTCACGGACCTCCGCCTCGATCTTCCGGCTCAGCTCTTCGGGCTTCGGGCCCACCCGCACGTACGGCTTCCTCACCGCGACCGGCACCTGCCAGGAGATCCGCATCTCCGTCTTCGGGTCGCCGCCGAAGGCCAGATGGCGGCCGAAGGGGGTGACGGCGGAGCCGGGCAGCTTCGAGGTGGCGGGCGCCGGGGCCGAGGCGGTCGAGCGCGGCGAGGCCGGCGATCCGGAGCCGCCGCAGCCGGTCAGCAGCCCGCCCGCCGCCAGCGAGCCCGCCGTCACCAGGGTGCGGCGCCGCGTCAGCTTCGTACGCAGGTACTCGTGCTGCTCGGCCATGCTCATCCGGCGCGCGAGCTGCGGCGGGATGCCGAAGTCGGGTATATCCATGGTGTCGAAGTTCCCAGCGAATCCCAACACCCGCCACACATACGGGTGAACGCACGGCGACGTGTGGGTGCCGTCACCCGCGTGTCCCCTGCCGGACCACCGCTTGCGCGTCCGTATCGCGGACACCTCATGTCATCCCGTGGGACAAGGAGTACGGTGCCGTCATGTCTCGCAGCCTCAATCTCGCAGTGATCCCCGGTGACGGCATCGGTCAGGAAGTCGTGGCCCAGGGGCTCAAGGTCCTCTCCGCCGTCCTTCCGCAGGATGTGAAGCTGGAGACCAAGGAGTACGACTTCGGCGCCCAGCGTTACCACGCCACCGGTGAGACCCTCACCGACGCCGACCTCGACGCGCTGAAGCAGCACGACGCGATCCTGCTGGGCGCGATCGGCGACCCGAGCGTCCCCTCCGGGGTCCTGGAGCGCGGCTTCCTGCTGAAGCTCCGCTTCGCCTTCGACCACCACGTGAACCTGCGTCCGTCGAAGCTGCTCCCGGGTGTCGCCACCCCGCTCGCCGGCCAGCCCGAGATCGACTTCGTCGTGGTCCGCGAGGGCACCGAGGGCCCGTACACCGGCAACGGCGGCACGATCCGCAAGGGCACCGAGCACGAGGTCGCCACCGAGGTCTCCGTGAACACGGCCTTCGGCGTCGAGCGTGTGGTCCGCGACGCGTTCGCCCGCGCCCAGGCCCGCCCGCGCAAGAAGCTCACCCTCGTCCACAAGAACAACGTGCTGACCTTCGCCGGTCACCTGTGGACGAACATCTTCAACAAGGTGGCCGAGGAGTTCCCGGAGGTCACCACCGACTACATCCATGTCGACGCGGCCACCATCTACCTGGTCACCGACCCGGCCCGGTTCGACGTGATCGTCACCGACAACCTCTTCGGCGACATCATCACCGACCTCGCCGCGGCCGTCTCCGGCGGCATCGGTGTCGCGGCCTCCGGCAACATCAACCCGTCCGGAGAGTTCCCGTCCATGTTCGAGCCCGTGCACGGCTCGGCCCCGGACATCGCCGGCCAGGCCAAGGCCGACCCCTCCGCCACGGTCCTGTCCGTCGCCCTGCTCCTGCGCCACCTCGGCTACGAGGCCGAGGCCGCAGCGATCGAGGAGGCCGTCTCCGCCGACCTCGCGGAGCGCGTCGGCAAGCCCGCCCGTTCGACGGACGAGATCGGCGACGCCCTCGCCGTACGAGTAGCCGGCTGACCCGCCGCGTCACTCGAAAACTTCGAAGCCGCCGGGTCGCACCAGCACCCGGCGGCTTCCGCATGTTCCCGCCGGGTGTCACCATCATCCCTGGGTCGCATTCACGCCGTTTTCTTCCGCCGGCTCCGCTTGCGATAATCGAACGCGGAGCCGCCGAATGAGGCAATGCTCGGACGTCCTAGCACTCGCCGTCGGCAGTGCGGATGTGAGCGCGGCCCGTCACACACAACCGGTGAAGGACAACCACTCATGACGCCCACGATCGAGCTCAAGCCCTCCGCCAGTCCGCTCTCCGATGCCGAGCGCGACGCGGTCCTGGCCAACCCCGGCTTCGGCCGCCACTTCACCGACCACATGGTCGTCATCAAGTGGACCGAGGGCCGGGGCTGGCACGACGGCCAGCTCGTTCCCTACGCGCCGCTCTCCCTCGACCCGGCCACCATGGTCCTGCACTACGCGCAGGAGATCTTCGAGGGTCTGAAGGCCTACCGGCAGCCGGACGGATCCGTCGCCACCTTCCGGCCGGAGAAGAACGCCCAGCGCTTCCAGTCCTCCGCCCGCCGGCTCGGCATGCCGGAACTGCCGGTCGAGACGTTCATCGAGGCCTGTGACGTGCTGACGCGGCAGGACCAGGCCTGGGTCCCGGCCCACGGCGGCGAGGAGTCCCTCTACCTGCGCCCCTTCATGATCGCCACCGAGGTCGGCCTGGGCGTCAAGCCGGCCAACGAGTACCTCTTCCTGGTCATCGCCTCCCCGGCCGGCGCCTACTTCCCCGGCGGCGTGAAGCCCGTCTCCATCTGGGTCTCCGAGGACCACGTCCGTGCCGTCCCCGGTGGCATGGGCGACGCGAAGACCGGCGGCAACTACGCGGCCTCCCTGCTGGCCCAGGCCGAGGCGGCGGCCGAGGGCTGCGCCCAGGTCTGCTACCTCGACGCGGTCGAGCGCAAGTGGGTCGAGGAACTGGGCGGCATGAACCTGTACTTCGTGTACGGCGACCGCATCGTCACCCCCTCCCTCACCGGCTCGATCCTGGAGGGCGTCACCCGCGACTCCCTGCTGACGGTCGCCGCCGACCTCGGCTACGCCGCGGAGGAGGGCCGTATCTCCATCGACCAGTGGCAGGCCGACTCCGAGAGCGGCGCCCTCACCGAGGTCTTCGCCTGCGGTACGGCCGCCGTCATCACCCCCGTCGGCACGGTCAAGCGCACCGGCGCATCCTGGCAGCAGGCCGCCGGTGAGCCCGGCCCCGTCACGCTCAAGCTCCGCGAGGCCCTGCTGAACATCCAGCGCGGCACGGTGGCGGACAAGCACGGGTGGATGCACGAGCTGGGCTGACACCGGCCGTAGATCTCCTCAGGGGCCGCCGCGGACGAAGCGTTCACGGCGGCCCCGGCGCGTTCACGGCGGCCCCCGCGCGTTCGGAGCGGAGCGTGTGCGTTCGGGGCGGAGCGTGTGCGGCCAGGGGGCACCACCGTCCCGGTCTCCCCGGACACCACCGGCGGCACCCGCGATGCCCGGGGCGCCCGGGACGTCCTCGTGCGCCACACGCGACGACCGTGAGGTGATCAGCACGCTGTTCGCATCCTGAGACGGACGGTGAGCACGGGGGCGGTCTGTGCCAGACTGCCCCCGTGCTCTCGTTCGCCACGATTATTGGCAGCAGGCGCGCCGGTCCGCAGTGACCGCCACGTACGACCAGGTACGGGCGGCCACCGTTGTTCTCGACCCGCGCGCAGACCTCTCGCACCCGCGAGGGGTTTTTCGCTTTTCTGGCCCACCTTCAGCCGGGAGCGCAGCGCGAGGGATCATTGGAGGACGGTGGAGCCGGTCATTCCGGTACGACCGAGATCCAACACAGGAGCCTTGAGACCATGACGGAAACCAGCGAGCTCGACGACTCGTTCCACGTCTTCGACACCACCCTGCGCGACGGTGCCCAGCGCGAGGGCATCAACCTCACGGTCGCGGACAAGCTGGCCATCGCACGGCACCTGGACGACTTCGGCGTCGGCTTCATCGAGGGCGGCTGGCCGGGCGCGAACCCACGCGACACCGAGTTCTTCGCCCGCGCGCAGAAGGAGATCGACTTCAGGCACGCCCAACTGGTCGCCTTCGGTGCCACCCGCCGCGCCGGCGGCAAGGCGAGCGAGGACCCGCAGGTCAAGGCACTCCTCGACTCCGGAGCCTCGGTCATCACCCTCGTCGCCAAGTCCCACGACCGGCATGTGGAACTGGCGCTGCGGACGACCCTCGACGAGAACCTGGAGATGGTCCGCGACACGGTCTCCTTCCTCCGGTCGCAGGGCCGCCGGGTCTTCGTCGACTGCGAGCACTTCTTCGACGGCTACCGCGCCAACCCCGAGTACGCCAAGGCCGTCGTCCGGGCCGCCTCCGAGGCCGGCGCCGACGTCGTGATCCTCTGCGACACCAACGGCGGCATGCTCCCCGCCCAGGTCCAGGCCGTCGTCACCACCGTCCTCGCCGACACCGGCGCCCGGCTCGGCATGCACGCCCAGGACGACACCGGCTGCGCGGTCGCCAACACCCTGGCCGCCGTCGACGCCGGCGCGACCCATGTCCAGTGCACCGCCAACGGCTACGGCGAACGCGTCGGCAACTCCAACCTCTTCCCGGTCGTCGCCGCCCTGGAGCTGAAGTACGGCAAGAAGGTCCTCCCCGACGGCGCCCTGCGCGAGATGACCCGTATCTCCCACGCCATCGCCGAGGTCGTCAACCTCACGCCGTCCACGCACCAGCCGTACGTCGGTGTCTCCGCCTTCGCGCACAAGGCCGGCCTCCACGCCTCCGCGATCAAGGTCGACCCGGACCTGTACCAGCACATCGATCCCGAGCAGGTCGGCAACACCATGCGGATGCTGGTCTCCGACATGGCGGGCCGCGCCTCCATCGAGCTCAAGGGCAAGGAGCTGGGCGTCGACCTCGGCGGCGACCGCGAGCTGGTCGGCCGGGTCGTCGCGCGGGTCAAGGAACGCGAGCTGCGCGGCTACACGTACGAGGCGGCCGACGCGAGCTTCGAGATCCTGCTGCGCGACGAGGTCGCGGGCAAGCCGCAACGGTACTTCCGCACCGAGTCCTGGCGGGTCATCGTCGAGGACCGCCCCGACGGCAGCCACGCCAACGAGGCCACCGTCAAGCTGTGGTCCAAGAGCGAGCGCATCGTCGCCACGGCCGAGGGCAACGGCCCCGTCAACGCCCTCGACCGCGCGCTCCGTGTGGCCCTGGAGAAGATCTACCCCCAGCTCGCCAAGCTGGAACTGGTCGACTACAAGGTCCGCATCCTGGAGGGCAAGCACGGCACCAACTCCACGACCCGTGTCCTGATCTCCACGACGGACGGCACGGGCGAGTGGTCCACGGTGGGCGTCGCCGACAACGTGATCGCCGCGTCGTGGCAGGCGCTGGAGGACGCGTACACGTACGGGCTGCTGCGGGCGGGTGTGGAGCCGGCGGAGTAGCCTGCCGGGAGCTCGGCGGGAGCTCGGCGGGAGCTCGGCGGGCAGGGGTGCGCGGTCGGGTGCGGGTGGGTGCGGGTGGGGCTGGTCGCGCGCTTCCCCGGACCCGACCACGCACCCCTTCGGCGAAGCCGTCAACACGACTTCTCGGCGAGTTCCTCGAACTCCTCAAGGCTCATCGCCCGGTCGTCGGCCCACACCTGCCCCGGCTTCAGCCGTCCGAGATCGGCCGTGGTGAACATGACCGCGCCGTTGGCGTCGTCATCGGTCTGGCCGTAGAAGACGAACCTGTAGGTGTGGCCCGACAGGGGCCGCTGCTCGTCCCCGGCCTCGGCCCCCCACGAGGCCGGCGGCGAGAAGAGCGGGAACTCCTCGGCTCCCGACCACTCGCCCGCCGTCTCCCAGACGGTGGTGTCAGCGTCGTCCTCGCTCGGCTCGTCCTCGTAGGCACCGGCCCAGCCCGAGAGCGTCGGGTCCTCGTAGGGGTCGTCGGCACAGGGCCGGATCAGCACGCGTGGCACCCCGTCCGTGTCGGCCGTCACGGCTGCGAGCGGTAGTTCGAGCGCCACACAGCCGCTCAACAGCACCGCCCCGGCCGCCGCGCCCACCACCGCGAGAACTCTCTTCGGCATTGCGCCCCCATCTCCCTGTCGCCCCACGTGACCAGCACCCCTTTCGAACGGTTGTACAGGCGTCCTGGCATCCACCCAAGTCGACGGTCGGCTCCCATCAAGTCACAAAAGGAAAAAGAGAGTTGAGTACGGCGACCGGACCTGGACGTGTGGGGAGGGAACCCCGACGCGGAACCGGGGAACGTCGTCGCTCGTCTCGGCCGCCCCGCTGTCCGCCCCGCTCCCGCCGCCGTTCGCTCCCACGGCCATGCCGGCCGCACCGGCGAGGGTGACCACCGGCGCCACCACCTGGGCCCACCACCTGGGCCCACCACCTGGGCCCCCTCCGGGTCACGCCACCGGTTCGGCCGGCGAACCCGTCACCACGGCGTACCGGAGGAGCACCGACGCCGACCTGCTGCTCACGGGGCGCTGCGCGGAGGCGCAGAAGAAGCCGGGGAGGCGTACGGCCGGAGCGACGCCTACCGTCTCGCGCCGCTGACCGCTGACCGCTGACCGCTGACCGCTGACCGCTGGCCGCTGACCGCTGGCCGCTGGCCGCTGGCCGCTGGCCGCTGACCGCTGACCGCTGACCGTCGACCGCTGGCCGCAGGGCGCCGACCGCTGGCCGCCGACCGCAGGCGCTGGCCGTCGACCGCCGACCGCTGGCCGCTGGCCGCCGACTGCTGACCGCGGACCGCAGGGCGCCGACCGCCGACCACAGGGCGCTGACCGCCGACCGCTGACCGCCGACCGCAGGGCGCTGACCGCCGACCGTCGGGCGCTGGCCGTCGACCGCCGACCGCCGACCGCAGGCGCTGGCCGTCGACCGTCGACCGCCGACCGCCGACCGATGGTCGGCGGCGAGCCGGGAGTCCGCCTGCTTCCGGTTCCGGTGGTGGAGCCGGAAGCCCGCCGGACCGGGGTTCCACCAACGCCCCGATGTCCGTTTTCACGCCGGTCGAGGTAGCTTCGAAGGTATGAAAGGCGCACCGGTCCGACGTCTGTTCCGCCTCCTCATGATGCCGTTCGCGGCGATGGCTCTCGCGGCCCTGGCGGTGCTGTCCGTCGGCGCGCCGGGCGCGTACGCGGCCACCGACCTCACGACGGTGGCCGAGGCCTTGCGCGAGGGCCCCGTCTACGTCGACCCGGCCGCCTCCGACCTGCTCTCCTCGGCGGACGCCGAGGCGCTCGCCGACAAGATCGAGGACGCCGACGAGCCCGTCTTCGTTGCGGTCCTCCCGGCCGGTTACCCGACCCAGGACCTTTTCCGGAACCTCCGCACCGAGACCGGCGTGAGCGGCCTGTACGCCGTCCGTCTCGGCGACCGCTTCGACGCTCGCGCCGACAGCGATGTGCTGAGCCGGCAGGCCGTGGCGAACCTGGTCTCGGCGGTCCAGGGCACCAGTGACCCGAAGGCCCAGCTCAACGACTTCGTGGACGACGCCCTGCGCAGCAACCCCGGCGGCACGGCCCCGTCGAGCTGGAGCGACGGCGGAGGCGACGCGGGCGTGGACGCGGGTGCTCTGGTGGCGACGGGCGCGGTGGTGGCGGCGGGCGGTGTGGGCGCGTACGCGCTGGTTCGCCGCAACCGTCGCAAGAAGGAGGAGGAACGACAGGAGGCGCTGGCCAGGCTCGCCGTGGTGGTGGACGAGGACATCACGGCCTTCGGCGAGGAACTGGACCGCCTGGACTTCCACCCGGCCGAGTCGGGCGCGGACGACGCGATGCGCGCCGACTACGAACGGGCCCTGGACGCGTACGAGAAGGCCAAGTCCCTCATGGCGGCGGCCACCCGCCCCGAGGAGGTCCGCGCGGTCACCCAGACCCTGGAGGACGGCCGTTTCTCCCTCACCCAGCTCGCCGCCCGCAGAGAAGGCGTGCCCCTCCCCGAACGCCGCGCGCCCTGCTTCTTCGACCCCCGCCACGGCCCCTCGGTCGCGGACGTCCTGTGGACCCCGGGCGTCGGCACCGAACGCGAGGTCCCGGTCTGCGCGGCGGACCAGGCCCGTCTCGCGGACGGCCGGGACCCCATGATCCGCGAGGTGGACACGGTGTCCGGCGGGCGTCGCCCCTACTGGGACGCGGGCCCGGCCTACGGCCCCTGGGCGGGTGGCTACTACGGCGGCGGCCTCCTCCCGGGCCTCCTCGTCGGCACGATGCTCGGCAGCATGATGGCCACCCCGTCCTACGCGGCCATGTACGGCTCCGGTTACGGCGACTTCGGCGCGGCCTCCGGCTACGGGGGCGGCGACGTCTCGGGCGCCGACTTCGACACGGACGACTTCTCCGGCGGCTTCGGCGGCGGTGACTTCGGCGGTGGCGGTGACTTCGGGGGCGGCGGGGACTTCAGCGGAGGCTTCTGAGCACGTGGCCCGCCGCGGGCACGGGCCCGGCGCGAGAGAACGCCGGGCCCGTGCCGTCGTACGACGTGGTGCCGGTTCGGTCAGAGAGTGGCCGCGGCCGAGGCGATCTGGGACGCGAAGGTGGAGACCTCGGTGTAGACGCCGGGGGCGTCGGGGCGGGCGCAGCCGTCGCCCCAGCTGACTATGCCGACCTGGATCCAGGCATTGGCGTTGTCCCGGCGGAACATCGGGCCGCCGGAGTCGCCCTGGCAGGTGTCGACGCCGCCCGCGTCGTAACCGGCGCAGATCTCCTCGCCGGCGACCAGGCCGCTGTAGAGGCCGCCGTAGGCACGGCAGGTCGAGTCATTGATGAACGGCACGGTGGCCTTGAGGAGGTAGCGGGACCCGGCGCTGCCCTCCCGGGTGGCGCCCCAGCCGGCGACGGTGAAGTTGCCGGTGTTGTACTGCGTGGTGGTGGCGATCTTCAGGGTCGGAAGGTTGATCGGCTGGGCGAGCTTGATGAGCGCCCAGTCCTTGCCGGTGCCGTTGTAGCCGGGGGCCCGGTACACCTTGGTCGAGCGGACCTGGACCCTGCCGCTGGTGTTCTGGAGGTCCACGACGCCGGCCGTGGCCGTGTAGCTGGTGTTGTTGCCGGTCGAGCCGACACAGTGCGCGGCCGTGAGCACGATCTGCTGCGTGTACAGCGCGCCGCCGCAGCCCATCGACAACCGGACCATGAACGGGAACTCGCCCTGCGCGGCGCGCGTTCCGCCGACCACCGGCGCCGGGGCGGCCTCGGCCGCCGACACGGGCTGCAGACTGGCGATCGCGAGCGCGGCGGCACCGACAGCCGCACATCTCTTCAGAGCGGTGATGAGTCGCTTCAACGTGATGCCTTCCGTGGGGGGTTGACATGCGATGACTCGTACAACCGAACCGCAGGCATGACATAGGCATGCCAGCAAGACAGCAAGAAATCAGCCTTGATGGCATGACCAGGTCAATTTCTGTTGCAGGATTATGAGAACGCCGAAAGCCCTCACACAAGAGGCATGAACCAGCCAGCTTCACTTCCGGCCCACGCACCGCTCCCGTGAAAAGGACGTGCGGCGGCGTCGGGGGAGCGCCCACACTGACCCGGTGATCGACATCACCCCGGACCTCGTACGCGCCCTGATCTCAGCCCAGTTCCCCGACTGGAGCGAGCTGCCCGTCCGGCCCGTCGACCGGCAGGGCTGGGACAACCGCACTTTCAGACTCGGCGACGAGCTGACGGTCCGGCTGCCGAGCGCGGAGGGCTATGCGGCCGCCGTGGCGAAGGAGGACCGCTGTCTGCCCGCGCTGGCCCGGCACCTGTCGCTGCCCGTGCCGGAGCCGGTCGCCGCCGGGAGGCCGGGGGAGGGCTACCCGTTCCCGTGGTCGGTACGGCGGTGGCTCCCCGGGGACACGGTCGAGGTCGCCGTGGGCGTCGACCGCACGCGACTGGCCCGCGATCTCGGCGACTTCCTGAGCGAACTGCGTAAGGCCCCGCCCGGCCGGGGTCCGGCGGCCGGGCGGCACTCGTACTTCCGCGGCTGCCATCCCAGCGTGTACGGCGACGAGGTCGAAGCGGCCCTGGAGAGGTTGGCGGACCTCGTCGACGTCACCGCCTGCCGTGCCGTCTGGGCGGACGCCCTGACGTCGGCCTGGCCGTCGCCGCCGACGTGGTTCCACGGTGATGTCGCCGCCGGGAACCTCCTCGTCACGGACGGCACCCTCCGCGCCGTCATCGACTTCGGCTCCTCCGGCGTCGGCGACCCCGCCTGTGACCTCGTCATCGCCTGGAACCACTTCACCGGCGAGGAACGGAAGGTCTTCCGCGAGGCCGTCGGCCTGCCCGACGACGCATGGCGCCGGGCACGCGGCTGGGCGCTGTGGAAGGCGCTGGTGAGCACGGCGGGGCTGTCCAGCCCCGACCCTGAGGGACGACAGCGCCGGGTGCTCGACCAGGTGCTGAACGACGCGATCGTCGTATAGGACGAGAACCGACCTATATCCGGTCTACCGTGCGGAGCATGACCACTCCCGAGGGCATCACTCCCGACGGCACGGCTCCCGAGGGCACCACTCCCGACGGCACGGCTCCCGAAGGCACCACTCCGGACGGAACGGAAGCCCACGCGTTTCCCGACGCCGGCCACCTCGACGCCTGGCTGACCGCCCACCCCGCCCCGTGCGGCGGCGGCCTCTGGGTCAAGGTCGCCAAGAAGGGGTCGGGGATTCGTTCGGTCAGCGCCGGTGACGTCAATGACGTGGCCCTCTGCCACGGCTGGATCACGGGCCACCGGCGGCGCCTCGACGAGGCGTACTTCCTGCAGCGGATCACCCCGCGGAGGCCGGGCGGCGACTGGTCGATGGTGAACGTGCGGCGGGTGGGGGAGCTGACCGCCGCCGGGCGGATGCGGGCCGGTGGCCTCGCGGAGGTTGCCGCGGCGCGGGCGGACGGCCGATGGGAGGCGGCGTACGAGTCGCAGAAGAACGCCGTGGTCCCCGAGGACCTCGCGGCCGCACTGGAGCGCAACCCCCGTGCGAAGGCCGCCTTCGACGGGCTCGGCAGGACGGACCGGTACCTCGCCATGCTCGGGGTGCTGCGGGCGCGTACTCCACAGAGCCTGGCGGCTCAGGTGGCGGCGGCGGTCGCGAGACTGGAGGAGGGACGGGTGGCCCGGTGAGGGAGGCGGACACTCGATGCGCGTGCTCGGTCCCGCGCACGCCGGACGGACCTCACGGGGTGCCGACGCCTCCGGGCCGAAGCCGAGCAGCCTGCCGGCTCCCACAGGTGCCCGGGTCCGTGACGACGGCCGATGGCCGGGGGCCGGGGGCCGCCATGAGGTGCCCGATGTGTCCGGACATGCCGAGCACCCGCCCTCCTGATACGGGGAGTCGGAGGGCGGGTGTGCTCAACGGGTGTCGGAACGGCTCGGCGTCGCCGCCGAGGGCTCACGCGTTGCGGATCGCCGAGATGTCGAAGGTCAGCTTGATCTTGTCGGACACCAGGACGCCGCCCGTCTCCAGCGCCGCGTTCCACGTGAGGCCCCACTCGGAGCGCAGGATCTCCGCCTTGCCCTCGAAGCCGACGCGCTCGTTGCCGAAGGGGTCCTTGGCCGCGCCGTTGAACTCCAGGTCGATGCTGAGCGGCCTGGTCGTGCCGAGGATGGAGAGGTCACCGGTGATGCGGTAGTCGTCGCCGCCGAGGGCCACCGCCTCGGTGGAGCGGAAGGTCATCGTGGGGAACTCCTCCGTCTTGAAGAAGTCCGCGCTCTTCAGATGACCGTCACGGTCGGCGTTGCCGGTGTCGATGCTCTCCATCTTGACGTCGATGGAGGCGGTGGACCGGGACGGGTCCGAGCCGTCCAGGTGCAGGCTGCCGGAGAAGTCGAGGAAGCCGCCCTTGACGTTGGTGACCATGGCGTGGCGGGCCGTGAAGCCGATCGTGGTGTGGGACGCGTCGATCGTGTAGTCGCCGGTCAGCGCCGCCAGCTCGGGGTTCACCGCGGAGACGGTGGCGGTGGCGGTCTCGGTGGTCGTGCTGCTGCGGCCGAAGATGCCCATGACGTACTCCTTGAGTGATGTCGTTCAATGTTCAACGAACCGAACACGGCCTACCGTAGACCTATTCCGTTCAAGTTTCAACCTTATCGATTCGGTGACCGATCCGTCACGCACTGTTGATCCCGTCGCGGCGGGGTGATAGACGGCATGGGCATGGCCCCCACCCGCCGTACCGTCCTGCTCCTCGCCGCGACCCTGGCGGCGACGACCCTCACGCCCACCCCCACCGCGTACGCCACCGACGCGTACGACACCCTCCGCCGCCGCTGGCTGACCATCGCGCTCGGCGCCGGATACGACCCCACCGTCGAGCCCTACGCCACCCGCCTGCGCGAGACCGGAGACCTCGCCCACGCCTTCCGCGCGGCCATGGCACCCACCGCCGGCTCCCTCTGGCCGGGCCACCCCTTCGACCCGCCCGCCGGGATCACCCAGAGCTACGGCCGCCTCTGGACGATGGCCCAGGCGTACGCGCAGCCCGGCACCGGCTCGACCGGCGACGCCGCCCTCCTCGCGGACGTCCTGCGCGGCCTCGACCACCTCACCGCGACGGTCTACAACCCCTCCACCACCCGCTACGGCAACTGGTGGGAGTGGCAGATCGGCAGCCCCCGCCTCCTGCTGGACATCGTCGCCGCCCTGTACGACGAGCTGACGCCCACCAGCAGGGCCGACGCCTGTGCGGCGATCGACCACTTCGTCCCCGACTCGATGCTCCACGAGTACACCGGCACCTCCACGGGCGCCAACCGCGTCGACCTCTGCCGCTCCGTGGCCCTGCGCGGCATCCTCGGCCGCGCCCCCGAGAAGATCGCCCTGGCCCGGGACGCCCTCTCGCCCGTCTTCCCGTACGTCACCCGGGGGGACGGGCCGTACGCCGACGGCTCGTTCGTACAGCACACCTGGGTGGCCTACTCGGGGACGTACGGGCAGGTCCTGCTCGACGGCCTGGGCCGGCTCTTCGCGCTGCTGGCCGGATCCTCCTGGGAGGTGACCGACCCGAACCGGCAGATCGTCCTCGACAGCGTGGAACGGGCGTACGCGCCCCTCATCCATGACGGACTGGTGATGGACAGCGTCAACGGCCGTGCCATCAGCCGGGGTTACCTGAAGGGCGACGACCGGCACATCCTGCGGAGCGACCACTTCCACGGTCAGGGGCTCATCGCCGCGATCGCGCTGCTCGCGCTCGGCGCCACCGCCGGCGAGCGCGAGCGCTGGCACGGGCGGATCAAGGGGTGGATCGAACGCGACACGGTCACGCCGATCCTCACGGCGAGGCAGTTCGGCGTCGCGGACCTGGCCCGGCTGCACGCCGTCGCCGCCTCCCCGATCGCCGCCGCGCCCGAACCCGTCGGTCACCGTCTCTTCGCCGCCATGGACAGAGCCGTCCACCGCCGCCCCGGTTTCACGGTGAACATCGCCATGGCCTCCGACCGCATTGCCCACTACGAGTGCGGCAACGGCGAGAACCCGCGCGGCTGGCACACCGGCGCGGGGCTGACCCTCTGGTGGGCCGCGGACCACGGCGACCAGTACACGGACTGGTTCTGGCCCACCGTCGACTGGTACCGCCTCCCCGGCACGACCGTCTCCACCAAGCGGCTCGCCGACAAGGAGGGCGGCGAATGGGGCGCGCCGAAGCCCGCCGCACGATGGGTCGGCGGAACCACGGACGGCGAGTACGCGGCGATCGGCCAGCACCTCGAAGGGCTCGGCTCCACCCTCCGGGCCCGCAAGTCCTGGTTCTGCGTCGCCGACGCCGTCATCTGTCTGGGGTCGGGGATCAGCTGCACCGACGGGGTGCCGGTGGAGACGGTGGTCGACAACCGGAACCTCGGGGAGGCCGACAGCGGCGACCCCGGGCAGGGCGGAGGCGGAGCATCCCAGGCCCTCGTACGAGGCCGACGCTGGGCACACCTGGAAGGCCACGGGGGCTGGGTCTTCCCGGTCCTCCCGGGCCCCGTGGGCGGCGCCCTGCGCACCCTGCGCGAGGACCGCGCCGGTGCCTGGTCCGACATCAACCTCACCAGCACGGCCGAACGCCGCACCCGGCGCTGGCAGACCGTCTGGCTGGACCACGGCACCGATCCGGTGGACGCCGCCTACGTCTACCTCCTGATGCCCGGTGCGTCACGCCACGCCGTGGCGGCTCGTGCCGCCGACCGGCACTGGTTGTCGATCCTCGCCAACGACACCACGTGCCAGGCCGTCCGCGTCCCCTCGCTCGGTCTGACGGCCGCCAATTTCTGGCAGTCGGGCACGGCGGGCCCGCTGACGGCCTCCGCCGCGGCGAGTGTGCTGCTACGCCGCCGGGGGAGGACCGCTACCCTCTGCGTGAGCGAACCGCCGCGCTCGGGCGAGCCGGTGGAGATCACTTGGCGCGGACCGGTCCGCGAGGTCGTCCGGGCGGACGAACCGGTCGAGGTGCTGGAGGCGACACGCGGCCGGCTACGGCTCCGCGTCACCCCCGGAACGGCCTGCGCCACGCACACCTGTGACCTGACTCTCGTCTGAGCGGCCCGACCGCCTTTGTGCGACTCCTACAACCTCCACACCCTCTGAGCAGTCGGTTCGCCTGCATCCCGACGAGGTTCTGTTCAGGGGTACCAGGAAAACACGCCGGAGACTGTACGGAGTCGACGGACCGGTTTCCTCGCTCGGCTTCGTAAGGTCACTACATGACCGTTTTGGATGAGGCACCGGGTGAGCCGACGGACGCGCGAGGGCGAGTGGCCGAGCTGCACGAGATCCGTGCCCAGGCGTTGGCCGGCCCCAGCGAGAAGGCGACCGAGGCGCAGCATGCCAAGGGCAAGCTGACCTCCCGGGAGCGCATCGAGCTGCTGCTGGACCCGGGCTCCTTCAACGAGGTCGAGCAGCTGCGGCGGCACCGGGCCACCGGATTCGGTCTGGAGTCCAAGAAGCCGTACACCGACGGGGTCGTCACCGGCTGGGGCACGGTGGAGGGCCGTACGGTCTTCGTCTACGCCCATGACTTCCGTATCTTCGGCGGCGCGCTGGGCGAGGCCCACGCCACGAAGATCCACAAGATCATGGACATGGCCATCGCGGCCGGGGCCCCGCTGGTCTCGCTCAACGACGGCGCGGGCGCCCGTATCCAGGAGGGCGTCTCCGCCCTCGCCGGGTACGGCGGCATCTTCCAGCGCAACACCAGGGCGTCCGGTGTCATCCCGCAGATCAGCGTGATGCTCGGCCCCTGCGCGGGCGGCGCGGCGTACAGCCCCGCCCTCACCGACTTCGTGTTCATGGTCCGCGAGACGTCCCAGATGTTCATCACGGGCCCGGACGTCGTCAAGGCGGTCACCGGCGAGGAGATCACGCAGAACGGCCTCGGCGGCGCGGACGTGCACGCCGAGACCAGCGGCGTGGCCCACTTCGCGTACGACGACGAGGAGACCTGCATCGCCGAGGTGCGCTACCTCCTGTCGATGCTCCCGCAGAACAACCGCGAGAACCCGCCGCGCGTGGAGGCCTCCGACGCGGCGGACCGCCGCGGTGACGTCCTCCTCGACCTGGTCCCGGCCGACGGCAACCGGCCGTACGACATGACCAAGGTCATCGAGGAGATCGTCGACGACGGCGACTACCTGGAGGTCCACGAGCGCTGGGCCCGCAACATCATCTGCGCGCTGGGCCGTCTCGACGGTCAGGTGGTCGGCATCGTGGCCAACCAGCCGCAGAGCCTCGCGGGCGTCCTGGACATCGAGGCCTCGGAAAAAGCTGCACGTTTTGTCCAGATGTGCGACGCTTTTAACATCCCGATCATCACGCTGCTGGATGTCCCCGGGTTCCTTCCGGGTGTCGACCAGGAGCACGGCGGAATCATCCGCCACGGCGCGAAGCTGTTGTACGCGTACTGCAACGCGACCGTGCCCCGGATCTCCCTCATCCTGCGCAAGGCGTACGGAGGGGCCTACATCGTCATGGACAGCCAGTCCATCGGTGCCGACCTCACGTACGCGTGGCCGACCAACGAGATCGCCGTCATGGGCGCCGAAGGTGCCGCCAACGTCATCTTCCGGCGGCAGATCGCCGAGGCCGAGGACCCCGAGGCGATGCGGGTCCGGATGGTCAAGGAGTACAAGGCCGAACTGATGCACCCGTACTACGCGGCCGAGCGCGGCCTCGTGGACGACGTGATCGACCCCGCGGACACCCGCGCGGTCCTCATCCGCTCCCTCGCGATGCTCCACACCAAGCACGCGGACCTGCCGTCCCGCAAGCACGGCAACCCGCCGCAGTAACCCGCCGGTTCCCTCGCGGCACCCCTGCGGAAACCTCTTCCACGGAGACTGACACCCATGAAGCTGCCTGATATTCGCGTCGAGAAGGGCCACGCCGAGCCCGAGGAAGTGGCCGCGATCACCGCGCTGCTCCTGGCCCGCGCCGCCGCCCAGCCCGTCGAGGCCCCGGCCCACCGCACCCGCCCCCGCGCCGGCTGGCGACGGCTGGAGCGCGAGCCGGGTTTCCGGGCACCGCACAGCTGGCGGTAAGCCTGCGGCGCTGAACCGCACCAAGGGGTCCCTCTGTGACAGAGGGACCCCTTGGCCGTGCCCGGCTCCCGCTCAGCGTCGTCGGGGTGAGCGTGTGGGTACGGCTGACGGTCGGTCGTGGCCGGTCGCGCAGTTCCCCGCGCCTCTGAAGACTCCGGGCGCGCCCCATGCCCTCAAGGGGCGCGGGGAACTGCGCGAGCAACCACACACGACCCGCAGCCGAACCCCAATCCGCAGGACAACGGCGCTGAACGGGGGCCGGGCACGACGAAGGGGTCCCTCTGTCGCAGAGGGACCCCTTCGTACGGCTGAGCGCCGCAGGCTTACCGCAGGCGGGCCATGAGCGCGTGCTCGACGAGGGTGATCAGCGCCGACTTCGCGTCCGACCGATGCCGTGCGTCCGTCGTGATGATCGGCGTGTCGGGTCCGATCTGCAGCGCCTCGCGCACCTCGTCCGGGTTGTACGGCTGCTGGCCGTCGAAGCCGTTGAGGGCGATGACGAAGGGGAGGCCGCTGTTCTCGAAGTAGTCGACGGCGGGGAAGCAGTCGGCGAGGCGGCGGGTGTCGACGAGGACGATGGCGCCGATGGCGCCGCGGACCAGGTCGTCCCACATGAACCAGAAGCGGTCCTGGCCGGGGGTGCCGAAGAGGTACAGGATCAGGTCCTGGTCCAGGGTGATGCGGCCGAAGTCCATGGCGACGGTCGTCGTCGTCTTGTCTCCGGTGTGGGTGAGGTCGTCGATGCCCGCTGACGCGGACGTCATCACGGCCTCGGTACGCAGCGGGTTGATCTCCGAGACGGCCCCGACGAACGTGGTCTTGCCCACGCCGAAGCCGCCCGCCACCACGATCTTCGCGGACGTGGTGGAGCGGGAAGGCCCTCCGCTAGAGCTTGCGAAGTCCACTGAGCACCCTTTCGAGCAATGTCACGGCTGGCTGGCCGCCGGCGCTCTCGTCGCCGCCGGGCTGATGAATGGCGACCAGGCCCGCCTCCGCCAAGTCGGCGACGAGGATCCTGGCCACGCCGAGAGGGATCGTCAGGAGGGCCGAGATCTCGGCCACCGACTTGATCTCCCGGCAGAGGTTGCAGATCCGCTGATGCTCGGGCAACTGGCCCTGCATCTGGTGCGGCTGCGCGGTGGTGTGCACCAGCGCCTCGATGGCGAGCTGGTAGCGAGGCCTGGTGCGGCCGCCCGTCATGGCGTACGGGCGCACCAGGGGGTTGTGCGCCGCCCCTGCGGGCGACGGCTCAGGGCTGCGGCGTTGCGGCTGCACGGGCTGGATGCGCGGCGCCGGCGGCTGGTCGTACGGCGAAGGACCGGGGCCCTGCGGTACGTACGGCTGCTGGCGGCTCGGTGCGGAGGGGAAGTTGTACCGATTCTGGTCACCCTGGCCCGGCCCCTGGCCAGGGTAGGACCAGTTGCCCGACGACGAACCGCCTGGGGGTGTTGCCACGTTCTCTCCTCCTCCGACTGTGCTGGCATCCATGGCTCATTGGAGGCCGCGTCCCGAAACCTTACGGCCCCGGGACGCCAAAACGCACCGTCTGACTGTTAGTTGAGCAGGCTGCCCTGGAGCTCCGCACGAAGATCGGGCGTCAGGACCGTACCGGCACGGTCCACCAGAAGTGCCATCTCGTACCCGATGAGACCGATGTCGGCCTCGGGATGTGCGAGAACGGCGAGCGAGGAACCATCGGAAACGGACATGATGAAGAGGAATCCCCGCTCCATCTCCACAACCGTCTGATTGACGCTGCCACCTTCGAAAATGCGGGAGGCGCCCGCGGTCAGAGAGGTCAGACCCGACGCGACGGCCGCCAGCTGGTCGGCACGGTCACGGGGAAACCCTTCGGACATCGCCAGAAGGAGTCCGTCGGCGGAGACCACCACCGTGTGCGACACCCCGGGGGTGTTGTCCACGAAATTGGTGATCAACCAGTTCAGGTTCTGCGCCGCCTGGCTCATCGGGCTCACACTAACGCTCCTGGTTGTAGGTGCTGTCAGGACCACTGTGGTGATTCCTTGTGGCCTGGCCGTTCGTTTCACTGCTTGCGTTGCGCCCCCGTTGGACCCCGCGGCGCAGGTTGCTCAGCCTGCCCCGGACGTCCTCGGGAGCGCGGGAGATCTGTGGACCTCCCTGCGGGGTCGTCTGGGCGGCGCCCTCGACCAGGTTGGCCTTGGGCACCCGCCGCGGCAGGCCGGAGGAGGTGACCCCGCCCGCCTTGGGCTTCTTCAGCTGGGAGGCCTGCTGCCAGCGCGCGTCGTTGTCCGAGCGCCAGTCGCCGTTCGGTCCCCCGGCCGTCGGCTGGTCCTGGGCCACTTCCTGCCGTCCGTTCACGGCGCCCGCGCTCGTGCCGCCCGCGCTCGCGGTGGATCCGCGGCGGGGCAGGCCGGCGTCGGTCAGCGCGTGGCCGGCGGAGGGGGTGGGTCCCGGACGGTCGAAGCCTACGCGGTCCGGCTCCTTCACGTCAGCGGCCTGCGCAGATTCCGGTTCCGGAGCGTACTCGGAGCGGTACGAGTTCTGGTAGTCCTGCTGCTGCGGCCAGTCGTCCTGATAGGACGGCTCTTCGAAGCCCGAGTACGTCTCCGGGGCGCTCGTGGCGGCCGCCGCGTGCTCGTCCTGGACGGACTCCGTATAGGCGGGCTCAGGGTAACCGCCGGTAGCGGTGAACGTGTCGTTCCCGCCCGGCAGGTGCCCGTTGCCGTTCGCCACACCGTTGCCGTTCGGACCGAAGTACGCCTCGTCGTACGACGGCTGCTGCGGCTCCTCGTACGCCGTCTGCTGGTCGTACGACCGCTGCGGGTCCACGTACGCCGTCGCGCCGTTGTCGTAGGACGGCTCGGGCGACTGGAAGTCGTCGCCGTAGCGCGGCGTCTGGCCCGCGGGCAGCTGCGGGTGCGCCTGGGCCTCCAGTGCCGCGCGACGCTCGTCGCGCATCAGCGAACGGCCCACGGGGTCCAGGTCGCGGATGTCGTCCGGCACCTCGTAGCGGCTGTCGTCGAAGCCCAGCTCGGCGGCGGTCCGCATCGGGGCCATGGCCGGCTGCTGGAACGCGTGCTGCTGTTCCGGGATGATCTGCGAGACCGTGAACTGGTCGGCCGCCGGCTGCTGCTCGCCACCGCCACCGTGGGTGATGACGTCGGGGAGCATGACCAGCGAGGTCGTACCGGCCTGTTCGCCCGAGGGGCGCAGCTGGACGCGGATGCCGTGCCGGTCGGACAGTCGGCCGACCACGAAGAGACCCATGCGCTGCGAGATCGCGGCGTCCACGGTCGGCGGGTTGGCCAGCTTGTGGTTGATGTCCGCGAAGTCCTCGGCGGTGAGGCCGATGCCCTTGTCGTGGATCTCGATCATCACACGGCCGTCGGGGAGACGGGTCGCGGTGACACGGACCTTGGTCTGCGGGGAGGAGAACGTGGTGGCGTTCTCCAGGAGCTCGGCGAGCAGGTGCACGAGGTCGGTCACGGCGCGGCCGTGGATCTCGGCCTCCGGGACGCCGGAGAGCTCGATGCGCTCGTACTGCTCCACCTCGGAGGAGGCGGCGCGCAACACGTCGACCAGCGGGACCGGCTGGTCCCAGCGGCGGCCGGGCTCCTCGCCGGCGAGGACCAGGAGGTTCTCGCCGTTGCGGCGCATACGGGTCGCCAGGTGGTCCAGCTTGAAGAGGTTCTCCAGCTGGTCCGGGTCGGCCTCGTTGTTCTCCAGGTCGGTGATCAGGGTCAGCTGGCCCTCGATCAGCGACTGGTTGCGGCGCGAGAGGTTGGTGAAGATCGCGTTGATGTTGCCCCGCAGGAGGGCCTGCTCGGCGGCGAGCCGGACGGCCTCGCGGTGGACCTGATCGAAGGCGCGGGCGACTTCGCCGATCTCGTCCGTGGTGTTGATGGGGATCGGCGCGACCCGGGTGTCGACCCGGCCGGGGTCGGTGCGCGAGAGCTGGTCGACCAGCATCGGCAGACGCTGCTCGGCGATGCCGAAGGCGGCGTTGCGCAGCTGGCGCATCGCGCGGCTCATCTGGCGGGCCATGATCCCGGCGATGATGAACGCCGCGAGCAGGGCGACGATGACGATGGCGCCGTTGATGTAGGCGTCACGCTGGGCGTCGGAGGCGATCTGGCCGGCCTCGGACACGGCGCGGTTGATCAGTTCGGTCTCGACCTCGCTGTAGCCCTCGAACTTCAGCGTGGAGGCCGCCATCCAGTTCTGGTAGGTGACGCCCTGCTTCGCCAGGTCCTCGGCGTTGGCGCCGCTGCCGATCGCCTGGATCATCTTCAGCATGGTGTCCGGCGGCGGAACGTAGTTCGCGTCCTTGGCCGCGGCCTCGGCGGCCTGCTTCTTGCCCTCTTCGGTCTTCTGCGCCATGACCGACTGCAGACGCGCGGCGTCGGCCTCGGTACCACCGGAGACGTACTCCTGTACGGCGATGTTCTCCAGGTACGCGTACGAGGTGAACGCGGTGACCTGCTGACGGAACACCCTCTCGTCCTCGCTGGGCCGGACCAGCAGGTGGGTGCCGATCGAGCGCTGCAGAGAGGCGGCGCCCTTGGCGAGCGTGACCGCGTAGACCGTACGGCCGTACGCGGTGATGTTGCCGGTACCGAGTCCGAGCTCGTTGGAGAACTCCGCCAGGAGGTGCTCGACGGTGACGTAGCCCTCTTCGGTCTGTACCGGGTCGGCGGCCCGGGTGAAGGCGGTCTGCCGGAGTTTCTCCAGCGCCGGCTCGGCCTCCTCCACCAGACGCAGACGGCGCTCCAGGCCCTGCCCGGCCGGCATCCCGACGACCTCCGCGTGGAAGGCGTCCGCCTTCTCGTCGGTGAAGGCGCGGGCGTCCTTGACGACATCGCTGTCCCGGTCGCCGTCCAGCAGCGGCTGGGCGGAGATGTCACGCTCGTTGAGCAGCGCTTCGGCGTAGACACCGGCGGCGGCCACGATCTTGGCCACCTTCTCGGCGTCCTTCGCCTCCTGCCAGGTGTCGATCGAGTTCTTCACCTGGAAGCCGCCCATGATCAGGCCGACCAGCACGGGTATGAGGAGGATCGCGTTCAGACGCGTCGGGACCCGCCAGTTGCGCGGGGAGAGACGACTGCCGCTGGGCGCGGGAGCTGCCGTCGGCTCCGGTCGGGTCACTTGTGCGGGTGCCGCTCCGCGCGACGGCGGGGTGAAATTGCCCCGCGCCGACGGCTCGGGACCTTTCTTGCTTCGCCTCACTCGACCAACAACCTCTCGGCGCCGGCACCTACGTCGTGCCGCGGGTGACTCCACGCCCTAGTACGTCTTTGACTAATGGGCAGTTCAGGCATTCCAGCACGTCACGCTGAGGACTTCCAAACACTGGGAGGCAACGATTCCGCGTGATGTAAGTCCCAGATAAATCGGTCATAAAGAGCGAGCCCCGGCAAAAAGCGGGGGCATTGTGAGCGCAGCGGTACCGATCGACCGCGACGCGTGGTCGTACCACCCTATTTCTCTGTCGAAACGTTATGAACACCGAGGCCGACCGTGTCAAAGGACACAGCCGGCTTCGGTGTAACTACGACAAGCGCCGTAGGGCGTTGTGGACTTGGGTCCTGTTTTGGGCCCAGCCGTGGTACTTCGGCCGCTCTGCCCTACCGGAGGCGGGCCATGAGCGCGTGCTCGACGAGGGTGATCAGCGCCGACTTCGCGTCCGACCGATGCCGTGCGTCCGTCGTGATGATCGGCGTGTCGGGTCCGATCTGCAGCGCCTCGCGCACCTCGTCGGGCGTGTACGGCTGGTGCCCCTCGAAGCCGTTGAGGGCGATGACGAAGGGGAGGCCGCTGTTCTCGAAGTAGTCGACGGCGGGGAAGCAGTCGGCGAGGCGGCGGGTGTCGACGAGGACGATGGCGCCGATGGCGCCGCGGACCAGGTCGTCCCACATGAACCAGAAGCGGTCCTGGCCGGGGGTGCCGAAGAGGTACAGGATCAGGTCCTGGTCCAGGGTGATGCGGCCGAAGTCCATGGCGACGGTCGTCGTCGTCTTGTCTCCGGTGTGGGTGAGGTCGTCGATGCCCGCTGACGCGGACGTCATCACGGCCTCGGTACGCAGCGGGTTGATCTCCGAGACGGCCCCGACGAACGTGGTCTTGCCCACGCCGAAGCCGCCCGCCACCACGATCTTCGCCGAGGTGGTGGCCCGCCCCGATTCAGAGCTTCCGAAGTCCACTGAGCACCCTTTCCAGCAGAGTCACGTCCGGGGCACCACCGGCGTTCTCGTCGCCACCGGGCTGGTGGATCGCGACGAGTCCGGCCTCGGCGAGGTCCGCGACAAGGATCCGTGCCACACCGAGCGGCATGGACAGCAGGGCCGACACCTCGGCCACCGACTTCACCTCGCGGCACAGGTGGCAGATCCGCTGGTGCTCGGGGAGCAGTCCCGACAGATGCGCGGGGTCTGCCGTCGTGCTGATCAGCGCCTCGAGGGCGAGCTGGTAACGCGGCCGCGTCCGACCACCGGTCATGGCGTACGGCCGAACCAGAGGCTGGTCGCCCTCGTCTCCGTACGGCTCTGCGTACGGATCGTGAGGAGCGGTGGGCGGGGTCATTGATCCTCCGAGCGGGACAGCAAGTCGGTCAGTCGTGCCGTCTGACGGGGGCCGGTGGGGGCTTTGGCGGCCGGACGGTGATTTGGTGAGTTGTGTGGATCCGCAGGCGTCAGTGGAGCAGACTGCCTTGGAGTTCGGCGCGCAGGTCGGGCGTGAGCACGGCGCCCGCGCGGTCGACGAGCAACGCCATCTCGTAACCGACCAGGCCGATGTCGCACTCGGGGTGGGCGAGGACGGCCAGGGACGATCCGTCGGAGACGGACATCAGGAAGAGGAAGCCGCGCTCCATCTCGACCACCGTCTGGGCCACGTCCCCGCCCTCGAAGATCCGGGAGGCCCCGGCCGTGAGCGAGGTGAGCCCGGAGGCGACGGCCGCGAGCTGATCGGCACGGTCGCGCGGAAAGCCTTCCGACATCGCCAGAAGAAGGCCGTCGGCGGATACGACGACGGTGTGGGACACCCCGGGGGTGTTGTCCACAAAGTTGGTGATCAACCAGTTGAGGTTCTGTGCCGCCTGGCTCATCTGGCTCAACTAACGCTCCTGCTGGTGAGTGGGGCTCGGGAAGCTGCCGGTCTGGCCGTTGCCGGCCTGTCGACCCTGCGCGATGCCCCGACGGAGATTGGTCAGCCGGCCGCGTACGTCATCAGGCGAACGCGAGACCTGCGGACCGGTTTGGTGCTGTTGCTGCTGAGCCGTGCCCGGCACGAGGTTCGCGCGCGGGACCCGGCGCGGCAGGCCGGAGGTGGTGACCCCGCCCGCCGAAGGCTGTCGGGCACGTTCGGCCTGGCGGACCAGGTCGTCGTTGGGTGTGCTGCGCCAGTTGGGGGAAGCAGGCGCAGCGGGGGTCGCCGGACGCTGAGGAGCGACCGGAGTCTGAGGAGCGACCGGAGCCTGGGGAGCGGGGGCGGCCTGCTGCTGCGGCGCCGAACCGTTGCCCGGCTGGTTGCCCTGCTGCTGACCGTTCTGCCCGCCCTGACCGTGGAACCAGTTGGTCTCCAGCGTGTCGTACAGCGGAGTACGGCCGTCCATCGGACCCGTCGCCGGGGGCAGTGCCTCCGGCTCCTGCGGACGCGCGGGGCGCTGCGGGGGCATCGGGGGACGCTGCGGCGGAACCGGCGGGCGGGGCGCGCCGAAGCTCTCCCCGTTGACCTGCGGCCGCTCGAACTGGCCGGTGTCCTGGGAGTTCTGCCGACCCGGAGCGTTGTACTGCCCGGAGCCCTGGCCGTTCTGCCGGCCGGGCGCACCGTACTGTCCCGGGTCCTGCGGGTTCGGCCGGCCCGGAGCCGGGAACTGGCCCGTGCCGGCGGCGTCGTAGCCCGGCATGGCGAACTGGCCGGTGGACGACGGGTCCTGCGAGGCGCCCCGGGACGGACCGGTGGGCGCCGGCGGAGCACCGGCCCCGCCGAACACGTCGGAGCGGACGTAGGACCCGGTGCCGTCCTGCGGCGCGCCCGCGCCGGGGCGCTGGCTGTCGAAGTCGGCCCGCGGGGAACGCGGGAAGTCCGTGGGCGAGCCCGGAGCCTGGCCGGGGTCGACGCGCGGCATCGGCGCGGTGACGTCCGGCTGCTCCTCGTGGCCGCGCGGGGCGTCCAGCGAGGCGCGCGGCACCGACGGCTGGGCGTTGTCGTCGCTCCAGCTCGGCGTCCGCGACGGGGAGTTGCCGCCGGGCAGCTCGGCGCGCGGGCCACCGCGGCCGGGCAGCTGCGGACGGCGCCTGCCGGAACGTTCCTTGCCCTGCTTGGGCGGCACGGCACCCGGACCGCCGTCGGTCCCGCCCTGCCGGGCCGCACCGGCGTCACCGGGGCCGCCGGCCGGGCGCAGGCCCGAACCGCCGCTCGGGAAGCCGCCCTGGCGTCCGGAGTCGTCGAAGCTCTCGAAGTTGCCGGGGCCACCGGTCCCGGCGGCCTGCAGGCCCTGTGGGGCACCGGGCGCCTGACCGCCGCCGAACGCACCGCCGTTGCCGAACCCTCCGGCACCGGCACCGGCGCCCGCCGGAGGCCGGTTGCCCTGCGGAGGCACCGGCGGACCACCCTGCGGCCCACGCGGACCCCCGGGGTTGCCGAGACCGCCCGGACCACTGGGGTTGCCGGGGAGCGCGGCCCGCGGACCCTGGCCCGCGCCGACCTGCCCACGCTGCGGAGGGGCGCCGAGGAGGCCGCCACCGGCGGAGGGGCCGCCGAGCGGCGGACCCGACTGGTTGCCGGCCTGGCGACGCGCGGCGGCGGCACCGGCCGCGGCCTGCGCGGCGGCCGGACCACCGGAGGAAGGCGCGCCCTGGCCGGGCTTGCCCGGGGTGGGCTTCTTGTTGCCCTGTGCCACGTCGACGGGAAGCATGACGAGGGCGGTCGTACCGCCCGAGTCGGACGGGCGCAGCTGGATACGGATGCCGTGGCGCTGCGACAGCCGGCCGACCACGAACAGACCCATGCGGCGGGAGACCGACACGTCCACGGTGGGCGGCGAGGCGAGCCGCTCGTTGATCGCCGCGAGGTCCTCGGGGGAGAGGCCGATACCCGTGTCGTGGATCTCGATCAGCACCCGGCCGTCGGGCAGCGCGTGACCGGTGACCTTGACCTTGGTCTGCGGCGAGGAGAAGGAGGTGGCGTTCTCCAGCAGCTCGGCGAGGAGGTGCACGAGGTCGTTGACCACGCGGCCGGCGACCTCGGTCGTCGGCACGGAGGACAGTTCGATGCGCTCGTACTGCTCCACCTCGGAGGCTGCGGCGCGGAGCACGTCGACCAGCGGGACCGGGCGGGTCCAGCGGCGGCCGGGTTCTTCACCGGCGAGAACGAGGAGGTTCTCACCGTTACGGCGCATGCGGGTCGCGAGGTGGTCGAGCTTGAAGAGGGAGGACAGCTGGTCCGGGTCGGCCTCGCGGGACTCCAGTTCGGAGATGAGCGACAGCTGACGCTGGATGAGGCCCTGGGAGCGGCGCGAGAGGTTGGTGAACATCGCGTTGACGTTGCCCCGCAGGAGGGCCTGCTCGGCGGCGAGGCGGACGGCCTCGCGGTGCACGTCGTCGAAGGCCGCGGCCACCTGGCCGATCTCGTCCCGGGAGTGCACACCGACCGACTCGACGGAGGTGTCGACGTCCTGCGGGTCCGACTCCGACAGCTGCTTGACCAGCTCGGGCAGCCGGTCCTGGGCGACCTTGGTCGCGGTGTCCTGCAGCCGGCGCAGCGAGCGGATCATGGACCGGGCCACGACGAACGCGCCGACCAGGGAGACACCGAGGACGAGCAGGATCAGCGCACCGGAGATGATCGCCTCTTGCTCCGCGTCGGCGCGGAGGTTTCGGGCGGTCTGTTCCATCTCCTCGAGGAGCGAGCCCTCGATCTTCTTCATCTGCTCGATCTTGGCCGCGGAGTCGTCGGTCCAGTCCTTGTACGAGCGCTTGTCCTGCCCGCCCAGACCACCCGCGCTGGCGAGGACCCGGTCCGCGTAGACGTCGGAGGCCTCGATGGTGGGGCTCGCGTCGTCGATCGGCCTGGTCTTGACCTCGGCACCGGAACCGTAGATGTCGCGGAAGGTGCTGCGGTCGGACTCCTCGTTGCCCAGCGCCGCGAACGCGTACAGCCGGTCGTTCTCGGAGAGCTGGCCGCTCTTGTTGTCGGTCTCGGGCAGGGCCGCCGCGATGACCGCGCGCTGCACGGAGGCGTACTCCTTGGCGGAGGAGAACGCCGCCAGGGCACGGGTCCGCTTGATCATGTCCGGGTTGCTGGTCGCCTCGGCCATGTCCGTGGACAGTTCCAGCAACTGATCGACCAGGCGGTGGTAGGCCTCGACCGTCTGCGTGGAGTTCTTGGGGTCCACGTAGGCGTTCTTGCGGATGGCGCTGAGGTTGTAGAGCTCGCGCACGACCCGGACGAGGCTGTCGCGGACACCGGGCAGCTTCGTGGTGGTGTTCGCGGTCTCGGCGGCCTGGGTCGCGTCCGTGAACTGGATGCGGGCCTGGTCGGTCTTCTCGCGGGCGCCCTTGACCGTGTAGTCGTTGGCGTTCAGACCGTGTGCCAGGGGACCGGCCGACACGTCACGTTCCTGCTGGAGCGCGGTGGCGAGCTCGGTCGCCTGCTTGGTCATGTCGGTGAGCAGCCGCATGTTGTCGAGCTGCTGGATGTCGTCCACGTTGTCGCCGATGCGCAGCGCACCGAGCGAGGTCGCCGCCACCACGGGGAGCGCGAGCAGCGAGACGAGACGGGTCGAGATGCGCCAGTTGCGCAGGGCTATTCGGGAGCCGTTGCCGACTCCGCCGTTGGTACCGCCCTTGGGTTTCCCGGACGGCATGGGAGCAACTGACGCGCCGGGGCGCCCGGAGCGCTCCCCGCCGTCGCCGATCTCCGCCGGACCCGGGTTCTGGGCGTGCTGGGGGGAGGAACCGTTGCCGGCTCCGTTGTGTGGCTCCGGCTCCGCCGAAGCGCTGCCATCCCTCTTGAAACGTCCCTGCACTAGCGTCGCAACCTCTGGACCAGGCGCCCCACCGCGTGAACGGCGGGACGGTGTCGGCGTCTTCGGGGGCGCCCTGAATACGTCCCCAATTGGGTGGTCGTGAGTGACCGGCGCTGGCTCCCCCTCCCACCGCCGCCAGGCGCTGTTGATCTGCGCCTCTGCGCGCCGGCACGATCCTGCGGCGGTCCGTGGAATTCCAGCACAGTGCCGGATCTGCAACAAGGCCAATGGGTAACGGTCTGTTCACTGTGACAGCATGTGATGACCGTGTCACCGGGCGTGGAAGGTGTTTCCGCTTATTACGGACATAACCGTACGGCCCCATGGCGCGAGCTGGGTGTCCCAGTCGCCATGATCAGGAGCGGAATAAGCGCTTCAGGTAACAGATGTCCGTTTCATGGGGGCGGATCGATGGCCGGGATTGCCCGTTTTACCCATGACTGAGTGAGGAAACTCACACACCGATCATGCCTTCTTCACGACTTGACCCGGGAATCGGATGTTTAGCCTGACGCTTTACAGGGATGGCGAATCCGACAACCCGCGCTTGTGGGACGGCCCTTGCGGTCCGCCCGGCGCCCGCACATGACGAGGTCCAGGACAACAGTGAAGACGACGACGATGTTCCGCAACATAGCCAACCCCCGGCGTACGACGCTGGCCCACCTCGCCGACGCCGAGGACCTGCGCACGCCGGAGCAGGAGCACTCCGTCGACCTCCCCTCCCAGACCGCCAACCCCCGCCGGACGGTCCTGATGACGGTCCCGGTCCAGACGGTGGAGTAGTTGCACGCTCAAGTACGCGCGGGATCCGCCAACCGCTCAACCCGGTTTCTGTGAAGATTCGGCGGATTCCCGTGCGTACGAAGCCGAAGGGCGCCCGGCTCGTGCCGGGCGCCCTTCCGCGTGCGTGCCTCACCAATAATGCGCGAGGCGGGCACCCCGCCCCGCGTTAGCCTGGACCGTCAGACTCCAGCCAGCTCAGTTAAGGGGCGCAAGCATCCCGTGCGCATCGCCAGGTTCTCCATCGACGGGAACGTAGCCTTCGGCGCGGTCGAGGGCGACAAGCCGGACGAGCTCGTCCTCGACATCATCAAGGGCATTCCGTTCGCGGACTTCGAGCTCTCCGGTACGAAGGTCCCGCTCAGCAAGGTCAGGCTGCTGCCGCCGGTGCTCCCCAACAAGATCGTGGCCTTCGGCCGCAACTACGCCGAACACGCGCGCGAGCTGGGCAACGAGGTACCCGACGCCCCGTTCGCCTTCTTCAAGCCGGCCACCTCTGTGATCGGCTCCGGCGACGAGATCCAGTACCCCTCGTTCTCGCAGGAACTGCACCACGAGGCCGAGTTGGCCGTCGTCATCGGCCGCCTGTGCCGCGAGGTCCCGCGCGAACGCGTCAAGGACGTGGTCTTCGGCTACACCTGCGCCAACGACGTCACCGCCCGTGACGTCCAGAAGCGTGAGAAGCAGTGGGCCAGGGCCAAGGGCTTCGACACCTCCTGCCCGCTGGGCCCCTGGGTGGAGACCGACCTCGACCCGAGCGACCTGACCATCCAGCTCACGGTCAACGGCGGGCAGCGTCAGCTGGGCCGGACGAGCGAGATGATCAACTCCATCGAGGACCTGATCGTCAACATCACCGAGGCCATGACGCTGCTCCCCGGCGACGTGATCCTCACGGGCACCCCGGCAGGGGTCGGCCCCCTCAACGTCGGCGACGAGGTCGCCGTCACCATCGAAGGCATCGGCACTCTCACCAACAAGGTGATCAAGCGTGGCTAACGGCTCCGTCCGCGTACGTTTCTGTCCGTCCCCGACCGGCAACCCCCATGTGGGCCTGGTCCGCACGGCCCTGTTCAACTGGGCGTTCGCCCGCCACACCGGCGGCACGTTCGTCTTCCGCATCGAGGACACCGACGCGGCCCGCGACTCCGAGGAGTCCTACGGGCAGCTCCTGGACTCCCTGCGCTGGCTGGGCTTCACCTGGGACGAGGGCCCCGAGATCGGCGGCCCGCACGCGCCGTACCGCCAGTCGCAGCGCATGGAGACGTACAAGGAGGTGGCCGAGAAGCTCAAGGACGCCGGCCACGCCTACTCCTGCTACTGCACCGCCTCCGAGCTGGAGGAGCGCCGCGACGCCGCCCGCGCCGCCGGAAAGCCCTCCGGCTACGACGGCAAGTGCCGCGAGGTCACGGCCGAGCAGAAGGCTCAGTACGAGGCCGAGGGCCGTGAGCCGATCGTCCGTTTCCGGATGCCCGACGAGACGATCACCTTCACGGACCTGGTCCGCGGCGAACTGACCTTCACCCCGGAGAACGTGCCGGACTACGGCATCGTCCGCGCGAACGGCGCCCCGCTCTACACGCTCGTCAACCCCGTCGACGACGCCCTGATGGAGATCACCCACGTCCTGCGCGGCGAGGACCTGCTCTCCTCCACGCCCCGCCAGATCGCCCTCTACAAGGCACTGACCGAGCTGGGCATCGCCAAGGAGATCCCGTCCTTCGGCCACCTGCCGTACGTGATGGGCGAGGGCAACAAGAAGCTCTCCAAGCGCGACCCGGAGTCGAGCCTGAACCTCTACCGGGAGCGCGGTTTCCTCCCCGAGGGCCTGCTCAACTACCTCTCCCTGCTCGGCTGGTCGCTCTCCGCCGACAAGGACATCTTCACGATCGAGGAGATGGTCGCCGCCTTCGACGTCTCCGACGTGAACCCCAATCCGGCCCGCTTCGACCTGAAGAAGGCCGAGGCGATCAACGCCGACCACATCCGGCTGCTGGACGTGAAGGACTTCACCGAGCGCTGCGCCCCGTGGCTGAAGGCCCCGTTCGCCCCCTGGGCGCCGGAGGACTTCGACGAGGCAAAGTGGGAGGCCGTCGCCCCCCACGCGCAGACCCGCCTCAAGGTCCTCTCGGAGATCACGGAGAACGTCGACTTCCTGTTCCTGCCGGAGCCGGTGCAGGACGAGGCGAGCTGGGCGAAGGCCATGAAGGAGGGCTCCGACGCGTTGCTCCGTACGGCGAAGGAGAAGCTGGAGGCGGCCGACTGGACCTCGGCCGAGTCCCTGAAGGAGGCCGTCCTGGCCGCCGGCGAGGCCCACGGCCTCAAGCTCGGCAAGGCCCAGGCCCCGGTTCGCGTCGCCGTCACCGGCCGCACGATCGGCCTCCCCCTCTTCGAGTCCCTGGAGATCCTGGGCCGGGAGAAGACCATGGCGAGGATCGACGCGGCCCTGGCCAGGCTGGCCGCGTAACTCTCGTACGGAAGGGGCGGTACCCGGCAGTCCGGGTGCCGCCCCTTCGTCATCCCCCATCCTCCGGACAGGACGGCCGGCCTCGGGCTACCGTCTGATCATGGACATCAAGGCCGTGCTCTGGGACGTCGACGACACCCTTTTCGACTACACCGCGGCCGACCGGGCCGGCATGCGGGACCATCTCGCCGCCGAGGGCCTGCTGCTCGGGTACGACTCCGTCGAAGAGGCTCTGACCCGCTGGCGCGAACTGACGAGCCTGCACTGGAGGCGGTACGCGGCGGGCGAGGGCGACTGGGAGGCCACCCGCCGCGACCGGGTACGGGACTTCCAGGGCCGGCCCCTCAGCGACACGGAGGCCGACGCCTGGTTCGAGCGTTACATCGCCCACTACGAGCGGGCCTGGTCGCTCTTCCCGGACGTGGTGCCGGTCCTCGACGCGCTCGCCGCGAGTCACCGGCACGCGGTGCTCTCCAACTCCAGCCTCCCCGTCCAGGAACGCAAGCTGCGCGCCCTCGGCGTGTGGGACCGCTTCGAGACGGTGTTGTGCGCCGAGCAACTGGGCGTCCACAAGCCGGCCGCCGAGGCGTTCCATGTGGCCTGCGAAGCGCTGGAGCTGGCGCCGCACGAGGTCGTGTACGTCGGCGACCATCCGGAGATCGACGGCCGGGGCGCCGCCGACGCCGGTCTGCTGTCGGTCTGGATCGACCGCGGTGGTCTCCACGCGACCGTCGACCCGCCCGTCGGGCCGCACCGGATCGCCACCCTCGCCGAACTCCCCGCGATCCTCGGCTCGGATACCCGTTTTGGAGCGCCGTCCACCTTCGGGTAATGTTCTTCCTGCGCCGCCGGAGCGGGCCGAAAGGCCGGGAGCCGGAGGTGCACACTAGAACAAGATCCCTTCAGGGGCTTGAGTTCCAGTGGCCTATGGTGTAATTGGCAGCACGACGGTTTCTGGTTCCGTTAGTCTTGGTTCGAGTCCAGGTAGGCCAGCTCGCAGAGCTCATCTGCACAAGCGGAGATCATCTCCGCGAAGCCCCCGTTGTGTAGCGGCCTAGCACGCTGCCCTCTCACGGCAGTAGCGCCGGTTCGAATCCGGTCGGGGGTACTGATCCTTCCCGCGAAGGTGGCCAGGGTAGCTCCCACCACCATCGATGCAGGATCGCTAGGGCCCCCGTTGTGTAGCGGCCTAGCACGCCGCCCTCTCAAGGCGGTAGCGCCGGTTCGAATCCGGTCGGGGGTACGCAAAGGTCTAAACCATATTGGTCTATGGTGTAATTGGCAACACTACGGTTTCTGGTACCGTCATTCTTGGTTCGAGTCCAGGTAGACCAGCTCGGACCTGCGGCGTTGTAAATTGAACGCGTGCAGGATCGCTAGGGCCCCCGTTGTGTAGCGGCCTAGCACGCCGCCCTCTCAAGGCGGTAGCGCCGGTTCGAATCCGGTCGGGGGTACGTCGAGTAAAGGCCCTCCACCTCGGTGGGGGGCCTTCGTCGTGCGCTCTGGCTACTCGATGCCGTAACGCCGCGCCGACTCCTCCTCCTGAGCCAGCCGGTGCAGTGAGCGGAGCACCGGCTCGAAGAGCACCGCCGCCGAGACGGCCACCTCCACCTTCTCCGTGTCGGATGCGTAGGTCTCTATGTGGTCCAGGTCCCGGGCGGCCGCCTGATGCATCAACTCGGCGTACGGGGCCATGAGTTCGGCGTCGCACGGATAGCCGAGCCGCAGCAGCGTCGCCACCAGTGCCACCAGTGAACGGTGCGCGGGGGAGAGGGGGCCGATCTCCCTCGCCGAATCCCAGCCCAGTGTCCGCAGCAGACGGTCCACCTCGGCCGTCGCGGCGACCGTCACCGGGTCGTCCTCGGCCGCGCCGGGAGTCTGCGGCAATGCCCACAGGGCCGCCCCCAGCCGGATCGTACGACCCAGCGACTCGTCGTCCACGTGCTGCAGCACCTCCCGGGCGTTCGCCACCGGCACCTTGCCCACCTGGATCAACGCCCGCACCAGCCGCAGCCGGCGCAGATGCTCCTCGTCGTACTCCGCGGTCGTCGCGTTGATCTGGCGGCCCGGCGCCAACAGCCCTTCGCGCAGGTAGTACTTGATCGTCGCCGTGGACACCCCGCTGCGCTCGCTCAGCTCCGCCAGCCGCATATCTCTTGCGCCTCTCCTTGGGAAGTGCCACTATCCAAGCATGGCTGATCGGATAGTGCCGCTCACCAATCAGGGGGAGTCATGTTCGGAAAGCGGGTTGTCGCCGGTCGTACCACCGCGGCCGCCGAGGGCGACGCGGTGGTCCTGTTGATCGGGATGAGGATCAATCACTTCTGGGCCGTGCACCACTGGGGGCCCGTGCTCGCGGCGATGCCGCGGATGCTGCGGGAGCTGCGGAAGGACCCGGACCGGGGGCTGCTGAACGCCGTGCTGCTCACGGCCTCGCCGCGGACGTACTACGTCGTCCAGTACTGGGAGTCCAAGGAGAAGCTGTACGGGTATGCGCACGCGCCCGACGCGTTCCATCGCGTGGCGTGGGCCGCGATGAACCGCAAGGAGCGGAAGGGCAAGTCGCGTCAGCATGTGGGGCTCTGGCACGAGACGTATGTGGTGCCGGAGGGGTCGTACGAGTCGATCTACGCCGACATGCCCGCATTCGGCCTCGCGGCGGCCACGGGGGTGCTGCCGATCGAGGGGCGGGGGAAGTCGGCGAAGGAGCGGTTCGCCCATCGGTCGGGGAAAGGCGTGAGTGCGTGAGCGCCCAGGTCGCTTCCGGTGGCTCTTGGTCGGAGATCATCCGGCCGTTCGGCACCGAGCGAGGTGACTCGTGAGGCGCCGGCTGCCTCACCGGACTCGTCCGTAACCGCTCACGAACGGCTTCAAGAGCCGTCAGAAACGGCCTAGCCACCGTGGGGGAGCCGTGCTCTGGCGGCCGCGGGGTGTTCGTGGCCGCTCGCGGCGAAGCCGTATTTCGATACGGCCCCGCGTCCCTGTGGGCGCGCGAGGCTGGTGTCGCCCCACGAGAAAAGGCCTGCCGCGGCGTTGAGGCAGGCCTTCTTCGTGGTTGGACGGGATCTCCGGGGGTCAGCCTGTGCGACGCAGGGCCTCCGAGAGGCGGCCTGCGGCGTCGATGACCGCCTGGGCGTGCATGCGGCCGGGGTGGCGGGTGAGGCGTTCGATGGGGCCCGAGACCGAGACGGCGGCCACCACGCGGTTCGACGGGCCGCGTACGGGGGCGGAGACCGAGGCGACGCCCGGCTCGCGCTCGCCGATGGACTGGGCCCAGCCCCGGCGCCGTACGCCCGAGAGGGCGGTGGCCGTGAAGCGGGCGCCCTGCAGGCCGCGGTGCAGGCGCTCGGGCTCCTCCCAGGCCATGAGGATCTGGGCCGAGGAACCCGCTTTCATCGTGAGGGTCGAGCCGACCGGGACCGTGTCCCGCAGACCTGAGAGCCGTTCCGCGGCGGCGACACAGATACGCATGTCGCCCTGCCGGCGATAGAGCTGCGCGCTCTCGCCCGTGATGTCACGGAGATGCGTGAGCACCGGGCCCGCCGTCGCGAGGAGGCGGTCCTCGCCGGCGGCCGCGGCCAGCTCGGCCAGCCGGGGGCCGAGGATGAAACGGCCCTGCATGTCGCGTGCCACCATGCGGTGGTGTTCCAGAGCCACGGCCAGGCGGTGGGCCGTGGGTCGTGCGAGTCCGGTGGCGCCGACCAGACCCGCGAGGGTGGCCGGACCGGACTCCAGAGCGCTCAGGACCAGGGCCGCCTTGTCCAGAACGCCGACGCCGCTACTGTTGTCCATGCAACGATACTCGCGTCTCACTCTGTGAAACGCAAGTTCAATTTCGCGTGGACCTTGCCACTCTGGAAGCAGAACAACGGCTCGCGGACCAACGAGCCCGGCGGCCGGCGCTCATACGAGGGGTACGTGCGCCCGCCACCTCCGATATCTCTAGTTGGGCCGGCGCTCGGACAAGCCGGCCGGAGGGAAAGCGATGGGTAGGACACTCGCGGAGAAGGTCTGGGACGACCATGTCGTCCGGCGCGCCGAGGGCGAGCCCGACCTCCTCTTCATCGATCTGCACCTGCTGCACGAGGTGACCAGCCCCCAGGCCTTCGACGGTCTCCGCAAGAGCGGGCGGAAGGTTCGCCGGCTCGATCTGACCATCGCGACCGAGGATCACAACACCCCCACCCTCGACATCGACAAGCCCATCGCGGACCCGGTCTCCCGCGTGCAGCTGGAGACGCTGCGTGCGAATGCCGCCGAGTTCGGTGTGCGTCTGCACCCGCTGGGTGACGTCGAGCAGGGTGTCGTGCACGTCGTCGGCCCGCAGCTGGGTCTGACCCAGCCCGGTATGACGGTCGTCTGTGGCGACTCCCACACCTCCACGCACGGCGCCTTCGGCGGTCTGGCGTTCGGTATCGGCACCTCCCAGGTGGAGCACGTGCTGGCCACGCAGACGCTGCCGCTGGTCCGCCCCAGGACCATGGCGATCACGGTCGAGGGTGAGCTGCCCGACGGCGTCACCGCCAAGGACCTGATCCTGGCGATCATCGCCAGGATCGGCACCGGCGGCGGCCAGGGTTATGTCCTGGAGTACCGCGGCGCGGCCATCGAGAACCTCTCGATGGAGGCCCGGATGACCATCTGCAACATGTCGATCGAGGCCGGCGCCCGCGCGGGCATGATCGCCCCCGACGAGACCACCTTCGAGTACCTCAAGGGCCGTCCGCACGCCCCCGAGGGCGAGGACTGGGACGCGGCCGTCGCGTACTGGAAGACGCTCAGGACGGACGAGGACGCGGAGTTCGACGCCGAGGTGGTCATCGACGGTGCCGCTCTGTCGCCGTTCGTCACCTGGGGCACCAACCCCGGCCAGGGCGCGCCGCTTTCGGCGTCGGTCCCCGACCCGGCTTCGTACGAGGACGCCTCGGAGCGCTTCGCCGCCGAAAAGGCCCTGGAGTACATGGGGTTGGAGGCCGGCCAGCCACTGAAGTCCATCAACGTGGACACCGTCTTCGTAGGTTCGTGCACCAACGGCCGCATCGAGGACCTGCGCGCCGCCGCCGAGCTGATCAAGGGCCGCAAAGTCGCCGACGGCGTACGGATGCTGGTCGTCCCCGGCTCCGCGCGGGTCGGTCTGCAGGCCGTCTCCGAGGGCCTGGACGTCGTCTTCAAGGAGGCCGGCGCCGAGTGGCGCCACGCGGGCTGCTCGATGTGCCTGGGCATGAACCCCGACCAGCTGGCCCCCGGTGAGCGCTCCGCATCCACCTCCAACCGCAACTTCGAGGGCCGGCAGGGCAAGGGCGGACGCACCCACCTGGTCTCGCCGCAGGTCGCCGCCGCGACGGCCGTCCTGGGCCACCTGGCGTCCCCCGCCGACCTGACCGACGCCACCGCCCCCGCGCCCGCTGGAGTCTGAACAGCCATGGAAGCATTCACCACACACACCGGCCGGGCCGTCCCGCTGCGCCGCAGCAACGTCGACACCGACCAGATCATCCCCGCCCACTGGCTCAAGAAGGTGACCAGGGACGGCTTCGAGGACGGACTGTTCGAGGCCTGGCGCAAGGACCCGTCCTTCATCCTCAACCAGCCCGAGCGCAAGGGCGCCACCGTCCTGGTCGCCGGCCCCGACTTCGGCACCGGCTCCTCCCGTGAGCACGCCGTCTGGGCGCTGCAGAACTACGGCTTCAAGGCCGTCATCTCCTCCCGCTTCGCCGACATCTTCCGCGGCAACTCGCTCAAGAACGGCCTGCTCACGGTCGTTCTGGACCAGAAGACCGTGGACGCGCTGCAGGAGCTCACCGACCAGGACCCCCAGACCGAGATCACGGTCGACCTCCAGGCCCGCGAGGTGCGCGCCGAGGGCATCACCGCCGCCTTCGAACTGGACGAGAACTCCCGCTGGCGGCTGCTGAACGGGCTGGACGACATCTCCATCACCCTCCAGAACGAGGCCGACATCTCCGCCTACGAGGCCAAGCGGCCCTCGCACAAGCCGAGGACGCTGAAGGTCTGACCCAGCGGCGCGAGCCACCCGTCGGGCGGCCCGTGCAAGGCGGATTCCAGCCACCGCGACACCCCCAGGTACCCCCAATCGTGCACGGTTGGGGGTACCTGCATGTCCGGGTCCGGAGACCTTCGAAGTCATGTGCAGAAAGGTTTCAACTCCCCTAGTTACAAAGGTGATTGCTGGGGTAGGCGCATCATGGTGTGGCATCGACCGGGGGTGCTCCCCAGGCCCCCGGGAGACGGCAGTTGCCCCCTGCGCAGGCGACAACTCGCCCCAGATGGCACAATCTGTGCATGGAACACGACGGCCAACTCGAGCTCTATACGGCGGTCGCGGGCCAACTCAAGGAAGCGCACTCAAGGGTGCGCGCACTGCAAGTCCCGGAGGGCGTACGCATGGCGCTGGCCCGGAAGCTGCTGGTCATTACGGCCGTGGCCAAGCACGATCTCGCCGACGCGGCAAGGCGTCTGGAGGGCTTCACGACGGACCTCGACGAGGGGCGAATGCCCACAGAGGAACGCTGAGAGAACTCCATGGCTGCCGAGTTCGTTGCGGCACAAGGGTGATAAGCCCGTTTCGTGTTTGATTTGCGGTATATATCTGCCTAACGTGCGAAAAAGCTTGAACACTTTCGTTCTGGCGATGTCTCCGAAGGGGAAGACGTGAACAAGGCGCAGCTCGTAGAAGCGATTGCGGACAAGGTCGGCGGGCGTCAGCAGGCCGCCGACGCGGTCGACGCCGTTCTGGACGCCATCGTCCGCGCGGTCGTCGCCGGGGACCGGGTGTCGGTCACCGGCTTCGGTTCCTTCGAGAAGGTCGACCGGCCGGCCCGTTACGCCCGCAACCCGCAGACGGGTGAGCGGGTTCGGGTCAAGAAGACCTCCGTGCCGCGTTTCCGCGCGGGCCAGGGCTTCAAGGACCTGGTGAGCGGCTCGAAGAAGCTTCCCCGTGGTGGCGAGGTCGCGGTCAAGAAGGCGCCCAAGGGCAGCCTGAGCGGTGGGGCTTCGGCGACGGTCAAGAAGGCCGCGGCGAAGAAGACCACGGCGGCGGCGAAGAGGGCGACGACCGCCCGCAAGACCACGGCCGCCGCGAAGAAGACCACGGCCACCGCGAAGAAGACCACGGCGAAGAAGACGACCGCGAAGAAGGCCACCACCAAGACGGCGGCGGCGAAGAAGACGACCGCCAAGAAGACCACGGCGGCGGCGAAGAAGACCGCGGCGAAGAAGGCGCCGGCCAAGAAGGCCACCGCGAAGAAGGCGCCGGCCAAGAAGTCGACAGCTCGCAAGACGACCGCGAAGAAGGCTGCCACTCGCCAGGCGTAGAACGCCGGGTACTCACACACGCGCCGGGCCGGGCTCCTGTCGAGGAGCCCGGCCCGCGGCGTGTTCCGGAGACTTCTGATGCCTGCTCGCCGTTGGGGGACATGTGCGCGGGCCGGTGCGGCGTGTGTGTGGTTGCTCCCGCAGTTCCCCGTGCCCGGATCGGGGCACGCCCCCGGTCCGGTTCCGCTTCAGAACGTCTGCAGGGTGATCAGGGTGATGCGCAGGCTCTCCGCCCCGCCCTCCGTCTCGATGCGTACGCGCTGGCCCGGGCGGAGGAGGCGCAGGGCGCCCGCGTCGAAGGCGGGGGCGTCGAAGGGGACCGGGGTGCCGTCGTCCAGGAGAACCTGGCCGGTGCGGGTGGCGGGGTCGTAGGTGTACGCGGTGGCCTGCATGGCCGCAGCCTACTGGCCGGGGATCAGCAGGCGCGCGGCCGCGGCGGCCGTACGGGGGCCGACGCCGAGGCAGAGGGCGGCGAGGAGGTCGTCGCCGGTGTCGACGTCCTGGCGCACGGAGCCGACGGTGGCGAGGGCGAGTTCCACGGCCCCGGAGCGGCGGTGGCGCAGGCGGGAGTCGGGGCCGAAGGCGGGGGAGAGATCGTGGCCGGGGGTCGCGGCGAGCAGGGTGGTGCCGGTGCCGGCGGCGTCCGGGAGGAAAGAGCGGGGGAATTCGGCGGCCGCGTTCAGGACGCGGGTCAATTCCTCGGAGCGCAGAGCGGGCAGATCGGCGTTCAGGGCCGCCACGGGGCTTTGCGGTCGTACATCGCGCACGACGGCCGTTCCGTGCCGCAGAGCGGCGTTCAGGCCGTCCGGGGATCCGTCGCGGGGGTTCTCCGGGACGGTGCGGGCGCCCAGGGCCGCCAGTTCGCGGGCGGCGAGGGGGTCGTCCGTGACCACCACCACACCGTGGACCGCCGTGGCGGCCAGGGCCGCGGCCACGGTGTCCTGGGCGAAGGCGAGGGCAAGGCCGGGGCGCACCGCGTCGGCGGCGGTGTCCGAGAGCCTGCTCTTGGCCCGCTCCAGGGGCTTCACGGGTACGACCAGGGTCCACTGCACGGGCGTTCCGTCCCTCTCTTGTCGCCGCCATTGTCACCTGGGCGCAATGGACGGCCGCAGGGCGGGGCGTACGGTGTTCTCGACAGACCGGCAGCCCGGGGCGACACTTGTGCGGCTCCGGGCCCCCGGAACAGGCCCTGGGAAGTCCTAGAGGAAGGTGTCCGCGTGCCCCGCCGGAGAATCGGCTTCTGGTACCGCCTCGCCGCGGTGATCGCCAAACCGCCCCTGGTGGTGCTGATCAAGCGGGACTGGCGTGGAATGGAGAACATTCCGGCCGAGGGTGGATTTATCACTGCCGTGAACCACAATTCGCATGTCGATCCCTTTGCGTACGCCCATTATCAGTACAACAGTGGCCGGGTTCCGCGATTTCTCGCGAAGAGCGGTCTCTTCGGCAAGGGATTCATCGGCGCCGTGATGCGTGGCACCGGGCAGATTCCCGTCTATCGCGAGAGCACCGACGCGCTGAGCGCCTTCCGGGCCGCGATCGACGCCGTGGAGCGCGGCGAGTGCGTCGCCTTCTACCCCGAGGGCACCCTCACCCGCGACCCGGACGGCTGGCCCATGACCGGCAAGACCGGCGCAGCGCGGGTCGCCCTGCAGACCAGGTGCCCGGTGATCCCGGTCGCGCAGTGGGGCGCCAACGAACTGCTCCCCCCGTACGCCAAGAAGCCCAGCCTCCTGCCGCGCAAGACCCACCACGTGCTCGCGGGCCCGCCCGTGGACCTCACGCGCTTCTACGGCCAGGAGATGAGCCCCGACCTGCTGAAGGACGCGACGGAGGTCATCATGGCCGCCGTCACCCACCAGCTGGAGGAGATCCGCGGGGAGAAGGCGCCCAGGACGCCGTACGACCCGAAGCGGGAGCGGACCGAGCAGCGGCGCAGTACCGCCCGGGCGGTCGAGCGTCGGCGGCCCGAGCAGCACAATGGAGCACTGCGGGGACAGCAACGTCAGGAAGAGGGGCAGGGCAAGTGAGCAAGCCGGTCAAGGCGGCAGTGTTCGGCACCGGTTCGTGGGGCACTGCCTTCGGCATGGTGCTCGCCGACGCGGGATGCGAGACCGTTCTGTGGGGGCGGCGCCCGGATCTCGCGGACGCGGTCAACTCCACCCGCACCAACCCGGACTACCTGCCCGGAGTGGAACTACCGGAGAACCTGCGGGCCACCGCCGACCCCGCCGAGGCCGCCGCCGACGCCGACTTCACGGTCCTCGCCGTGCCCTCCCAGACGTTGCGCGCCAACCTCGCCGACTGGACCGGGCTGCTGGCCCCCGACACCGTCCTCGTCTCGCTGATGAAAGGCGTCGAACTCGGTTCCGCCATGCGGATGAGCGAGGTGATCGAGGACGTCGCCAAGGTCGGGCAGGACCGTATCGCCGTCGTCACCGGGCCCAACCTGGCGCGTGAGATCGCCTCCCGGATGCCGGCCGCCTCCGTGGTCGCCTGCACCGACGAGGGCGTCGCCCAGCGGCTCCAGGCCGCCTGCCACACTCCGTACTTCCGCCCGTACACCAACACCGACGTCGTCGGCTGTGAGCTGGGCGGCGCGGTGAAGAACGTGATCGGCCTCGCCGTCGGCATCGCGGACGGCATGGGCCTCGGCGACAACGCCAAGGGGTCGCTCATCACCCGCGGTCTCGCCGAGACGACCCGCCTCGGCCTCGCGATGGGCGCCGACCCGCTCACCTTCGCCGGACTCGCGGGTCTCGGCGACCTGGTGGCGACCTGCTCCTCGCCGCTCTCCCGCAACCACACCTTCGGCACCAACCTCGGCAAGGGCATGACCCTCCAGGAGACCATCGCGGTCACCAGGCAGACCGCCGAGGGCGTCAAGTCCTGTGAGTCCGTACTGGACTTGGGGCGCCGGCACGGCGTCGACATGCCCATCACGGAGACGGTCGTCGACATCGTCCACGACGGCAAGCCGCCCGTCGTCGCCCTCAAGGAGATGATGTCGCGCAGCGCCAAGCCTGAGCGACGCTGAGCGAAAGCGACAGTGTGGGCACTGACTGGCGCACTACCAACGGGTACTCTCAACGCGATATGAGCAGCGAGAACCTTCCCCAGAGCCCTGAGCAGCCGTCCCGCAAGCCGCGCGTGGCCGTCGTCTTCGGCGGCCGCAGCTCGGAACACGGGATCTCCGTGGTCACGGCCGGTGCCGTCCTGCGGGCCATCGACCGGACGAAGTACGACGTCCTGCCGATCGGCATCTCCCGGGAAGGCCGCTGGTTCCTCACCGCCGACGAACCGGACCGCATGGCGATCACCGACCGTCGCACGCCGAGCGTCGAGGAACTCGCCGAATCGCGGGAGGGCGGCGTGGTGCTCCCCGTCGACCCCGCCAACCGCGAAGTCGTCTACAGCGAGCCCGGATCGGTACCGAAGGCGCTCGGCGAGGTCGACGTCGTCTTCCCCGTCCTGCACGGCCCGTACGGCGAGGACGGCACCCTCCAGGGCATGCTGGAGCTCTCGGGCGTCCCCTACGTCGGCTCGGGCGTCCTCGCCTCGGCCGTCGGCCAGGACAAGGAGTACATGAAGCGGGTGTTCACCTCCTTCGGGCTCAAGGTCGGCCCGTACGTGGTGATCCGTCCGCGCGAGTGGCAGCTCGACGAGGCCGCCGCTCGCAAGAAGATCATCGACCTCGCGGGTGAGCACGGCTGGCCCCTCTTCGTGAAGCCCGCCCGCGCGGGCTCCTCCATCGGCATCACCAAGGTCGACGACCTCGCCGGTCTCGACGAGGCGATCACCGAGGCCCAGCGCCACGACCCGAAGATCCTCGTCGAGGCGGCCCTGCGCGGCCGTGAGATCGAGTGCGGTGTCCTGGAGTTCGAGGACGGCCCCCGGGCCTCCGTCCCCGCCGAGATCCCGCCGCCCGAGGCCCACGCGTACTACGACTTCGAGGCCAAGTACATCGACTCGACGCCCGGCATCGTCCCGGCCCCGCTGACGCCGGAGGAGACCGCCGAGGTCCGCAGGCTCGCCGTCGACGCCTTCGACGCGGCGTCGTGCGAGGGCCTGGTCCGCGCGGACTTCTTCCTCACGGAGGGCGGCGAGTTCGTGATCAACGAGATCAACACGCTGCCCGGCTTCACCCCGATCTCGATGTACCCGGCGATGTGGAAGGCGAGCGGGATCGAGTACCCGGAGCTGGTGGACCGCCTGATCCAGGCAGCCCTGCACCGCTCGACGGGCCTGCGCTGAGACGCGCCCCTGTTGGGCCGAAGGCCCAAAGGGGCGCGGGGGAACCGTGCGATCAGCCACAAACCGGTCCGCACTCTCCCTACGGCCTCCTGAGGCACCCCTCAGGAGGCGACTCCCTCGGGAACCGCCTTCTTGATGGCAGGAGCGAGCCCCACCAGGATCGGTGAGGTGTCCTCCCCGGCCCGATCCGCCGACACCGTCACCTCCACGTACGCGGAGCGATTCGCCGTGGTGAAGCGGTACGCCCCGTCGTCCTGCTTCTCCATCAGCCAGTCGACCCCGTCGACGGCCCCGGCCACGGCTTCGGCGTCACGTCCCTCGGCCACCCCGGGGTCGATCATCTTGGGCGGCTGGGGCACACCACAGCGCAGTATGATCACCGCGTCGCCCCAGCCTGCCGTCAGCGCGGAGGCAGGCTGAGGATCTTGGCGGCCGAGACCGTCCACCTCTCGCGGCAGGGCCCCGTCCAGCTTCCGGCACAGTTTCGTGGCGGCAGCCCCAGGGCTGGGAACCGCCGCCGAGCCGCCGTCGTCTGCTGAGGAGCAGCCCGCGACGGCGATCAACGACACGGCCAGGACGGGCAGCCCGAGGCGAGCGGAGCGCCGGTGACGGAACGAGTTCACCGGCCAAGGGTAGACGGGGGCTACAGATGCACGACCGGGCAGGTCAGGGTGCGGGTGATCCCGTCCACTTGCTGGACCTTCGCGACCACCAGCCGGCCGAGGTCGTCGACGGTGTCGGCCTGGGCGCGCACGATGACGTCGTAGGGACCCGTCACGTCCTCGGCCTGGACGACCCCAGGGATCTTGCTGATTGCGTCGGCGACGGTCGACGCCTTGCCGACCTCGGTCTGGATCAGGATGTACGCCTGTACCACGGAACCTCCAGGGCGGCCACGAGGATCATGTGGGGAAAAGGAACGCCACGGTATCGCGTCGCCACGCGCCGCGGGGAGACCCGTGGAGGCCGCGCCGCGCACACCGGGGTGCGGGGACGACGGAAGTTGACGGTCCACTCGACCGTACCGAGGACGACAACGGCCCGCGACCGGGCACGCGTGACACTGGAAGCGGCACGAGAAGGGGCGATACGACGATGAAGGGCACCGTGGGAGAGCTGGGGGAGTTCGGGCTCATCAGGGAGTTGACCTCCCGGCTCACCACCACCCCGGCGGTCCGGGTCGGGCCCGGCGACGACGCCGCCGTGGTGGCGGCGCCGGACCGCAGGGTCGTGGCGAGCACCGACCTGCTCCTTGAGGGACGGCACTTCCGGCGCGACTGGTCCACGGCGTACGACGTCGGACGCAAGGCGGCCGCGCAGAACCTCGCGGACATCGCCGCCATGGGCGCCGTGCCCACCGCGCTGCTCCTCGGCCTGGTCGCGCCCGCCGAACTCCCGGTGACCTGGGCCACCGAGCTGATGGACGGCCTGCGCGACGAGTGCCAGGTCGCCGGTGCGGCCGTGGTGGGCGGTGACGTCGTCCGCGGCGACACCATCATGATCTCGATCACCGCTCTCGGCGATCTGCGCAACCACGAGCCCGTGACCAGGGGCGGTGCCCAGCCCGGCGACGTCGTGGCCGTCACCGGCTGGCTCGGCTGGTCCGCCGCCGGGCACGCGGTGCTCTCCCGCGGCTTCCGCTCGCCCCGCGCCTTCGTGGAGGCCCACCGGCGCCCCGAGCCGCCGTACCACGCGGGCCCCGCCGCCGCCTCCCTGGGCGCGACCGCGATGTGTGACGTGAGCGACGGGCTGATCGCGGACCTGGGCCACATCGCCGAGGCGAGCAAGTGCCGGATCGACATCCGCTCCGGCGCGATCGACATCCCCTCCCAGATGCACGACATCGGGCAGGCCGTCGGCGTCGACCCCCTCCAGTGGGTGCTCACCGGCGGAGAGGACCACGCGATCGTGGCGACCTTCCCGCCGGAGGTGAAGCTGCCCGCGCGGTGGAAGGTGATCGGCGAGGTCCTCAACCCCTCGGCGCTGCCCCAGGTGACCGTGGACGGGGCACCCTGGACCAGCAAGGGCGGCTGGGACCACTTCGCGGACATCGAGTCGTGAGCGCGTCCGGAGCCGCGGGGCCGGCGGGCGCCCCGGTGAGGGTGCTCACCGTGGCCGGGTCCGACTCCGGCGGCGGGGCCGGGATCCAGGCCGACCTGAAGACGATGCTCGCGCTCGGTGTGCACGGCATGAGCGTCGTCACGGCCGTCACCGCACAGAACTCCCTCGGTGTGCAGGGCGCTTGGGAACTGCCCGTCGAGGCCGTGCGCGCCCAGTACCGCAGTGTCGTCGACGACATCGGCGTCCAGGCGGTCAAGACAGGCATGCTCGCCTCCGCCGAACTCGTCGAGGCGGTCGCCGAGTTGCTGGCCGCCACGGACGCACCCGTCGTCGTCGACCCGGTCGGCGTCTCCAAGCACGGCGACCCGCTCCTGGCCGCCTCCGCGCTGGACTTTGTACGGACGCGACTGCTGCCGGTGGCGACCGTGGCGACTCCCAACCTCGACGAGGTCGCCCAACTCACCGGCATACGGGTCCGGTCGGAGGCCGGGATGCGCGAGGCGGCCGAGGCCCTGCTGGCGTACGGGCCCCGATGGGCGCTGATCAAGGGCGGGCATCTCTCGGGAGACGCCGTCGACCTGCTGACCGACGGTTCCGACGAGCACTGGTTGCGGGCCCCCAGGTACGACAACCGGCACACGCACGGCACTGGCTGCACCCTCGCCTCCGCGATCGCTTCGCACCTCGCGCTGGGACGGACCGTGCCGGAGGCCGTGGCGGCGGCCAAGGAGTACGTCACCGGGGCGATCGCCGCCGGGTTCGCGCTCGGTGGGGGGATCGGACCCGTGGCGCACGGGTGGGCCCTGACGCGTGGGACGCCGGCAGCTTGATGTTCGTGGCCGACTTCTCGGTGAGCCGGTCGGCGTGGATCTGCGCGGTCGCTTCGCAGTACAGCGTGATCGCGTCGCCGTACGGGTGGTGGGCCCCAGGACGTTCGGGGACGGCACGCACCTCCGGCCGGGGTGTGGGGCCGCCCTGGTCCGGCGCGACGAGATGGGGGCGGGCGGACATGGCAAAAAGCCGGCCCACCTTATGGTGGACCGGCTCTGAGCAGCGAACCAGCAGTGGCCGCGCGCTGGCTGAGCGTCAGCGCGAGACCTTGCCGGCCTTGATGCACGAGGTGCAGGCGTTCACGCGCTTCGGCGTCCCACCGACCACGGTACGTACGCGCTGGATGTTCGGGTTCCAGCGACGGGACGTACGGCGGTGCGAGTGCGAGATGTTGTTGCCGAAGCCCGGCCCCTTGCCGCAGACGTCGCAGTTGGCAGCCACGGGTCACTCCAAAGACTTCAGATGCGCTTACGGTTGATCCCGGCACGCCGGGATCACGATCCCATTGACTGGGATCTGAGTGGCGCTGCCGGGGGGAGAGTCCGACCCGGATCATCGATCCGAACCAGACAACCGGAGCAGCATACAACGACTGCGTCGGTGCAACGAAATTACCATGGCTGGTCCGGGCCTCGTCCCGGCCCCCTTACCGGCGGTCACCATCGCGGGTCTACGCTGCGTGCGACGTGTGGCGTCCCCTCTGGTCCCACGTCCAGCAGCCACGCAGCTCAAGGAGGCGCAGGTGCCGCAGGTGCCGCAGACATTCTTCGATGCTCTCGCGGTACGCACCTGGTGCGGACTCGCGCTGGCGGCGCTGGGACGCGCGCGTGAGGAGATCGACGCCATCAACGTGTACCCGGTGGCCGACGGCGACACCGGCACGAACCTGTACCTGACGATGGAGTCGGCCGCGGCGGCCGTGGAAGCGGTGTTCGCCGGCCACGAGGCCGCAGGCCCCGCGGCCGGCGCGGGCAAGCCCACGCTCGCCGAGGCGGCGCGGGCCATGGCGCACGGGGCCCTGATCGGGGCCCGGGGGAACTCCGGGACGATCCTCGCCCAACTTCTCCGGGGCATGGCCCAGGTCCTCTCCGGTGACGGTGAGGCGGCCCACACCGACGGCCAGGGCCTGCGGCTCGCCCTCCGGCACGCCGCCGACTCCGCCCGTGACGCCGTCGCCCACCCGGTCGAGGGCACCGTCCTCACGGTCGCCTCCGCGGCGGCCGACGCGGCCACCGGCACCGAGGGCGACTGCGCCACGGTCGCCCGAGCCGCCTACGAGGGCGCCGGTACGGCCCTGGCGGCGACCCCCGGGCAACTGGCCGCCCTGGCCCGCGCCGGCGTCGTGGACGCGGGTGGACGGGGCCTGGTGGCGGTGCTGGCGGCTCTGGTGGAGACCTTCACGGGGGACGCACCCAGGGCAGTGGCCGTTGCCGGGGGGCACGCGCGCGTGGCCGAGGTCGGGGAGGCCGCGGAGGTGTGCGCGGACGACCGGCCCGGCGCGGGCGGTCCCGCCTTCGAGGTGATCTACCTCCTGGAGGCGGAGGACTCGGCCGTGGCCCGTCTGCGGCGACGGCTGGACGCGCTCGGCGACTCGCTCGTGGTGGTCGGCGGGGACGGCCTGTGGAACGTCCATGTGCACGTCGACGATGCCGGGGCCGCCGTGGAGGCGGGCGTCGAGGCCGGGCGGCCGTACCGGATCCGGATCACACACTTCGGGGCCGAGGACGCCCACATGACCGGTGAGGCCGGGCGGCAGCCGCGCGAGCGCGCCCAGCGGGCCGTCGTGGCCGTCGTACCGGGGGAGGGGCTGGCCGGGCTGTACGCCGAGGCCGGCGCGACCACGGTCCTGGCCCGCCCCGGGGAGCCGCCCGCCAGCGGGGAGCTGGTCGAGGCCGTACGGCGTGCCCACGCGCGCGAGGTGGTGCTGCTGCCCAACGACGCGGACCTGCGCCACACGGCGGCCGCCGCCGCCGAGCAGGCCCGCGCCGAGGGCGTCCGGGTCGCCCTCATCCCCACCCGCTCGGCCGTTCAGGGCATCGCCGCCCTCGCCGTCCACGAGCCGGACCGCCGCTTCGACGAGGACGTCGTCTCGATGACCTCCGCCGCCGGCGCCACCCGCTACGCCGAGGTCGTCATCGCCGAGCGCCAGTCCTGGACCATGGCCGGCATCTGCCAGGCCGGCGACGTCCTCGGCCTCATCGACGGCGACGTCGCCGTCATCGGCTCCGACGTCACGCTGACCACGGCCTCGGTGGTCGACCGGATGCTGGCCGCAGGCGGCGAGATGGTCACCCTCGTCCTGGGCGACGAGGCCCCAGCGGACGTCGTGGACCACGTGGAGGCGCGAGTACGGGAACACCTGGCGGTGGACACGGTGGTGTACCGGGGCGGGCGGCAAGGGGCGTTGCTGCTGATCGGCGTGGAGTAGACCTTTTCTCGCCCTCGCCCCCGCGCCCTCGCCGCGGTTCCCCGCGCCCCTTTCCAGGGGCGCGGGGAACCGCGCGAACGGGGTCCGAGGCGGAGCCCCGAGGGATGGGACGGGTAGGGGCGGCGGGGGCGAAAGCCCCTGAGGCGCGCCCCACGCAGCTCAGCTCGGCGTACCGCTCTGAGCCGCCGCCAGCTCGGACAACCGCTCGGCCTCCGCCTGCCGCGCGACCGCCGTTCCGTCGTCCCGCCCGGCGAACGCGGACAACACGCTCCGCGCCCGATCCCCGGCGGCGACCGGCCGCCGGAGGTCGATCTCCAACCGGCCCGCGGCGAGTTCCGCGGCGGTCCGCGCGTCGAGGAAGTCCGGGCCGAGGGAGTCGTACACCGAGACCGCCCGCTCGACGAACCCGAGCGCCTCCTCGAAGACGGGCCCGAAGGCGGCGAGTTCCGCGTCCTCGGCCACGGAGCGGGCGAGCAGGTCGCCGAACTGCCCGCAGGTCTCGCCGAGTTCCGCGACGATCCGCCGCCGGTTCTCCTCACCGGTCACATCGGACAGGGCCGCCTCGCAGCCCTCCACGGCGTCACCCATCAACGCGCGGCCCTCATCCAGTCCCGAACCGTCCCGCGTCGCGTACCAGGCCCGCGCCCGCAGCGCCCGGACGTACCCGTGGACGTTCCCCAGCTCGCCCCAGAGGTCGACGGCACGCGCGTACGCCCGGTCGGCCTCCGCGGGCAGCCCCGCACGCGCGAGTGCTTCCGCGGCGAGATGGGCGAGCAGGGCGTGGTCGCGCTGGTCGGGCCAGCGCCGGGCGATGTCGGCGGCCCGCAGCCACCGTTCGGCGGCCTCGCGGTGCTCACCCAGCTCGGTGTGACAGTCGCCGAGCCACCACAGGGTCTGCGCGACGGCCCCGTCCCCGTGCGTCTCGGCGGTGAGATCCGGCAGCGCCGACTCCAGCACCTCGGCCGCCTCCGCCCACCGCCCCAGCCGCAGCAGGAACCCGCCGAGCAGATGCCGGGCCCAGGCGCCGAGCGTCGGACCCTCGCCCGCCTCGTCGGCCCAGTGCGCCGCCTCCAGGGCGTGCGCGGAGGCCGCCTCCACCCGCTCGTCGGCGCCGAGCAGTTCGGCCAGCTGGAGGTGCAGCTGGGCGTGGCCCACCGGCTCCAGATCCGACCCGCCGTGCTCCAGCGCGGCGCGGGCCGCCCGCTCGGCGGTCCCCAGGTCCCCGAGGTGCTGCGCGACCCCGGCGAGCCGCGCCTCGTACTGCACCGCGAACCACGGCAGCCCGGCCGTCACATACCGCTCCGCGGCCTCCGCGAACAGTTCGGCGGCGGTCGCCGCGTCCCCGCCGCGCGCGGCCAGCTCCCCGAACATCGCCCGCGCCTCCGCGGCCCGCGAGGCCAGCCGTACGTCCTCCGTGCGACGCGGCTCGACGAAATCCGCCAGCTCGCGCACAGCCTCCTCGGCGGGGGCAACCGCGTCCTCGTCCTCGGCCTCGTGCATCCGCTGCACGAGTATCCGAGCCCGGCCCACCAGCACGGACGCCGTCTGCCGCGCACCCGTCCCGCCGTCCGCCCACAGGGCGAGGATCCGTTCGTAGGGCTCGACGATCAGCTCAAGGGCCGCCTCGGGGTGGCCCGCCAGGGCATGGACGTTCGCCCCGCGCGCGCGTGCCGCCATTGCCTCGCCCGGGTCGCCGGCCGCCTCGTACAGCTCGGCCGCGCGTTCGAAGAGGGCGCGGCCCTCGGGCCCGAGGCCGATCGCCTCGTGATCGACGATCTCCGCGCGCTCCCAGGCGTCCAGCTCCGCGCCCTCGGCCTCGGCGGCCCGCGCCACGGCCGCCCAGGCGCCGACGGAACCGGGATGCAGCGACTCGGACAGCCGCCGCGCCTCGGCGAGGAGAGCGGGCAGGCCGTCCGGGGCGGCGGCCCCCGTCAGCTCCACGGCGGCCGGCGGCCGGGGCGCGGGCACCGCGGCGACGGTCCGTGCCGAACGCACCCCCAGCGGCAGCCGGTCCAGCAGCGGCGTCCGGTCCATCCGCTCCCGGACATGCGTGCCGACGTACGCCGTGCCGTTGCGCTCGTCGAAGAGTCCGGCCAGGGAAAGGGCCTCCTCGCGCGCGTGGGAGGCCAGTTCGCGGGCGGTCCAGGTACGCCCGGGGGGACCGGGGACCGTCTGATCGGCGAACCCACGTGCGGTGAGGCGGTCCATCAGCAGGGCCACCACACTCATGAAGTCCAGCTTGCTGCGCGGGTCCCCGGAGTCCGTGAAGTACGCCGGACGCTCGGCCAGCAGCTCCAGACCGCGGGCCTCGTTGCCGGTCAGGGCGCAGAACTCCACGTGGTCCGCGTACGCGCCCCGCATGCTCTCCATGGTCCGCACCAGCCGGAAACCGCGCAGATGGTGGGCCCGCGCCTCGTCGGGACGCCCCAGGCGCAGCAGCGGCACCAGGGAGGACGCCAGGACGGTGTGCGGCTCGTGGGCGCACGTGTACTCGCCCTCCAGCACCGGCGCCCACAGCTCCAGCGCCTCGGCGTCCTCGCGCCGCCGGGCCCGCCACCAGCCCTGCCCGTGCAGCTCGCACGCGGGACAGTCGGCCATCGTGTCCCGGTCGGCGGCCAGCCACGCCGCGTACGCCCGCTCGGCCCGCGCCAGGTCGCCGATGTGCGCGGCCACGCTCAACTCGGCGCTGCGCACGGCCCGTTCCGAGTGCCCGGCGACCCGGTAGCGGTGCTCCATCTCGCCGAGCCACTTCTCGATGGAGGCGAGCGGGACGTGCGGCTGGTTCAGCATGCCGGCCGACATCCACTTGAACACCCAGTGCAGGGAGTGGATCTCGTACTCGTCGAAGTCCTCGGGGCGCTCGTCCCACATGCGCAGCAGGCGCGCGAAGGGGACGAACATCTTGTCCTTCTCGGAGCTGTAGTTGTAGACCTTCAGCTGGTGTCCGAGCGCCTCGATCACGGCGAGCGGGACGTTCAGCTTCTCGGCCTGGGCGAGCAGCAGCTCCGCGCGCGCGTTGCGTGCGGGGCCCTCCGGCTGCTCGTAGTTCTCCGCCATGGCCCGGCGCAGCTCGTCGAAATCCATGACGTGACTCATCCGCGACCGCCCTCCCCGAAACCGGCGCCGGAGCCGGATCCGGAAGAACCCGGCCCGGACCCGGGTTCGGTGTGCGTGGCCCACTCCAGCAGGCCGATGAAGGCGCGGTTCAGGAGCGCCGAGTCGGCGGGCCTGAGCGGCCGCTGGGCCATCAGCAGGGCCTGCCCGTACAGGGACTCCGTGGCCGTGCCGATCAGCTCCCGGTCGGTCAGGGAACTGATCCTCCGGATCAGAGGGTTGAGGTGGTTGAGCACCAGCCGCGCGCGTGGGGCGCTGCTCCGCAGCGAGCCGAGGATGCCCGCCCACAGGTCGTCGGCGTGCTCCTCCGCCTCCGCGCGGGCCTGCTCGTGTCGGGAGGAGCGGTCGTCCAGGTGCAGCGCGGGCACCGAGAGCGGATGGAAGGCCCGCAGCACGACATCGCACCCCAGGGGGTCGAGCTTCGCCCGCGCGGCCGACAGGAAGCCCGCCAGCGCCAGCTCCTCGTCCGGGTCCGGCGTGTCCAGGTGCGCGGTCACGGTGTCGGCGTCAAGCTCGGCGACCACCGTCCCCGGACGCACCGACGGCAGCGCCTCGACCAGCTCGCTGTCGTACGTGTAGCCGCCGTTGACGACCCCCACGCCCTGCGCGGACGCGATGGGGGCGACCTGGCGGTACTCCTCGACCGTCCGCGTGAAGTGCACCACCGGGTGCCGCTGTGCGAACTCCTCCAGGGACAGCCGCCCGTCGGTCGTCTCGAAGGGGAGCCACGGCAGCATCGTGCGCAGCATCTCCGTGTCGTGCCGCGCCAGGGACTTCACGCCCAGGTAGTGCACCGACAGGAAGGCCGCCAGCCGCTCCGGATCACCGGCGGCGAGCCCGGTGAGCCAGCCGCGGATCCGCTCGCCCAGCGCCTCCCGTACGGCCGCCAGGGTCTCGTCCTCGTACAGCGACTCCCGCGACGCGGTGGGCCGCAGACTGTCCGTGTCGAGGACGCACCGCACGAAGAACGCCCAGTCGGGCAACAGCTGTTCGGCCCGCTCGGTGAGCAGCATGCCCTTCAGGTGCACCCGGTGGCTCGCCCGCTGGGCCGGGCTGACGGCGGCCGGCAGGACGTACGCCACGCCCCGGATCCCGGCCAGCGGCACGTCCAGCTCTATGGAGTCCAGCGGGGTGAACCCGAACAGGTCGTGACAGTGCCGGGCCAGGGCCACCCGCCGGGTGGCGGGGGAGGGGTACCCGCGGTCCCAGGGCGCCGGCAATTCGGTGACCGCCTCGTCGCCCACCCGCACGTCGTACGGCAGCAGCGACCCGAAGTCCCGCGCCAGTGTCAGCACGCGCGCGTGGGAGAGCCATTCCGCGGCCCCGGGCCGCGCGACCAGGTGCACGGTCGTGCCCGGCTCGGGGCGCGCCTCGTCGGGCAGGGTCCGCACGGTGTACGAGCCGTCGTCGGCCGCCGTCCACTCCACGGGCGGCGCGTCCGGTGTGCGGGCGCTGCGGCTGACCACACGGATCCGCTCGGCGACCACGAAACAGGCCAGCAGGCCGATACCGAACTGCCCGAGAAAGTCCGAGCGGACCTCCTGGATGCCACCGTCGTCGCGCTTCGAACTGCGCCCGATGGTGGCCAGCAGGTCGTGCACATCGGCCTCGGTGAGCCCGATGCCCGAGTCCTCCACCCGCAGCGCGCCGCCCTCGGCGAACAGCCGCACCCGGGCGGGAGCGTCGGGCTGCCCGGCGCGGCGCGCGGTGATCGCGTCCACGGCGTTCTGCAGCAGCTCCCGCAGATAGACCTTCGGACTGGAATAGAGGTGGTGCGAGAGCAGATCCACCAGGCCACGCAGATCGACCTGGAACGTATGAGGCGACTGTGGCGCCTGAGGAGTCTGGGGTGCCTGGGATGACTGTGAGGTCATTGAATCCATCGTCGCAGCGCCGGTGGGGTGGGAATCTGGCGACGGCGGCGGGGTCGGGCGGTCCCGCGAGACGGTGACCGCGGACGGGGGCGGTACGGACCCTGACACGGCTGGGCCCGGGAGTGCGTCATCCTAAGCGCGAACGACCCGTCTGACCAGCGGATTTCAAGGACCTATACGGGATTGTCAGTGCCGTGGTGTGCAATGGATCTCGTGCCCGCGCTCGAAGAACCGCTCAAGAACACGCTCGGCGCCGCCACCGCGAAGGTGATGGCCGAGCACCTCGGCCTGCACACCGTCGGGGACCTGCTGCACCACTATCCCCGCAGGTACGAGGAGCGGGGCCAGCTCACCCACCTCGCGGACCTGCCCATGGACGAGCACGTCACGGTGGTCGCCCAGGTCGCCGACGCCCGCCTGCACTCCTTCGCCTCCGCCAAGGCCCCCCGGGGCAAGGGCCAGCGCCTCGAAGTGACCATCACGGACGGCAGCGGCCGCCTCCAGCTCGTCTTCTTCGGCAACGGCGTGCACAAACCCCACAAGGACCTCCTCCCCGGCACCCGCGCGCTCTTCTCCGGCAAGGTCTCCGTCTTCAACCGCCGCCTCCAACTGGCCCACCCGGCCTACGAGCTGCTGCGCGGCGACGACGTGACGGAGACCGTCGACACCTGGGCCGGCGCCCTCATCCCGATCTACCCGGCCACCGCCAAGATGGAGTCCTGGAAGATCGCCAAGGCCGTCCAGACGGTCCTGCCGAGCGCGCAGGAGGCCGTGGACCCCCTGCCCGAGTCGCTGCGCGAGGGCCGAGGCCTGGTATCGCTGCCAGAAGCCCTCCTGAAGATCCACCGGCCCCACACCAAGGCGGACAGGGACAGCGCCCGCGACCGCCTCAAGTGGGACGAGGCCTTCGTCCTCCAGGTCGCCCTCGCCCGCCGCCGTCACGCCGACGCACAGCTTCCCGCCGTCGCCCGCCGTCCCGCCCCCGACGGCCTCCTCACCGCCTTCGACGCCCGCCTCCCCTTCACCCTCACCGAGGGTCAGCAGAAGGTCTCCAGGGAGATCTTCGACGACCTGGCCACCGAGCATCCGATGCACCGGCTGCTCCAGGGCGAAGTGGGTTCGGGCAAGACGATGGTGGCGCTGCGCGCCATGCTCGCCGTCGTCGACGCCGGTGGTCAGGCGGCCATGCTCGCGCCCACCGAGGTGCTCGCCCAGCAGCACCACCGGTCGGTCACCGAGATGATGGGCGAGCTGGCCGAGGGCGGGATGCTGGGCGGCACCGAGCACGCCACCAAGGTGGTGCTGCTCACCGGGTCGATGGGCGCCGCAGGCCGCCGACAGGCGCTCCTGGACCTGGTCACGGGCGAGGCCGGCATCGTCATCGGCACACACGCGCTGATCGAGGACAAGGTGCAGTTCCACGACCTGGGTCTGGTCGTCGTGGACGAGCAGCACCGCTTCGGCGTCGAGCAGCGCGACGCCCTGCGCGGTAAGGGCAAGCAGCCGCCCCACCTCCTCGTCATGACGGCCACCCCCATCCCGCGCACGGTCGCCATGACCGTCTTCGGCGACCTGGAGACCTCGGTCCTCGACCAGCTCCCCGCCGGCCGCTCACCCATCGCCAGCCATGTCGTCCCGGCCGCCGACAAGCCCCACTTCCTCGCCCGCACCTGGGAACGCGTCCGCGAGGAGGTGGAGAACGGCCACCAGGCGTACGTCGTCTGCCCTCGCATCGGGGACGAGGAGGACGACCCGAAGAAGTCGGGAAAGAAGTCCCCCGGGGACGAGGCCGAGAAGCGCCCGCCCCTCGCCGTCCTCGACATCGCCGCCCAGCTCGTCAGGGGCCCCCTCCAGGGCCTCGGGGTCGAGGTGCTGCACGGCCGTATGCACCCCGACGACAAGGACGCGGTCATGCGCCGCTTCGCCGCAGGCGAGACCCATGTCCTGGTCGCCACCACGGTCATCGAGGTCGGCGTGAACGTCCCGAACGCCACCGCCATGGTGATCATGGACGCCGACCGCTTCGGCGTCTCCCAGCTCCACCAGCTCCGCGGCCGCGTGGGCCGGGGCTCCGCCGCCGGCCTCTGCCTCCTGGTCACCGAGATGCCCGAGGCGAGCCCGGCCCGCCAGCGCCTGGGCGCCGTCGCCTCCACCCTCGACGGCTTCGAACTCTCCCGCATCGACCTCGAACAACGTCGCGAGGGTGACGTCCTCGGCCAGGCCCAGTCCGGCGCCCGCACCAGCCTCCGCATGCTCGCCGTCATCGAGGACGAGGAGATCATCGCGGAGGCCAGAGAGGAAGCGACGGCGGTGGTGGCCGCCGACCCGGACCTGGAGCGCCTGCCGGGCCTGAGGACAGCCCTGGACGCCCTCCTGGACGAGGAGAGGGAGCAGTACCTGGACAAGGGCTAGGGAGTACCGCTCGGCCGAGGGCCGAGGGCAGCCTCGCCGGCTTTTCGGGGCGCGGGGAACCACGCGAGGCCCCACGAACCAGCAGCCGTCCACGAGGCAGAAGCACCCCCCACCTCCGACTGCCAAACTGGACCCGTGACCACGCCCTCGAACAAGGACCCACGATGACCCGCGTGATCGCCGGCAAGGCCGGCGGACGTCGCCTCTCGGTACCCCCCGGCACCGGAACCCGCCCCACCTCCGACCGCGCACGCGAGGGCCTCTTCTCCACCTGGCAATCACTCCTCGGCGGCCCCCTGGACGGCGAACGGGTCCTCGACCTGTACGCCGGCTCGGGCGCGGTCGGCCTGGAGGCCCTCTCCCGAGGCGCCGCCCACACCCTCCTCGTGGAGGCCGACGCCCGCGCAGCCCGAACGATCCGGGACAACGTCGGATCGCTCGGCCTCCCCGGCGCCGAGGTGAGACCGGGCAAAGCGGAGCAGATCATCCAGGGCCCGGCGCCGGACGAACCGTACGACCTCGTCTTCCTCGACCCTCCGTACGCCGTCCCGGACGACGATCTTCGCGAGATCCTGCTCACACTCCGTACCGGGGGCTGGCTCGGAGACGAAGCCCTCGTCACCGTGGAGCGCAGCACCAGAGGCGGTGAGTTCGCCTGGCCGACCGGTTTCGAAGCCATCAGGGCCCGTCGCTACGGCGAGGGAACGTTTTGGTACGGTCGCGCCGCCTCTACGTGCGAAGACGCACGATGACCGGACCGGAGAGCGAGGGAGCCCAAGTGCGCCGTGCCGTCTGCCCCGGGTCGTTCGACCCCGTCACCAACGGACACCTCGACATCATTGGCCGCGCCTCCAAGTTGTACGACGAGGTCTATGTCGCGGTGATGATCAACAAGTCCAAGAAAGGCCTCTTCGAGGTCGAGGAGCGGATGGAGCTGATCCGCCAGGTCACCACCGAGTACGCGAACGTACGCGTGGAGGCCTTCCACGGCCTGCTCGTCGACTTCTGCAAGCAGCGCGACATCCCGGCGATCGTCAAGGGCCTGCGCGCGGTCAGCGACTTCGACTACGAGCTGCAGATGGCCCAGATGAACATCGGCCTGTCGGGCGTGGAGACCCTCTTCGTCCCCACCAACCCCACCTACAGCTTCCTGTCGTCCTCCCTGGTCAAGGAGGTCGCGACCTGGGGCGGCGACGTCTCCCACCTGGTGCCCCCGCTCGTCCTCGAAGCCCTCGGTGAGCGCCTGAAGCAGGACTGAGCGGACGCAGGTCCCCCGCTGGCCGTACAGTCGACCCGACCGTTTTCAACACAGTCGTAGAGAGTGGCGAGCACACGGTGGACCACACGGTGGACGTGCAGAAGAAGCTCGACGAGATCGTCTCGGTGGTCTCGGGCGCCCGATCCATGCCCATGTCGGCCTCGTGCGTGGTCAACCGCGCCGAGCTGCTCTCCCTGTTCGACGAACTGCGCGCGGCCCTGCCCGACTCCCTCGCCCAGGCACGGGAACTGATCGGCGACCGTGACCACATGGTCGAGCGGGCCCGCCTGGAGGCCGAGCGGATCATCGAGCACGCGCACGCCGAGCGCGGCTCCCTGATCTCCGACACCGAGGTCGCCCGCCGTTCCCAGAACGAGGCCGACCGCATCCTGGGCGAGGCCCGCCAGGAGGCCGAGGAGGTCCGCGCCGAGGCCGACGACTACGTCGACTCCAAGCTCGCCAACTTCGAGGTCGTCCTCACCAAGACCCTCGGTTCGGTGGGCCGCGGCCGCGAGAAGCTCCTCGGCACGGGCCCCGGCCTCGACGAGCAGGGCTACGAGGACGAGGACGCCCCCGAGCGCAGCCACGACCCCGAGACCCTGCGCCGCGACGCGGACGCCTACGTGGACGCCAAGCTCGGCGCCTTCGAGGCGGTCCTCGCCAAGACCCTGGAGGCCGTCGGGCGAGGCCGCCAGAAGCTCCACGGCCGCATCGCCACCGACGACCTCGGAGCCCTCTCCCTGACCGGCGACGGCACCTCCCAGCAGCTCACGAGCGACGCAGACTACCTGGCCGGGCTCGCCGACCTCTCCGACAACCCCGCCCAGCAGTCCCGGTCGGTGCCGGAGCAGCAGTCGTACGGCGGGCAGCAGGACGCGTACCAGGCGACGGCGTACCAGCAGGATCCGTACGGCGGCTATCAGCAGCAGTACGCCCAGCCTCAGCAGGCCGCCGACCCCTACGGCTACCAGCAGGCCGACCCGTACGCCGCCGGCTATCCGCAGCAGCCGGCGTACGACCCGAACCAGGGGCACCAGGACCATGGGCAGGACCACGCGCAGGACCACGTGCAGGACCAGCAGGGGTACGCGCAGCCGCAGGCGAACGTGCTCGACGAGACCAGCCTCTTCGACACGACCATGATCACGGCGGAGCAGTTGCGCCGCTACGAACAGGGCCGCTGACAGCGGATTGGGCCGAGAGCGAAAGGTCCAGTATCCTGGCTCTTCGGTCGTGCGTGCGTTCATGCTGTCCGCAACAGACGCCCGCGATCGAGCGCTGCCCGGAACACCAAGGGCTGCGCCCTCTTCCCACCAGTACCGAAGACCGAAAGCAGAAATGGCTCTGAACGCCCGCCTCGACCATCGCAACCCCCTCGTGTTCGACACGCACGAGCTGGGTCGGCGGCCCGGTGCGCAACAGCGCCTGACGCGTTCGATCGACGCTCCGCAGGACCTCGGGATCAAGGGGGTCGTCGGAGTGCCGGAAGGCGCCCCGATGGAGCTCGAACTCCGTCTGGAGTCGGTCATGGAAGGGGTGCTTGTCACAGGCGCCGCCCGTGCACAGGCCAAGGGGGAGTGCGTAAGGTGTCTGGAGCCGCTGGAGCTCGAACTCGAAGCGGACTTCCAGGAGATGTTCTCGTACCCCGACGCCGATGAGCGGGGCCGCGTGATCGCGGAGCCCGACACCGACGCCGAGGACGACGAGGACATGCTCTTCCTCGAGGACGGTTTGTTCGACCTCGAACCGGTGCTGCGTGATGCGGTGGTGCTCGCACTGCCGATGCAGCCGGTGTGCCAGGACGACTGCCCCGGCCTGTGCTCCCAGTGCGGAGTACGGCTGGCGGACGACCCGGACCACCACCACGACGCCGTCGACATCCGTTGGGCGGCACTGCAGGGACTCGCCGGTTCACTCGAAGATGGCGAGAAGGACGAGTTGAGCGGCGGCGCGCTTCCATCAGCGCACGTCGACGAGAAGCAGGAGAAGTAGCCGTGGCTGTTCCGAAGCGGAAGATGTCGCGCAGCAACACGCGCCACCGCCGGTCGCAGTGGAAGGCTGCGGTCCCCACCCTGGTTGCGTGCGAGCGCTGCCACGAGCCCAAGCTGCAGCACATCGCGTGCCCGTCTTGCGGCACCTACAACAAGCGCCAGGTCCTCGAGGTCTGAGCGGCTGGTGAGAGGCTCTATGTCTGACGCCAAGGCGGAGACCAACGCCAAGAAAAAGGCGGAGAACACAGCCTCGTCCCACACGCTTCTGGAAGGGCGGCTCGGCTACCGGCTCGAGTCCGCCCTTCTGGTGCGTGCACTGACCCACCGTTCGTACGCGTACGAGAACGGCGGTCTGCCCACCAACGAGCGCCTGGAGTTCCTCGGGGACTCCGTCCTCGGCCTCGTGGTCACGGACACGCTGTATCGCACCCACCCCGACCTGCCCGAAGGCCAACTGGCCAAGCTGCGGGCCGCGGTGGTCAATTCTCGTGCGCTGGCGGAGGTGGGCCGTGGGCTCGACCTCGGCTCCTTCATCCGGCTCGGCCGCGGTGAAGAGGGCACGGGTGGCCGGGACAAGGCATCCATCCTCGCCGACACCCTCGAAGCGGTGATCGGTGCGGTCTATCTCGACCAGGGGCTCGACTCGGCGGCGGAGCTGGTACACCGCCTGTTCGACCCGCTGATCGAGAAGTCTTCGAACCTCGGAGCCGGCCTGGACTGGAAGACCAGTCTCCAGGAGCTCACCGCGACCGAGGGGCTCGGCGTGCCCGAGTACCTGGTCACGGAGACCGGACCCGACCACGAGAAGACCTTCACAGCTGCCGCCCGCGTCGGAGGCGTCTCGTACGGCACCGGCACCGGCCGCAGCAAGAAGGAAGCGGAGCAGCAGGCGGCCGAGTCCGCCTGGCTCGCGATCCGCTCCGCGGCGGACGAGCGGGCGAAGGCGGCGGCTCAGGCCGCGGCTCTGCCCGAAGAATCCGCCGAGACTCCTTCGGACACCGCACCTTCGGACACCGCACCTTCGGACACCGCGTCTGCCTGATGGCGGGCGCCACCTGCCCGAGGCCGCCCCCGACCCCCGCTGAGGGATGAGGGGGCGGCTGCGGTCCGCGGGTGCGTGCAGGTCGTTCGTGGTTGCTCGCGCAGTTCCCCGCACCCCTGAAAAACCTGGGGGCGCCCCCTGATCTTTCAGGGCCGCGGGGAACTGCGCGACCAGCCAAGAAGCACCCGCAGCAGCCCCACGACATCACCCCCATCCCCCGCCCAACCTCCGGAGGACCCCGTGCCCGAACTCCCCGAGGTCGAGGTCGTACGGCGGGGTCTGGAGCGCTGGGTGGCCCACCGCACCGTCGCCGATGTCGACGTGCTGCACCCACGCGCGATCCGCCGGCACCTGGCCGGCCCCGAGGACTTCGCGCTCCGGTTGAAGGGCCACCGCATCGGGGAGCCCAGCCGGCGCGGCAAGTACCTGTGGCTGCCCGTGGAGGACACCGGCATCGCCGTCCTTGCCCACCTCGGCATGAGCGGCCAGCTGCTCGTGCAGCCGTACGACACGGCCGACGAGAAGCACCTCAGGATCCGCGTCCGCTTCGCGGACGACCTCCGCACCGAACTCCGCTTCGTCGACCAACGCACCTTCGGCGGACTGTCGTTGCACGACACCACCCCCGAGGGCCTGCCGGACGTCATCGCGCACATCGCCCGCGACCCTCTCGACCCGCTGTTCGACGCGGAGGCCTTCCACCAGGCGCTGCGACGGAAGCGGACGACCATCAAACGGGCCCTGCTCGACCAGTCGTTGATCAGCGGGGTGGGCAACATCTATGCCGACGAGGCGCTTTGGCGCTCGCGCATCCACTACGAGCGCCCCACCGCCGGTTTCACCCGCCCCCGCACCACCGAACTCCTGGGCCACGTACGGGACGTGATGAACGCGGCGCTCGCGGTGGGCGGCACGAGCTTCGACAGCCTCTACGTCAACGTGAACGGCGAGTCGGGGTACTTCGACCGGTCGCTGGACGCGTACGGCCGCGAGGGGCTGCCCTGCCGCCGCTGTGCCACGCCGATGCGCCGACGGCCCTGGATGAACCGGTCCAGCTACTTCTGCCCCACGTGTCAGCGGGCGCCGCGCGTCTCGTCGTAACGCTCGCGGGCCCGGAGCACGTCCTCCATGCGGTCCTCCACACAGGTGATGAGGGACAGCAGGCGCTCGGAGACCTCGCGGCCGAGCGGGGTGAGGGTGTAGTCGACGCGGGGCGGGTTGGTGGGCTGGGCCTCGCGGTGGACCAGGCCGTCCCGCTCCAGGGCGTGCAGGGTCTGGGAGAGCATCTTCTCGCTGACGCCGTCGACGCGACGACGCAACTCGTTGAAGCGGAGCGATCCCTCGTGCAGGGCACTCATCGTCAGCACGCCCCAGCGGCCCGTGACGTGTTCCAGGGTGCCCCGCGACGGACAGTTCCTGGCGAACACGTCGAAAGCGAGCTCGTCGAGGTCCAAGGCGTCCGCGCCCGCGGAGGCCTGCGCGGGCGTCACGGCGGTGTGCGCGGCTGTTTCCATGTCCCGAGGATACTCCGACGCAGCGCTAACCAGAAGGTTGCACTAACTCTTGGTTAGTGCAGGCTCTCTCGGGTGGTGTCTAGTAGCCGAAGTCCTGTGTCCACCACGGTCCGCCGTCGCCCAGGTGGACACCGACGCCGAGGGTCTTGAAGTCGCAGTTCAGGATGTTCGCCTTGTGGCCGGGGCTGTTCATCCAGGCCTCCATGACCGCCTCGGCGGTGGCCTGGCCGCGGGCGATGTTCTCGCCGCCCAGGCCGGTGATCCCGAGGGCCGCGGCTCGGTCCCACGGGTCCTCGCCGTCGGGGTTGGTGTGGTCGAAGAAGCTGCGGAGGGCCATGTCCTCGCTGAAGGTCTCGGCCAGCTTCGCCAGATCGCTGTCGGCCGCCACCGGGCTGCAGCCCGCCTTGGCCCGCTCCTCGTTGACCAGCAGGAGGACCGCGGCCTCGGCCTGGGTCTCCACGGAGATCTCCACCGGGGGAGTGGTCTTCTCCTTGTCCTTCTCCTTGGTGGGCTCGGCGGACGGCGTCCTGGCCTTCTCCGAGCCGGAGTCCTTGCCCGCCTTGTCGGAGGGCTTCTTCTCGGACGGCTTCTTCGAGGGGGACGGGCTGTTCGACGGCGAGGCCTCGCGCTCGGCGTCACGGCTGGTGGACTCGTCCTCGCGCTGTTCCTGCGCGGCGCCGTCCGTACCGCCCTGCTGGGTCGCCGCACCCGTCGGCTGGCCGACGGGAACCACCGTCTCGTTGCTGCTGCCCCCGCTGACCGCGTACTTGTCGCCACCCGGGAGCACCCCGGTGGCGACCGCGACGGTACCGAGGGCGACGGCGGCGGAGACGCCGAGCAGGCCGGTCTTCACGGGAGTCACGGTCCGCTTCTTACGGCGGCGCGAACCACCGCCGCGCGACGCGGCCTGGGCGTCGGCCTCCAGGACAGCGGCGAACCCGTACAGGTTCTCCGGGCCGTAGTGGGGCTCCTCGGGAGCGAAGCCCGTGTCGGTGACCCCGGCGCGCCCCCCCCTGGCGGCGCGGCCGGCGGCGGAGCGTCGGTGGCGTCCCATGTCTTGGCCTTCCTCGTCCTTGCGTGTCCTGCGGTCAACGTTGGAGATGTCGTCAACGTTGTGATCGTCGCCTTCACGAACCTCACACGAAGGGGTGAGTTTCATATGAGATTCATTGGGTGGGGACGGTACAGCATGGCGCCAGGGGAGGGAGAGACCCGAGGGACATTGGCCCGTTAGCGTGCAGCCATGAGTGAGGATGTACGGCTGGTCGTCTGGGTGCGTGGACGGGTGCAAGGGGTGGGTTTCCGCTGGTTCACCCGGGCTCGGGCGCTGGAGACCGGTGGACTGAGTGGTTTTGCTCTCAATTTGGCCGACGGACGGGTCCAGGTGGTCGCCGAGGGCCCCCGCGAGGCGTGCCAAGGGCTCCTGGAGTGGCTCCAGGGCGACGACACGCCCGGGCGCGTGGACGGCGTCACCGAGATCTGGGACACACCACGAGGAGGCTACGACGGCTTCGCCATCCGCTGACGCCCTTCGGTGAAGCCGGCTGGGCGAGAGTGGAGGGGCACGCCACCGTCATATGCCAGGAGCATGCACAAACCAGAAATGTGCAGGTGATTGCCAAGACGGGTTTGTCATGGCACGCTCCGAAGAAAGGATGATCCCCTCGCTCCGCCGGCCAGGAGAGGTCCCGGAAGTGCCGCAGCGTCGCCCCCTCAGGGCTGCGCGGCAGTGGGGTGCCCGCCGATGCGGGGCGTGATCGTGTTGACCGTCAAACTTTTTGGTGAGACGCTAAAAGCAACCCCGCGCACCTTAGCTGTTTGGCATGGAGAACGGCAGTAAAACTCAACAGTGCCAAGCATCGCGGGTGCGATTCCCTCACGACCCACACCGCTTCGGTCGGTCACTCAGTGTGGAGGACCATCCATCATGGCAAAGGCGCTTCTCGGTTACGTCGGCGGCTCCGACCCGCGACTCCTCGCCGAGATGCGACGGCTCCAGCAGCGTGTCCAGGACCTGGAATCCGAACTCGGACGAATCCAGGCGGAGAACGACGCGCTGACGGCTGCCGCTTCTCACGACTCGCTCATGGAGCTCGACGCACGCCAGGCGGAGCCTGCGCTCACCTGATCACTGCATCGCACCACGACAGACAGCAGTGGTTGGGCTGCTCGTATCAGCCGCTACGTTGTCAGATCTGCAAGGGACGCCTTCTCTAGAGGCGTCCCTTCTTTCTTTCCCCCCGAACTCCCGAGTTCCCCCACACTCTTCAACGTCTGATGTGCCCTGCACGTTCATGTGCGAAACCGCGCGTTCATGGAGTGGGACAAGGCCGGAAGGTAGAGTCCGGCGGCGTGCACCTCAAGGCCCTGACCCTCCGCGGGTTCAAATCGTTCGCCTCGGCGACCACGCTCCGCTTCGAGCCGGGCATCACGTGCGTCGTCGGACCGAACGGCTCGGGCAAGTCCAACGTCGTGGACGCGCTCAGCTGGGTCATGGGCGAACAGGGCGCGAAGTCGCTGCGCGGCGGCAAGATGGAGGACGTCATCTTCGCCGGCACCACCGGGCGCCCCCCGCTCGGCCGCGCCGAGGTGTCCCTGACCATCGACAACTCCGACGGGGCCCTCCCCATCGAGTACTCCGAGGTCACGATCACGCGGATCATGTTCCGCAACGGTGGCAGCGAGTACCAGATCAACGGCGACACCTGCCGCCTCCTCGACATCCAGGACCTGCTCTCCGACTCCGGCATCGGCCGTGAGATGCACGTGATCGTCGGCCAGGGCCGGCTCGACTCCGTCCTGCACGCCGACCCCATGGGCCGCCGCGCCTTCATCGAGGAGGCCGCCGGCGTCCTCAAGCACCGCAAGCGCAAGGAGAAGGCGCTGCGGAAACTGGACGCCATGCAGGCCAACCTGGCCCGCGTCCAGGACCTCACCGACGAACTCCGCCGCCAGCTCAAGCCGCTGGGCCGCCAGGCCGCCGTCGCCCGCCGGGCCGCCGTCATCCAGGCGGATCTGCGGGACGCACGGCTGAGGCTGCTGGCCGACGATCTCGTGCGACTCCACGCGGCGCTTCGCACCGAGGTCGCAGACGAGGCCGCGCTGAAGCAGCGCAAGGACGCCGCCGAGGCCGAACTGAGGAAGGCGCTCCAACGGGAGGCGCTCCTTGAGGGCGAGGTACGACGGCTGGCTCCGCGCCTCCGGCGGGCCCAGGAGACCTGGTACGAGCTGTCGCAGCTCGCCGAACGGGTGCGCGGCACGATCTCCTTGGCCGACGCCCGGATCAAGAGCGCCACCTCCGCGCCCCCCGAGGAGCGGCGCGGCCGTGACCCGGAGGACATGGAGCGCGAGGCTGCCCGCATCCGCGAACAGGAGGCCGAGCTCGAAGCTGCCCTGGAGGCGGCCGAGCACGCACTGGAGGACACGGTCGAGCACCGCGCCGAGCTGGAGCGCGAACTGACCGTCGAGGAACGCCGGCTGAAGGATGTCGCCCGCTCCATCGCCGACCGCCGCGAGAGCCTCGCCCGGCTGAACGGCCAGGTCAACGCCGCCCGCTCCCGCGCGGCCTCCGCCCAGGCCGAGATCGACCGTCTCGCAGCCGCCCGCGACGAGGCTCAGGAACGCGCGGTCACCGCCCACGAGGAGTACGAGGCGCTGAAGGCCGAGGTCGACGGCCTCGACGCCGACGACACCGAACTGGCCGAGCGGCACGACGCCGCGAAGCGCGCCCTGGCCGAGGCCGAGTCCACTCTCACCGCCGCCCGCGACGCCACCACCACCGCCGAACGCCGCCGCGCCGCCACTCAGGCCCGCCACGAAGCCCTCGCGCTGGGCCTGCGCCGCAAGGACGGCACGGGGGCGTTGCTCACCGCGAAGGACCGGCTCGGTGGGGTCCTGGGTCCGGCCGCCGAACTCCTGACGGTCGCCCCGGGCCACGAGGTCGCCCTGGCCGCCGCCTTCGGCGCGGCGGCGGACGCCATCGCCGTGACCACGCCCGCCTCGGCCGCCGAGGCCATCCGGCTGCTCCGGAAACAGGACGCGGGCCGGGCGGCACTGCTGCTGGCGGGGGCGCCGGAGGACGCCACATCCGCGCTCGACAGGGGCGTGGGGAACCGCGTGCCCGGCCACGACGAACCCGCAGCCGAGCGGCGGCCGCTGCACACGCCCCCTGCCGGGCGACTCGCAGCCGACCTCGTCCGCGGCCCGTCGGACCTCATGCCGGCCGTACGCCGCCTGCTGCACCGCGTCGTCGTGGTCGACACCCTCGAAGACGCCGAGGACCTCGTCTACGCGCGCCCCGATCTCACCGCCGTCACCGCCGAAGGCGACCTGCTCGGGGCGCACTTCGCGCACGGCGGATCCGCCGGGGCGCCGAGTCTGCTGGAGGTGCAGGCCTCCGTCGACGAGGCGGCGGCCGAGCTGGCGGAACTGGCCGTACGGTGTGAGGAGCTGGCCGAGGCCCAGTACAGCGCGGTCGAGTCGCGGCGCGAACGGGCCGGCCTCGTGGAGGAGCTGGGGGAGCGGCGCCGGGCCGCCGAGCGGGAGAAGTCCGCGGTCGCCCAGCAGCTCGGTCGGCTGGCCGGGCAGGCGAGGGGCGCCGCGGGGGAGGCCGAGCGGTCCACGGCCGCCGCCGCACGCGCTCAGGAGGCGCTGGACAAGGCGGTACAGGAGGCCGAGGAGCTGGCCGAACGGCTTGCGGTGGCCGAGGAGATGCCCGTCGAGGAGGAGCCGGACACCTCCGTACGCGATCGGCTCGCGGCGGACGGGGCCAACGCGCGCCAGACCGAGATGGAGGCCCGGCTTCAGGTGCGGACGCACGAGGAGCGGGTCAAGGGGCTCGCGGGGCGCGCGGACTCGCTCGACCGGGCCGCGCGCGCCGAGCGCGAGGCGCGGGCGCGGGCCGAGCAGCGCAGGGCGCGGCTGCGGCACGAGGCGGCCGTGGCGGAGGCCGTCGCGTCCGGTGCCCGACAGCTGCTCCGCCACGTCGAGGTCTCCCTCGCCCGCGCGGAGAAGGAACGCACCGCCGCCGACGCCGCCAAGGCACGCAGGGAGCAGGAGCTTGCGCAGGCCCGTGGCGAGGGGCGCGACCTCAAGGCCGAGCTGGACAAGCTGACCGACTCCGTACACCGGGGCGAGGTGCTCGGCGCCGAGAAGCGGATGCGGATCGAGCAGTTGGAGAGCAAGGCGCTGGAGGAGCTGGGCGTCGAGCCGGAAGGGCTGATCACGGAGTACGGGCCCGACCAGCTCGTACCGCCGTCGCCTCCTGCCGACGGGGAGGAGCTGCCGGAGGACCCGGAACACCCCCGCAATCAGCCGAAGACGTTCCACCGTGCCGAGCAGGAGAAGCGGCTCAGGGCGGCCGAGCGGGCGTACCAGCAGCTCGGCAAGGTCAATCCGCTGGCGCTGGAGGAGTTCGCGGCCCTGGAGGAGCGGCACAAGTTCCTCAGTGAGCAGCTGGAGGACCTGAAGAAGACCCGCGCCGATCTGCTCCAGGTGGTGAAGGAGGTCGACGAACGGGTCGAGCAGGTGTTCGCCGAGGCCTTCTGGGACACCGCACGGGAGTTCGATGGTGTCTTCGGTCGGCTCTTTCCCGGAGGTGAGGGGCGGCTGATCCTCACCGACCCGGACAACATGCTGACCACCGGCGTCGACGTCGAGGCCCGGCCGCCGGGCAAGAAGGTCAAGCGGCTGTCACTGCTCTCCGGTGGTGAGCGGTCGCTGACCGCCGTCGCCATGCTCGTGTCGATCTTCAAGGCGCGGCCCAGCCCGTTCTATGTGATGGACGAGGTCGAGGCGGCGCTCGACGACACCAACCTGCAGCGGCTGATCCGGATCATGCAGGAGCTGCAGGAGGTGTCGCAGCTCATCGTGATCACCCATCAGAAGCGGACGATGGAAGTCGCCGACGCGTTGTACGGCGTGTCGATGCAGGGTGACGGCGTGTCGAAGGTCATCAGTCAGAGGCTGCGTTAGTCGCTTCCGGGTGCGGGTAGGCGGGGCTGGTCGCACAGTTCCCACGCCCCGGGTCTGCAGTCCTGCCATTTCTTCAAGAATTGAACGCAATGTGACGAACCTCGTCTCCGGGCAACGAAGTACCCCCTCTTGACTGCAAAACTTGAAGGCATAGTCTCTGGAATGTTGCTTTTGCCTTCAAGTTAAAGGTTCCCCCCACGTCGGCAACGTTGCCGGTGGTCCGAGGAGTACAGACGTGACCAGCAGTGCGCAGGCACCCAGGACGCGAGTGCGGGTCCCCCAGCCCGACCATCTCTCGCACGTGATCTTCATCGCGGCGGCGGCCGCGATGGGCGGTTTCCTCTTCGGCTACGACAGCGCCGTGATCAACGGCGCCGTCGAAGCCATCCGGCACCGCTACGACATCGGCTCCACGGCGCTGGCGCAGGTCATCGCCGTCGCGCTGATCGGCTGCGCCGTCGGCGCGGCCACGGCCGGCCGGATAGCCGACCGCATCGGCCGCATCCGGTGCATGCAGATCGCGGCCGCCCTCTTCACGGTCAGCGCCGTCGGCTCGGCGCTCCCCTTCGCGCTGTACGACCTCGCCTTCTGGCGGATCGTCGGCGGCTTCGCCATCGGCATGGCGTCCGTCATCGGCCCCGCCTACATCGCCGAGGTCGCCCCGCCCGCGTACCGGGGACGGCTCGGTTCGTTCCAGCAGGCCGCGATCGTCGTCGGCATCGCCATCTCCCAGCTGGTCAACTGGGGCATCCTGAACGCTGCCGGCGGAGACCAGCGCGGTGAGCTGCTCGGCCTGGAGGCCTGGCAGATCATGCTCGGCGTCATGGTCGTCCCGGCCGTGCTGTACGGCCTGCTCTCCTTCGCGATCCCCGAGTCCCCGCGCTTCCTGATCTCCGTCGGCAAGGACGAGCGCGCCCGCGAGGTGCTCGCCGAGGTCGAGGGCAAGGACGTCGACCTGGACGCCAGGGTCGCCGAGATCGAGTCGGCCATGCACAGCGAGCACAAGTCGACCTTCAAGGACCTGCTCGGCGGCGGTTTCCTCTTCAAGCCGATCGTCTGGATCGGCATCGGCCTGTCGGTCTTCCAGCAGTTCGTCGGCATCAACGTCGCCTTCTACTACTCCGCGACGCTGTGGCAGTCCGTCGGTGTCGACCCGGCCGAGTCGTTCTTCTACTCCTTCACGACCTCGATCATCAACATCGTCGGCACCGTCATCGCGATGATCTTCGTGGACCGCATCGGCCGCAAGCCGCTCGCTCTCATCGGCTCCGTCGGCATGGTCGTCGGCCTCGCCCTGGAGGCCTGGGCCTTCTCCTTCGACCTCGTCGACGGCAAGCTCCCCGCCACACAGGGCTGGGTCGCGCTGATCGCCGCCCACGTCTTCGTCCTCTTCTTCGCCCTTTCCTGGGGAGTCGTCGTCTGGGTCATGCTCGGTGAGATGTTCCCGAACAGGATCCGTGCCGCCGCCCTGGGCGTGGCCGCGTCCGCGCAGTGGATCGCCAACTGGGCCATCACCGCGAGCTTCCCGTCCCTGGCCGACTGGAACCTCTCGGTGACCTACATGATCTACACGGTCTTCGCGGCGCTCTCCATCCCCTTCGTCCTGAGGTTCGTGAAGGAGACGAAGGGCAAGACGCTGGAGGAGATGGGCTGAGCCGTCGGCCGTGCACCTCCCAGGGTCCGAGGATCCGAGAAGGGGGGCGAGAGTCCCCGTTGCCGCCATCCCCGTACCCCTCAGCCGTCCCGGCCCGTCCTCCGAGCGGGCCGGGACGGCGGTTCACCGGAGTGCGAGGCGGGACGGTCAGCCGTCGAGGCGCGGCAGCACCCGCTCGGCGAACAGACGGAGCCCACGCCACCCCTCCTCGACCGGCATCCCGCCGGCCAGTGGATGCAGGACGTAGTTGTCCAGGCCCAGAGCCACGCACTCGTCCGGGGTGACGATCCGGTACACGCCTTCCGCGCGCAACTCCCCGACCGTCGACGCCCCCGACCGCACGGCCGACCGGATGCCGGCCGACTGCCAGGAGGCGTACGTCCGCGCCTCGTGCAGGAAGTGCCCGCCGTACTCGGCCCACGCCCGGTCCGGATCCTCCGCCACGTGCAGCAACGGGGTCTCGGCGGCGGGCATCATCGTCCACCCCTCGGTGCCGTACTCGACGAGCCGCTCCTTGTAGTACGCCTCCAGCTCCGGCAGATGTGCGCTCGGGAAGAAGGGGAGCCCGAGGCGGGCCGCCCGGCGGGCCGCGGCCTTCGAGGAGCCGCCGACCAGCAGCAGCGGATGCGGTTCGGTGCCCGGACGCGGGGTGACCCGGACCGTGCGCCCCCGGTAGGCGAACGGCTCACCGGTCCATGCCCGGAGCAGCGTCTCCAACACCTCGTCCTGGAGCCTTCCACGGCTCTTCCAGTCGACGTCGAACTGCGCGTACTCCTCCGGCCGGTACCCGATCCCGGCGACGGTCACCAGCCGTCCGCCGCTCACCAGATCCAGTACGGCGATGTCCTCGGCCAGCCGCAGCGGGTCGTGCAGCGGCCCGATCATCGCCGACACCGTGACCGCGATGCGCCGGGTGGCCCCGAACACCGCCCCCGCGAAGACGAACGGCGACGGCAGCCAGTTGTTCTCGACGCCGTGGTGCTCCTCCGTCTGCACGGTACTGATGCCCCGCTCATCGGCGTACGCGGCCATCTCGACGGCGGCCCGGTAGCGGGTCCGGAGCGAGGCGGGAGTGGCGCCGGGCTCTACCAGGTTGAAACGGACGACCGTGACGGGCATGGGGACCCCCTTCGGGCGGCTGTGGAGGGGGACGTTAGCTGACGATGTGTCAGGTTTCTAGAGGGGAGGGAGTGTGCGGCGACCCACTGCCTGGGCCGTCACACACCCCGGGGGCGCTTCGTCGTGTACCCGGCGGGACTCTCCGCCACTGGTCCCGTTCTGCACCCTCCCCCTCCGTGTGCGGGGAATCCCGCCCGACGCCGCTGGGCCGCTCGGTGAGCGATCGAGTCCTACGCGATCGGCGCCGGCCGGGTCGGAACCGGCCCGGTGGGGTGTCGGCCCCACGTGGGCGACGGACCGTCGGGCGGGAGGTCACGCATACTGGAGCGGTTATGGAACTCATCCTTGCTGTAGTCATCGCCGTGGTCGTGCTCGGCGTGCTGGGCGGGCTCGTCGTAGGCGGCCGCAAGAAGAAGTCGCTGCCCCCGGCGCCCCCCACGACACCCGACATCACCGCACCCCCGGCCGAGCCGCATGTCGGCGACGAGGCCGAGACGCCGCGCGACGAACCGCGCCGAACGATCGAGGAGGTGGATCTCCCCCACGGCACGGCGCCGGCACCCGTCGCCGTCGAGGAACCGCCGGCCGTCCCCGAGATCGAGATCCCGGAGCCGGCCGCCGGCCGCCTGGTGCGACTGCGTGCCCGGCTCTCCCGCTCGCAGAACGCGCTCGGCAAGGGGCTGCTCACGCTGCTCTCGCGCGAGCACCTCGACGACGACACCTGGGAGGAGATCGAGGACACCCTCCTCACCGCCGACGTCGGCGTCCAGCCCACCCAGGAGCTGGTCGAACGACTGCGCGAGCGGGTGAAGGTGCTCGGCACCCGTACCCCGGCCGAGCTGCGCACACTCCTGCGCGAGGAGCTGCTGCAGATCCTCGTCCCCGAGTTCGACCGTGTGGTCAACACCGACTCGCCGCTGGACACCCCGGGCATCGTGATGGTCGTCGGCGTCAACGGCACCGGCAAGACCACCACCACCGGCAAGCTCGCCCGCGTCCTCGTCGCCGACGGCAAGAACGTCGTCCTCGGCGCCGCGGACACCTTCCGCGCCGCCGCCGCCGACCAGCTGCAGACCTGGGGAGAGCGGGTCGGCGCCCGTACCGTGCGCGGTCCCGAGGGCGGCGACCCGGCGTCCATCGCCTTCGACGCCGTCAAGGAGGGCATCGAGGAGGGCGCCGACGTCGTCCTCATCGACACCGCCGGCCGACTGCACACCAAGACCGGCCTCATGGACGAGCTGGGCAAGGTCAAGCGCGTAGTGGAGAAGCACGCGCCGCTGGACGAGATCCTGCTCGTCCTCGACGCCACCACCGGTCAGAACGGTCTCGTCCAGGCCCGTGTCTTCGCCGAGGTCGTCGACATCACCGGCATCGTCCTCACCAAGCTCGACGGCACCGCGAAGGGCGGCATCGTCATCGCCGTCCAGCGCGAGCTGGGCGTACCCGTCAAGCTCGTCGGCCTGGGAGAGGGCGCGGACGACCTGGCGCCCTTCGAGCCGGAGGCGTTCGTGGATGCACTTATCGGCGAATAACCGCACAGACCCACCTCCGAGAACTGGTAGGTGGGGTGCTGGAAGCGCCCGCCCCCGAAGTGCAGTCGGGGACGGGCGCTTCGCTGTGTGCGTATCCGAGGGTGCCGCTATGCGCGGGACCGGTGGGCCACGTACGCCAAGGTCCCCAGCAGCAGCCGCGCGGCCGGTGGCTTCGTCGCCGAGTCGAGGGCGGGGGAGCGGAGCCAACGGACCGGACCGAGGCCACCACGGTCGGAGGGCGGGGCCGTGACATGGCTGCCGGGGCCGAGGCCGCGCAGGTCGAGGGAGGACGGGTCGTCCCAGCCCATGCGGTAGAGCAGTGTGGACAGCTCGGCGGCGGCGCCCGGGGCGACGAAGAACTGGGTGCGGCCCTCGGGGGTGGCGATCACGGGGCCGACGGGGAGGCCCATGCGTTCGAGGCGGACGAGCGCGTGACGGCCCGCGGACTCGGCGACCTCGATCACGTCGAAGGACCGGCCCACCGGCAGCATCACGGAGGCACCGGGGAACTCGGTCCAGGCCTCGGTCACCTCGTCGAGCGTCGCTCCGGCGCGGACGGGAGGCGCGAAGCCGAGTGGATGCGCGCCGGGCGCGGAGCAGGTGGTCCTGCCGCACGAACACGCGCCCGAAGCCGTCCGTGCGCCGGGGACGACGTCCCATCCCCAGAGGCCGGTGAACTCGGCCACGGCCGTGCATTCCGAGGAACGGCCGCGCCGACGCGTGCCGGATCGCATCTCCCGAATGCCGCCGATCGTGAAGCCCATGCCCCCTCCAACGGGTCCAGCGCGCCGGTGGTTACGCGACGGAGTCGGAATGCGACGCTCTGCTTCCGCATGGGAGGCGCACTGCGGCATTCAGGGTGGTGCGGTCGACGACGCGCGCCCCTGAATGCATCACTCCGCCCACTCCCGGCCGTCTTGTGTCAAGTGAATCGCGTACAGGCGACCGTGAGTTCATTCGAAGGGGTGGCGAATGGTGGCGTTTCTGGAATCACCGTGGCCGGACGCGTGATCGTAGGATTACTTTGAGTGCACGAGGCCTGGGGATGTTTGCGCTCGTGGGTATGCCGGAGGCAAGTCGTCTTTCCGTTCGATGGGTGACGAGGGTCGGACGTACGGCGTGGTAACCGGCATTCTGTTAGGGCTTGGCGCACACAGCGCACAGGTGGTTTCAGGGATGGGGGCGTTCCAGTGGGCGGCAACGGCGGAAGCGGCACGAACGCTGAGAAGCGCCCGAACGAACTGCTGGGCTCGTGGTTCGTCCGCAGCGGCTGGTCCAAGGGCGAGCTCGCCCGGCAGGTGAACCGACGGGCCCGTCAGCTCGGCGCCAACCACATCTCCACCGACACCTCGCGCGTACGGCGTTGGCTCGACGGGGAGAACCCGCGCGAGCCGATCCCGCGGATCCTGTCCGAGCTGTTCTCCGAGCGGTTCGGCTGTGTCGTCGCCGTGGAGGACCTGGGACTGCGCGCGGCCCACCAGGCCCCGTCCGTCTCCGGTGTCGACCTGCCCTGGACGGGCCCGCAGACCGTGGCGCTGATCAGCGAGTTCTCGCGCAGCGACCTGATGCTGGCGCGGCGCGGCTTCCTCGGGAGCTCGCTCGCCCTCTCCGCGGGCCCGGCCCTCATCGAGCCGATGCAGCGCTGGCTCGTCCCCGCGCCACCCGCCCCGCGCGCGGAGCCCGAGCCGTCGCCCGCCGCCCGCCGCGCCGGCCGGCTCTCCAAACCGGAGCTGGACCTCCTGGAGTCCACCACGGTGATGTTCCGGCAGTGGGACGCCCAGTGCGGCGGCGGTCTGCGCCGCAAGGCGGTCGTCGGCCAGCTCCACGAGGTGACCGACCTCCTCCAGGAACCGCAGCCCGAGGCCACCACGCGGCGGCTGTTCAAGGTCGCCGCCGAGCTGGCCGAGCTGGCCGGCTGGATGAGCTACGACATCGGCCTCCAGCCCACCGCCCAGAAGTACTTCGTCCTCGCCCTCCACGCGGCAAAGGAGGCGGGCGACAAGCCCCTCGGCTCGTACGTCCTGTCCAGCATGAGCCGCCAGATGATCCACCTCGGCCGGCCCGACGACGCCCTCGAACTGATCCATCTCGCCCAGTACGGCAGCCGCGAGTGCGCGAGCCCGCGCACCCAGTCGATGCTGTATGCGATGGAGGCCCGGGCCTACGCCAACATGGGCCAGCCCGGAAAGTGCAAACGGGCCGTCCGGATGGCCGAGGACGTCTTCTCCGACGTCGAGGAGTGGGACGACCCGGACCCCGACTGGATCCGTTTCTTCAACGAGGCGGAGCTGCACGGAGAGAACTCCCACTCCTACCGCGACCTCGCCTATGTCGCAGGCCGCAGCCCCGCCTACGCGTCGCTCGCCGAGCCCGTGATGCGCCGGGCCGTCGAGCTCTTCTCCACGGACACCGAACACCAGCGGTCGTACGCGCTGAACCTCATCGGCATGGCCACCGTGCACCTGCTCCAGCGTGAGCCGGAGCAGGGGGCGGTCATGGCCAAGCAGGCCATGGAAACCGCGAAGAAGGTGCGTTCCGAGCGCGTCAACACCCGTATCCGAAAGACCGTCGACACGGCCGTACGCGATTTCGACGGTCTTGCCGAGATCGTCGACCTCACCGAGCAGCTCGCCGTCCACCTCCCCGAGACCGCCGAGGCGGTCTGACCGGGCCCGGCGTACGCGGGCCCACTCGTACTCCGGCCGCGGCCGGCCATCCCGACTGCCCGACTCGGCTCCCCCATGCCAGGTCATCGGATGGTCTGCCGTGGTCGGTCCGTTCCGGGAGGTTCCACCGGAAGTTCCATCGGATACGAAACCGTTATCCGCCGAGGGCCCCACAGAGGCTGGGCCCCACACGGGACTAATCCTCCGAGATTCACGTTTCACCTGTCTGTAACGTGATGGGTGCCTTCGTCACATCCGGGAAACATTTCCAAACTCCCCGTGAAACGGTGCTGCGTCAGTCTCCTCAGCACAGTCGGCCCTCCCCGATAGCTCCCAAGCTTCCGCATCCGCACGGGCCGTTCCGACCACGAGGAGATACCGGCATTGAACGGCACAGATACCGGATTCGTATTGATCAGTGCGGCGCTCGTCATGGTGATGACGCCGGGCCTGGCGCTCTTCTACGGCGGCATGGTCCGTGCCAAGAGCGTGCTGAACATGCTGATGATGTCCTTCATCTCGCTGGGCATCGTCAGCATCCTGTGGGTGCTGTACGGCTACTCGCTCGCCTTCAGCGGTGACCAGGGCGGCTTCATCGGCAACCTGGACGCGATCGGCCTCAAGGGCATCGACGTCACCAGCACGGTCGACAGCTTCGTCCTCGGCGCCGGCGACAAGCCGCACCAGATCGCCGCGTTCGCCTTCATCCTCTTCCAGATGCTGTTCGCGGTCATCACCCCGGCCCTGATGAGCGGTGCGCTGGCCGACCGCGTCAAGTTCAGCGCCTGGATGATCTTCATCGCGTTCTGGGTCACCCTGGTGTACTTCCCGGTCGCGCACTGGGTCTGGGCGCCGGGCGGCTGGCTCTTCGAGCTGGGCGTCATCGACTTCGCCGGTGGTACCGCGGTCCACATCAACGCCGGTATCGGCGCGCTCGCCGCGGTCCTCGTCGTGGGCAAGCGGATCGGCTTCAAGAAGGACCCGATGCGGCCGCACAGCCTGCCGCTGGTCATGATCGGCACCGCCCTGCTGTGGTTCGGCTGGTTCGGCTTCAACGCCGGCTCCTGGCTCGGTGTCGACGGCACGACCGCCCGCATGGCGATCAACACGCAGATCGCGACCGCCGCCGCCATCATCGGCTGGCTGATCTACGAGCGCATCCGTCACGGTGCGTTCACCACCCTCGGTGCCTGCTCCGGTGCCGTCGCGGGCCTCGTCGCGATCACCCCGTCCGGCGGTCACGTCAACGCCTTCGGCGCCATCCTGATCGGCATCGTCGCCGGTGCCGTCTGCTCCTGGGCCGTCAGCCTCAAGTACAAGCTCGGCTACGACGACTCCCTCGACGTCGTCGGCGTCCACCTGGTCGGCGGTGTCATCGGCACCCTGATGGTCGGCTTCCTCGCCACCGAGGTAGGCGGCTGGGACCAGTTCGGCAAGCAGGCCACGGGTGCCTTCTCCGTCATGGGCTACACCTTCGTGGTGACGTGGATCATCGCCTTCGCCATCCAGAAGACGATCGGCTTCCGGGCGTCCGAGGAGGACGAGGTCACCGGTGTCGACCAGGCCCTGCACGCCGAGACCGCGTACGACTTCTCCTCGGCCGCCGGTTCGCACATCTCCGCCAGCACGAGCAGCGTCGCTGCCCCTGAGAGCAAGAAGGTCGAGGCATGAAGCTGATCACCGCGGTCGTCAAGCCGCACCGGCTGGACGAGATCAAGGAAGCCCTGCAGGCCTTCGGGGTGCACGGTCTTACGGTGACCGAGGCCAGTGGGTACGGTCGGCAGCGGGGCCACACGGAGGTGTACCGGGGTGCCGAGTACACGGTCGATCTGGTTCCCAAGATCCGTATCGAGGTGCTCGCCGAGGACGACGACGCCGAACAGCTGATCGACGTCATCGTCAAGGCCGCCCGCACCGGCAAGATCGGTGACGGCAAGGTCTGGTCCCTCCCGGTCGAGACGGCCGTTCGGGTCCGGACCGGCGAGCGCGGCCCGGACGCGCTCTGATCGAAGAGAAGAACAGGAGTCGCTGGGTGACGAGTACGGACGTACGTACGGATGCAGAGGACTCGGGACCCAGCGGTTATGCGGCGGCCCGGCTGCGCCTCCTCCAGGAGGAGGCGCAGTCCGGGCCGCCGCGCCGTTCGGCCCTGGCCGAGTTGACCGACGACTGGCTCGCGGGACTGTTCGGCGCGGGTGCCAACGAACTGCGCGGGGCCTCGCTGGTCGCCGTCGGGGGATACGGGCGCGGTGAACTCTCGCCCCGCAGCGATCTCGATCTGCTGCTCCTGCACGACGGGTCCGACGAGCGGGCGGTGGCCGCGTTGGCCGACCGCATCTGGTACCCCGTCTGGGACCTGGGGCTGGCCCTCGACCACTCCGTGCGCACCCCCGCCGAGGCGCGCAAGACCGCCGGCGAGGACCTCAAGGTGCAGCTGGGGCTGCTGGACGCCCGGCACATCGCGGGTGATCTGGGCCTGACCGCCGGGCTACGGACCGCCGTCCTCGCCGACTGGCGCAACCAGGCGCCCAAACGCCTCCCGGAACTCCAGGAGCTGTGCACCGAGCGGGCCGAGCGGCAGGGGGAGCTGCAGTACCTGCTGGAACCCGACCTCAAGGAGGCGCGTGGCGGGCTGCGTGACGCCACCGCCCTGCGCGCCGTCGCCGCCTCCTGGCTCGCCGACGCCCCGCGCGAGGGGCTCGCCGACGCCCGGCGCCGGCTCCTCGACGTACGGGACGCGCTGCACCTCGCCACCGGGCGCGCGACCGACCGGCTCGCGCTCCAGGAACAGGACCAGGTCGCCGCCGAGCTGGGACTGCTGGACGCCGACACCTTGCTGCGCCAGGTGTACGAGGCCGCGCGGGTCATCTCGTACGCCAGTGATGTGACCTGGCGTGAAGTGGGGCGCGTGCTGCGGTCGCGCGCGGTACGGCCCCGGCTGCGCGCCATGCTCGGCGGGGCGAAGCCCGCCCCCGAGCGGTCGCCGCTGGCCGAGGGCGTGGTCGAGCAGGACGGCGAGGTCGTGCTCGCACGGGCGGCCAAGCCCGACCGGGACCCCGTGCTTCCCCTGCGCGCCGCCGCCGCTGCCGCCCAGGCCGGACTGCCGCTGTCCCTGCACGCCGTACGACGCCTGGCGGCGGCAGCCCGGCCGCTGCCTACGCCCTGGCCCGCCGAGGCGCGTGAGCAGCTGGTCACCCTGCTGGGTTCCGGGCGCCCGACCGTTGACGTCTGGGAGGCACTGGAGGCCGAGGGCCTCATCACGCACCTGCTGCCCGACTGGGAGCGGGTGCGCTGCCGGCCGCAGCGCAACGCCGTGCACATCTGGACCGTCGACCGGCACCTCATCGAGACCGCGGTCCAGGCCTCCGAGATGACCCGCCGGGTGCACCGGCCCGACCTCCTGCTGGTCGCCGCGCTGCTCCACGACATCGGCAAGGGCTGGCCCGGCGACCACTCCGTCGCCGGCGAGATCATCGCCAAGGACGTGGCGGCCCGGATCGGCTTCGACCGCGACGACGTGGCGGTGCTCGCCACCCTCGTCCGCCACCACCTGCTGCTCGTCGACACGGCCACCCGGCGCGACCTGGAGGACCCGGCCACCGTCCGGTCCGTGGCCGACGCCGTCGGATCGCCGGGCACGCTCGAACTGCTGCACGCGCTGACCGAGTCGGACGCGCTGGCCACCGGGCCCGCCGCCTGGTCGTCGTGGCGTGCCTCGCTCGTGTCCGAGCTGGTCCAGCGGGTCGACGCGCTGTTCGCCGGGGACATCCCGCAGGAGCCGCAGCCCGGCGAGACCAGTGCCGAGCAGGAGCGGCTGGCCATCGAGGCGTTCCGCACGGGCGGACCGGTGCTGTCACTGCGCGCGCAGACGGAGGCCGCCGCCGAGGAGAAGGACGAGAAGGCAGACCCCGAGCCGCTCGGCGTGGAACTCCTCATCGCCGTACCCGACCAGGCGGGCGTGCTGCCTGCGGTCGCCGGTGTGCTCGCCCTGCACCGGCTGACCGTGCGTACGGCCGAACTCGGGACGTTCGACCTCCCGGACGGCGTCGAGGGCTCGGTACTGCTGCTGAACTGGCGGGTGGCCGCCGAGTACGGCTCGCTGCCCCAGGCGGCCCGGCTCCGTGCGGACCTCGTACGGGCCCTGGACGGGTCGCTGGACATCGCGGGGCGGCTGGCCGAGCGGGATGCTGCCTATCCCCGGCGGCGGGGCGTCGTCGCGCCGCCGCCGCGCGTCACGGTGGCCGGGGCGGCCTCCCGGCACGCCACGGTCATCGAGGTCCGTGCCCAGGACGCCCCCGGGCTGCTCCACCGGATCGGGCGCGCCCTGGAGGACGCGCACGTACGGGTGCGCAGTGCGCATGTCAGCACGCTGGGCGCCAACGCCGTGGACGCCTTCTACGTGACCGGGTCGCAGGGGGCGCCCCTGCCGGGCGACGAGGCGGCGTCCGTGGCGCGGAAGCTGGAGGAGATGCTGCGCGGCTGAACGTGACGGGCACGGACAGAGGGGCGGGCACGGGTTCGGGTGTCCCGTGCCCGCCCCTCCGCCCGTGCCCGTGCGGGGGAGGGTTCCGTCACCACTATCCACAGGGGTGGAGACCCGAACACACCCAGACAGATACCCTGGAGGGCGACCCAGACTGCCCCCGACTCCGAGGACCGACACCGCCGTGTTCGATACGCTCTCCGATCGCCTCTCAGCGACTTTCAAGAACCTGCGCGGCAAGGGGCGCCTCTCCGAGGCGGACATCGACGCCACGGCGCGCGAGATCCGCATCGCGCTCCTGGAAGCGGACGTCGCGCTGCCGGTCGTCCGGGGCTTCATCAAGAACGTCAAGGAGCGGGCGCTCGGCGCCGACGTCTCCAAGGCGCTCAACCCCGCCCAGCAGGTCCTCAAGATTGTCAATGAGGAGCTGGTCGCGATCCTCGGCGGCGAGACCCGCCGCCTGCGCTTCGCCAAGAACCCGCCGACCGTGATCATGCTCGCCGGTCTGCAGGGTGCCGGTAAGACGACCCTCGCGGGCAAGCTGGGCCGCTGGCTGAAGGAGCAGGGCCACTCGCCGCTCCTCGTCGCCTGTGACCTCCAGCGCCCCAACGCGGTGAACCAGCTCAGCGTCGTCGCCGAGCGCGCGGGCGTCGCGGTCTACGCCCCGGAGCCGGGCAACGGCGTGGGTGACCCGGTCAAGGTCGCCAAGGACTCCATCGAGTTCGCCAAGTCGAAGGTCCACGACATCGTGGTCGTCGACACCGCGGGCCGCCTGGGCATCGACCGGGAGATGATGCAGCAGGCCGCCGACATCCGGGACGCGGTCTCCCCGGACGAGATCCTCTTCGTCGTCGACGCGATGATCGGTCAGGACGCCGTCAACACGGCCGAGGCCTTCCGGGACGGCGTCGGTTTCGACGGTGTGGTCCTCTCCAAGCTCGACGGTGACGCCCGCGGTGGTGCCGCCCTGTCGATCGCCTCGGTCACCGGCAAGCCGATCATGTTCGCGTCGAACGGCGAGAAGCTCGACGAGTTCGACGCGTTCCACCCCGACCGGATGGCCTCCCGCATCCTCGACATGGGTGACCTGCTCACCCTGATCGAGCAGGCGGAGAAGACGTTCAGCCAGGAAGAGGCCCAGAAAATGGCCTCCAAGCTGGCGTCCAAGAAGGGGCAGGACTTCACCCTCGACGACTTCCTGGCCCAGATGGAGCAGGTCAGGAAGATGGGCAGCATCAGCAAGCTGCTCGGCATGCTGCCCGGCATGGGGCAGATCAAGGACCAGATCAACAACATCGACGAGCGTGATGTCGACCGCACCGCCGCGATCATCAAATCGATGACGCCGGGTGAGCGCCAGGAACCGACGATCATCAACGGCTCGCGCCGTGCCCGTATCGCCAAGGGTTCGGGCGTCGAGGTCAGCGCGGTGAAGAACCTTGTCGAGCGGTTCTTCGAAGCCCGCAAGATGATGTCCCGCATGGCCCAGGGCGGCGGCATGCCCGGAATGCCGGGTATGCCCGGCATGGGTGGTGGCCCCGGCCGCAGCAAGAAGCAGCCCAAGCAGGCCAAGGGCAAGCAGCGCTCCGGCAACCCGATGAAGCGCAAGCAGCAGGAGCAGGAGGAGGCCGCACGCCGGGCTGCCGGTGCCCAGGGTGGTGCCCTCGGACTGCCGGGTCAGCCGGCCCCGCAGGACTTCGAGCTGCCGGACGAGTTCAAGAAGTTCATGGGCTGACCGGCCTCATGCCGGACGCCGCGTGACCGGCCGGGGGGTGTGGCCGGGCGCGCGGCGCCGGGTGCCGTGTGCGTGGACGGCATGAGTGTGGTGTCGCTCGTGGTGCTTGCGGTGGCAACTCCCGTACGCAGATGTGTTGTTCCCCTGGACGATGCGTCAGGCTATGGGTGCCGTGCGGCACTTGGCCAAGCGAAAGCGCTACCGACCCGCTTTCTTCACACCATTCACACCCGCATCGGAAGAAGTCTCGAAGACCTCCTCGGGGGCTCCCCGAAGCGATCGGGGTGCCCCGAAGCGCTCAGTGACTGCCCGAAAGCGCTCGGGGGCTCCTCGAAGTGCTCAGGGGCCGACCGAAGCGCTCAGGGACTGGTCAAGCCGTCGAGACGCGCCCCGAGTCCTCAGCGCGTCCGTGCGATCAGGTAACGGAACACGTTCGGCATCCACACCGTGCCGTCCCGGCGGCGGTGCGGGTGCAGGGCCTCGGTCAGTTCCTTGTCCACCTGTGCCTGGTCGGTGGCCCCGATCGCCGCGTCGAACAGGCCGGTCGACAACAGCCCCCGGACCGCGTTGTCCACGTTGGCGTACCCGAAGGGGCAGGCCACGCGTCCGGAACCGTCCGGCTTCAGGCCGGCCCGCTGGGCGACCTCCTCCAGGTCGTCCCGCAGTGCCGGGCGCCAACTGCCCGCACTGCGCAGGGGATCGGCGAGCTTCGTGGCCACACGGAGCACGGCGGACGTGGTGCAGCGTTCCGGCGGGCCCCAGCCGGCGAGGACCACGGGGGTGCCGCGTTCCGCGAGCGGGGTCGCCGAGGCGAGCAGTTCACCGAGGCCCTCGGAGTCCCCGGCCAGACAGCCGATCGGCTCGAAGGCGGTCACCAGGTTGTACAGCGGGTCACCGGGGGTGCGGGCCGCGTCCTCGGGGACGCCTTCGACGACCCGAGCGCCGCCACGCGCGCGCGTGGCCCATGCCTCCGTCTGCAGCCGCTCCCGCGCGAGTGCGGTTCTCTCGGGGGTCCCCGAGTCGACGCCGGTGACCGCGGCGCCCCGCGACGCAGCCATCAACAGCGCGAGGCCGGACCCGCAGCCGAGGCCGAGCAGTCGGGTGCCGGTGCCGACGTCGAGCCGCCGGTGGACGGCCTCGTACAGCGGTACCAGCATCCGTTCCTGGATCTCGGCCCAGTCACGCGCGCGTGCACACCGGTCCACGCGGGGTGTGGCCCCCGCGCGAGGCAGTTGCTGCCGCACGAGCGTAGGTGTCATATCGAAAGCGCCCCAATCCGCCGTGAGTTGCCGTTGCCGGATTTCCTGGCCCCCGTGGCAGTGCGCGCTCGCACTCCCCCCGTATGCCAGGAAACTCCGCACCCGGCGAGTCGTCCAGGGGTCTCGGACACCGGCTTGCGGACTGTCTGGGAGTGAACAAAAGAATTCACATCCCCGCAACGTGGACCCGTACCATCGCGCCATGGCCAAGGCACCCGTACTCACGCCCCGCGCGGACGACTTCCCGCGCTGGTACCAGGATCTGATCACCAAGGCCGAGCTGGCCGACAACGGACCGGTGCGCGGCACCATGGTCATCCGACCGTACGGGTACGGGCTGTGGGAGCGGATGCAGCAGGAGATGGACGCCCGGATCAAGGAGACGGGCACGCAGAACGCGTACTTCCCGCTGCTGATCCCGCAGTCGTATCTCACCCGGGAGGCCGAGCACGTCGAGGGCTTCGCGCCCGAGCTGGCCGTGGTGACGCACGGAGGCGGCAAGGACCTCGAAGAGCCCGCCGTGGTCCGCCCCACCTCCGAGATGATCATCAACGACTACTTCTCGAAGTGGGTGCAGAGCTACCGCGACCTGCCGCTGCTGATCAACCAGTGGGCGAACGTGGTCCGTTGGGAGCTGCGCCCCCGACTGTTCCTGCGCACGACCGAGTTCCTCTGGCAGGAGGGCCACACGGCGCACGCGACGTACGAGGAGGCGCGCGACTTCGCCGCGCACATCCACCGGGAGGTCTACGAGGACTTCATGGTGAACGTCCTCGCGATGGACGTCCTCCCCGGCCGCAAGACCGTCAGGGAACGATTCGCGGGCGCCATCAACACCCTCACCCTCGAAGGCATGATGGGCGACGGCAAGGCCCTCCAGATGGCCACCAGCCACGAACTGGGCCAGAACTTCGCCAAGGCCTTCAACACCCGGTACCTGTCGAAGGAGGGCAAGCAGGAACTCGTCTGGCAGACCTCCTGGGGCTCCACCACCCGCATGATCGGCGCCCTGGTGATGATGCACGGCGACGACAACGGCCTGCGGGTCCCGCCCCGGCTGGCCCAGATCCAGGTCGTCGTGCTCGCGATCAAGGGCGACGACGCGGTTCTGGCCAAGGTCCGCGAACTCGGCGCCCGGCTGAAGGCCGCGGGTGTCCGCGTCCAGGTGGACGACCGCACGGACATCCCCTTCGGCCGCCGCGCCGTCGACTGGGAACTCAAGGGCGTCCCCGTACGCATCGAGATCGGCCCCCGTGACCTGGAGAACGGCACCGCGATGCTCGTCCGCCGCATCCCGGGCGGCAAGGAACCGGTCGCCGTCGACGCACTCGCACACCTGCTGCCCGCGATCCTCGAGGAGGACCAGGCGCTCCTTCTGAAGCAGTCGCGCGAGCGCCGCGAGTCCCGTACGACCGAGGTGTCCACGCTCGACGAGGCGATCGAGGCCGCAGGGGTCGGTGGCTGGGCGCGTATTCCCTGGTCGACGCTGGGCGAGGACGGCGAGAGCAAGCTCGGGGAACACGCCGTGACCGTACGGTGTCTGGTCGCCGAGGACGGGTCGGTGCCCGACTCCTACGATGCACCCGGTAACGTCGCCGTGGTGGCGCGCGCTTACTAGAGCGCTCCGTTCCGCCGGGAGAGCGGCCGAAACGCCCCTTGCGCGTCCGACGACCACAGGTGCCCCGGCGCGCGGACCTCGTCTACGCGCCTGTCAGGAGGGGCGGCCCGACAGGGCCTCGGTTGAGGGTGGTGGTGGGAGACGGGTGGGCGTACGTGCTGCTACGTACCGCCTTGTGGTGAGCTGCGAGGCTTCTCCGCAGATCAGCGCACCCGCCCTCGTCAGGACGCACTAGTGGCAACTGACGGGTACGTGCAAATTATTTGGGATGGCCCGGAATCGGAACACACGGGCACTCCGGCTCGTTGTCATTACGTGAGCACGACACAGACACCACCTGTTCTCGCCGCAGAACTGGCACAGGCGTGGGCCGACATTCAACGGCACCACCCCGAACTGCCGGATCTTGCCGCTCCCGAGTCACTGATCGGGGAGTCGTCGTCCGCATGCGGGCACGAACTCTCCTTCGAGCGACTGCTTCATGAGGCAGTCCATGGCATCGCCGCCGCGCGCGGAGTCCGCGACACCTCCCGGGCCGGCCGGTACCACAACCGCAGATTCCTCGCGATCGCCGAGGAGCTGGGCCTCGACCACCCGGATGAACCGCACCCCAGCAGCGGTTTCTCGCTGGTCACGCTCAACCCCGAGGCCAAGCGTCGCTACCGCCCGACCATCGACAGACTGCAGCGCGCCCTCAAGGCCCACACCGCGGCGACCTCCGCGGACACGGCCCGCAGCTTCCGGGGCCCGGCCGCCCGCCACGGCTCCTCCGGCGGCGGTGTCCGCGTGAAGGCCGTCTGCGACTGCGGCCGCAACGTCCGGGTCGTCCCGTCCGTACTCGCCCAGGCCCCCATCGTCTGCGGCGGCTGCGGCAAGCCCTTCCGTATCCCGGAGGTCGTGGGCGCGGCGTGACGGCCGACGAGCTGGGACGACGACTGCTCGTGGCAGCCGTACACAGCTCGTGGGCTCTGGTTCAGCCGCACCGTGGGGTGCAGCCGCGGTCATGCGTGGCTGCGGCAGTTGTGCCGCTGGGGAGGCGCTCCGTGCGCCGGGGCAGGTGAAAGGCCCTGGCGCCGGGTGCCGCTTCGGCATGGCTTCGTCCAGCCCCGGTAAGAGGCGAAGCGCAGCGTGTGGCACAATGGCTAGCTGTACTCGACAGTCGCACAGGACCCCTCTCTCCTCCGGCTGACGCGTCCATCGGGCACTCGGGTACCGCAACCCCACGCGGCCTTCTCGCCGTGCCCAATCACGTCAAATCCAGGAGAACCCACTCCAGTGGCAGTCAAGATCAAGCTGAAGCGTCTGGGCAAGATCCGTTCGCCTCACTACCGCATCGTCGTCGCCGACTCCCGCACCCGTCGTGACGGCCGTGCGATCGAGGAGATCGGCAAGTACCACCCGACGTACCACCCGTCGGTCATCGAGGTCGACGAGGAGCGCGTCGCGTACTGGCTGGGTGTCGGCGCGCAGCCGACCGAGCCTGTGCTCGCCATCCTGAAGAAGACCGGCGACTGGCAGAAGTTCAAGGGCGAGCCCGCTCCGGCGCCGCTCCTCGTGGCTCAGCCGAAGTCCGCGCGTCCGTCGTTCGAGTCCCTTGGCGGCGACGACGAGGGCAAGGGTGAGGCGATCACCCAGAAGAAGAAGGCCGACAAGAAGGACGAGGCTGCCGCCGAGTCCGAGTCGACCGAGGCCTGAGCATGCTCGAGGAGGCTCTTGAGCACCTCGTCAAGGGCATCGTCGACTACCCCGACGATGTGCAGGTGGCTTCCCGCGACCTGCGCCGTGGACGCGTACTCGAGGTCCGGGTCCACCCCGAAGACCTCGGTAAGGTGATCGGCCGCAACGGCCGTACCGCCCGCGCCCTGCGTACCGTCGTGGGCGCCATCGGCGGCCGCGGTATCCGTGTCGACCTCGTCGACGTGGACCACGTCCGCTGACAACATGCGCAGCACCGGCTCGGGCCGGGGAAGGCCACTGGGCCGTCCCCGGCCCGTAGTCGTATGACAGGAGATCAAGCACAGTGCAGCTCGTAGTCGCACGGATCGGCCGCGCCCACGGCATCAAGGGCGAGGTCACCGTCGAGGTCCGCACCGACGAGCCGGAACTCCGGCTCGCTCCCGGCGCCGTCCTGTTCACGGACCCCGCCTCGACGGGGCCGCTCACCATCGAGACCGGCCGGGTCCACAGCGGCCGGCTGATCCTGCGCTTCGAGGGCGTCCGCGACCGCAACGCCGCCGAGGCCCTCCGCAACACCCTGCTGATCGCGGAGGTGGACCCGGAGGAACTGCCGGAGGAAGAGGACGAGTACTACGACCACCAGCTGATGGACCTGGACGTGGTCACCAAGGACGGAACCGAGGTCGGCCGGATCATCGAGATCTCGCACCTGCCGTCCCAGGACCTCTTCATCGTCGAGCGGCCGGACGGGAGCGAGGTGATGATCCCGTTCGTCGAGAAGATCGTCACCGAGATCGACCTGACCGAGCAGCGGGCGGTCATCGACCCGCCGCCGGGCCTGATCGACGACCGGGCGGAGATCGCTTCCGCCCGGGACGCCGACGAAGAGGACGCCGACGAGGAGTCCGCCGCGGATCCCTCCGGACCGGCCGGGGACGAGATCTGATGCGGCTCGACGTCGTCACGATCTTCCCCGAGTACCTCGAACCCCTGAACGTCTCCCTCGTAGGCAAGGCACGCGCGCGTGGACAGCTGAACGTGCACGTCCACGACCTGCGGGAGTGGACGTACGACCGGCACAACACGGTCGACGACACCCCCTACGGCGGCGGCCCCGGAATGGTCATGAAGACGGACCCCTGGGGCGACGCCCTGGACTCCGTCCTCGCCGACGGCTACGAGTCGGGTGCCCGCGAGCCGGCGCTCATCGTCCCCACCCCCAGCGGCCGCCCCTTCACCCAGGCACTCGCCGTCGAACTCTCCGAGCGCCCCTGGCTGGTCTTCACGCCGGCGCGCTACGAGGGCATCGACCGACGCGTGATCGACGAGTACGCCACCCGGATGCCCGTTCACGAGGTGTCCATCGGCGACTATGTGCTCGCCGGCGGCGAGGCGGCCGTCCTCGTCGTCACCGAGGCCGTGGCGCGGCTGCTGCCCGGCGTCCTCGGCAACGCCGAGTCCCACCGGGACGACTCCTTCGCGCCCGGCGCCATGGCCAACCTCCTGGAGGGGCCGGTCTACACGAAGCCCCCCGAGTGGCGCGGCCGCGGCATCCCCGATGTGCTGCTCAGCGGGCACCACGGCAGGATCGCTCGCTGGCGGCGCGACGAGGCCCTGACACGTACGGCGGCCAACCGGCCCGACCTCATCGAGCACTGCCACCCCAAGGCCTTCGACAAGAAGGACCGCGAGATGCTCTCCATCCTGGGCTGGGCCCCGGATCCGGAGGGGGAGCCGTACGGCCGATTTTGGCGGCGGCCGCAGGACGTGGAAGAATAGGCCGCTGTTGTGCGTCGTCCGGCGCGCGCCCCTGCCGCAGGGGGACACGACGCCCGCCCCGACACGGACAGCATCCTCTCGATACACCTAGCTCCCGCCTATGACCTGTGGCATGGGCGAAGAAAGCAGACGAAATGTCTCACCTGCTCGACTCCGTCGACTCCGCGTCGCTGCGCAGCGACATCCCGGCCTTCCGCCCGGGTGACACCGTCAACGTCCACGTCCGCGTCATCGAGGGCAACCGCTCTCGTGTGCAGCAGTTCAAGGGCGTTGTGATCCGTCGCCAGGGCGCCGGTGTCCGCGAGACCTTCACGGTCCGCAAGGTCTCGTTCTCCGTCGGCGTCGAGCGCACCTTCCCGGTGCACACCCCGATCGTCGAGAAGATCGAGCTCGTCACCCGTGGTGACGTCCGCCGCGCCAAGCTGTACTACCTGCGCGAGCTGCGCGGCAAGGCGGCGAAGATCAAGGAGAAGCGCGACAACTGATCGCGCGCTCGAGTCTCGACTCGAGTCACAAAAGGTCGTCACAGCGGGGCCGGATACGATCTGGCCCCGATGGACACCGAAGCACAGCAGCACATGGAGCGCGACCGTTCCCCTCGCCCTTCCGGCGACGAGGTCTCCGAGGAGATCTCCGACACAGGAGGGCCTGAGGAGCGGTCGCGTTTCGCATGGGTGGACCGGACCACCGAGTGGGTGCCGGGTGGGAATTACACCCTGACCGTGCTGATCTGCCTGCTTTTTCTGGCGCTCTTCAGCAACTTCGTGATGCAGCCGTTCCAGATTCCCAGCAGCTCCATGGCCCGTTCATTGAGGATCGGGGACCGCGTTCTCGTAAATAAGTTGGCGTACCGTTTCGGATCTGAGCCGCAGCGCGGTGACGTCGTCGTGTTCGACGGCACCGGCTACTTCGGGAACGCCGACTACATCAAGCGCGTTGTCGGCGTGGGGGGAGACCGGGTGGTCTGCTGCGACCAGCAGGGGAGGCTTGAGGTGAACGGCCGGTGGGTCGACGAGTCGTCGTTTCTGTACCCGGGCGACAGCCCGTCGAACGTACCCTTCGACGTGGTCGTCCCCGAGGGCAGGCTGTTCCTCCTCGGCGACCACCGCAGTGACTCCAGCGATTCCCGCGACCATCTGGGGTCGCCCGGCGGCGGCATGGTCCCTCTCGACTCCGTGATCGGCAGGGCCGACTGGATCGCCTGGCCCGCCGACCACTGGAGGCGTCTGGACCGTCCGGACGCCTACGCGCGTGTGTCCGCCGCCGTCGGCGGTGCGCATGGGTAACCGCGGCAAACCCCGCGGTGCGGCTCCCAGCACCGCCGCCGAGAACCTGCTGCCCACCGGCACGCGGCGGTCCGGCGGGGCCGCCCGGCCGAGCCGGGTCGAACGGCGCAAGCTCGCCCGCAAGATCAAGGCGCGCAGGCGTCGCTCCGCGGTCAAGGAGATCCCCCTCCTCGTCGGGGTCGCCGTCCTCATAGCCCTGGTCCTGAAGACCTTCCTCGTCCAGGCGTTCGTGATCCCGTCAGGCTCCATGGAGCAGACGATCCAGATCGGCGACCGTGTCCTGGTCGACAAACTCACGCCCTGGTTCGGCTCCAAGCCCACCCGCGGGGACGTCGTCGTCTTCAAGGACCCGGGCGGCTGGCTGGAGGACGAGCAGACGACGGCCGCCACCGAGGACCCGATCGTCATCAAGCAGATAAAGGAAGGCCTGCAGTTCATCGGCCTCCTCCCGTCCGACGACGAACAGGACCTGATCAAGCGGGTCGTCGCGGTCGGCGGCGACACCGTCAAGTGCTGCGACACCCAGGGCCTCGTCACCGTCAACGGCATGCCGCTGGACGAGACGGCGTACATCCACCCGGGCAACCAGCCCTCGACCCAGCAGTTCCAGGTGACCGTGCCCCAGGGCCGCCTCTGGGTCATGGGCGACCACCGGGAGAACTCCGCCGACTCGCGCGCCCACCAGAGCGACGATTCCCAAACGGCGCAGTTCGGCGGCACGGTCCCGGAAGATGCCGTCGTCGGCCGGGCCGTGGTCATCGCCTGGCCGGTCGGCCACTGGGGGCAGTTGGAGGAGCCGGACACATTCACCGCCGTGCCGAGCGGGTCGACCACCGCCCTCGGCGCTTCGCATAGGGTGGCCTCCGCGGATCGAAACGGATTGATCCCTCTCCCGACCCCTGCGGAACTCCCGCTCGTTATGGGAGTGGTGGGCCTGCACCGGCTGTGGCGCGGGCGGCGGTACGGAGTGAGGAGTGGATGTGGGGGATTTGGCGGTCGGCGCACGGTCCGGACACGGTGGTTCCGAAGAACGGCCGGAGCGATCCGACGAGGCGGCTTCCCCGGCCGCGGAGAACGTGGAGGGCGTCGTGAATTCCGAGGGTTCGGCCGACGCCGGGAGTGACTCCCCGGGCGGAACCGACGGCGGTGACGGAGCCCGTACCTCGGTCGACGACGGCGACCAGCACGAGAGGCCCAAGAAGAAGCAGCGTTCCTTCTGGAAGGAACTGCCGATCCTGGTCGGTATCGCGCTGGTGCTCGCGCTGCTGATCAAGACCTTCCTGGTACAGGCGTTCTCCATCCCGTCCGATTCGATGCAGAACACCCTCCAGGAGGGCGACCGGGTCCTGGTCGACAAGCTCACCCCGTGGTTCGGCTCCGAGCCCGAGCGCGGCGAGGTCGTCGTCTTCCACGACCCCGACGGCTGGCTGAACGGCGAACCCACCCTGGAGCCCAACGCCGTGCAGCGTGTCCTCGGCTGGATCGGCCTGATGCCGTCCGCCGAGGAGAAGGACCTCATCAAGCGGACCATCGGCGTCGCCGGCGACACCGTGGAGTGCGACGGCACGGGCCCGCTCAAGGTGAACGGCAAGGCGCTGAACGAGCCTTACGTGTACCCGGGCAACACCCCCTGCACCGTCGACGACACCGGTGGTCAGTTCAAGGTGAAGGTACCCAAGGGCAAAATCTGGGTCATGGGCGACCACAGGCAGAACTCGCTGGACTCCCGCTACCACCAGAACGACACGAACGACGGCATGGTCCCCGTGAGCCAGGTCGTGGGCCGCGCCATCGTGGTCGCCTGGCCGCCCACCCGCTGGTCCACGCTGCCGATTCCCGACACCTTCGACCAGAACCTGAGCGCCGCCGCTCCCGGCGCGCTCGGCCTCGCGGGCGCGGTGCCGCTGGTGCTGTGGCGCCGGCGCCGCCTTCTGGCCGCCGAGAGCCCGAGGGTTTCTGGTACGCGTACCGCCGGGTAGGGTGCCGTCCCAGATCGCCGGTCTTCCGCGGCCCGCAAGGGGCCCGGACGGTCGATTCTCCGACCTGGGGGAGCACTGGGATGAGCGGGACGACTGGTCGTACGGACGAGGGCCACGGACGGCTCGGCAGCACGCTGTCGGGACTGGCCGTGGCCCTCGGCTGTGTGCTCTTCCTGGGCGGCTTCGTGTGGGGCGCGATCGCCTACGCGCCCTACACCGTGCCCACCGACTCCATGGCCCCCACCATCACCTCCGGGGACCGTATCCTCGCCGAGCGGATCGACGGTGCCGAGATCAAGCGCGGTGACGTCGTGGTCTTCCGGCAGGAGACCTGGGGCAACTCGGCCATGGTCAAGCGGGTCGTCGCGGTCGGCGGAGACACGGTCGCCTGCTGCACCGACGGCAAGCTGACCGTCAACGGCAAGAAGATCGACGAGGCCTATCTGCCCGAGGGCCAGGCGGCCGAGCTGACCGGTATCCCGGAGATCGAGGTTCCCAAGGGCCGGCTGTTCCTCCTCGGCGACGAGCGCAGCGGCTCCCTGGACTCCACCGCCCACCTCACCGAGGCCGGCAGCGGCACGGTGCCGCGTGCCCACGTGGACGCGCGCGTGGACGCCGTCGTCTGGCCCATGGAGGGCATGCTGGCCCGCCCCACGGGCTTCGAGAAGCTCGGCGCGCTCTCTTCTCCCGGCCCGCTGCGGCTGATCACCGCCGCGCTGGCAGTGGGCATGGTGCTCGTCCTGGGCGGCGCGGCCTACGGACCCGTCGCCAAGCGGATCGGCGGGCGCAGGCGCACCACGGAGTCGGAGCCGGCCGTTGTCGGCTGAGGACACGTACGCGGGCGGGCTGCGCAGGGTGGCCCGGGTGATCCTGCTGGATCCGCGGGACCGCATCCTGCTGCTGCACGGGCACGAGCCGGACGATCCGGCCGACGACTGGTGGTTCACGCCCGGCGGCGGCGTGGAGGGCGCGGAGACCCGTGAGAAGGCAGCCCTGCGGGAACTCGCGGAGGAGACCGGGATCACGGACGTGGAGCTCGGTCCCGTGCTCTGGCGGCGGATGTGCTCCTTCCCCTTCGCCGGACGCCGCTGGGACCAGGACGAGTGGTACTACCTCGCCCGGACCACCGATACGCGCCGGGTGGTGCCCGTCGAGGCGGGCCTCACGGAGCTGGAACGACGTAGCGTCGCCGGAGCACGCTGGTGGACGTGCGGGGAACTGGCCCGGACGCATGAGACGGTGTACCCGACCAGACTCGCCGAACTGCTCCGCACACTGCTCGACGAGGGTCCCCCGGCCAGACCCGTGGTCCTCGACACCGAAATTGTCTAGGGGCTCGCGGGACTGGCGCACAATGGTGGGATCGCACGGCTGAAGGGGAACATGCCATGAGCGCCGAGGACCTCGAGAAGTACGAGACCGAGATGGAGCTGAAGCTCTACCGGGAGTACCGCGATGTCGTCGGTCTGTTCAAATACGTGATCGAGACCGAGCGGCGTTTCTACCTGACCAACGACTACGAGATGCAGGTGCACTCGGTACAGGGTGAGGTGTTCTTCGAGGTGTCGATGGCGGATGCCTGGGTGTGGGACATGTATCGGCCGGCTCGGTTCGTGAAGCAGGTGCGGGTGCTCACGTTCAAGGACGTGAACATCGAGGAGCTGAACAAGAGCGATCTGGAGCTGCCGGGCAGCTGAGGCCGGTTCGGGGCGGGTGGGGGCGCTGCGGGCTGGTGACCGCGCTCGTCGTGTCGTCATCCGTGTGGGTGATGAAGTTATCCACAATCGGCTGCTTGTCCACCAAGATCCAATAGCGGACTGAGTGGCCCTCAGTGTTGGCGCCGGAGGTGGTGCCGACATGAGCAAGGCACGAGGTGCACTCGGCAAATACGGCGAGGAGCTGGCCGCGCGGCGGCTGGCCGAGGCCGGGATGACGGTCCTGGAGCGCAACTGGCGCAGCGGCAGGACCGGCGAGATCGACATCGTGGCGCGCGACGGGGACGCGCTGGTCGTCTGCGAGGTGAAGACCCGCAGGGCCGGCCCCTTCGAACATCCGATGGCGGCCGTCACGACCACCAAGGCCGAGCGACTGCGCGGCCTCGCCGAACGCTGGCTCCAGGAACACGGAGGGAGCCCACCGGGCGGCGTCCGCATCGACATCGTGGGCGTCGTCCTCCCCGACCGCGGTGCCCCCGTCGTGGAACACGTGCGGGGGGTGGCCTGATGGGATTCGCCCGCACGTGCTCCGTGGCCCTCGTCGGCGTCGAGGGCGTCGTCGTCGAGGTCCAGGCCGACCTGGAACCGGGGGTGGCGGCCTTCACGCTGGTGGGGCTGCCGGACAAGAGCTTGACGGAGAGCAAGGACCGGGTCAGGGCGGCGGTGGTCAACTCGGGCGCCGAGTGGCCGCAGAAGAAGCTGACGGTGGGGCTCAGTCCCGCATCGGTGCCCAAGGCCGGCAGTGGGTTCGACCTGGCGATCGCGTGCGCGGTCCTGGGGGCCTGCGAGCGGATCGATCCGCAGGTGCTCTCCGACATCGTCATGATCGGAGAGCTGGGACTCGACGGGCGGGTCCGGCCGGTGCGGGGCATCCTGCCCGCTGTGCTGGCCGCCGCCGAGGCCGGATACGAGCAGGTGGTGGTGCCGGAGTGCGCTGCCGCGGAGGCCTCGCTGGTGCCCGGCGTCTCGGTACTGGGCGTGCGCACCCTGCGGCAGCTGATCGCCGTGCTCGCGGATGAACCCGTGCCGGACGAGGAGCCCGACGAGGGCCGCCCGGACCCGCTCATGGCGGGACTCCGGCTGCCGGGCACGGGTGCGGCCACCGGGATGCACACCACGGGAGCCGCGCAGCAGGACCTGGGCCACGACCTCGCCGACGTCGTCGGTCAACTCGCTGCCCGGACCGCCGTGGAGGTCTCGGCGGCCGGCGGCCACCATCTCTTCCTGGAAGGTCCGCCGGGCGCGGGCAAGACGATGCTGGCCGAGCGGCTGCCGGCCATTCTGCCGAAGCTGGCCAGGGAGGAGTCGCTGGAGGTCACGGCGGTCCACTCGATCGCCGGTCTGCTGCCGGTGGGGAAACCACTGGTCGACGTGGCGCCCTACTGCGCCCCTCACCACTCGGCCACGATGCAGGCCCTCGTCGGTGGCGGCCAGGGTGTCGCACGGCCGGGTGCGGTCTCCCTCGCCCACCGTGGGGTCCTCTTCCTCGACGAGACCCCCGAGTTCGGCAGTCACGCCCTGGACGCCCTGCGACAGCCGCTTGAGGCCGGGCACGTCGTGATCGCGCGCAGCGCGGGAGTGGTGCGGTTCCCGGCGAAGTTCCTGATGGTGCTCGCCGCGAATCCCTGTCCCTGTGGCCGCTTCTCGCGCACGGACGACCTGTGCGAGTGTCCGCCCGCGTCGGTCCGTCGCTATCAGGCCCGGCTCTCCGGGCCGCTGCTGGACCGGGTCGACCTGCGGGTCGAGGTCGACCGGATCACCCGGTCCGAACTCACCCGGCGTGGGGCCCGGGGCGAGTCGACGGCGACGGTGGCCGACCGTGTGCGCTCGGCCAGGGAGCGGGCGGCCGCGCGTCTGGTCGGCACCCCCTGGCGGACGAACAGCGAGGTACCGGGGCGCGAGCTGCGCAGCCGGTGGCACCCGACCCCGGGCGCGATGGACGAGGCCGAGCGCTGCCTGGAGCGGGGAGTGCTGACCGCGCGCGGCCTGGACCGGGTACTGCGGGTCGGCTGGACCATCGCCGATCTCGTCGGCCACGACCGTCCGGACGCGACGGACGTCAACCTGGCGCTGCAACTGCGCACCGGAGTGCCGCGCGGGGTGCCGATGGCGATCGGAGCGCTGACGTGAGGCCCGGCGGGGCCTGCGGCCCGTCGGCGTGTGAGCCATGACCGGCGGCGGCGCGCCGGATGCCGAGCGGCTCGACCGGGCCTTCCTGGCCCGGGTCTTCGAACCCGGGGACGAACTCGGGGGGCGGTGGCTACGGGAGTTCGGAGCCCGGGAGCTGGTGCGCAGGCTCTCCGAGGGCGGGCGATCGCTCCCGGAGGCCTCGGAGAAGCGGTGGGCGGGACTGTGCGCCCGCTCCGGCCGTGCCGACCCCGAAGGGGACCTGGCCCATGCGAGGGAAGCGGGAGTCCGGTTCCTCGTGCCCGGGGATGCCGAGTGGCCCGGGCAGCTCGATGACCTCGGGGACGGGCGGCCCGTGGGGTTGTGGGTGCGGGGGAAGGCCAATGTGCGGATGTGGGCATTGCGGTCCGTGGCCGTGGTGGGGGCGCGGGCCTGTACGGAGTACGGGGCGCATATGGCGGCCGCGCTCGGGGCGGGGCTGGCCGAGCGAGGGTGGGTGGTCGTGTCCGGCGGTGCGTACGGCGTGGACGGGGCCGCGCATCGGGGGGTGCTCGGGGTCGGTGGGGCGACCGTCGCCGTGCTGGCATGCGGGGTGGACCGGCCCTACCCCAGGGGGCACGCGCAGTTGATCGGCAGGATCGCCGAACAGGGTCTGGTGGTGGGGGAGTTGCCGCCGGGGGAGCACCCGACGCCGAGCCGGTTCATCCTGCGGAACCGGGTGATCGCCGCGCTCACCGCAGGGACCGTGGTCGTGGAGGCGGCCTATCGCAGCGGCGCGCTGGTCACGGCGCGGGCGGCACAGCGGCTGGGCCGCTTCACGATGGGTGTGCCGGGGCCCGCGACCTCGGCCCTCTCGGCAGGCGTGCACGAACTGCTGCGGGGCGATGCCGTGCTTGTGTCCGACGCCGCCGAAGTCGTCGAGCTGGTGGGTGACATGGGAGAGCTGGCGCCCGCCCGACGGGGGCCCGTGCTCCCCCGTGACCTGCTGGAACCCGGAGCGCGGCGGGTTCTCGCCGCGCTGCCCGGGAGGGGGACCGTGGCCGCCGACGAGGTCGCCCGGGGTGCGGGCACGACCGTCGACGACGCGGTCGGGAGACTGTACGAACTGCGCGCACTCGGATACGTCGAACGACACGGCGACGGCTGGAAGTTGACACGCCAGGCGATGATCTCCGTCTCGTCGGATCGGAGGCGAGGTTGACCGAGCGTGTTCGGCCGTCCGGGGGAAAGCCGACAGCCTTGCGGTTTCCGGCAGTTGGTGTCCCGGCCCGATCACGCTGTGCGATCACCCTGACTCCGCGGGACCTCCAGCGGAACGTATCTGCGCACCGGCGATCCCCCGCCCTTCGCGCACTGCGACTCTCCAGTCACGCTACGCTCACGAGGATTCCGTCTCAGGACAGGCAACTCGACATCAGACCGACAGCTCACCCAGGCACCCCCAGTTCACGGCAGAACGGCACAAGGCGACGAATGCCCCAGCACACCTCCGGGTCTGACCGGGCGGCGGTACCCTCCGCCGCTCGCGGCACCGTGCGCCCGCCCGCCCCCTCGACACTCGACGAGCTGTGGCGGACGTACAAGACGACGGGCGACGAACGGCTGCGCGAGCAGTTGATCCTGCACTACTCGCCGCTGGTGAAGTACGTCGCGGGCAGGGTGAGCGTCGGGCTGCCGGCCAACGTCGAGCAGGCCGACTTCGTCTCCTCCGGGGTCTTCGGGCTCATCGACGCGATCGAGAAGTTCGACATCGACCGGGAGATCAAGTTCGAGACGTACGCGATCACCCGGATCCGGGGTGCCATGATCGACGAGCTGCGCGCGCTGGACTGGATCCCCCGGTCGGTGCGGCAGAAGGCACGCAACGTGGAGCGGGCCTACGCCACCCTGGAGTCGCGGCTCCGACGCACCCCGAGTGAGGGCGAGGTGGCCGCCGAAATGGGTATCGCGGTCGATGAACTCCACTCGGTCTTCAGTCAGTTGTCACTGGCCAACGTGGTGGCGCTGGAGGAGCTGCTGCATGTCGGTGGCGAGGGCGGTGACCGGCTGAGTCTGATGGACACGCTGGAGGACACCGCCGCGGACAACCCGGTCGAGGTCGCCGAGGACCGGGAGCTGCGCCGCTTCCTGGCACGGGCCATCAACACGCTGCCCGAGCGGGAGAAGACCGTCGTCACGCTGTACTACTACGAGGGGCTCACGCTCGCGGAGATCGGGAACGTGCTGGGGGTCACCGAGAGCAGGGTGAGTCAGATCCACACCAAGTCGGTGCTGCAGCTACGGGCGAAGCTGGCGAGTTTCGGCCGTTGACCCCGGTCCGACCTGGTGAGCTGTGGTGCGGGGCCGGGCGTCGGCGGGCGTCGGCGCGGCCCCTGTCGGGGGCTGGCCGGGGGAAGGCACTCCCGTGGGTGGCGGTCCGTCCGTAGAGTGGTTGACGTGCCAAGGATTCGAGCGGCCTCCGTGGCCGAGCACCGGTCGATGCAGCGAGCCGCCCTGCTGGACGCGGCGCGGTCCCTGCTGTCCGAGGGTGGGACGGAGGCGTTGACGTTCCCCGCGCTCGCCGAGCGCACGGGGCTGGCGAGGTCGTCCGTGTACGAGTACTTCCGGTCGCGGGCCGCTGTGGTCGAGGAACTGTGCGAGGTCGACTTTCCCGTCTGGGCGGCGGAGGTCGAGGCGGCGATGGCCGCGGTCGCGCGGCCCGAGGGCAAGGTCGAGGCGTACGTCCGCAAACAGCTGGAGCTGGTCGGGGACCGACGGCATCGGGCTGTGGTGGCGATCTCGGCGAGCGAGCTGGACGCCGGGGCGCGGGAGAAGATCCGGGCTGCGCACGGCGGGCTCGTCGCGATGATCGTGGAGGCGCTCGCGGCGCTGGGGCATGGGGAGCCGCGGTTGGCCGCGATGCTCTTGCAGGGGGTCGTGGACGCGGCTGTGCGCCGTATCGAGCTGGGGGCCGCCGAGGATCCCTCCGCGATCACCGAGGCGGCCGTGGGGATGGCTCTGCGGGGTGTGCGGGGCTGAGCCCCCTCGCGGCTCGGGCGCCCGAAACCAGGGCTGAGCCGTCACGGCTCGGCGCGTCAACTCCAGCTACCTGGGCGGGAGTGGGTTTCGCTCACCGGCGCCGGCCGGGCCCCGGCTGCGCCCACCCGTGCCGCTCCGGCGGTACGACTGCCCGCGGCCGGGGAGGCGGTGCGACTGCCCGCGGCCGGGGAGGCGGTGCGACGCTTCGTCGGCACGACTACGCGGGCACCGGCAACAGGCGTGAGGGGCCTCTCCGCAGCAGCCATGGCGGTAGCAGCGACAGCGGGTCCAGGTAGGTCTCCCCTCTGCGCAGGCCCCAGTGGAGGCATGCTGTCGGGCAGTGGGAGGGAGTTGCCTCCAGCGTGCCCAGGAGGGCGCCCGCGGTCACCTCGTCGCCCTTCTTCACCGATGTCAGGACCGGTTCGTAGGTCGTGCGCAGGGGTGGGTCGCCGGTGCCGGTCAGTTCGATGGTGACGACTCCCCGGCCCGCCACCCGGCCCGCGAAGGAGACACGGCCCGCTGCCACCGTGCGCACCGGGGACCCGGCCGGGGCGGACAGGTCGACGCCTCGGTGGCCGCGGGCGTAGGGGGTGGGCGGTGGCTCCCAGGCGCGGACCACCAGGGGGCGCAGGCCCACGGGCCAGGAGCTTCCCACGGCGGGGACGGGCTCCGCGGGGGCCGGTGGTCCCGGGGCCGCGCGCGGTGCCGTCGTCCAGGCCGTGACCAGGAGTGTCGACGCCAGGCACAGCAGGGCCGTCCACACCCCCGCACGCCGTCGGGTCGTTCGCTCGCGGGACATCTCGTGAGACATGGGGCAAGCGTCCCGTGAACCGGGCGATCATGGCCGGGATCTGTGGAGTACTCGTCGGTTGTGGATATCGACGTCACCCGGGACCCCTTGGGTCCCGTACACTTCTGGTGGCGATCCGGGTCACCGGGTCGACTTCGCACGCCCCGGTACGAGGCCCGTCTGTGGTCCGTATCAGCGCCCCTCGGTCCTTCGTGGCAACGGCGCATCGCGGGCGTCAGGCGCGGGAGCCGTCCGGTTCCCGCGGCACAACCGAGAAAATCAAGGAGAACGGCCATGGCCGTCGTCACGATGCGGGAGCTGCTGGAAAGCGGCGTCCACTTCGGTCACCAGACCCGTCGCTGGAACCCGAAGATGAAGCGCTTCATCTTCACCGAGCGCAACGGCATCTACATCATCGACCTGCTCCAGTCGCTGTCGTACATCGACCGCGCCTACGAGTTCGTCAAGGAGACCGTCGCCCACGGCGGCACGGTCATGTTCGTCGGCACGAAGAAGCAGGCGCAGGAGGCCATCGCCGAGCAGGCCACCCGTGTCGGCATGCCCTACGTCAACCAGCGCTGGCTGGGCGGCATGCTCACCAACTTCTCGACCGTCTACAAGCGTCTGCAGCGCCTCAAGGAGCTTGAGCAGATCGACTTCGAGGACGTCGCGGCCTCGGGTCTGACCAAGAAGGAGCTCCTGGTCCTCTCGCGTGAGAAGGCCAAGCTGGAGAAGACCCTCGGCGGTATCCGCGAGATGCAGAAGGTGCCCAGCGCCGTCTGGATCGTGGACACCAAGAAGGAGCACATCGCGGTCGGCGAGGCCCGGAAGCTCAACATCCCGGTCGTCGCCATCCTCGACACCAACTGCGACCCCGACGAGGTCGACTACAAGATCCCGGGCAACGACGACGCGATCCGCTCCGTCACGCTGCTCACCCGTGTGATCGCCGACGCGGTCGCCGAGGGTCTCATCTCCCGCTCGCGTGTCGCCACCGAGGGCAAGGGCGACAAGGCCGCCGGCGAGCCGCTGGCCGCGTGGGAGCGCGACCTGCTCGAGGGCGAGAAGAAGGCCGACGAGGCTCCGGCCGCTGAGGCCGAGGCTCCGGCTGCCGCCGAGGCCCCCGCTGAGGCTCCGGCCGAGGCCGCTGCCGAGGCTCCCGCCGCCGAGGAGGCCCCGGCCGCTGCCGAGGCTCCGGCCGCGGACGCCGAGCAGGCCTGACCTTCACGGTCGTAGAGCTGTCCAGGTGACGGCGGGTGGCGCCGAGCGCGCCACCCGCCGTTCACCCACAGCCCGTAGATCTTCGGCGGGCGCCCGCCCTACGAGCGGCGGCGGACGCCGACTTCGAGACTTCGAACTCCGAGAAGAGATTCACAGATCATGGCGAACTACACCGCCGCCGACGTCAAGAAGCTCCGTGAGCTCACCGGCGCCGGCATGATGGACTGCAAGAAGGCCCTGGACGAGGCCGAGGGCAGCGTGGACAAGGCCGTCGAGGCCCTGCGCATCAAGGGCCAGAAGGGCGTCGCCAAGCGCGAGGGCCGCTCCGCCGAGAACGGCGCCGTTGTCTCCCTCATCGCCGACGACAACACCTCCGGTGTCCTGGTCGAGCTGAAGTGCGAGACGGACTTCGTCGCCAAGGGCGAGAGGTTCCAGGCCGCCGCCGCCGCGATCGCCGAGCACGTCGCCAAGACCTCCCCGGCCGACCTCGAGGCCCTGCTCGCCTCCGAGATCGAGGCCGGCAAGACCGTCCAGGCGTACGTCGACGAGGCCAACGCCAACCTCGGCGAGAAGATCGTCCTCGACCGCTTCGCGCAGTACGCGGACGGTTTCGTCTTCTCCTACATGCACCGCACCATGCCCGACCTGCCCCCGCAGATCGGTGTCCTGGTCGAGCTGGACAAGGCCGACGCCGACGTGGCCAAGGGCATCGCCCAGCACATCGCCGCCTTCGCGCCGAAGTACCTCGCCAAGGAGGACGTGCCGGCCGAGGTCGTCGAGTCCGAGCGCCGCGTCGCCGAGGAGACCACCCGCGCCGAGGGCAAGCCCGAGGCCGCCCTGCCGAAGATCGTCGAGGGTCGCCTCAACGGCTTCTTCAAGGACGCCACGCTGCTCGGCCAGCCGTACGCGCTGGACAACAAGAAGTCCGTCCAGAAGGTCCTGGACGAGGCCGGTGTCACCCTGAAGCGCTTCACGCGCATCAAGGTCGGCATCTGACTCCGTTACGCGACGGGCGCCCGGCCCCGATAGGGTCGAGTGCAGTCGTTCGCGTACGCACGCCACGTGCGCGCGTGACGCGCGACGGACGACAGCGGATCTGACGAGGAGGCCATTGCCGCGCATGGGATGCGAACACCACCCCACCGGCAATGGCCTTCTTCGTATGTGCGACACGTAAAGAGGCGAGATCTCCATGACCACCAAGCCCGAGAAGAGCGACGAAAGCAAAGCGGAACGCGGCCGGTTCATGCTGAAGCTGTCCGGAGAGGCGTTCTCCGGGGGCGGTGGCCTCGGCGTCGATCCGGACGTGGTGCACGCCATCGCCCGGGAGATCGCGGCCGTCGTACGCGACGGCGCGGAGATCGCGGTCGTCATCGGCGGCGGCAACTTCTTCCGCGGCGCCGAACTCCAGCAACGCGGCATGGACCGGGCCCGTTCCGACTACATGGGCATGCTCGGCACGGTCATGAACTGCCTCGCCCTCCAGGACTTCCTGGAGAAGGAGGGCATCGACAGCCGCGTCCAGACCGCCATCACCATGGGCCAGGTCGCCGAGCCGTACATCCCGCTGCGCGCCGTGCGCCATCTGGAGAAGGGCCGTGTGGTCATCTTCGGCGCCGGTATGGGCATGCCGTACTTCTCCACCGACACCACCGCCGCCCAGCGCGCCCTGGAGATCGACGCCCAGGCGCTGCTCATGGGCAAGAACGGCGTGGACGGGGTCTACGACTCCGACCCCAAGACCAACCCGGACGCGGTCAAGTTCGACTCCCTCGGCTACGGCGAGGTCATCACCCGCGACCTGAAGGTCGCCGACGCCACCGCGATCACGCTCTGCCGTGACAACAAGCTTCCGATCCTCGTGTTCGAGCTTCTCAAGGCGGGCAATATCGCGCGGGCCGTCAAGGGTGAGAAGATCGGCACTCTCGTGGGTGATCAGGGAAGCCGGGCCTGACCGGGTCCTTCCCCTGCCCGGGGGACGGAGCCTGACCGAGGGGATGGACAATGTCCTGCCGGTCGGGAACCGTGCAGGAACAAGACGCGACGCAGCCGGCCGCCGACCTGACCAAGTACAGCTGCCGGGCCCACTCAAGACACGCAGGAGCAAGTGGTGATCGAAGAGACCCTCCTCGAGGCCGAGGAGAAGATGGAGAAGGCCGTCGTCGTCGCCAAGGACGACTTCGCCGCGATCCGCACCGGTCGTGCGCACCCGGCGATGTTCAACAAGATCGTGGCCGACTACTACGGTGCGCTGACGCCGATCAACCAGCTGGCCTCGTTCTCGGTGCCGGAGCCGCGCATGGCCGTGGTGACCCCGTTCGACAAGACCGCCCTGCGCAACATCGAGCAGGCGATCCGCGACTCCGACCTCGGCGTCAACCCGAGCAACGACGGCAACATCATCCGGGTGGTGTTCCCCGAGCTGACGGAGGAGCGCCGCCGCGACTACATCAAGGTCGCCAGGAGCAAGGCGGAGGACTCCAAGGTGTCCATCCGCGCGGTCCGCCGCAAGGCCAAGGACGCGATCGACAAGCTCGTCAAGGACGGCGAGGTCGGCGAGGACGAGGGCCGTCGTGCGGAGAAGGAGCTCGACGACACCACGGCGAAGTACGTCGCCCAGGTGGACGAGCTGCTCAAGCACAAGGAAGCGGAGCTCCTCGAGGTCTGATGAACGACTCTTCCTGGGGGGCGCCGCCACAAGCCGGGTACTGGGCGCCGACCGACCGGGGACCTGTCCAGGGGCACACCCCGGCGGGTCCCACGTACGATGCGCCTGAGGCCCAGCAGACTCGCCCCATGCCCATCGTGCCCGACGTACCCGCGCATGGCGGGAACCAGGACGACGATCGGGGGGCCGCTCGGCAGGCCGGCCCCCTGTTCCGCGACGAGACGCCGTCGGCGCACCCCTACGGGGCGGCGCCGCAGAAGCCGGAGCCCATGCCCGACGCCCCGCAGCCCGCCCCGCAGAAGAAGAGCGCGGGCCGTGACCTGGGCGCCGCCATAGGGGTCGGCGTCGGTCTCGGAGTGGTCATCGTCGCCTCGCTGTTCATCGTCAAGGCGGCTTTCGTCGGCGTGATAGCGGTCGCCGTGGTGGTGGGACTGTGGGAGCTCACCTCGCGCCTGCAGGAACGCAAGGGCATCAAGGCACCCCTCGTACCGCTCGCGGTCGGCGGGGCCGCCATGGTCGTCGCCGGGTACGTACGCGGGCCCGAGGGTGCCTGGGTGGCCATGGCGCTCACCGCGCTCGCCGTCCTCGTCTGGCGGATGACCGAGCCGCCGGAGAACTATCTCAAGGACGTCACCGCCGGGGTCTTCGCGGCCTTCTACGTGCCGTTCCTGGCCACGTTCGTCGCGCTCATGCTCACCGCCGACGACGGGCCGCAGCGGGTCCTGGTGTTCCTGCTGCTGACCGTGGTCAGCGACACGGGCGCGTACGCCGTCGGCTGGCGCTTCGGCAGCCACAAGCTCGCGCCGCGCATCAGCCCCGGCAAGACCCGTGAGGGGCTGCTCGGCGCGATCGCCTTCGCCATGGTCGCGGGTGCCCTGCTCATGGAGTTCGTCATCGACGACGGAGCCTGGTGGCAGGGACTGCTCCTCGGCCTCGCCGTCGCGGCCAGCGCCACGCTGGGCGACCTCGGCGAGTCCATGATCAAACGGGACCTCGGCATCAAGGACATGGGCACGCTGCTGCCGGGCCACGGCGGCATCATGGACCGCCTGGACTCCCTGCTGCCGACCGCGCCGGTGGTGTGGCTGCTGCTGGTGCTGTTCGTGGGCTCCGGCTGACGGACGCGTTGATGTTGTCGTGGGCCCCCGTCCGGTTCGCCCGGGTGGGGGCCCACTGCCGTGGCCCGTCGGGTGGCCGGGCGGGTTTCGATATCGTCCGTGCCCACGGGGAGAGCACGGGTGGGAGCGGACGGCAGGTATCACGGTGATCTGCCCTGTCGGTGGTGCGAGACGCTCATCGACCAGGCGGGACGGCGCAGGCCGCGGCCGTACTGCCGTATGTCCCACCGCTGGAAGAACTACGGCGCGTGGATCGTGGGCGTGGTCGGCGGGATCTTCTGACCTTCTGCCCGGCCCGGGTCACTCCAGTTGATCTGCGACACTGGGTGGGTTATGCCGAAGCCCGGAGAACTCACATTCGTCGCCCCCCGCGGAGCCAAGAAGCCGCCGCGGCATCTTGCTGACCTTTCGCCTGTGGAGCGTAAGGAGGCTGTTGCCGCGATCGGGGAGAAGCCGTTTCGCGCCAAGCAGCTGTCGCAGCACTACTTCGCGCGGTACGCGCACGACCCGGAGCAGTGGACCGACATCCCCGCGGGTGCGCGCGCGAAGCTTCAGGAGGCGCTGCTTCCGGAGCTGATGACGGTCGTGCGGCATCTGTCGGCCGATCAGGAGACCACGCGGAAGACGCTGTGGCGGTTGTTCGACGGGACGCTCGTCGAGTCGGTGCTGATGCGGTACCCGGACCGGGTAACCATGTGCATCAGTTCGCAGGCCGGGTGCGGGATGAACTGTCCGTTCTGTGCCACGGGGCAGGCGGGTCTCGACCGGAATCTGTCCACCGCCGAGATCGTCCATCAGATCGTCGACGGGATGCGGGCGCTCCGGGACGGCGAGATTCCCGGTGGGCCCGCGCGGCTCTCCAACATCGTCTTCATGGGGATGGGTGAGCCGCTCGCCAACTACAACCGGGTCGTCGGGGCCATTCGCCGGCTCACCGACCCGGAGCCGGACGGGCTGGGGCTGTCGCAGCGCGGGATCACCGTGTCCACGGTCGGGCTGGTGCCCGCCATCCACCGGTTCTCGGACGAAGGGTTCAAGTGCCGGCTCGCCATCTCGCTGCACGCCCCTGACGACGAACTGCGCGACACGCTCGTCCCCGTGAACACACGGTGGAAGGTGCGCGAGGTGCTGGACGCAGGGTGGGAGTACGCCGCCAGGTCCGGGCGTCGGCTGTCCATCGAGTACGCGCTGATCCGGGACATCAACGACCAGGCGTGGCGTGGTGACCGGCTGGGCCGGCTGCTCAAGGGCAAGCCGGTGCATGTGAACCTGATTCCGCTGAACCCGACTCCGGGGTCGAAGTGGACCGCCTCCAGGCCCGAGGACGAGAAGGCGTTCGTCGAGGCCATCGCCGCCCATGGGGTGCCGGTGACCGTCCGGGACACCCGGGGCCAGGAGATCGACGGGGCGTGCGGGCAGCTGGCGGCCACCGAGAGGTAGGCCGAGGGCGGCCGGAGGGTCGGCCCGTGGCCACCGGTAGGAGTCGGAATCAGGCCACGGGGTACTCTGACCTTCGTACACATCTTCATATTCCGACAGGGGAGCGCCACAGCGCTGAGAGTGCGGCAAGCGGGCCGCAGACCCTCTGAACCTCGCCCAGGTCATTCTGGGTAGGAAGTTCGGTCATCACTCAAGCTGTTGCGCCCTGCCCGGGAGCTTTCGGAACCTCCGACGGCCCCGGGCAGGGCCGCGTCTCTTCCTGGTCACCTCCAGGAGGAATCGACTCAGTGCACATCACCAAGAAGGCAACGGTCCTGGTCGTCGGGCTGGGTCTGGTCACGCTGTCCGCGTGCGGGTCGTCCGGCTCGGGCGGCAGCGGCAGCGGCACCGGCTCCAAGACCGTCACCCTCGTCAGCCACGGCTCCTTCGCCTACTCCAAGGACGTGCTGAAGGCGTTCGAGAAGGAGTCCGGGTACAAGGTCAAGGTCCTCAAGAGCGGGGACGCGGGGCAGGCCGTCAACCAGGCGATCCTGACCAAGGACAACCCGCAGGGCGACGTCTTCTTCGGCGTCGACAACACGTTGCTCTCCCGCGCGCTCGACAACGGCCTCTTCCAGCCGTACGAGGCGAAGGGGCTCGACAAGGTCGGTGCCGAGTACCAGTTGGACCAGGGCAGGCACCGGGTCACGCCCATCGACTCCGGTGACATCTGCGTCAACTACGACAAGGCGTACTTCAGCAAGAACAAGATCGAGCCGCCGCAGTCGTTCGACGATCTCGTCAAGCCCGAGTACAAGGACCTCCTCGTCACCGAGAACGCCTCCACCTCCTCGCCGGGGCTCGGATTCGTCCTCGGTACGGCGGCGAAGTACGGGGACGACGGCTGGGAGGGCTACTGGGAGAAGCTCAAGGCCAACGGTGTGAAGGTCGTCGACGGCTGGGAGCAGGCGTACTACCAGGAGTTCTCCGGGTCCACGGACGGCAAGAAGGCCGGTGGCGACCGGCCGCTCGTCGTGTCGTACGCCTCCTCGCCGCCCGCAGAGGTCGTCTACGCGGACCCGAAGCCGAAGACCGCGCCCACCGGGGTCGCGACCGGCACCTGCTTCCGGCAGATCGAGTTCGCGGGGCTGCTGAGCAATGCCAAGAACGCCGAGGGCGGCAAGGCGCTGATCGACTTCCTGATCTCGAAGAGGTTCCAGGAGGACATGCCGCTCAACATGTTCGTGTACCCGGTGGTCGAGGGGGCGTCCGTGCCCGCCGAGTTCACCGAGTACGGGCCCGCGGCGAAGGACCCCGAGACGATGGCGCCGGAGAAGATCGCCGAGAACCGTGACCAGTGGGTCAAGTCGTGGACCTCGCTCGTACTGAAGTGACCGAAGCAGCCCAGGAGGCCGTGGCCGCTCCGCGTGCACCCCGTCGGCCGGGGAGCGCGGCGCGGCTCGGGCTCATGGTGCTGCCCGTCGCGTTCTTCGGGGTGTTCTTCGCCTACCCCGTCGCCGCGATCGTCGTGCGGGGGCTGAAGGCCGACGGGACCTGGGACCTCGGGCGGATCGGGGAGGTCCTGGGGGACTCCGGGATCCGGCACGTGCTGTGGTTCACCACCTGGCAGGCCCTCGTCTCGACCGCGCTCACGCTGCTGATCGCGCTCCCCGGCGCGTATGTGTTCGCGCGCTTCGATTTCAGGGGCAAGGACATCCTGCGGGCGGTCGTGACCGTGCCGTTCGTGCTGCCGACCGTGGTCGTCGGCACGGCGTTCCTGGCCCTGGTCGGGCGTGGCGGACTGTTCGACGAACTGTGGGGAGTGCGGCTGGACACCACGGTCTGGGCGATCCTGCTCGCGCATGTGTTCTTCAACTACGCGGTCGTCGTACGGACCGTCGGCGGGCTGTGGTCGCAGCTCGACCCGCGGCAGGAGGAGGCCGCGCGGATGCTCGGGGCCTCGCCGTCGGCGGCCTGGCGGAGGGTGACGCTCCCGGCGCTCGCGCCCGCCGTGGCCGCCGCCGCGCTGATGGTCTTCCTCTTCACCTTCACCTCGTTCGGGGTGGTGCAGATCCTCGGCGGGCCGACCTTCTCGACGCTCGAAGTGGAGATCTACCGGCAGACCTCGGAGATCTTCGACCTGCCGGCGGCAGCCGTACTGACGCTGGTGCAGTTCGTCGCGGTCGGGCTGATTCTCGCCGTGCACGCGTGGACCGTACGGCGGCGGGAGACCGCGCTGCGGCTGGTGGACGCGTCGCTCACGGCCCGGCGACCGCGCGGGGTGGGGCAGTGGGCGCTGCTGGGCGGGGTCCTCGCCACCGTCGTCGTACTGATCCTGCTGCCGCTCGGGGTGCTGGTGGAGCGGTCGCTCGCCGCGCCCGGGTTCGGCTATTACAAGGCCTTGACCAGCGACGACAGCGGGATTTTCCTGGTGGCGCCGATCGAGGCGGTCGGGAACTCGCTCACGTACGCGCTCGCCGCGACCGCCATCGCCCTGCTGATCGGCGGGCTCGCCGCCGCCGCGCTCACACGGCGGGCCGGACGGCTCGTCCGGGGCTTCGACGCGCTGCTCATGCTGCCGCTCGGGGTTTCCGCGGTGACCGTCGGCTTCGGATTTCTGATCGCGCTGGACGAGCCGCCGCTGGACCTGCGGTCCTCCTGGATCCTGGTGCCACTTGCCCAGGCCCTGGTGGGCGTCCCCTTCGTCGTACGAACCATGCTGCCCGTGCTCCGTGCGGTGGACCACCGGCTGCGGGAGGCGGCGGCCGTGCTCGGGGCGTCGCCGTGGCGGGTGTGGCGCGAGGTCGATCTGCCTATGGTGCGGCGGGCGCTGCTGATCGCGGCCGGGTTCGCCTTCGCCGTGTCGCTGGGGGAGTTCGGGGCGACCGTGTTCATCGCGCGCGCCGACAACCCGACGCTCCCGGTCGCCGTGGCACGGCTGCTCGGTCGTCCCGGTGATCTCAACTACGGCCAGGCGATGGCCCTTTCGACGATTCTGATGGTGGTGTGCGCGGTGGCTCTGCTGGTGCTGGAGCGCATCCGTACCGATCGCACGGGGGAGTTCTGATGTTGCTCGGGCTTGAGGGCGCGACGGTACGGTTCGACGGGCGGCCCGTGCTCGACGCGGTCGATCTGGAGGTCGCCGAGCACGAGATCGTGTGCGTGCTGGGGCCCAGTGGCAGCGGCAAGTCGACGCTGCTGCGGGTGGTCGCCGGGCTGCAACCACTGCACGGCGGGCGGGTGTTGCTGGACGGCTGCGACCAGCGGGGTGTGCCCGCCCACAAGCGCGGTGTGGGCCTGATGTTCCAGGACCATCAGCTCTTCCCGCAGCGGGACGTGGCGGGCAACGTCGCCTTCGGGCCCCGTATGCGCGGCGCGGTGAAGGACGAACGGGCCGTGCGGGTGAGGGAGCTGCTGGACCTGGTAGGGCTTCCCGGAGCGGCTCGGCGACGGGTCGGGGAGCTGTCCGGCGGTGAGCAGCAGAGGGTCGCACTGGCCCGGGCCCTCGCCCCTCGCCCCCGGCTGCTGATGCTCGACGAGCCCCTCGGCCAGCTGGACCGGTCGTTGCGGGAGCGCTTGGTCGTCGAACTCCGGCAGTTGTTCGGGGAGTTGGGGACGACCGTGCTGGCGGTCACGCACGACCAGGGTGAGGCCTTCGCGCTGGCCGACCGGGTCGTGGTGATGCGGGACGGGCGGATCGCCCAGTCCGGCACGCCTCTTGAGGTGTGGCAGCAGCCGGTGGACGAGTTCGTGGCCCGCTTCCTCGGCTTCGACAACGTGGTCGAGGCGACGGTGACCGGGACGGTCGCGGACACGGCGTGGGGCAAGGTCCCGGTGCCGGAGGGCTCGCCGCAGGGGGCGTGCGCGCTGCTGGTCCGGCCCGCCGGCGTGCGACTGGTCGACGTGGCCGACGGGCTGCTGCGCTGCACTGTGGCCGCGCGCACCTTCCGGGGCACGCATGTCGCCGTGCACCTCCGGCCCGGGGACGCGCCGCGCCTGGAGGCGGCGTGCGCACTGCGGGACGCGCCGGAGCCCGGGGAGCAGGTCGGCGTGGGCTTCGACGCGGCCGAAATCGTCGTGCTGGGGGCAGGCCCGGCTGCACAAGGTGCGGCACCATAACGATGCGTACGCAAGAAGCCCGGGCCCGGCACGACCGCCAGTGCGCCGAGATCGAGCCGCGGGTGCGGCGGTTGCGGCACATCGTGACCTCCGGCGCCGCGATCTGTCGGCGACCGTGCCGACCTGCCCCGACTGGTAACTGGAGCGGCTCGTACGCCACACCGGCGGCGCCCTGCGCTGGGTCGAGCCGAACGTACGGACCCGGGCGAAGGAAGAGGTGCCCGAGCCGGACGTCCCGCTGTACGAGGGCCCGGAGAAGCAGGGGGACCCGGCCGCGCCGGCCGCGTGGCTCGCGGAGACCGGCGAGACGATCGTGGCCACGCTGCGTGAGGCGGGGCCCGAGGCCGGCGGTGTGGTCGTGGGGCTGGGAGCACAGCGCGGGGTTCGGGGCCCGCAGGATGGCCCATGAACAGGTCGTCCACGGTGCCGACGCGGCGCTCACCGTCGGACGGCCCGTCGAGGTGGCGCCGGAGATCGCCGCCGACGCGATGGACGAGTGGCTGGAGATCGTCGAGTTCGTCCGGCGGACCATGCCGCACGACGAGGCGGCCGAACTGCGCGGCCCGGGGCGCAGTATCCACCTCCATGCCACGGACACCGGCGAGGAGGAAACGCCGAGTGGTTCGTCGAGCTGACCGAGGACGTCGTGCGCCGGCGTCGCGGCCATGAGAAGGCGACGGTCGCGCCGCGCGGGCCCCTCACCGAGGTGTTGCCCGCCTTCTATCGCCGACTGCCGACTGCCGACTGCCGACTGCCGACTGCCGCCGGACGGTGGGCGGTTGGAGGCGCTGGGCGACCGTGAGCTGTTGGACTTCTGGCTGGAGCGCGCGACGTTCGGGTGAGTGTGGGGCCGTACCCCTCGGGTGGGAGACGCGAGGGCCGGCCGCCTCCCCGCACAAGCGTGTGGCCCGTACCCCTGAGTGAGAGGTACGGGCCACAGCCGTGTGGAACGGGTCAGCGTGTGGAGGCCCCACGCCGCCGCATGCTGTAGTACACGGCACCGGCACCGAGGGCGACCATCGCCACCGCGGCGCCGGCGATCGGGCCGGTGTGGGAGTCGGCACCGGTCTCGGCGAGGTTGGAGTCGCCCTCGGGGGACGGGGCGTTGTTGCCGTTCGAGCCGACGGGTGTCGTGCCCTCGGACGCGGACGGTGTGGGGGACGTCCTGGTCTCGGACGGCTCGCCCTCGCCCTTGCCCTTGCCCTCATCGTCCGCGGGCTTCGCCGGGCTCTTCGAGGCGGCCGACGGGGTGTCCGCCTTGGCGTCGCAGGCCTTGGCGGGCGCCACCAGGTTCGGCTTGATGTCCTCGTCGACGTAGTTCTCCGCCGTGACGTGGACGCGGTACTCGGCGTTCGGCTCCCAGTCCTCCTCGAAGGTGACGGTGACACCGTCGGCGGTGGAGTTCAGAACCGTCTTGCTGCCGACCTGGCGCAGGTCGGCCCCGTTGTTCTCCAGATAGACGGTGATCTCGGCCTCGATGCCGAGGGCGTCCACGTCGGTCACACGGATGACGCCCTTGTCACCGTCGCACTCGGCGACGGCGGAGAAGTCCTTGATGCTGCAGGCCATGGCATTGCCCGCGGCGCCGAACACGAGTGCGGCGGACGCGAAAGCAACACCGACATAGCGCGAAGTCCGCGCGGTACGGGGAAATATGGACACTTTTGCCCTTCACGGGAAACACAGGGGAGTGGGGGTGGCGGAGGGCCGCCGGAGGGGCGGCTTCCCCCTGTGTCTCACAGGTTTATAAGCGCGCCATAAGTACTGTCAATCCGAAGGAGTGTTTGAGCGGCTGGCTTTGCCCGCTGATGAACCGTCCGAGGGTTCGACGCGCGGTCGGTGACGGTCGTGGTTCTCACGCCCCGAGCCGGGCCAAGGCCTCAGGGGCCTCCTCGATCCGGTCCACCAGGGCGATCCTGGCCTCCATCGAACGTCCCCGGGCCAGCGACCGGAGCAGTGGCCAGGTCGGCAGTGTCTCCGTCCAGTGGGCGCGGTCGACCAGGACCATGGGTGTCGGTTCACCGCGCGACTCGTAGTAGTTGGGGGTCGCGTTGTCGAAAATCTCCTGGACGGTTCCGGCCGCGCCCGGCAGGAAGACTATGCCGGCGTCGGAGCGGGCGAGGAGACCGTCCTCGCGGGTTGCGTTGGCGAAGTACTTGGCGATGTGCGAGGCGAACGGGTTCGGCGGCTCGTGGCCGTAGAACCAGGTGGGGATGCCGACGGAGGTGCCGCCCTTCGGCCAGCGGTTACGCACCTCGAAGGCGGCGCCCGCCCACTCGGTGATCGAGGGCGTGAACTTCGGCGCCTTCGCCAGGAGTCGGAGGGACTCGGCGAGCATCTCCTCGTCGTGGGGTGCCGCGTAGGCGCCCAGGTTCGCCGCCTCCATCGCGCCCGGACCGCCGCCGGTGGCGACGGTGAGACCCGAGCGGGCCAGGGTGCGGCCGAGACGGGATGCGCCCTCGTACGCCTCCGTGCCGCGCGCCATCGCGTGACCGCCCATCACGCCCACCACGCGGGCGCCGGAGAGGAGTTCGTCGAGGGCGTCCGAGACGGAGTCGTCGTGGACGGCGCGCAGCATGGAGGCGTAGACGTCCCGGTCGGCCTTGGTCCGCTGGAACCAGGCGTACGCGAGGGCGTCGGGTGTCGCCTCATAACCGCCGTCCGACAGTGACGCGAAGAGCTCGTCGGGGGAGTAGAGCAGGCCGCGGTACGGATCGAAGGGCAGGCCGGGGACGGGCGGGAAGACCAGTGCGCCGTCCGCGCGGATCTTCGCGGCGGCCTCCTCGCGCATCGGGCAGCCGAGGAAGACGGCTCCCGTCGTGGCGGTGGCGAGCAGTTCGCGCGTACGGTCCGTCAGGTCGACGGCCTGGAGCCGGAATCCGGTGAGGGTGCCACGCGCCGAGACGATCGCGTCGAACTCCTCGATCGTCTCGATCTCGTGGTCGTCGTGGTGGGCCGCATGGGCGGGCATCGTCTGCACCCGCCCATGCTAGGTCGCTCCGTAGGGTCGGGCCGCTGGGTCGCTCCGCTGGGTCGGGCCGGGCACCCATGGGTGGGGTGACTGCGCGTGAGCGGCTGCGGGTGGGCAGGCGGTTGCTCGCGCGGTTCCCCCCGCCCCTTACGGGGAGCCTGCTCAGCCCTCGATGGCGGCCGGGTCCATCCACACGACCTCCCAGGTGTGGCCGTCGAGGTCGTCGAAGGCGCGGCCGTACATGAAGTCCATCTCCTGGATCTTCTCCGAGGCCGTGCCGCCGGCGGCGACCGCCTTCTCGACCAGCTCGTCGACCTTCGCGCGGCTCTCGGCGCTCAGACAGAGCATCACCTCGCTGGTCTTCGTGGCGTCCGCGATCTCCTTCTTCGTGAAGGACGCGTAGAACGGCTTGGTGAGCAGCATCGCCACGATGGTGTCGCTGATCACGACGGAGGCCGCGTTCTCGTCGCTGAACTGGGGGTTGAGTGCGTATCCGAGCTCCGTGAAGAACTTCTTCGAGGCGTCGAGGTCGTTCACGGGCAGGTTCACGAAGATCATCTGCTGGTACATGGCGAGGTCTCTCCCGTTCGGTTTCGGTCCGTTCGCAGGGGTAGACCGGGGACTCCCGTGAAACTCATCGCCGGTCCGGGACTTTTTTCGTACGACTTTCCGGCGCCCTCCGAGGCGCGTGTCAGGCGGCCAGCGGCAGCGCCGCCAGCTGTGCGACCGTCCAGGTCAGAGTGCCGAACACGGCGAGCAGGGCGCCCACGCGGAGCAGGGCCGCCTGGCGGGGCAGGGCGCCGGGCGCCCCCAGCCGCAGCAGCGCGGCCGTGGTGTCCGCGTGCGCCCGCCGGGCCTCGACGGCGGCCGTCGCGAGGGTGAGCACGGCGCAGCCGGCCACCACGAGCGCGCCCAGCAGGGTGAGCGGACCGACCGTGGGCCGCACGCCGGAGGACAGCGTCACCATGGCGTAGGCCCCGGAGGCCACCGCGCACACCACCCCGAGCGGGCGCCCGATGCGCCGGGCCTCTTCCTGGAGCACGCGCCCGGCGAGCAGGCGCAGTGCGCCGGGGCGTACGGACTGGAGCAGGCGCCCGGTGAGGTGGGTGAGCCCCGGCCCGGTCAGGACCAGCCCGAGTGCGGTGAGCAGCCAGCCGCCGAGGACTCCGGTGGGGCTGTCCGCGAAGCCGCCGGGGAGGCTGAGGCCGGAGCCGTCGTCGGACTGTCCGGCGTACGTCTCGACGGCGAGGCCGACCGCGAGCACGGCGATGCCCCAGGGGAGGCCGCCGGGGGCGGGGCGTGGAGCCGCCGGCTCCGCCGGCTCCAGCGGGTTCGTGGTGGCGGTGGCCTCCTCGTCCGGCTCCTCCTCGTACCTCGTGGCGCCCGCCGGGGACGCGGCCCGTCGGCCGATGGCGAAGGTGTCGTACGCCATGAAGCGGGTCCGTAGCCCGGCGGGCCGGGCGCCGGTGTGCTCGGGGCGCAGAACGAGGGCGGTCGTGACGGAGGCGACGGCCGGGACCAGGGAGAGGAGGGTGAGGGCCGCAGGGAGGGGCAGGGGCCGCCCGGCGGCGAGTGCGTCGGTCGCGGCGCCGTCGAAGGGCAGGCCGGTGAGGTCGCCGCGCAGATGGAGGAAGACGAGCAGGGCGAGGAGTGAGCCGAGGACGGTGGACAGGGCCGTCGTGACCGCCGAGATGGCCATCAGCCGGCCGGGGCCGAGGCCGATCGCGGACAGACCGGGGCGGGGCCGGGTACCGGGGTCGGTGCGGGCCACGGTCACCGCGAAGTACACGGTGGCGGCGGCGGGAGGGACGCACCAGGCCAGGCGGAGCACCGAGCCGGCCGGGGCGTGCGGGTGGGCCATGGCGTGCCCGAGGGCGCAGAGCAGCAGAAAACCCGTGCCGCCGGTGGCCGCGGCGACCAGGAGGCGCCGGAGCTGGACGGCGGGGTGGGCCCGGCGGGCTAGGCGGAGAGCGAGCACGCGGCCCGGCCTTCCCCGTCGGCGGCCCGCTCTTCCCCGTCGACGACGGACGGGCGCTCCCCTTCGACAGCGGACCCACCGCTCTGCTCGACGGCGGACTCACCTCCCCCTTCGACGGGCGGACGACCTTCCCGCTCGGTGGCGGGTCGGCTTCCCCGTCCGGTGTTGAGGAGGCTTTTGCCTGCGGTGGCGGACGGGTGTTCCGTTTCGGAGGCGGGCGGTCCTACCTCCTCGGTGGCGGGTCGGTCTCTCTGCTCGGTGGCCGGGCGGCTTTTCCGCTCGGTGGCGGGCCGGCCTCTCCGTCCGGTGTTGGGGAGGCTTTTGCCTGCGGTGGCGGACGGGTGTTCCGTTTCGGAGGCGGGCGGTCCTGTTTGGTCGGTGGCGGGCCTGCCTTGCGCTTCGGTGCCGGGTCGGCCTCTCTGCCCGGTGGCGGGTCGGCCTTCCCTTTCCGTGTTCGACCCGCCCCCTCCCGCGGCGGTGTGTCGGCCCCTGCCCGCGGTGGTGGGGCTCTGGTTCCCCTCGGGGGTGGGGCGGCCCTTCCCTTCCGTGGCGGAGGGCAGGTGGACGGTCTTCACATGGCGTCCGTCGAGCAGGGACACCGTGCGGTCCGCGAGGGAGGCGGTCGCGGGGTCGTGGGTGGCGAGGACGACCGTGATGGAGTGCGAGCGGGCCGCCGTGGTGAGGGTGCGCAGGACGTGGGTGTGTTCGGCGCGGTGCAGCGAGGCGGTCGGCTCGTCCGCGAAGAGCACGGTGGGGGCGGCGACCAGGGCGCGGGCGACGACCACCCGCTGGCGCTCGGACTGGAGGAGGGCGTGCGGGCGCTTGCGGGCCGCGTCGCGGATGTCGAGGCGCTCCAGCCACTCCAGGGCGGCGGCCTTGGCGGCCCGGCGGCCGGTGCCGCGCAGCATCAGCGGCAGGGCGGTGTTCTCCCAGACGTTCAGCTCGGGGACGAGGACCGGCTCGGGGTCGATCCAGCCGAAGCGGTCGCGGCGCAGCCGCTCCCGGGCGAGCGGACCCATGGTGTGCACGGGAACGCTGTTGAACCACACCTCGCCCCGCTGCACCCGCAGCTGTCCGGACAGACACCGCAGGAGCGTGGTCTTGCCGCTGCCGCGCGGGCCGGTGACCGCGAGGATCTCGCCCTCCCTGACGGCCATCGACACGCCTTGCAGCGCGGGCGAGCCGTCGTGCGCGTAGGTCAGACCGCGTGCCCAGAGCACGTCGTTGTCCGGCGGGGCCACCATGGGCGTACACCTCGGTTCGGATCAGGATTGCCGGGGGAGCCCCCCGTCCGGGGGAACGAAGGCAGGGCCGATCGGTTACAGGGGCACGCTAGGGAGTCAGGGTGGCGGGGGCCGGACAGCACACGGCCCGGGACGCCCTCATCTCACTCGGATGGGTGCGTCCCGGGCCGTGTGAAAGACCGGGCGGGCGGGCGGGCGCCGACAGGACCGCCGGAGGCCTACAGCAGGGTCCACGCCTCCGTCAGCGTCGCGCGCAGGATCTGCTCGATCTCGTCGAAGGTCGACTGGTCGGAGATCAGCGGCGGCGCGAGCTGGACGACCGGGTCGCCGCGGTCGTCGGCACGGCAGTAGAGGCCGTTCTCGAACAGCTTCTTCGACAGGAAGCCGTAGAGGATGCGCTCGGTCTCGTCGTCGTCGAAGCTCTCCTTCGTCGCCTTGTCCTTGACCAGCTCGATTCCGTAGAAGTAGCCGTTGCCGCGGACGTCGCCGACGATCGGCAGGTCGTAGAGCTTCTCCAGCGTGGACCGGAACGCGTCCTCGTTGTCGAGGACGTGCTGGTTGAGGCCCTCACGCTCGAACAGGTCGAGGTTGGCGAGGCCGACGGCCGCGGAGACCGGGTGGCCGCCGAAGGTGTAGCCGTGCAGGAAGGTGTTGTCGCCCTTGTAGAAGGGTTCGGCCACGCGGTCCGAGACGACGCAGGCGCCTATCGGGGAGTAGCCCGAGGTCATGCCCTTGGCGCAGGTGATCATGTCCGGGACGTAGCCGAACTTGTCGCAGGCGAACATCGTGCCGAGCCGGCCGAAGGCGCAGATGACCTCGTCCGATACCAGCAGCACGTCGTACTGGTCGCAGATCTCACGGACCCGCTGGAAGTATCCGGGCGGCGGCGGGAAGCAGCCGCCCGCGTTCTGCACCGGCTCCAGGAAGACCGCCGCGACCGTGTCGGGGCCTTCGAAGAGGATCTCCTGCTCGATCTGGTCCGCGGCCCAGCGGCCGAAGGCCTCCGGGTCGTCACCGAAGTACGGGGCCCGGTAGATGTTGGTGTTCGGGACCTTGTGCGCGCCCGGCACCAGCGGCTCGAAGGGAGCCTTCAGGGCCGGCAGGCCGGTGATGGACAGGGCGCCCTGCGGGGTGCCGTGGTAGGCGACCGCGCGGGAGATGACCTTGTACTTGGTCGGCTTGCCCTGGAGCTTGAAGTACTGCTTGGCGAGCTTCCAGGCGGTCTCGACCGCCTCGCCGCCGCCGGTGGTGAAGAAGACCTTGTTCAGGTCGCCGGGCGCGTAGGAGGCGATACGTTCCGCCAGTTCGACGGCCTTCGGGTGGGCGTAGGACCACACCGGGAAGAACGCCAGCTCCTGCGCCTGCTTGAACGCGGTCTCCGCCAGCTCGGTGCGGCCGTGGCCCGCCTGGACGACGAAGAGACCCGCGAGACCGTCGAGGTACCGCTTGCCCTTGTCGTCGTAGATGTACGTACCCTCGCCCCGGACGATGGTGGGGACCGGGGAGTTCTCGTACGAGGACATGCGGGTGAAGTGCATCCACAGGTGGTCGTACGCGGTCTGGCTGAGGTCCTTGGGGCTCACGGCTTATCCGTCCTCACGGTTATCGGGTTCCCCACATATAGGTCTGCTTCTTGAGCTTGAGGTAGACGAAACTCTCCGTCGACCGCACGCCGGGCAGGGTCCGGATGCGCTTGTTGATGACCTCCAGGAGGTGGTCGTCGTCCTCGCAGACGATCTCCGCCATCAGGTCGAAGGAGCCGGCGGTGATCACGATGTACTCGACCTCCGACATGGCCGTCAGTGCGTCCGCCACGGGATCCAGGTCGCCGTCGACGTTGATGCCGAGCATCGCCTGACGCCGGAAGCCCACGGTGAGCGGGTCCGTGACGGCGACGATCTGCATCACGCCCTGGTCGAGCAGTTTCTGGACGCGCTGGCGCACGGCCGCCTCGGACAGGCCTACGGCCTTGCCGATCGCGGCGTACGGTCGCCTGCCGTCCTCCTGGAGCTGCTCGACGATGGCGAGCGAGACGGCGTCCAGCTGCGGAGTGCCGTTCCTGGGCTCCTTGGAGTCCCTCCTGGATTCCCTGGAGTCCTTGGGGTCCCGGGACTCCCTCTGCTCTGCGCTTCGACTGGCCACGGCCTCACTGTGCACGACGTCTCGACAGTTCCGCAAGGCTGGATCGATGAAATTCGTTGTTTGAGGGCCCATGGCTTGCGGATTTCGCAGCCAATGAGGTGTCGGGGGTGTTGAAAGCGGGGGGCGGCGGATTAGGGTGGTGTCTCAAGGAGTGGACACCCACATCTGGACACCCAACCTGGAGGGCCGGCAGTGAGTACCGAGCTGGGTCGGCTGCGCAAGCTACGCAACTACATCGACGGTGAATTCCGTGACGCCGTCGACGGACGGACCACCGAGGTGGTCAACCCCGCGACGGGCGAGGCCTACGCGACCGCGCCCCTGTCCGGTCAGGCCGATGTCGACGCGGCGATGGCCGCCGCCGAGGCCGCTTTCCCGGCCTGGCGCGACACGACCCCGGCCGAGCGCCAGCGGGCTCTGCTGAAGATCGCCGACGCGTTCGAGGAGCGGGCCGAGGAGCTCATCGCGGCGGAGGTGGAGAACACGGGCAAGCCGATCGGGCTGACCCGCTCCGAGGAGATCCCGCCGATGGTGGACCAGATCCGCTTCTTCGCGGGTGCCGCGCGGATGCTGGAGGGCCGGTCGGCCGGCGAGTACATGGAGGGGATGACCTCGATCGTCCGCCGTGAGCCGGTCGGTGTCTGCGCCCAGGTCGCGCCGTGGAACTACCCGATGATGATGGCCGTGTGGAAGTTCGCGCCGGCGATCGCCGCGGGCAACACGGTCGTGCTGAAGCCGTCGGACACGACGCCGGCCTCGACCGTCCTCATCGCCGAGATCATCGGGGCGATCCTGCCGAAGGGCGTCTTCAACGTGATCACGGGCGACCGTGACACCGGGCGGCTGATGGTCGAGCACCCGGTCCCGGCGATGGCGTCCATCACCGGGTCCGTGCGGGCCGGTATGTCCGTCGCCGAGTCCGCGGCCAAGGACGTCAAGCGCGTCCACCTGGAGCTGGGCGGCAAGGCGCCGGTCGTCGTCTTCGCCGACACCGACATCGCCAAGGCCGTCGAGGACATCTCGGTGGCGGGCTACTTCAACGCCGGGCAGGACTGTACGGCCGCGACCCGTGTCCTCGTCCAGGAGAGCATTCACGACGAGTTCGTGGCCGCGCTCGCGAAGGCGGCGGCCGAGACGAAGACCGGGCAGCCGGACGACGAGGACGTGCTGTACGGGCCGCTCAACAACCCCAACCAGCTCAAGCAGGTCGCCGGGTTCATCGAGCGGCTGCCCGCCCACGCGAAGGTCGAGGCCGGCGGGCACCAGGTCGGCGAGAAGGGGTACTTCTACGCGGCGACCGTCGTCTCCGGACTGAAGCAGGACGACGAGATCATCCAGAAGGAGGTCTTCGGGCCGGTCATCACGGTCCAGTCGTTCGCGGACGAGGCACAGGCCGTCGGCTGGGCGAACGGGGTCGAGTACGCGCTCGCGTCGTCGGTGTGGACGAAGGATCACGCGCGGGCGATGCGGATGTCGAAGGCGCTGGACTTCGGGTGTGTGTGGATCAACACGCACATTCCGCTGGTCGCGGAGATGCCGCACGGCGGGTTCAAGAAGTCGGGGTACGGCAAGGACCTTTCGGGTTACGGGTTCGACGACTACACCCGGATCAAGCATGTGATGACTTCGTTGGGCTGAGCGGTTCGTCGACGGCCGCGGGTGGTGTGCGGCCGCTCGCACGGTTCCCCGCGTCCCTTCGGGGCGCGGGGATGGCATGCTGCCTGAATGTCCCTCCCGCACATCGGCCGCCGTTCGTTCTTGTGTGCCGTCGGCACGGGCGCGGCGCTCGGCGCGCTCGCCGGGTGCGGGGTGCCCGCCGCCTACGTGGCGCCCCGCAACCGCGCCGGAGTCGATCTCTCGGCCCGTGACAAGCGGCTGAGCTGGGCCAACTGGCCGTTGTACATCGACACCGACGACGAGGACGACTCGCGGCGGCCGACGCTGGAGGCGTTCGAGGAGCGGACCGGGATCGCCGTCGACTATGTCGAGGAGATCAACGACAACGACGAGTTCTTCGGCAAGATCAGCCCGGCCCTGATGAACCACCAGCGGACCGGCCGCGACCTCGTCGTCGTCAGCGACTGGATGTGCGCCCGGTTCGTACGGCTGGGGTGGGTCCAGGAGATGGACCGGGCGGGTCAGCCGAACGTCACCGAGTATCTGGATCCGCAGCTGCGTTCGCCCGCCTTCGACCCCGGCCGCCGATTCGCCGTGCCGTGGCAGTCGGGGATCACCGGCATCGCGTACAACCGCCGGAAGGTGGGCCGCGAGATACGTCGTGTCGCTGATCTGTGGGCGGACGATCTCCAGGGGCGGGTCACCCTTCTCTCCGGTCTGGACGAGGCGTTCGCGCTGCTGATGCAGGGCAACGGCGTCGATGTCACGCGCTGGACGGCGGACGACTTCCACACCGTCTGCGACCAGGTCGAGTCCCGCGTCCGGACCGGCCATATCCGCCGCTTCACCGGCAACGACTACATCAAGGACCTCGCCGGCGGGGACGTGCTCGCCTGCCAGGCGTACTCCGGTGACGTCATCCAACTCCAGGCGGACGACCCGGACATCCGCTTCGTCGTCCCCGAGGACGGCGCCGAACTCTGGTCCGAGTCCCTGATGATCCCCAACCTCGCCCGCCACAAGACCAACGCCGAACGCCTCGTCGACTTCTACTACGACCCCGAGGTCGCCGCCGAACTCGCCGCCTGGGTCAACTACGTCTGCCCCGTCCCCGCCGCCCGCGACGTCCTCGCCTCCGCCAAGGACGAGGAGACCGCCGCCCTCGCCGAGGACCCCCTGATCTTCCCCGACGACGCCATGCGCGCCCGGCTCGCCGTCGCGCGGGACATCACGTCGGAGGAACGGCAGGAGTTCGCGCGCCGGTGGAACGGGATCGTGGGGTTGTAGGACGAGGCGGAATCCGGGGGCGAATTCCGGCCCTCCCGCGGTGAATTCCGGCGGGTGAATCGTGGCGACCCTGTGGAGATAGTGCAATTGTCTGTCGCGTGGTGGCGCTTTATCAGCCTTTCGGTGTCCATTCGGACCCGACGGATCGGACGACGAAGGGTTGCGGTGCATTCCGTCGTGCCGTAGTTACGTGAAGCATGAACCTGTTCACCCGTGCTGCGTCCCTGCGCCGCCCGGCAGCCCCCACGGCCTCGCAACTCCCCCACGAGTCGCAGGCATTTCCTTCCACCGGCCCGTCCGATCCCGCCCTGGCGATACTGACCGGCGAATGGATGATCGACGCGGCGCACAGCCGTATCGGTTTCTCCGTCCGGCACGCCCTGGTGACGACCGTGCGCGGGGCGTTCACCGAGTATCAGAGCCGGCTCTATTTCGACGGCCGTGATCCCTCTCGTTCACGGGCCGAGATAGTGCTGTCCACCACGTCCGTCGACACCGGAGTGCAACAGCGCGACCATCATCTGATGGGCCGCGACTTCCTGGACGCCGCGACCTATCCGCGCATGCGTTTCGTCAGTACGGCGGTGCGTCCGGTGGGCAACGATGTCTACCGCATGGCCGGAGAACTCACCATCAAGAGCATCACCCGTCCCGTCGATCTGGAACTCACCTACATAGGGCACGTCATGGACCCGTTCGGATACGAGCGGGTCGGTTTCGACGGGACGACCACCATCAACCGTTCCGAATGGGGACTCACGTACAACCAGCGGCTCGCGGAGGGCGGTGCCATGGTGAGCGAGAAGGTGCGCCTGCAGTTCGACCTCGCCGTGATCCGCTCGATTCCCGGCGGCTGACGCCCGGTCGCGTTCCCGTGGGGCCCGGCACCTGCCGGGCCCCCACTTTTGAACGCGTTCAAGTAGGGGCGTACGCTCACCGCATGAGCGACAGAGCCGCCCTGTTGAAGGGCATCCGTGCGTGGCTGATCTTCTTCGTCGTCTGTCTGGTGCTGAGCGGCGCCACGGCGTTCCCGCTGGTCCACGAGCTGCGGTGGACCGAGGAGTTGTTGCGGTCGCTGTCCGTCGGGGAGTACCTGCCGGCGCTCGTGGAGTGGATCGAGCGCGTACGGGCGGGGCTCGACGAGGCCGACGCCGAGTACCCCTTCCTCCTGTACGGCACCGACTGGCTGGCCTTCGCGCACCTCGTGATCGCGGTGGCCTTCTACGGCCCCTATCGCGACCCGGTCCGCAACATCTGGGTCGTCGAGTTCGGCATGATCGCCTGCGCGGGGATCGTCCCGCTGGCTCTGATCTGCGGGCCGATCCGGGGCATCCCCTTCTGGTGGACGGTGATCGACATGTCGTTCGGGGTGTTCGGGGTGATCCCGCTGTACGTCCTACGGCAGCGGATCAAGCGGCTGGAGGCGCTCACCGGCGGGTGGGACCGGAAAACTGTTATCCCGGCCGCCTCCACACCGTCTCCGTAGGCACCCCCCCTGTTTCCCCACGTACAGGAGCGAGCCGCATGAGCAGTGTGATCTCCGCCTCGGAGGTTCCCCACGTCACGGAGATGGCTGAGAAGGTACGGAACACAGCCGAGTGAGCAGGGCGACCCCAGCGGGACCGGAAGGAACGTACGTGGACGGGCGGCAGTGGCGCTCCACCATCGCGGCCGCGCAGGCAGGGGACCGGCGCGCCCTCGACGAGCTGGTCGAGGGCTGGCTGCCCCTCGTCTACAACATCGTCGGCCGGGCGCTCAACGGTCACGCCGATGTCGACGACGTCGTGCAGGAGACCATGCTGCGCGCCGTCGACAACCTCGACACGCTGCGTGATCCGGACAGCTTCCGCTCCTGGCTGGTCGCGATCGCGATGCGGCAGATTCGGGACCGGGCGCGCCGCCGCACCGCCGACCAGCTCGACGACAGCGACGCCCATTCCGCCGCCGACTTCGCCGAACTGACCGTGCTGCGGCTGCAGTTGGAGGGCCAGCGCAAGGAGGTCGCGGAAGCGGTCCGCTGGCTCGACGACGAGGACCGGCAACTGTTGTCGCTGTGGTGGCTGGAGGTCGCGGGCGAACTCACCCGGCGCGAACTCGCCGCCGCCGTCGGTATCAGCAGACAGCACGCCGCCGTCCGCGTCCAGCGGATGAAGGCCCGCCTGGAGACCGCGCGGGGCATCGTCCGCGCCCTCGACTCCTCCTGCTCCGACCTGGGCCGGGTCACCGTCCGCTGGAGCGGGCGGCCCGACTCGGTGTGGCGCAAGCGCATCGCCCGGCACATCCGTGGCTGCGCCCGCTGCGACGGCCATGGGCGCCCCGGAGAGGTCGTCGTCCCGGCCGAACGCCTCCTCGTCGGCCTCGCCCTGGTCCCCGTCCCCGTCGGCTTCACCCTGTCCCTGGCGTTCGGCGGGAAGACCGCGGTCGCGGCGACCGCCGCGACCGCCTCGGTGGGCTGGTCCGCCAAAGTGCTCGGAGCCCTCACCAAGCCCGCCGTGGCGGTGACGGCGGGCGCGACGTTCGTCGCCGGGGGCGCGTACGTCGTCACGCGGCCCCCGCAGGACCGGCCTCCGCAGGCCGCGCCCAGCGCGCTCAGCACGGCCCGCGCGCCGGTGGCCACGGAGCCTCGCGCCCCGGCGCCCTCCAGGTCGCCCTCGTCCTCGCCGTCCCCCTCCGCCTCCCCGTCCGCGACCAGGAAGACCGACCTGTACGGCACCGTCGTCGACGTCGCGGACGAGGCGCCGGACCGGGACACCCCGCCCGCCGCCCTCCCGCGTCGGCCCGAGTCCGGCCTCACCAGCAGCGGCGGTCCGCGGACCGTGATGAACCACCGCGGCGACAACGTGACCTTCACGGGCGAGGGTTACGTCCTGGTCCGCTGGCAGATCTCGCCCCAGTACCGGCCGGGCGGCCTGGTCATGCCGTCCTGGACCGGTCTGAAGGGCAGGCTCTTCCACGTCGCCTCGGGCGGCGGCCGCCGTATGGACGACCCGACCTCCGCCGACGGCAGGACCTCCGGCATGGGCGGCCCCGCCACCGGATACACCGTCCTCCCCGACGGCACCCAACAGATGTGGCAGAACGAGTACTTCTACCTCGACGGCACGGTCACCCTCACCCAGAACGAACGCGGAGCCGACTACGGCGTCACCGTCGCCCCCTCCACCTGGGACGCCGTCACCGAGGACGTCGCCTACGGCCCGGACCGGGGCGCCATCCGCTACGGCCTGGTCCGCGACAACGGCAAGGACTCGGCGCCCGTGCCGCAGTACGTCACGCGCGGGAAGCCGGTGGACGCGGCGACGGTGGCGCAGCGGTCGGAGGTGTAGAGGCAGTTCGTCGGCTGCCGGGGTGCCCGGGTATCCGCGGTGCGGCGGGTGCGAGTGCGGGTGCGTCGTGGTCGATCGCGCAGTTCCCCGCGCCCCCGAAGGGGCGCTGTACACGGACCTCGGTCAAGGGCGCTGCCGCAGTGCGCACAGTGCATCGACCCGGTTGGTGGTGATCGAGTCGACGCCCATGTCCATCAGACGGCGCATGGAGCGTCGGGTGTCGGGGGTCCAGACGGAGAGGAGGTGGCCGTCGTGATGGACGCGGTCCGCCAGCGCGCGGGTGACCAGGCCGAAGCGGTAGTTGAGCCAGCGGGGGCGGATCGCGGCGAGGAGGGCGGGGCGGGGTGGGGCGAGGGTCTTCCAGGTGAGGGCGAGCTCGGCGGTGGGGGCGGCGGCGCGGACAGCGAGCGTGGTGGCCGGGTCGGCGCTGTAGTAGACGCGGTCCTCGGCGTCGTACTCCCGTACGACGTCGAGGATGTGCCGCACCGCCCGGCGGTTCACCACGCCCGGCAGGTCCACCATGACCCGGCTGTCCTTGGTGGCGAGCAGCGCGTCGGCCAGCGTCGGCACCCCGTCCGCCGTCAGCCCGCGCAGCTCCGCGGCGGAGAGCGCGGCCAGCGGCCGCTCCACCTCCCACAGCCGGTTCAGCGTCGAGTCGTGGAGCAGGACGGGCACGCCGTCACGGGTCGTCCGTACGTCGAACTCGACGGCGTCCGCACCCAGATCGAGCCCGGCCCGCAGGGAGTCGAGCGTGTTCTCACGGTGGCGGTAGGGGGCGCCGCGATGGGCGACGGCTGTCACGGTGCGCATGGGTGATGGTGGTCCCGATCGGGTCAGGGGGTCAGCCAGGCCGAGGTGTAGGTGTCGATCTCGGCGGACAGACGGGTTCTGCCGGGCTCGTCGAGGAAGGACGCCTCCACGGCGTTCTTCGCGAGCGCGGCCAGCCCCCGCTCGTCGAGGCCGAGGAGGCGCGCGGCGACCGCGTACTCGGTGTTGAGGTCGGTGCCGAACATCGGCGGGTCGTCGGAGTTGACGGTGACCAGGACCCCGGCGCGCACGAACTCCTTGATGGGGTGCTCGTCGAGGGTGCGGACCGCGCGTGTGGCGATGTTCGAGGTCGGGCAGACCTCCAGGGCGATCCGGTGCTCGGCGAGGTGCGCGAGCAGCTTCGGGTCGCCGGCTGCACTGGTGCCGTGCCCGATGCGCTCCGCGCGCAGGTCGGTGAGCGCGTCCCAGATCGTCTCGGGCCCTGTGGTCTCGCCGGCGTGCGGCACGGAGTGCAGCCCGGCCGCGATCGCCCGGTCGAAGTACGGCTTGAACTGCGGCCTCGGCACGCCGACCTCGGGCCCGCCGAGCCCGAACGACACCAGCCCCTCGGGACGCACCCGGTCCTCGGTCGCGAGCCGGGTCGTCTCCTCGGCGGCGTCGAGCCCTGCCTCGCCGGGGATGTCGAAGCACCAGCGCAGTACGGTCCCGAACTCGGCCTCCGCCGCCTTGCGCGCGTCCTCGATCGCCTCCATGAAGGCCCGCTCCTCGATCCCGCGGCGGGTGGAGGAGTACGGCGTGATGGTCAGCTCGGCGTACCGCACCTGCTGCCGGGCGAGATCCCGTGCCACCTCGAACGTCAGCAGCCGGACGTCGTCCGGGGTGCGGATCAGGTCCACGACGGACAGATACACCTGGATGAAGTGGGCGAAGTCCGTGAACGTGAAGTAGTCCGCGAGCGCCTCGGGGTCCGTCGGCACCTTGGAGTCGGGGTGGCGGGCGGCCAGCTCGGAGACGATACGGGGAGAGGCGGAGCCGACGTGGTGCACGTGGAGTTCGGCCTTGGGCAGACCGGCGATGAAGGTGTGCAGGTCGCGGGTGCCGAAGGCACCGGGAGCGGTGGACGCGCCGGGAACGGCGGGGGTCACGGGCACGCCCTGCGAGGCGCGGTGGTCGGTCAAGGTTCCTCCCCGGGAACGGCGTCCGCCCCGGACCGTGGTCTGCGTCGGGGGACGCGGGTGATCGGCTGATCGATGACTCGGGGATCATCGTAGGCGGCGATCCGCACGCTGAACCCCGGGCCTTAGCATGACCGAACGTACAGCTGATCGTGTACGACGGAAAAGACGACGCAGAACGGCACGGAACGCTACAGGGGGACCCACTTATGCCGTCCGACGAGGCACCGATCCCGGAGACACCGGCCGACCCGCAGCCCGACCCGTGGGCGTCCCCGCAGGGCGACCCCGCGATATCCCTGACGGTGGTCGACGGTGCCACGCTGCCGACGGTGACCGATGACGCTGTTCCGTCGGTGGTGGTCGACGGTGCCACGCTGCCGACGGTGACCGAAGACGCGGTACCGCCAACGGTGATCGAAGACGCCATTCCGTCGGCGGTGGCCGAAAGCGCCGACTCGGCGACGGTGGCCGACGGCGTTCCGCTGCCCATCGGGCCGGGCGCCGCTCCGCGGCCCGAGGACGCGATACCGGCCCCGACGGTCACCCTGGACAAGCCGATCGCGCCGGATGCGCCCGCTGGTTTCGCCCAGCCCGTCGCGCCGGTTCCGCCCGGGTGGTCGAGCCCGGCGGCTGCCACCGCCGCTTCTGCTCCCCACGATCCGTGGGCCGCGCCGGCCGACATCCCGGCGCCGAGCACCTCCGCTCCCTCCTCGTCCTCGGTGCACGACCGGATGACGGTCGTGTCCATGCCGGGGGTGGACGCGAGCGGTCCGGTGCCCGCCGACTCGGGTGGGCCGACCTCTCCCCAGGCCGCCGCGACGACGCAGCCCTGGGCCGGTCCCGGCGCCTTCTCACCGCCGGGGGGCCGGCCGCCCGCCGGGGCCTCCATCCCCGCCCCCAACCCTTTCGCCCCGCCCGCGCCCGACGCGCCCAGTACGCCCCACGCGTCCTACCCGCCGCCTGCGGCCGGCGCCCCGTACGCGGCCCCCGGCGCCGCCGTACCACCCCCGCCCATCAGCCCGGAAGGGCCCGGTCAGGTCCCGTACGGCTACCCGCAGTACCCCGCGTACCAGGGGGCCCACGCCTACCCCGGTGTGGGTTATCCGGCACCCGACGCCGGCTACCCGGGCGTCGGCCACCCCGCCCCCGGTGCCGGCTACGCCTGGCCCGTGATGGCGGCGCCGCCGAGCAACGGGATGGGCATCGCGGCGATGGTGCTCGGCATCTGCGCCGCCGCGCTCTTCTGTCTGTGGCCGCTGGCGATCCTGCTCGGGATCATGGCCGTGATCTTCGGATCCATCGGCCGGGTCAAGGCCCGCCGCGGCGAAGCGACGAACCCGGGGCACGCCCTGGCCGGGATCATCTGCGGAGTGGTCGGCATTCTGCTCGGCATCGGCTTCATCGTCCTGATCATCGTGGCGCCCGGCAGCGACGACTACGACTCGGACCCCGACCCCTTCGACGACGGCTACTCCACGTCGCTCTCCCTGACGCTGCCGGCCGGGGCCGACGGCGCGGCCTCCGTCACCGACGCGATGCCGCGCCGCACTCACTAGGCGCGGCACTCACTCGGCGCCGCACCCACCGAGGCGCGGCGCCCAAAGGACGCGGGGAACCGCGCGACGACCCACGACGCACCCGCGGGTGACCTGCCGGGTTCCCGGCCTCGCGCCCCCGCCCCGCCGCAGTCGCCCTCGTGCCGCACCGACCCGGCGCGGCATCCCCGAGGAGCCGAAGTCAGGCGCCGGTCCACCGTGCCCCCCGGCGGACCGCCACCGGGGGCACGGGCGGCCGGCGCCTGGCGGCTTCGCACGGGGCGTGATCGGTCACGTAGCCCCCGCAGGTGGTGGGTTACCGGGCTTCCGGCGGAGTGCTCAGGCGTCGACCCCGCTCAGCAGTCTCTCCCGGGCCGCCATCAGTGCGAAGCCCAGCAGGTTGGGGCCCCGCCAGCGGGCGGGGTCCATGGCGCGTTCGTCGTCCGCAGCGAGACCGATGCCCCAGACGCGGTCGAGGGGGCTGGCCTCGACGAGTACGCGGTTGCCCGTGCCCAGGAGGAACGTGCGCAGGTCGGCGTGGGCGGCGAACTTGTGGACGCTGCCCTCGGCGACGATCGCGAAGCGCTCCCGCTGCCACACGCCGTCGTCGAAGCCGCGCACGAGCCGCCCGATCTTCTTCGCCTGCGCGGGGCTCGACGCGGCGACGGCCTTGCGCTCCGCCTCCGCGTCCCCGAACAGCCGGGCCTTCGACGCCATCATCCAGTGCTCGGCCGTCGCGTACTCCACCCCGTCCACCGTGAACGGCGACGGCCACCACTGGCTCAGACAGCTCGCGCCGATCCGGCCGTCGGGCCGTGGCCGGTGCCCCCAGAAGTGCAGGTACTTGACCCTTGCCCCCGACTGGACCGCCTTTGTGAGCGTGTCCCAAGAATCGATCTTCTCCATGCCGACGAGTCTGTCAGCCACCACTGACAATCCGTCCTTGATTTTCCGTGCCGACTCGACACCTGGTCGACAGATTCCGTCGCGTAACCAAAAGGCAACAACGGAATCACTTGTTGGCGCCGCATGGCTCTGTCAGGATCGGCACTCAAATCGAGCCGGAGCTACGCCACCCGCCCCCGGGGACAGAAGGGGGCACCGGCGGAGGAGAGCGACATGCAGAACCCGGGCACCGCCACCCCGGACCGATTCCCCGCGCAGGACCGCTTCGCGGCCGGCGCGCAGTACATCGCCGGCCGTCTGACGAAGGGCACATCGGGACGCACCCACGCGGTCGTCGACCCCGCGACAGGCGACGAGGTCCTCACCTACGAACTGGCCGGCACGGACGACGTGGACGCGGCGGTCGCAGCCGCCCGCGCGGCGTTCCCGGGCTGGGCCGCCACCACACCCGGTGAGCGGTCGGACGCGCTGCACCGCTTCGCCGCGGTCCTGGCCGACCGGGCGGAGGAGTTCGCGCGGGCCGAGTCCCTGCAGTGCGGGAAGCCGCTCAAGCTGACGCGCGAGTTCGACGTGCCCGGCACCATCGACAACACCGCGTTCTTCGCGGGCGCCGCCCGGCACCTGCAGGGCCAGTCGGCCGGCGAGTACTCCGCCGACCACACCTCCTACGTGCGCCGTGAGCCCATCGGTGTGGTGGGTTCCATCGCGCCTTGGAACTACCCGCTCCAGATGGCGGCCTGGAAGATCCTTCCGGCGGTCGCGGCGGGCAACACGATCGTTCTGAAGCCCGCCGAGACGACCCCGCTCACCTCGCTGCTGTTCGCACAGGCCGCCACGGACGCCGGGATCCCCGACGGCGTGATCAACGTCGTCACCGGGACCGGCAAGGAGGCCGGTGAGCACCTCGTCGGGCATCCCGACGTGGTCATGACCTCCTTCACCGGGTCCACGGCGGTCGGCAGGCGCGTGGCCGAGATCGCCACGGCCACCGTCAAGCGCATCCATCTGGAGCTGGGCGGCAAGGCCCCGTTCGTGGTCTTCGACGACGCCGACCTGGAGGCCGCCGCCAACGGCGCGGTCGCGGGCGCCCTCATCAACACCGGCCAGGACTGCACGGCCGCCACGCGCGCGTACGTGCAAAGGCCCCTCTACGACGAGTTCGTCGCGCGGACGGCCGCCCTCATGGAGACCGTCCGGCTCGGCGACCCCTTCGCCCCGGGCACCGACCTCGGTCCGCTGATCTCGCACGTCCAGCGCGACCGTGTCGCCGGGTTCGTCGAGCGGGCACGCGCGTACGCGCGCGTGGTCACCGGTGGCGAGGCGCCCCGGGGGGAGTTGGAGAACGGCGCGTACTACCGGCCCACCCTCGTCGCGGACGCGTCCCAGGACAGCGAGATCGTCCAGTCGGAGATCTTCGGACCGGTGCTGGTGGTCCTGCCCTTCGACAGCGACGACGAGGGCATCCGGCTGGCGAACGACACCCCGTACGGGCTCGCCGCCTCCGCCTGGAGCCGGGACGTGTACCGGGCGGGCCGCGCCACCCGGGAGATCAAGGCCGGGTGCGTGTGGGTCAACGACCACATCCCGATCATCAGCGAGATGCCGCACGGCGGCTACAAGGCATCCGGCTTCGGCAAGGACATGTCCGCGTACTCGTTCGAGGAGTACACCCAGATCAAGCACGTCATGTTCGACAATACGGCGATCGCCAGGAAGGACTGGCACCGCACGATCTTCGGGGACCGCTAGCCAGTCCGGGGACCGGCCGCCCGACCCCCGGCCGACCCCCGCCCACCCTCCCGAAAGGGCACCTCCGAAAGGGCACCACGCGCATGGAGCAGTTCGAGCCCGACCGCCTGTCCCCGGCCCAGGTGGCCGCCATGCGGCGCAGCCTCAGGAACGGCCGGGCCGCCCTCAGCCGTCGTTCGCTGCTGCGCGCCACAACCGGCGGCGCACTCGCGATCGGCGGGCTCGGCGCGCTGAGCGCCTGCGGCATCCCCGCGGCGAAGAACACCTCGGCCGTCTCGTCCGAGGACCACTCGGCCAAGGAGAAGAAGGTCCACTTCTCCAACTGGACCGATTACATGGACATCGACGACACCGGCAAGCGCCACCCCAGCCTGGACCAGTTCACGCGACGCACCGGCATCAAGGTCGAGTACACCGAGGACATCAACGACAACGTCGATTTCTTCGGCAAGATCAAACCGCAGCTCGCCGCCGGTCAGGACACCGGTCGCGACCTCATCTGCGTCACCGACTGGCTGGCGGCCCGGCTGATCCGCTTCGGATGGGTCCAGAAACTCGACGCGTCCAACCTGCCGCACGCCTTCATGAACCTCTCCCAGCAGTTCCGCAACCCCGACTGGGACCCGGGCCGGGCGTACTCCTACCCCTGGCAGGGCATCTCGACCGTCATCGCCTACAACAAGAAGGCGCTCGACGGCGAGGAGGTGAAGTCGGTCTCCGACATGCTCGACAACCCGAAGCTCAAGGGGCGGATCGGGTTCCTCTCCGAGATGCGCGACAGCATCGGGATGACGCTGCTGGACATGGGCAAGGATCCGGCGAAGTTCACCGACGACGACTACGACGCGGTGATCGCCCGCCTCCAGAAGTCCGTCGACAACGGTCAGATCCGCCGCTTCACCGGCAACGACTACATCTCGGATCTCAGCAAGGGCGACTTCGCGGCCTGTATCGCCTGGGCCGGTGACGTGGTCCAGCTCAAGGCCGACAGCCCGGACGTCGACTTCGTCATCCCCGACAGCGGCTACATGACCTCGACGGACAACCTGCTGATCCCGAACAGGGCCCGGCACAAGACCAACGCCGAACGGCTCATCGACTACTACTACGAGCCGAAGCCGGCCGCCGAACTCGCCGCGTACATCAACTACGTGTGCCCCGTCGACGGCGTGAAGGCGGAGCTGGCCAAGATCGACCCGGACGCGGCGAACAACCCGTTGATCATTCCCGACGCGGCCATGGCAGCCAAGTCCCACGCCTTCCGTTCCCTCAGCCAGCAGGAAGAGACGGCGTACGAAGAGAAGTTCGCGAAGCTGACAGGGGCGTGAGAAGGACGATGACCAGCAAGAAGACCACGGACGACGGCAGCGGTGACGTCCGCCTCTCCGGTATAGGCAAGACCTACGGCTCCTTCACCGCCGTGCACCCGCTCGACCTGACCGTGCCGGAAGGTTCCTTCTTCGCCCTGCTCGGCGCCTCCGGCTGCGGCAAGACCACCACCCTGCGCATGATCGCCGGCCTGGAGGAACCTTCCTGCGGGAGCGTCTTCCTCGGCACCCACGACGTGACGAACCTGCCCCCGTACAAGCGGCCGGTGAACACCGTCTTCCAGTCGTACGCTCTCTTCCCGCACCTGGACATCTTCGAGAACGTCGCCTTCGGTCTGCGCCGGCGCGGCATCAAGAGCGTGAAGAAGCAGGTCGGGGAGATGCTGGAGCTGGTCCAGCTCGGCGAGCAGGCGCGCAAGAAGCCACATCAGCTGTCGGGCGGCCAGCAGCAGCGCGTCGCCGTCGCCCGCGCCCTCATCAACCACCCGAAGGTCCTCCTCCTCGACGAGCCCCTCGGCGCCCTCGACCTCAAGCTGCGCCGCCAGATGCAGCTGGAGCTGAAGCGCATCCAGACCGAGGTCGGCATCACCTTCATCCACGTCACGCACGACCAGGAGGAGGCCATGACCATGGCCGACACGGTCGCCGTGATGAACGGCGGCAGAGTCGAGCAACTCGGCTCACCCGCCGACCTGTACGAGAACCCGCGGACCACCTTCGTCGCCAACTTCCTCGGCACCTCCAACCTCATCGAGGCCGAGGTGGACTCCAGGAGCGGCGACGACATCGTGTTGAAGGCGGGCGACGGCAAGCTCGTGCTGCCTGAGGCGCGCTGCAGTGCGCCCACCTCGACCGGCGGCAAGGTCCTCGTCGGTGTACGCCCCGAGAAGATCACCCTCACGCACGCGGACGACGCCGGGGAGATCCCCGTCGGCCGCAACCGCATCACCGGGAAGATCGCCGCGACCAGCTTCATCGGTGTCTCCACGCAGTACGTGATCGACAGCTCGGTCTGCCCCGAGTTCGAGGTCTACGTCCAGAACATAGACCGCGACGCCCGGCTCGTCCCCGGCGCCGACGTCGTCCTGCACTGGAACCCCGCGCACACCTTCGGCCTGGACGCCGCACAGTCCCTGCTTGCCGGGACAGCGGGCTCCGCGGGCGTGGACGAAGGGGCGGCGCTCTGATGTCGACCCTCACCGAAGCCGAGGCGCCACCGCCCCCGGCGCCCGCCCCGACCACCGGGAAACCGCCCGGCAGGCGAGGCCGATGGACGCCGTATCTGCTGCTCGCGCCCGGCCTCGTCTGGCTGCTGGTCTTCTTCGCGATGCCGATGGTCTACCAGGCCTCCACGTCCGTGCAGACGGGCTCCCTGGAGAACGGCTACCAGGTCACCTGGCACTTCGCGACCTACTGGGACGCGCTCAGCGAGTACTACCCGCAGTTCCTGCGCTCGGTGCTCTACGCGGGCTCGGCGACGCTCCTGTGTCTGCTCCTCGGCTATCCGCTGGCGTACCTGATCGCTTTCCGGGCGGGCCGCTGGCGCAATCTGATCCTGATCCTGGTGATCGCCCCGTTCTTCACCAGCTTCCTGATCCGCACCCTCGCCTGGAAGACGATCCTGTCGGACGGCGGCCCGGTCGTCGGCGCCCTCAACACCCTGCACGTCCTGGACGTCACCAGCTGGCTCGGCCTCACGGCCGGGGACCGTGTGCTGGCCACGCCGCTCGCGGTGGTCTGCGGCCTCACCTACAACTTCCTGCCGTTCATGATCCTGCCGCTCTACACCTCGCTGGAGCGCATCGACGGGCGACTGCACGAGGCGGCCGGCGACCTCTACGCGAGGCCGTTCACGACGTTCCGCAGGGTCACGTTCCCGCTCTCCATGCCGGGCGTCGTCTCCGGCACGCTGCTGACCTTCATCCCGGCCAGCGGCGACTACGTGAACGCCGAACTCCTCGGCTCCACCAACACCCAGATGATCGGCAACGTCATCCAGAGCCAGTTCCTGCGGATCCTCGACTATCCGACGGCGGCGGCCCTTTCGTTCATCCTCATGGCCGCGATTCTTCTCATGGTCACGGTCTACATTCGCAAGTCAGGGACGGAGGATCTGGTTTAAATGGCCTTCGTCAAATGGCTCAAGCGCCGTCTCGTCGTCATCGCGGGACTGCTGACGCTCGGATATCTGCTCCTGCCGAACGTCGTCGTCACGGTCTTCTCCTTCAATCAGCCGAAGGGCCGCTTCAACTACAAGTGGCAGGAATTCTCCACGGCCGCCTGGACCGATCCGTGCGGTGTCGCCGACCTGTGCGGCTCGCTCTCGCTCAGCCTCCAGCTGGCAGCCTGGGCGACCCTCGGCGCGACGGTCCTCGGCACGATGATCGCCTTCGCGCTGGTGCGGTACCGCTTCCGCGCGCGGGGCGCCGTCAACTCGCTGATCTTTCTCCCGATGGCGATGCCCGAGGTCGTGATGGCCGCCTCACTGCTCACCCTCTTCCTGAACCTGGGTGCACAGTTGGGATTCTGGACGATCCTCATCGCCCACATCATGTTCTGCCTGAGCTTCGTCGTCGTCGCCGTCAAGGCGCGCGTGATGTCGATGGATCCGAGGCTGGAGGAGGCCGCGCGCGATCTGTACGCGGGTCCCGTCCAGACCTTCGTCCGGGTCACCCTGCCCATCGCAGCCCCCGGTATCGCGGCGGGCGCGCTGCTCGCCTTCGCGCTCTCCTTCGACGACTTCATCATCACCAATTTCAACGCGGGCTCGACCGTCACCTTCCCCATGTTCGTCTGGGGATCTGCACAACGCGGAACACCCGTCCAGATCAATGTCATCGGTACGGCCATGTTCCTGATCGCCGTACTGTTCGTGGTGGCCGGAATGGCCATCGGTAACCGCAGGAAAAGGCAAAAAGCATAAGCCGTTGTTGGCTCTGTAGGGAGTTGAAATCATGGCCCCAAGCGCCATGAACCGTTGGACGAAGTCACTGGCCGACGCACAGCCGGAGCCGTACTGGCTCGAAGATCCCGGCAAGCCCCACCCCGAGCCCGCGCTCACCGGCGCCGAGAGCTGCGACCTGCTGGTCGTCGGCGGTGGCTACAGCGGGCTGTGGACCGCGCTGATCGCCAAGGAGCGCGACCCCGGGCGTGATGTCGTCCTGCTGGAAGGCCGCGAGGTGGGCTGGGCCGCCTCCGGCCGCAACGGCGGCTTCTGTGCCGCCTCGATCACCCACGGCCTGGCCAACGGCCTCGCCCGCTGGCCCGACGAGATCCACAAGCTGGAGGAACTGGGCGCCCGCAACCTCGACGAGATCGAGGCGGCGGTCGCCCGCCACGGCCTCGACTGCGACTTCGAACGCACCGGCGAGATCGACGTCGCCACCGAGACCTATCAGGCCTGGGAACTGCGCGACTGGTACGACGAGATCACCCGCAAGGGCCTCGCCGACGGCATCGAGTTCCTGGACGCCGACGCGGTCCGCGACCAGGTCGCCTCACCCACCTTCCAGGCGGGCCTGCACGACCGCAGGGGCGTCGCCATGCTGCACCCCGCCAAGCTCGCCTGGGGTCTCAAGCGTGCCTGCCTGAACCTCGGCGTCCGCGTCTACGAGCACACCCCCGCGCTGAACCTGAAGGCGTACGGCGCCGGAATGGCCGTCCGCACGCCCTACGGCCAGGTCCGTACCCGGCAGGTGGCGCTCGGCACGAACATCTTCCCCAGCCTGGTCAAGCGCGTCCGCGCGTACACCGTCCCCGTCTACGACTACGCCCTGATGACCGAACCGCTGACCGCCGACCAGCTGGCGTCGATCGGCTGGAAGAACCGGCAGGGGCTCGGGGACTCGGCCAACCAGTTCCACTACTTCCGGCTCAGCGCCGACAACCGGATCCTCTGGGGCGGCTACGACGCGGTCTACCAGTACGGCGGCCGGGTGCGCGCCGAGTACGACGACCGGCCGGAGACGTACGCCAAGCTCGCCGGGCACTTCTTCACCTGCTTCCCGCAGTTGGAGGGCGTCCGCTTCACCCACGCCTGGGGCGGCGCGATCGACACCTGCTCCCGCTTCTCGGCGTTCTTCGGCACCGCCCACCAGGGCAGAGTCGCCTACGCGGCCGGATACACGGGGCTGGGGGTGGGCGCCACCCGGTTCGGCGCCGACGTCATGCTCGACCTGCTCGCGGGCGAGCGCACCGAGCGCACCGAACTGGAGATGGTCCGCAGGAAGCCGCTGCCGTTCCCGCCGGAGCCGTTCGCCTGGACCGGTATCGCCCTCACCAAGTGGTCCCTGGCCCGCGCCGACTCCCACGCCGGCCGTCGCAACCTGTGGCTGAAGGCCATGGACCGGCTGGGGCTGGGCTTCGACAGCTGACGGCGCGAAGAGACCGGAATCCACAGGTCAGCGGGGCGTGAAGGCGCGCACGTGATCAACAGGCGTGCGCCCTGCTGGGCCGTATTACCCCATTCACCACCAAGAAGTGGTCGGAACCCGCGTAATGCCCGGCCGCAACCTCTGTCTGTGCTCCTGACGCGAAACCGCGTCCGACGGAGCTCTAGAGAGAGGAAGGTCCCTGTCATGACTGGGGCCAAGACGGCGGCCGAGTGGCTGGCATCCGTATCACCGGATCCCGAGGCCTGTCGCTGGGAGTGGGAGCGCAACCCCCTGGGGGTCGCCCTGCTTCCGGCCGGCAGTGCCTGGGACGTGCTGATCCTGCCGGGCCTGCTCGGCTATCCCACGCTCGACGTGCTGACCCGCATCATCGACCAGCCCGGACCCGTGCTCGTCGACTTCGGCGACGACCGCATGGGCTTCTTCGTACCGCCGGGCACGGCGGCGCGGTGGCTCGGCACGGGGGTGCGCAGCGCGGGCCGCGGCACCTGGATCGTGGTGCCGTACCCGGGCCGGCAGACCGGCGGAGTCCGCTGGCTGATCCCGCCGGACGGCAGCGGCACTCTCACCGACCCGGCACTGCTCGAACTGGCTATGCACGAGGCGGCGGCGAGCCTGGCCAGGGACGAGGACCGGTGACCGGGGGCTGACAGCCCCACGACGTGACGGCGGCCGTCCCCCGGCCGCACCGCGCTCTCGTCGGCCACCCGTGCGGCCGACGCGGACGTCACCCGGCAGGACCCCGGCGTACCCGCAACCACCGCGAGGAGAGCAGCAGCCTCAGCGAGGAGAGCAGCAGCGCGCACACGCACCAGCTCGCCACCACGTCGAGCGGCCAGTGGTAGCCCTGGCGCACCAGGCCGAAGCCGACCCCGATGTTCACCACGACCGCGAGGACGACGACCGCGCGGCGCGCGGGGGCGCCGCGCAGCCACGGCAGCAGAAGCAGGACGGCACCGCCGTACGCGACGGAGGCGGTCGCGGTGTGGCCGGACGGGTAGAAACCCGTGCCCGGGCCCATGATCGGTGGGCCCGACCGGGCGATGAACTCCTTCAGCGGGATCACCCAGAGCGGTACGGCGGCCAGGAGGAGGGCCGCCGCGGCGGAGGGCCGCCACCAGTGGTCCGTACCGGTGGCACGCGTACGCCACGCGACGTACAGGAGCGCGAGGGCGAGGGCCGGGACGGCGACCGTGATGTTGCCGAGGTCGGCGAGGAACTGGGTGGGGGCGCCCCGGTGGACGAGGGAGTCGCTGAGGCGTTCGTCCGCGCGGGCCAGTGGGCCGTGCGCGAGGACCTGCCAGGTGATCAGCGCGAAGAGGAGGGCCGGGGTGCCGAGAAGGAGGAGGACGGCAGGGCGGCCGGAGGGGGTGGTCGGCCACCCCCGAACAGGGGGGGTGGTTCGGGGGCGGCCGACCGGATCGGTGTGCCGCTCGCCCCGGGGGGTTTGGGGCGGGCGGCCGTCCGATCGGTGAGGAGATCCGGAGCCGGAAGCTCCGGGTGTGTGCGCGAGGGCACGACCAGGGCGAAGCTGGGGAGGCCCCGACCCGGTGTCGCCCACAGTCCCCTGTGGGCGGGGTGTATCTCTCATCTGCGTCAGAACCTACGACAGGGAACGCGGTGACGACAGCCGGAATCGCGACCCGACATGCACCTTGCACACCTTCTTCACGTGCTCTGACGCTTGTCCACAGGGACCGGAATCCGGGATCGGATTCCGGTTCCGGGAAGCGTGGGACGTCGGAGGCGGATGGGAGATTCCGTATGCGGGCGCCCCGCACAAAGGGGCGCTCGCCCACCGTGCGCCGAACGTCAGACGCGGGTGAACGCCTGCTCGATGATGTCGAGGCCCTCGCTCAGGAGGTCCTCGCCGATGACGAGCGGCGGCAGGAAGCGCAGCACGTTGCCGTAGGTGCCACAGGTCAGGACCAGCAGACCCTCCTGGTGGCAGGCCTTCGCCAGCGCGGCGGTCGCCTCCGGGTTCGGCTCCTTCGTCGTACGGTCCTTGACCAGCTCGATGGCGATCATGGCGCCGCGGCCGCGGATGTCGCCGATGACGTCGAACTTCTCGGCCATGGCGGTGAGGCGGGCCTTCATGACCGCCTCGATGCTCTTCGCCCTGGCGTTGAGGTCGAGCTCCTTCATCGTCTCGATCGAGCCGAGGGCGCCCGCGCAGGCGACGGGGTTGCCGCCGTAGGTGCCGCCCAGGCCGCCCGCGTGCGCCGCGTCCATGATCTCCGCGCGCCCGGTGACGGCGGCGAGCGGGAGACCGCCGGCGATGCCCTTGGCGGTGGTGATCAGGTCCGGGACGATGCCCTCGTCCTCGCAGGCGAACCACTGGCCGGTGCGGCAGAAGCCGGACTGGATCTCGTCGGCGACGAAGACGATGCCGTTGTCGGCGGCGAACCTGCTGATCGCGGGCAGGAAGCCCTTGGCCGGCTCGATGAAGCCGCCCTCGCCGAGCAGCGGCTCGATGATGATCGCGGCCACGTTCTCCGCGCCGACCTGCTTGGAGATCTGGTCGATGGCCTGCGCGGCGGCCTCGGGGCCCGCGTTCTGCGGACCGGTCGGCCAGCGGTAGCCGTACGCCACCGGGACGCGGTACACCTCGGGGGCGAACGGGCCGAAGCCGTGCTTGTACGGCATGTTCTTCGCGGTCAGGGCCATCGTGAGGTTGGTGCGGCCGTGGTAGCCGTGGTCGAACACGACCACGGCCTGCCGCCTGGTGTACGACCGGGCGATCTTCACGGCGTTCTCGACGGCCTCGGCACCGCTGTTGAACAGCGCGGACTTCTTGGCGTGGTCGCCCGGGGTCAGCTCGGCCAGGGCCTCGGCGACGGCGACGTAGCCCTCGTACGGCGTGACCATGAAACAGGTGTGCGTGAAGTCCTGGAGCTGGGCGGCGGCCCGGCGCACGACGGCCTCGGCGCTGGCGCCGACGCTGGTGACGGCGATGCCCGAGCCGAAGTCGATCAGCCGGTTGCCGTCGACGTCCTCGATGATGCCGCCGCCCGCGCGCGCGGTGAACACCGGCAGCACCGACCCCACCCCCGCCGCGACAGCGGCGACACGACGAGCCTGCAGCTCCTGGGACTTCGGTCCGGGGATGGCGGTGACTACGCGGCGCTCCTGGGGAAGCGGCGGAAGGGCGGTCATGGGAGCTCCCTGGTGATCGTGCGTGTGTACGTCATGGGACGTACGGGGGCGGGTCGGCGCTCGCGCCGACCGGTGAGGGTGTTTTCGGACGGCTTGCCTTCTCTTTTCTCGCAGGCTAGGGCGGCGACCGGAGGGTGGGCATGCTCCATGTGGGCGTTGTCGAGGGTTCGTCTTGTCCGCGTTGGACATGGAGCAACGGTGGGCACGGGTGTGCGCCCGGCCGCGTAATACGGTGAGCGCAGGGGGCCGCCCGGGCGCGTAAACGGTGAACTCCCCTTGCGGGAGCGTTAGATTGGCTCGCTGATGGTGGACGGAACGGCTGGTCAGGGGGCAGGCGCGATGAACAGCGACGGAACGCGGGACGCGCGAGGCACGCAGGCGAATCCCGTGCCGCGTCCGGCGGGGTCGCCGGAGATGCCCGCGGCGCCTCCCCTGCCACCCATGCCGGCAGGAACCCCGGGAGCGCCGCCCAGGCCGGACGGGAGCGCCTTCCTGTCCTGGCTGCGGACGCCGCGACCCGACGCGGCACCCGGCGTGTGGCGGTTCGGGCACCGGCCGCGGCCGGCGGAGGAGCCGGAGACCGTCCCCGCCCGGCAGCTGCTCGGCGGCGCCCTGATCGCCTTCCTCGTCGGCTGGCTGATCTGGTCCCTGCTCTGGAACGGTTACCTCGGCGGCTGGTGGCTCGTGCCGCTCTTCGCGATGATCCCGGACTCCTGGGCGCCGGCCCACTCGTACTCCGCGGTGGTCCTCAGCTATGTCTGGTACACGGTCGTCGCCCTGACGATCCTGATCGGTGTCGGACGGCTCGGCCGCTGGGGCGAGGTCTGGCGACGGTACGGCGCTCCGCGCTTCCGGCGGCCGCAGCAGCGTCAGGCCGCACCGCCGCCCGAGGACGACCCCGCCCGGTGGAACCAGCTCCGCGAGGCCGGGGCCGTCGATGCCGCCGAGCGGCTGGTCGGCGAGGCGCAGGCCGGGCTCATGCGGGACGTGGATCATGCCCGGATCATGCGGGCCTGGCAGGGCGTGCGGAGCGGGCGGCACAGTCTGGCGACGTTCACCGGCGCGGTGCTGAAGGACGGCGCGGCGGCGTGTCTGCACCCCTCCGGGGAGCGGGACCTGCCCGGACGGCTCGCCAGGCACGACATGGTCACCGGACAGGTCCGCCTGGGCGGCACCGTCGACGACCCGCGCAACCCGTACGCCTACCGGGGCACGGGCCTCGCCCTGGGTCCCGAACTGCTCGGCACGTCCCTGCTGGCCGTCGGGCCCGCCGGATCGGGCAAGACCGGGAGTGTCGTCTGGCCCGTCGCCGAGTCGCTGTGTCTGCACGCGCTCGCCGGGCGGGCCGCGGTGGTGGTCGTGGGCGCGGCGGGTGCCGGGCTCGGACCGGCGGACGCCTACGACGTCGTCGTACGCATCGGGAACCCGGAGTCCGTCCACGACCTCGACCTCTACGGGGGGACCACGGACCCCGACGAGGCCGCGGCCGTCCTCGCGGAGGCGCTCGTCGGCGACCTCACCGACCCGCACCCCGGCGGCGACAGCCGGCGCTCCACCACGGTGCTCGCCCAGCTGCTCGGCCCGTTCCGGGCGGTGCACGGGCGCTTCCCGTCGGTGCCGCAGCTGCGGCAGCTGCTGGACGGCTCGCCCGGCCCGCTGGGCGAGCTGCGCAAGGCCCTCCAGAACGCCGGACAGGAGTCGCTGCTGCGCGAACTGGACGCGCGGGAACGTCAGCTCGGGCATCCCGGGGACGTCAGCGGCGTACTGGCCGACCGGGTCGCCCTCCTCGACCGGCCCGCCTTCGCCGGGTTCTTCGACACCTCCGGCCAGTCCCGGCCCTTCTCCCTCCGCGCCCTCGACCACCCCGTACGGGTCCGTATCGACCTCCCCGAGCGCGGCCACGCCGACGCCTCGCGCATCCTGGCGCGGCTGGTTCTGGCCCAGTTCACCGCGAGCGTCGCCGTACGGGAGGACCGGTCGCTGTTCGCCTGCCTCGTGCTGGACGACGCGACCGGGGTCGTCACGCCGGAGGCCGTACGCGCCATCCAGCGGCTGCGTTCGACCAACGCGGGCACGGTCCTCACCCTGCGCACCCTCGACGACGTGCCCCGGCCGCTGCGCGGGCCGCTCCTCGGTGCCACCGGCTGCCGGATGGCACTGTCCGGGCTCACCCCGTGGGACGGGCAGGACTTCGCCGAGGTCTGGGGCAAGGAGTGGACCGAGGCGCGGGACGTCACCGACCGGCAGATCATCGCCGACTCCCCGGCGGGCAAGGCCTGGCACGCGCTGCGCCGCGCCATCACCGGCCACGCACCCACCGCGCGGGCCGTGACCGTGCGCCAGGTCGAACGGGAACGGTGGTCGGCATCCGAACTGGCGCACGGTGTGCCGCCGGGCCACGCGGTGCTGTCGCTGACGAACGTGCGGGGCGAGCACGCGCCGCCGTTGCTGGTGGATCTGCGGGGCTGAGCCGAGCCACCGGGGAGCCGTCGTGTACGGCGTTCGATTTGAGCCACTCGGTATGCGGTGCGTGGGGCTTGTGATCGTACGGTGAGGCAGAATCGGGACAGGTCGTTCATACGCGGCGGCCAAATGTCGATGCGCGCCACGCAGCCCGACTCCGACTCCCACTCCGACTCCTACTCCGCCTCCGTCTCTGACGTCGACCTGAAGGTCACATGCCCCTCACGCTCGCCTCGCTCGTCCACCACTCCGCGCTCAAGCTGACCGTGCGGGCGGGCGAGGACCGTCTGGACGTGCCGGTGCGCTGGGCGCACGCCAGTGAGCTCGCCGATCCCGTGCCGTACATGGAGGGCGGGGAGCTGCTGCTGATCACCGCGCTCAAGCTGGACGCGGAGGATCCGGAGGCGATGCGCCGCTATGTACGGCGGTTGGTGGGCGCCGGGGTCGTCGGGCTCGGCTTCGCCGTCGGGGTGCACTACGAGCGCATCCCCGAGGCGCTCGTCGCCGCGGCGCAGGGGGAGGGGCTGCCCCTGCTGGAAGTGCCCCGGCGTACGCCCTTCCTCGCCATCAGCAAGGCGGTGTCGGCCGCCATCGCCGCCGAGCAGTACCGGGTGGTCACGGCGGGGTTCGCCGCGCAGCGGGAACTCACCAGGCAGGCGTTGACCGGTGGCCCCGAGGGGCTGCTCGGCTCGCTCGCCACGCAGGTCGACGGATGGGCTGCCCTGTACGACGCCTCCGGTGCGGTCGTCGCGGTGGCGCCCGACTGGGCGGAGCGGAGGGCCGGGCGGCTCACCGCCGACGTCGAACGGCTACGGGACCGGCCCGCGCCGGCCAGCGCGGTCGTGGGCGGCGAGGACCGCGTCGAACTGCACTCCCTGGGTGCGGGGCGCCGGGCCCGTGCCGCCCTGGCCGTCGGCACGGCGGCGGCTCTCGGCACGGCCGAGCGGTACGCCGTCCACTCCGCGATCGCCCTGCTGACGCTCACGACGGAACGGTCGCGTGCGTTGCACGCCGCCGAGCAGCGGATCGGCGCAGCCGTGCTGCGCATGCTGCTGGCCGGGGAGTGCGACCACGCGCGCGCCGTCGCCGGGGATCTGTGCGGGGAGCTGCTGGACGCCCCGTTCCGGCTGGTCCTCGCGGAGTCCGCCTCGGCGTCCGCGGCGCGGGCACGGGTGGAGGGGGCGGCGGCCGGGGCCGGTGGAGCGGCTGGGGCCGCGAGTCCGGCCAGGGGCGGGAACGCCGCCGGGGCCCGGGTCGGGGCCGGGGTCCGTTCAGGGGTGGGGGGCGGGCAGGCCTCCGGGTCCGGGGCTGTGGCCGGGTCGGGGAGCGGGTCCGGGCCCGGTGCCGGGGCTGTGGAAGGTGGGCGGTCGGGGGTCGGCGGGTCGGTGTCCGTCGGCTCGGTGTCCGTCGGCTCGGTGTCCGTCGGCTCGGGTGGTGATCTGCTCGGGCAGCTCGTCGAGGTGGTGGAGGCCGCTGCCGCGCGGGCCGGGGAGGCCGTGCTCGTCGTTCCCGACGGGGAGCGGCTCGTCATACTCGCCGTGGACGGGGGTGCGGCGGTCGCCGCGTGCGGGGAGTTCGCGGTGGCGTTGGAGACGTCGCGGGCGGCCGGACGGGATCCGGGGGCCGTCGCCGCCCCCACGTCCGTGGCCGTCCCCGTATCCGTCTCCGCCGAGGAGGAGGAACTCGTCGTCGGGCTGTCCGCGCCCGCCGGGCCGATCGCGGCCGCCGCCGCGTACAAGCAGGCCGAGCAGGCGCTGTCCGTGGCCCGGCGGCGTGGGCGGTGTCTGGTCGAGCACGAGGAGCTGGCCGCCGGGTCCGTGCTGCCGCTGCTCGGTGACGACGCGGTGCGGGCCTTCGCCGACAGTCTGCTTCGGCCGCTGCGTGAACACGACGCGACCGGGCGGGGGGATCTGGTCGCCTCGTTGCGGGCGTGGTTGTCCCGGCACGGGCAGTGGGATGCGGCTGCCGCCGATCTGGGGGTTCACCGGCACACCCTGCGTTACCGGATGCGGCGTGTGGAGGAGATCGTGGGGCGTTCGCTGGACGATCCCGATGCGCGGATGGAGCTGTGGCTGGCGTTGAAGGCTACGGCTGCGGCGGGGGAATAGGGGGCTTCCTTCGCCCCCGCCGCCCCTACCCGTCCCATCCTCAAGGGCGGTGCCCCTTCGACCCCCGGCCGCGGGTCCGTCGTGGTTGCTCGCGCAGTTCCCCGCGCCCCTGAAAAGCAGGGGCTGCGCCCCGTGCTTTTCGGCCCGCAGGACCGATGCCTTTCAGGCCTGCGGGGCCTGGTCCTTCAGGCCCGCAGAGCCCAGCCCTTCAGGCCCGCAGAGCCCGGCCCTTCAAGGGCGTGGGGCCCGGCCCTTCAGGGGCGCGGGGAACTGCGCCGGCAGCCTCCACCGGATCCGCACCCGGCGACTCACCCCTCCAATCCGGCGCAACCCCTGCCCGCACTCATACGTGCCGGACAAGCGACCCCCCGTCGCCCCGGCCCTACCGTGGAGCCGGAAGCCGACAATGTGTTACCCACCGAAGGGCCGGGATCGACTATGACCGCCACCCACGCCTTCTGGCTCGCCGGCCGTCAGGCCACCGGTGAGACCACGTTCGATGTGACGTCGCCCTGGGACGGCCGCCTGGTCGGCAGGGTGAGCGTGCCGACGGACGAGCAGGTCGAAGAGGCCGTGGCCGCCGCGTACGCCGTGCGGGACGAGTTCGCGGCGACGCCGGCGCATGTGCGGGCCGCCGTTCTCGACCACGTCAGCAGGAGTCTCGTCGAGCGGACCGAGGAGATCGCGCAGCTGATCTCCGCCGAGAACGGCAAGCCGATCAAGTGGGCGCGGGGCGAGGTCGGCCGGGCGGTGTCCGTGTTCCGGTTCGCGGCCGAGGAGGCCCGGCGGTTCAACGGCGGCGAGGCGCAGCGGCTCGACACCGACCTGGGCGGACAGGGGCGGCTCGCCCTCACGCGCCGCTTCCCCAAGGGCGTCGTCCTCGGTATCGCGCCCTTCAACTTCCCGCTCAACCTCTGCGCCCACAAGATCGCCCCGGCGATCGCGGCCGGTGTACCGATCGTCCTGAAGCCCGCCCCGGCCACCCCTCTCTCCGGTCTCGTCATCGGCGACCTGCTCGCGGAGGCCGCGACCGCGCTCCCCGCCGGGTCCTGGAGCATCCTCCCCGTCGCCAACGACCGTATGCCCGCCCTCGTCCAGGACGAGCGGCTGCCCGTGATCTCCTTCACCGGGTCCGAGAAGGTCGGCTACGCGATCATGGACTCGGCGCCGCGCAAGCACTGCACGCTGGAGCTGGGCGGCAACGGCGCGGCGGTCGTGCTCGCCGACTACGCGAGCGACGAGGACCTCGACTGGGCCGCCGGCCGCATCGCGACCTTCTCGAACTACCAGGGCGGCCAGTCCTGCATCTCCGTGCAGCGGGTGATCGCGGACGCTTCCGTGTACGACCGGCTGCTGCCCCGCATCGTCGCCGCGGTCGAGGCGCAGGTGACCGGCGACCCGTCCGACGGCGCGACCGACGTGGGGCCGCTGGTCAGCGAGGACGCCGCCAAGCGGGTCGAGACGTGGGTCCAGGAGGCGGTCGACGCCGGGGCCGCCCTGCTCACCGGCGGCAAGCGAGACGGCGCCTCGTACGCGCCGACCGTCCTCGCCGACGTACCCGCCGACGTGACGATCTCCTGCGAGGAGGTCTTCGGGCCCGTCCTCACCGTGCGGAAGGTGGAGGGGGAGGCCGAGGCCTTCGCCGCTGTCAACGACTCCAAGTACGGCCTCCAGGCGGGCGTCTTCACCCACGACCTGCAGACCGCCTTCCGCGCCCACCGTGCGCTTGAGGTCGGCGGCGTGGTCATCGGTGACGTGCCGTCCTACCGCGCCGACCAGATGCCGTACGGCGGGGCCAAGCAATCCGGTGTGGGGCGTGAGGGTGTGCGCTTCGCCATGGACGACTACACCTACGAGCGGGTGATGGTCCTGACAGGGCTCCAGCTCTGAGGATCTCCGGATTTCCGGCTCTGAGCACCTGAGCATCTGAGATCGAGCATCTGAGGATCTCCGGATCTCCGGATCTTCCGGCAGTTCCTGGTGACCTCTAGCTTGTGACAATCATTTTCATGTATTCTGGGGTCAGATCCCGGGATGAAGGGGCCCGGCACCGATGCCTTCCGGTGCCGGGCCCCTTCTGTGTGTCGGCCTGTTCCGGACCCTCAACCGGAGAAGCCGACGTGCGCCAGCCGCAGCGGGCCGCGCAGGCTGAGATGGACGTCGTGGACGCCGGCCGCCGAGACGGCGGCACGCAGGGTCGTGTACGTGTACGAGTCCGCGGTGGGCGTGCCGAGCGTGAGGGTCGCCAGCACCGGGCCGCCGACGAGCGAGAACTCGACGCTCCCCTCGCCCGCCACCTCCACCGTCATCTCGGTGACACCCGCCCCGAAGTCGCAGCGGCGGAAGAGCAGTTCGCCCGGCCCGCCCGAGCCCTCCGGCTCTCCTGGCGCGCCGCCCGCCGGCACCACCGCGTCGCCCGACACCTTCGCACGGTCGACGATCGCCGTGCCGCGCTGCTCGTCGAAGTCCGCCGCGTTCAGGCCGTGGGTCACGACCGGGCGCGGGGTGACCGGCTCGCCCTCGACGGTGACGGTCGTACGCAGACGGATGTCCTCGCTCGACGCGCCGGCCAGCAGTTCGTACGCGCCCGGTTCCAGATGCCAGGTGCCGTGTGCCACGTCCCAGAACTCCAGGACGGAGAGCGGGAGCCGGAAGGTCAGCTCCGTCGAGGCGCCGGGGGCGAGGGTGACGCGGCGGTGGCCTGCCAGCTCGCGGCGGGGGCGCGGGACCGACGGGTCCTCGGCGCGGACGTAGAGCTGGGCGACCTCGTCGGCGGTCACCGCGCCCGTGTTGGTGACGTCGAAGGAGACCGTCAGCTCACCGTCACCCATGTGGGTGACCAGGTTTCCGTACGCGAACTCCGCGTACGACAGGCCGTGGCCGAACGGGAACAGCGGGGTGCCCTCGAAGTAGAGGTACGTCTGACGGGCGCCGATCACGTCGTAGTCGAGCAGGTCGGGAAGGTCCGCGTCGGCCGCGTACCAGGTCTGCGGGAGGCGGCCCGCGGGGGAGACGTCACCGGCGAGGACCCGGGCCAGGGCGGTGCCCGCGGCCTGGCCGCCGTGCGCGGTCCACAGGACGGCGGGCAGGTCGGCGGGGTCGACGGCGTACGGGTAGGCCGAGACCAGGACCAGCGCGGTGTTGGGGTTGGCGGCGCGGGCCGCGCGCAGCAGGCGCTCCTGGTGGGCGGGGAGCGCGAGAGTCGTACGGTCCTCGGTCTCGCGGCCGTTGATGTGCGGGTCGTTGCCCGCGACCACGAGGACCACGTCGGCCTCGGCGGCCACCCTGGTCACGGCCTCCTCGCCGGGCTGCACCACCATGAGCTCGAAGGTTTCCGGATTCTCGTCGGCAACCTTCACGCCGTCGGCGTCGACAGTGACGTACCGGCCTGTCCCTGTGTGCTTGAGGAGGTGACCGTTCCCGTGGGACTCGGAGGGCTCCAGGCGGAAGGTCTCCTGGACGATCCAGCCGCCCGGCTGATCGGCCGAGGCGCGCAGATATCCGTCGTCGGCGACCGAGAGGTAGCGGCCGTCCGGTGCCCGGAAGGTGTGCACGCCCTCGCCCCAGTCGACGAGTGCCAGCTCGGTGCCGTGCGCGTCAGTGGTGAGCGGCGACAGGTCGGTGCGGCCGGCCAGGAGCGCCGGATCGAGCGCCCCCTGGGCGCCGCGTACCTCGTCGGCGGCCTCGGCCGCCTCGGGGACGGACACGAACGCGCCGGTGGACAGCGCCCTGAGGCGTACGCGGTCCACGCCCTCGGCGAACGTCACGCGCTCGGCACCGAAGCGGTCGTACAGGCCTTCGAGCGGGGTGGAGCGGTGGATGAGGGTGCCGCTGTACCAGTCGAGCTTGCACTCGTCGGCGAGCAGGCCGACGACGGCGATCCGGGTGTCGGCCGGGAGCGGCAGCAGACCGCCCTCGTTCTTCAGCAGGACGACCGCCTGCTCGGCGGCCTCCTGGGCGAGGGCGCGGTGGGCCGGGGTGTCGAAGTCCTTGAGGTCGGCGTACGGGTCGGACCCGGGGTCGAACTCGCCGAGGCGGAAGCGGACCGAGAGCTGGCGGCGGACCGCGCCGTCGATGTCGTCCCAGGTCAGCAGGGATTGGGCCAGGGCGCCCCGGATTCGTCCGATCATCGTCGAACTCTCCGTGCCGTGGTCGGTGAAGCTGTCGACGCCGGCGCGCAGCGAGGCGGCGGTCGCCTCCTCGTGGGTGTCGAAGTAGTGCTCGGAGTCGACCAGGTTCGACGGCGCGCCCGCGTCCGAGCAGACCAGCAGGTGTTCGTCGGTCCAGGTGCGCAGCTGGTCGGCCAGGTAGGGCGAGACGTGGTTGGGGCGGCCGTTGACCAGGTTGTACGCGGGCATGACACCGGCCACCGCGCCCGCCTCGACGGTCTCGCGGAAGGCGCGCAGGTCGTACTCGTGCAGGACGCGGGGACGGACCGAGGAGGACGTGACGGAGCGGTCGGTCTCGTTGTTGTGCGCCAGCCAGTGCTTCAGCACGGGGGCGGTGCGCCAGAACGTGGGGTGGTCGCCGCGCAGGCCGCGGGTGTACGCGGTCGCGATCGCCGAGGTCAGTTTGGCGTCCTCGGAGTAGCCCTCCTCGTTGCGGCCCCACAGGGGGTGGCGCAGCAGGTTGACCGTGGGGGACCAGACGTTGAGGCCGACGCGGTCGTCGCGCGCCCGCATCGCGCGGGTCTCGGTGGAGACGGCCTCGCCGACGCGGCGGACGAGGTCGTCGTTCCAGGTCGCGCCGAGCCCCACGGCCTGCGGGAACACCGTCGCGGGACCCATCCAGGCCACCCCGTGCAAGGCCTCCTGGCCGGTACGGAAGGCGGCCACCCCGAGACGGTCGACGGCGGGCGCGAACTGGTGCAGGAACGCGACCTTCTCGTCCGGACCGAGCCGCTGGAGCAGGTCGTCGATGCGCTTCGCGAGTGGCAGCTGCGGATCGCGGAAAGGCGGCGTGGGCGTCGTCTGTGCGGTCACGTGGGGATCCCTTTGCGGTGGAGCGGCGAGGCGCTTTCGAAGCGCTTCGATGCTCATTCGACCGTGGGGTGGGTGTCAAGAGACCAAGGCGCAACAGATCCGTTTCCCCACCGTCATTCAGGCCGGGATATCGAAGGTCGGAAGGGGTTGCTCCGGTCGTTCGCACCTCCGAGGAATCTGGGAATCGACCCTTGTGCACCCCCGGTCGTTCACTTAACCTCGCAGCAACATCGAAGCGCTTCGACTGTGGAGGGAAACGCTTCGCGTGCTCACCTCCCTCCGATGATCATCGCTTCAGCACAGCCAGTTCTACTCAAGACACCGCAGCCGACGGCCACCGCCGGGTGTCCTGGTGTGCGCCATGAAGGGTTGACGCAATGACGCCGAACTCCGCCACCTCCGCCGCGCCCAGCCGGAGAAGCTTCCTCGCCTCCACGGCGGTCGCCGCCGCCGTAGTGGCGGGGGGTGTGCCGCTGCTGTCCGCCTGCGGCGGCTCGCAGGAAGGCCGCAAGGAGGGCACGACGTCGGGCAAGGACGCGCAGAAGATCCTTCCGACGTTCGTCGCGTCGAGCGTCGTGGCGCCCGACATCCCGGCTAAGAACGGCGCACCCGCCGGCTTCACCAAGGCGATCCCCACGGCCGACCTGAAGACCTCGGTCCCGAAGAAGCTGGGCAGCGGCGGCAAGCTGAAGGTCATGTCCCCGTTCTGGGGGACGCCGCCGAAGGGCGACAACCCGTACTACACGGCGATGAACGAGGCCGCGGGCGTCGAGGTGACCTGGCAGAACCAGGACGGCGTCACCTACGACCAGAAGCTCGGCGCGGTCCTCGCCTCCAGCGACATCCCCGACGTCGTGGTCGTCCCCGCCTGGAACCTGATGGGCCGGATACCCAGCGCCATCAACGCCAAGTTCGCCGACCTCGGCCCGTACCTCTCCGGCGACAAGGTCAAGGAGTACCCGAACCTCGCGGCCGTTCCCACCGAGGCCTGGCAACGCGGCATCTTCGGCGGGCAGTTGCGCGCGATTCCCATGCCCGCCCCGTACGTCACGGGCATCGCGCCCATGTACCGCAAGGACCTCTTCGAGAAGAACGGCTACGACGTTCCGACGAGCCCGGACGCGTTCCTGTCCTGGGCGAAGGAGGCCACCGACGCGAAGTCCAAGCTCTGGGCCTGCGACGACATGAAGTGGGCGGCGCTCCACATCTACGGCGTCTTCCCCGGTGGCGACAAGGCGCTGTGGTGGAACATGGTCGACGGCAAGCTCGTCAACCGCGTCGAGACCGACGAGTACCTGGAAGCCCTGGAATGGACGCGCAAGCTCTACGCCGCGGGCGTGGTCCACCCGGACGCCCTCAACGTCAAGGCCGGAGGCAACGCGGGCAACCGGTTCACCGCCGGGGAGGTGCTGGTCTACAGCCAGAACATCTCCGACTGGTGGGGGAAGACGGCCGAACAGCGCACCCAGAACCCCGACTTCGAGATGGCCGCGTTCGACTACTTCGGCGCCGACGGCGGCGACCCCACCCTCTGGGCGGACCAGCCGGCCGGCATCTTCACCTTCATCAGCAAGAAGGCGAGCGCACAACAGATCAAGGACTTCCTCGCACTCTGCAACTACTGCGCCGCGCCCTACGGCACCAAGGAGTTCATGCTCACCGCGTACGGCGTCGAGGGCACGGACTACGAGACCAAGAAGGGTCTGCCGGTCAAGACCACCCAGGGCATCAACGAGGTCAACAGCGCCTACGACCTCACCGGCAACCCAGCCCCGTACGTCGCCTACGTCGATCTGCCCGAGGTCACCAAGGGCATCGTCGAGTGGCAGCAGCGCATGGGTGCCTTCACCAAGAAGACCTCTTTCTTCGGGCTGACCGTCACCGAACCCAACCGCTGGGCCAACCTCGCCGACAACTTCGAGCAGTTGGAGGACGACATCGTGCGCGGCCGCAAGAAGATCAGCGACATGCAGCAGGCGGTGACCGACTGGAAGAGCAAGGGCGGCGACGACCTGCGCGACTGGTACAAGAAGCTGCTCGACGACACCGGTTCGGCGAACTGACCCGGGGTCGAGGCGAGGAGAAGGCCGTGTCCCACAGCACGGTGCCCCGGCCCAGGGCCGAGGCGAAGACCCCCGAGGAGCCCCCGGTGGCCTCCGGCGGCACCACCGGGTCCAGCCCCCGGGGCGACCGGCGCACCGGCAGACTGAGCCTCAGGCTCAGATTCCGGCGTGACCGCACACTGATCCTGATGACGCTGCCGGCGATCCTGCTCGTCCTGGTCTTCAACTACATACCGATCCTCGGCAATGTGGTCGCCTTCCAGGACTACGACCCCTATCTCAGCGAAAACGGCTTCGTCGCCATGCTGGAGAGCCCCTGGGTCGGCCTCGAACAGTTCGAGCGGATCTTCGCGGACTCGGCCTTCTGGCACGCGGTGCAGAACACCTTCGTGCTGTTCTTCCTCCAGCTCGTGCTGTTCTTCCCGGTCCCGATCGTGCTCGCGCTGCTCATCAACAGCGTGGTCAGGCCCCGGATCCGGGCCGTCGCCCAGGCGGTGATGTACCTCCCGCACTTCTTCTCCTGGGTCCTCGTCGTCACCGTGTTCATGCAGATCTTCGGTGGCGCCGGCATCATCGCGCAGACCCTTCGCCAGCACGGCGTCGAGGGCTTCGACCTGATGACCAACCCGGAGACCTTCAAGTACCTGGTCACGGTCGAGATGATCTGGAAGGACGCCGGCTGGGGCATCATCGTCTTCCTCGCCGCGCTCTCCTCCGTCTCCACCGACCTCTACGAGGCCGCCGCCATGGACGGCGCCGGCCGCTGGCGGCGCATGTGGCACGTCACCCTCCCCGCGCTGCGCCCGGTGATCGCCCTGCTCCTGGTGCTGCGCGTCGGTGACGCCCTCACCGTCGGGTTCGAGCAACTGCTGCTGCAGCGCTCCGCGGTGGGCGTCGACGCCTCCGACGTCCTCGACACCTATGTGTGGTGGAACGGCATCCGCAACCAGGACTTCAGCTACGCCGCCGCCGCGGGACTCATCAAGGGCGTGGTCGGCCTCGCACTGGTCCTGACCGCCAACAAGGTCGCCCACCTCATGGGCGAGCAGGGGGTGTACAAAAAATGAGCGCACTCGTCGACAAGGCGGCCGAGACGGCCAAGCCCACCAACGAGCGGCCGACGGTACGCAGGCCGAGCCGCTGGGCCGCGCCGCCCCGCCCCGCCTGGGAGGAGGAACCCGCGAAGGCGGGACTCGCGGGGAAGGGCATCGTCCTTGGCTTCGCCTGCCTCGCGATCCTCTTCCCCCTGTGGGTCGTCATCGTCACCAGCCTCCAGACGAAGAAGACCATCGACGAGGCGGGCGGCCTGGTCGTCGTCCCCAAGAGCATCACCTTCATCGCCTACCGGGAACTCCTCGGCGGTGGCCAGGTCCAGACGGCCGCCCTGGTCAGCGTGGGCGTCACGCTCGTCGGCACCCTGTTCAGCATGGCCGTCTCGGTGCTGTGCGCCTACGGCCTCTCCCGCGTCGGCTCGCTCGGCCACCGCTGGATCCTGATGACCCTGCTCGCCACGATGTTCTTCGGCGCGGGGCTCATCCCGACCTATCTCCTGGTCCAGGGCCTCGGTCTCACCGACACCTACCTCGCGCTGATCCTGCCCAGCGCCGTGAGCGTCTTCAACATCCTGGTGCTGCGCTCGTTCTTCATGGGCATCTCGCCGGAACTCATCGACAGCGCCCGTATCGACGGCGCCGGCGACTGGCGCATCCTGTGGAAGATCGTGATGCCGCTGTCGAGGGCCGTCCTCGCGGTCATCGCCCTCTTCTACGCGGTCGGCTACTGGAGCGCCTGGTTCAACGCCTCCATCTACCTCACCGACCAGGACATGATGCCGCTGCAGAACGTCATGATCCAGCTCGTCCAGAAACAGGAACGCCCGGTCGGCCTCTCCGCCCAGATCAACACCGGCCAGCTCTCCCCGCTGGCCATCCAGATGGCGGTCATGGTCATGGCCCTGCTCCCCGTCGCCGTCCTCTCGCCCTTCGTCCAGAAGCACTTCAAGAAGGGCATGCTCACCGGCGCGGTCAAGGGCTGACCGGGGCGCATATGAGCTCGGGGTGGGGGTTCGTCGGCGGCTGCGGGTGATTCGTGGCTGGTCGCGCAGTTCCCCGCGCCCCTGAAAAAGCGAGGCTCCGCCCCTGCTTCTCGGCCCGGAAGGGGCCGTAGGCCCTTGAGCGGCGCGGGGAACTGCGCGAGCAACCACACACCACCCGCAGCCGCCGACGCACCGAACCCCCCGAGCCGCAAGGCGCCCACCCCGTACCCCTCCCCGCAAAACGAGGTATGTCATGCGCACCCCACAGCCGAGCCGCCGCACCGTACTCGCCGGGACAGCAGCCGCCGCACTCGCCAGCCTCCCCGCGCTGGGAACTCCGGCCCACGCAGCCGAGGCCCCGGCAGCCGACGCCGCCACCGGTGACAACACGTACCGCTGGCGCACCGCCGTCATCGGCGGCACCGGCTTCGTCACCGGTGTCCTCTTCCACCCGGCGGTACGCGGCCTCGCCTACGCCCGCACCGACATCGGCGGCGCCTACCGCTGGGACGACCGCAAGGCCCGCTGGACCCCGCTGACCGACCACCTCGGCTGGGACGACTGGAACCTCCTCGGTGTGGAAGCCATCGCCATCGACCCCGCCCACCCGAACCGCCTCTACCTGGCCCTCGGCACCTACGCCCAGTCCTGGGCCGGCAACGGCGCGATCCTCCGCTCCGACGACCGCGGCGCCACCTGGACCCGTACCGAT